>CAWGVD010000012.1:0-15012 GCA_963825795.1 uncultured Actinomycetes bacterium | reverse complement strand
GTCGCTGCGCAAACGCTGCAGCGCGACGGCCTTCACTACGAGATCGACTATAGCCCCTGCGTCAAGAGACGTGTTGGGGGAACCGGGAGGTTCCCCCAACAACTACTTCAGTTCGACCGTGGCGCCCGCTTCTTCCAGCTGCGCCTTGACCTGGTCGGCCTCTTCCTGCGCCACGCCTTCCTTCACCGGGTTCGGCGCGCCGTCGACGAGGTCCTTGGCCTCCTTGAGACCGAGGCCCGTTACCGCGCGGACGACCTTGATCACCTGGATCTTCTGACCGCCGGCCGCAGTGAGGACGACGTCGAAGGCCGTCTTCTCCTCGGCCGCCGCGGCGCCGTCGCCCGCAGCCGGAGCAGCGGCGACGGCCATCGGCGCTGCCGCCGTGACGCCCCACTCCTCCTCGAGCTTGTTCTTCAGGTCGACGAGCTCGAGGACGGTCATCCCGCCCAGCGACTCGACGAGCTTGTCCGTGTCCGTCTTGGTTGCCATTACTGCTCCTCTCCTTCCTGGGATTCCTGTTCAGGCTCTGGTACTGGTTCTTCCTCTGTCTGCTCGGGCTCGGCCTCGGCGGCCGGTTCCTCTGCCGCGGGCTCTTCCGCAGCGGCTTCCTCGGCAGGAGCCTCGTCAGCGGCAGGTTCTTCGACAGGCTCTGCTTCGGCCTCCGCCGTCGGCTCCTCGGCAGGCGCTTCCGCCGACTCACCCTGCTCCTCGAGCTGGCGAATGCGTGCGTCGATCACGCCGACGAGCTCGCGCATCGGCGCCGCGAACAATCCGACGATCGCTGTGACCGGGCCGGCGACTGCGCCAACGAGCTGCGCATGCAGCACCTCGGTCGGCGGCAGCTTCGCGAGCTGCTTGAGGTCGTCCGCGCCGATCTCGGCGCCCTCGAGCAAACCGCCCTTGAGCGTGATCGTCTCCGTGCGGACAGCGTCGTCGAGCGCCTTCGCGACCGCGACGGGATCGCCGTCCGACTCGAGAAACGCGATCGCAGTCGGCCCTTCGAGCAGTGCGAGCAACGGCTCGACACCGGCCGACTCCGCCGCGCGCTTCGTGAGCGAGTTCTTCACGACCGAAAAGCGCGCCCCGTGCTCGTAAAGCTTCTCGCGGAGCTCCGCGATCTGCGTCACGGTCAGCCCGCGGTAGTCCGCGACGATGAGCGTCTCGGCACCCTGCAGGCGCTCGGTCAGCTCCGCGACGACTCGTTCCTTTTCAGATTTCTGCATCGAATCACCTCCTAGAACGACTTCGACCCGCACGCAGGCGGGCCGACGAGATGACTCTCGCTGCGACCGCACCTCGGCTGGACTTCCGCTCCCCTGGTAACAGTCTGTTACGAGGTCGGAGCTGCCGGCTGTCTTCGGCGACGGGCTACTTACGCTGAAACTGCTTCTGGCTCTCGTTCCTCCAGCTCTTCGACGATTCCTCTCGTGCGCGACGGGTCGACGCGCACTCCCGGCCCCATCGTGCTCGTCAGGGTAACGGAATGAATGTAGCGCCCCTTCGCCGCGGCCGGCTTCGCGCGCATGATCTCGTCGATCAGCGCGGCGTAGTTCTCGGCGAGCTGGCGCTCGTCGAAGCTCTTCTTGCCGATCGTGACGTGGACGTTCGCGCCGCGGTCGGTCCGGTACTCGAGCTTGCCGGCCTTGGCCTCGCGGACGGCCTTGCCGACATCCATCGTGACCGTGCCGGTCTTCGGGTTCGGCATCTTCCCGCGCGGGCCGAGGATGCGGCCGAGCTTGCCGACGACGCTCATCTGATCCGGTGTCGCGACGGCGACGTCGAAGTCGTCGAAGCCCTCCTCGATCTGCGTCGCGAGGTCGGCGGTGCCGACGATGTCTGCGCCCGCCTCCTGTGCTTCCTTGGCCTTGTCGCCCTCGGCGAAGACGGCGACCTTGGCTTCGCGGCCGGTGCCGTGCGGAAGCATCGAGCGTCCCGCGGAGCTGCTGCTCGGCGTGCCGGACGTTGAGGCCGAGATTGAAGTGCGCCTCGACCGACTCGTCGAACTTCGCGGTCTCGAAGCCCTTGAGCAGGCGGATCGCCTGCGCGGGCGAGTAGAGCTCCTCGCGGTCGAAGGTGGCGCGCGCGTTTCTGTAGTTCTTTCCGTGACTCACAGGTCCGTCTCCACTCCCATCGAGCGCGCGGTGCCGGCGACGACCTTCATCGCCTGCTCGACGTCGCGTGCGTTCAGGTCCGGCATCTTGACCTCGGCGATCTGGCGAACCTGGTCGCGCGTCAGCCGTCCGACCTTCTCGCGGTTCGGCTCGGCGGAGCCCTTCTCGAGCCGCAGCGCCTCCTTGATCAGGACGGCCGCCGGCGGCGTCTTCGTGATGAACGTGAACGACCGGTCCTCGTAGACCGTGATCTCGACCGGCGTGATGCGGCCGTTCTCCTGCTGCGTCTGGGCGTTGAACGCCTTGCAGAACTCCATGATGTTCACGCCGTGCTGGCCGAGCGCAGGGCCGACCGGCGGCGCAGGGTTCGCCTGCCCGCCCGGGATCTGCAGCTTGATGAGTGTCAGAACTTTCTTGGCCATGTCAGTCCAGTTTCTTCACTTGGTCGAATCCAAGCTCTACCGGCACCTGGCGCTCGAAGATGTCGACGAGCACCTTGAGCTTCTGGGCGTCCGCCTGGACGTCGACGATCTCGCCGTCGAAGTCCGAGAGCGGCCCTGAGGTTACCTTCACCGACTCGCCGAGCGAGAACTCGACCTGGGCGCGCTGGCGCTCCCCGATCGCGGTGCCCGTGCGGAGGATCCGGTCGACCTCGGGCTGCGAGAGCGGCACCGGGGTGTTGCCGGCGCCGACGAACCCCGTGACACCGGGCGTGTTCTTGACCACGCCCCACGCGTCGTCGTCGAGGTCCATGTTCACGAGCACGTAACCGGGCAGCACGCGCTTTTCGGTCTGCACCTTCTGGCCGTCCTTCGTCTCGATCACCTGCTCGGTCGGGACGACGACGCGGCGGAACCGCGGGCCCTGGTTCATCGAGATGATCCGGTGCTCGAGATTGGTCTTCACCTTGTTCTCGTGCCCCGAGTAAGTGTTGATCACGTACCAGCGGAACATGGCTACCTGAGGAACAGGGTGGTGAGCAAGATGTCCCGGACGAAGGGCTTGAAGATGAGGTCGGCGATCCAGAGGTAGAGGCCGACGATGCCGCAGGCGATGATGACGACGATCGTTCCCTGGATGACCTGGTTCTGGGTCGGCCACTCGACCTTCTTGAGCTCGGCCCAGGACTCGGTGACGAAACGCCTGAAGCCGCTGCCGGGGACACGGCGCGACCCGGTCTGGCTCTTCTGCGGCTGAGCGGACGGGCGAACGGCCTGCTGGCGCGCCCGCGCCCGCTGGCTGACGCTCTTCTCCTGCGGCTGCGCCTGCTCGGCTCCTCCTGCTGCGGCGCCGCCCTGCGCTCGACGCCTCTGGCGCCGGCGCTGCCTCGTGTTCCTGGCCATTAGCGCGTCTCCCGGTGCGCGGTGTGGCGACCGCACCAGCGGCAGTACTTCTTCAGCTCGACGCGGTCGGGCGTGTTCCGCTTCGACTTCGAGCTCTGATAGTTACGGTGCCTGCACTCGGTGCAGGCAAGCGTGATTGCGTCTCTGACTCCGGATGCCATCTCTTCTTACAGTCTACGAGGAGGTAGCGGCGGGAGGACTCGAACCTCCGACACGCGGATTATGATTCCGCTGCTCTAACCAACTGAGCTACGCCGCCGAGCCGTCGAAGATTAGCAGCCATTCTCTGACCGCCTCCGAGCGCTGCTGGCGCTGTGCCGCCGAGATGGAGTGGCGTCACGGCACGTGGCAGTGCCCGCACTGCCGCTTCAAGCTCGGGTGCTGCGAGGGCGAGCCGCAGTCGTGCGACGCCTCAGAAAGCGCGGACGAGCGCAGTCGTTAGCGCGGCTACGACGACGACCACGATCAGCGGCGCGCGGAGCCTGATCGCGACGACCGCCGCACCGAGGCCGACGAGCCTCGCGTCGAGCACGATCCCGCCCTTGCCGCCGACGGACTGCGTGACGACGAGCGCGGCGAGGAGCGAGGGCGCCAGCAGCTCGAACACGGAAGCGAGCTGGGCCGGCAGCTGACGTCCTGCGAGCAGCACGGGGCCGGCGGCCTTGAAGGAGATCGTGAACGCGCCGACGACCAGGACCGCGACCCAGGTCGCGCTCATCGCCTCCAGAGCCCCATGAGGCAGACGGCGCTCGCTGCGATCACCGGCACGCCAGGACGCGCGAATGGGAGAAAGGCGAGCGCGATCGCCCCACCCGCGAGCGCCGCGGCGATCTCACGCCGGGTCTTGACGACCGAGACGAGCAGGGCGAGGAAGAGCGCGGGAAAGGCGGCGTCGAGGCCGAAGCGCTCGGGCTTTCCGAGGAGACCACTGCCGAAGACGCCGAGCGCGGTCGCGCCGACCCAGCACGGGTAGAGCAGGAGCCCGGCTGCGACGAGAATCCGGCGGTCGATCCGGCCCCCGCCTCGTTGCGCGACCGCCCAGGACTCGTCCACGATCAGCTGCGATTCGAGGAAGCGTCTGGTCCGGGACCCCTCGAAGGCGGGCGAGACCGCGATGCTGATCGCGAGGTAGCGCGCGTTGAGCAGCACGGCGGCGATGACTGCTGCGGCGATGCTGCCGCCGTCGTCGAGCACGGACGCGGCGGCGAACTGGGCCGAGCCGGCGAACGTCGTCGCGGACATGACGATCGGGGCGACCGAGCCCATGCCCGCGGTCGACGCGAGGATCCCGAATGCGATGCCGAAGCTCGCCGAGGCCGGGGCCACCGGCGCGATCCGCTTCAGGCCTTCCCGGTAGCTACTCCTCAACCCAGTCCCGGGTCAGATAGAGCCAGAAGGCGAGACCCGCGTACGGGCCGTAGCGCCGGAAGCGGCGCTCGATCGTGCTGTCCTTCGCCTGCTTCGCGCCGGAGACGCGGAGGTACTTCGGCCGCGTCCACGAGTCGAGGATCAGCCGGGAGTAGCGGCCGAGCAGCATCATGATGTGCGCCGCGGCGTACGGGCCGACTCCAGGGAGCGCGAGCAGGCGGGCCTCGACCTCGTCGTCGGACACCTCGTCGGCGCTCGCGGTGCCGAGCGCCTCGAGATCGAGCTTCCCGGACGCGACCGATCGGGCCAGGCTCCGCAGGTACTCGCCCCGATAGCCCGCTCTGACAGTTTCAGTGTAAAACGCACCCTTCTTCCGGGCCATGGCCTCAGGGGTCGGGAAGGCGTGACCGAGCGGCCCGTCCGTCGCGCCCGGTGCCGGCTCGCCGAGGTGCTCGACGAGCGCGGAGACCATGCGGATCGTCGCCGACCAGGTGCAGTTCGTCGTGCAGATCGTCTTCACGACCTCCTCGAACACGGTCGGGCTGCGGATCATCCGCCCCGCGCCGCTCGTCACCCACGCAAGATCCGGATCGGCCGCGGCCGCCGCGTAGAAGGGGCTCAGGTCCTCGTCGAGCCGCAGCACGTGGGCGGCAGCGGCACGGGCGTGTGCGACGGTCGCTCGACCTGCGAGAACCTCGACCCTGGCGTGCCCTTTGCGGCCGGCGGAGATGCGAATCGTGGTCGCGCCGGCCCGGCCGAGCAGCAGCGTCACCTCGAGCGATCCGGCCTCTTCGTCGATCCGGTTCGGCGGCAGGTCGGCGACGCCGTGCGACGCGATCGTCCGGCGGAGGTCGACCGGCTCGCCGCCCGCGCCGCGGAGCTCGATCTCCGTCATGCGTGCCGCCATCTACCGATTCAACGCAGCGGCGACCGCGTACATTCGCGCCGTGGGAATTCTCGGCGTCGATGTCGGCGGCACGTTCACGGACGCCGTCCTCGTCGAGGATGGCCGCATCTCGACGGCGAAGGTCCCGACCGCGAGACGCCAGGAGGAGTCGGTGCTCGCGGCCGCTCGAGCCGTCGGCGCACGCGACCTGGAGCGCTTCACGCACGGGACGACGGTCGCGACGAACGCGCTCCTGGAGCGCAAGGGCGCGAAGACGGCGTTCGTCGCGACCGCCGGGTTCGAGCATCTCCTGCACCTGCGGAGGCAGGCGCGAGCTCATCTCTACCGGCTGTGCGACGACCATCCGGAGCCGCTCGTCCCGCTCGACCGCTGCTTCGGCGTCGACGAGCGCATCGGGCCGGACGGCGTCCTGCGGCCGCTCGATCTCGAGTCGCTACCGGAGATCGATGCGGAGGCAGTCGCCGTGTGCTGTCTCTTTTCGTTCCGAGACGCGAAGCACGAAGCGGCCGTGGCCGAGGAGTTGCGGAGGAGACTGCCCGGAGCTCGCGTCGTCGCCTCCCACGAGATCTCGCCGGAGTTCCGCGAGTACGAACGCGCATCGACGACTGCGATCGACGCCTATCTCGGCCCATCGTTGGCGGGCTATCTGGAGGCGCTCTCGGATCGCTGCGCCGAGGAGGGGCTGCCCGAGCCGTTGGTGATGCGCTCGTCGGGCGGCGTCGCGACGATCGCCGAGGCTGCGGCGCACCCCGCCTTTGCGCTGCTCTCCGGCCCCGCTGCAGGCGCCGTCGGCGCGGCGCTCGCCGCTCGCGCGGCCGGCGTGCGAGGACGCGGTCTCGCTCGACATGGGCGGCACATCGACTGACGTCGCGCTGATCAGGAACGGCGAAGTCGAGCGCGGCGTCGAGCGGAGCGTCGCCGGGTTCCCGGTCCGGCTCCCGAGCGTCGACCTCCAGACCGTCGGCGCCGGCGGAGGCTCGATCGCGTGGCTCGACGAGGGCGGCGCTCTGCGTGTCGGGCCCGAGAGCGCGGGCGCAGACCCGGGGCCGGCCTGCTACGGCCGCGGCGGCACGCGTCCGACCGTGACGGACGCCAACCTCGTCCTGGGCAGGCTCCCGGACACGCTTGCGAGCGGTCTTCGCCTCGACCGCGCGGCGGCCGAGCGTGCGCTCGGCGACCTCGACCCGGAGGCTGTGGTGCGCGCCGTAAATGCAGAGATGGTGCGAGCCGTTCGGCTCGTCTCGGTCGAGCGTGGGCACGATCCGCGCGGGCTGGCCCTCGTTGCGTTCGGCGGCGCGGGGCCTCTCCACGCCTGCGAGCTTGCGGACGAGCTCGAACTGCACTCCGTGCTCGTCCCGGAGAGCGCCGGTGCCCTGTCCGCGCTCGGGCTCGCGGCGAGTGACGAGCGGCGCGACTTCGTGCGCTCGTACCTCGTCCCGCTCGACGAAGCCGGTGAGCTGCCGCGCGCCGGCGAGGCGGATCTCCGTTACGCAGGCCAGTCGTTCGAGCTGACGGTGCCGCTCGGTCCCGAGCTCGCGCAAGCGTTCCACCGCGCGCACGAGGAGCGCTACGGCTACGCGGACCTGTCGCGGAACGATCGAGCTCGTCGCGGTGCGCACCGCCGAGGTGAGGCCCGGCCCGGCGATCGAGCGCGGCTCGGAGCCTGCAACGCGGGTGGCCGGGCCAGCCATGCTCGAACTGGACACCACCACCTGCTGGCTTCCCCCAGGGTGGGTGGGGGTTAGGGATGGGAAGGGTGCCGGCTGGAGGCTCACGCGATCGTGAATATTGAGCTCCAAGTTCTCGGCAGCGCGTTGCGCTCGGTGGCCGAGGAGATGGGCGCCGTGCTCATCCGGTCCGCCTTCTCCGCGAACATCAAGGAGCGCCGCGATTGCTCGACCGCGCTCTTCGACGAGCGCGGCCGGATGATTGCTCAGGCCGAGCACATTCCAGTCCACCTCGGCGCGATGCCGGACGCCGTGGCGGCCGTCATGCGCCACGACCCCGGCCCCGACGACGTTTTCGTCCTCAACGACCCGTACGCGGGTGGGACGCATCTACCAGACATCACGCTCGTCTCCCGGACCGACGTCGGCTTCGCAGTCAGCCGCGCGCACCACGCAGACGTCGGCGGCGTCGAGCCGGGGAGCATGCCCGCGGGCTCTCGCACGCTGCGCCGACGAGGGGGTCGTGATCCCACCCACGAGGCTCGACGACGAGCTGCTCGACGACCTCGTCACCAGGATGCGAAACCCCGACGAGCGCCGTGGCGACTTTCGAGCCCAGCTCGCCGCTCACGCCCTGGCGACCCGGCGCCTTGCCGAGCTGTGCGAGCGCCGGGGCCGAGACCGCGTCGTCGCGGCGATGGACGAGCTCTTCGATTATTCGGAGCGCGTCGTCCGAGCCGCGATCGACCGCATCCCGGACGGCCGTTTCGAGGCGCAGGATGTGCTCGAGGCCCCCGAGGGCGACCTCGTGATCCGTGCCGCGGCCACCATCGCGGGAGACGAGATCACGTTCGACTTCGCCGGTACCGCGCCGCAGCACGAGGGCAACCTCAACTGCCCACTCTCGGTCACGCGCTCGGCCTGCTACTTCGTCGTCCGCTGCCTGACCGCACCTGATCTACCCTCGTCCGGCGGCGCGTTTGCACCTGTCTCGGTCGACGCCCCCGAAGGCTCCCTCGTCAATGCCCGCCCACCGGCAGCGGTCGCGGCCGGAAACGTCGAGACCTCGGGCCGGATCGTCGACACGCTGTTCGCCGCACTCGGGGAGGTCCTTCCGGTTCCAGCACAAGGCCAGGGAACGATGAACAACCTCACGTTCGGCAACGAACACTTCACGTACTACGAGACGATCGGCGGGGGGCAGGGCGCCTGCGCGGACGCGGACGGCCCCTCGGCAGTGCACGTGACAATGTCAAACACACTGACCACTCCGGCCGAGGCTCTCGAGCTCGCGTACCCGCTGCGGGTCGAGCGGCACGCGCTCCGGCTCGGCTCGGGCGGCGACGGCCTCCACCGCGGCGGCGACGGTGTAGTCCGCGAGCTGCGTGTTCTCGAACCGTGCCGGGTCTCGATCATCTCCGAGCGACGGCGACATGCCCCGCGAGGCGTGCAAGGAGGCGAGCCCGGCCAGCCCGGCCGCAACTTCGTCAACGACGAGGAGCTTCCGTCGAAGGCGACGAGAGATCTCGCGCCGGGTGACGTCGTCCGGATCGAGACCCCGGGCGGAGGCGGCTTCAGCTCCCGTTAGCGAAGCCGGTACGCCACTCCCAGTCGGGATAGTGCGTTACGAGCTTCTCGCGCGCCTCGAGCCAATCCTTCTCTTCAGCCCGAGCCGCGTCGACCACCTCGGTCACTCCGCCTTCGCGCAGATACCCCCAGCGGAACCCGCACACGGGCTCGATCACCCGCGACAAAAGCGCGTCCGGCGTCGCGGTCAGGAACGTCGCGGCGCGCCAGTCCGCGTCAGGCTCCGAGATCGCCGGTGAGTCGAAGTAGGTCGGACGAACGCCGAACGCGACGTACGGCATCCCGAGACCCTGCAGCTGAGGTGCGACGTCCGCGAGCACGACGGTCTCCGGCTCGCCGGTCACCTCGTAGCGGACGACCTGCACCCAACCCATCACGGCCGCGTAGCCCTCGCCCGGGTAGTCGACGGTCGCCTCGACGACGGGGAAGCCGACGATGTGCTCGAGCGGAACGTCGAGGCCGAGGAGCTGCCAGCCCCAGCGCGTGGGCTCCTCGTTTCGCGTGATCGACACGCGGATGACGCCGTCGTCGCCGCGCAGCTGGAAGGGAAATTCCGATTCCATCGGCGCAACTGTAAGCCGTCCGACCCGTCGGTAGGCTGAGGCCATGGCCGTCGTCGAGGCACACGACCTGCGCCGCGTCTACAAGACGCACACCGGAACGATCCGCCGTCGCGTCAAGGAGATCGAGGCCGTGCGCGGTGTCAGCTTCCAGATCGAGAAGGGCGAGCTCTTCGGCCTGCTTGGGCCGAACGGCGCCGGCAAGACGACGACGATCAAGATGCTGATCACGCTCCTGATCCCCACCGCGGGCAGCGCGAGCGTCCTCGGCTACGACGTCGTCAAGGATCCGCGAGAGGTCAGGAAGCGCATCGGCTACGTCTTCGGCGGCGAGCGCGGCGTCTACGAACGGCTCTCGGGCTACGACAACCTGCGCTACTTCGCCGAGCTCTACGGCGTGCCCCCGAAGGTCCAGAAGCCGCGCATCGAGGAGCTGCTCGAGCTGGTCGGCCTCAAGGGCCGCGAGCACGAGCGCACCGAGGGCTACTCGCGCGGCATGAAGCAGCGTCTGCACGTCGCGCGCGGGCTCCTCCACGACCCCGAGGTCGTCTTCCTCGACGAGCCGACGATCGGCCTCGACCCGGTCGGCGCCCGAGAGCTGCGCGCCACGATCGGCACGCTCACCGAAGCCGGCAAGACGATCCTGCTCACGACGCACTACATGTTCGAGGCGGACGCGCTCTGCGACCGGATCGCAGTCATCTCCCAGGGCGAGATCGTCGCCGAAGGCACGCCCGAGCGAGTTGAAGAGCCGAGTCGCATCGGGCGCGGTGACCGAGGTCGAGGTCTACGGCATCCCGGACGAGACGGTCGAGCTGCTCCGCACCCTCGAAGGCGTCATGTCCGTCTGGATCGAGGAGCGGGAGCAGGCTCAGGTGCTGAGCGTCCAGACCCGCGCGGACGTCCAGCTGACCGCCACGATCCTGGGCCACCTGAACGGCTCGAACGTCGGCCGCGTCTCGCACCGCGAGCCCACGCTCGAGGACGCCTACGTCGCGCTCGTCAAAGACGAGTGAGAGACGCTTCGGCTCCTCGGGATCGGCTGGCTCTTCCACTTCAAGATGATCATGCGCTCGGCCTTCGACGGGGTCGGCCAGGTCATCTACCCGCTCTTCTTCGCGACCGTCGCCTTCTTCGTGTTCCGCGCCGGCGACAGCCCGCGCACGCTCCTCTACGCGTCGCTCGGCGCGGCCGTGATGGGCATGTGGTCGGCGACGAGCACGACCGCCGGCTCGGCGATGCAGCGTGAGCGCTGGCAGGGCACGCTCGAGGCGCTCGTCGCCACGCCCACGAACTTCGCCCTGATCCTGCTCCCGGTGACGATCGCGATGGCGACGATCGGGATCTACAGCCTCGTCGCGACGCTGCTCTGGGGACGGCTCCTCTTCGGCATCCACCTGACGCTCGTCCATCCGCTCCTGTTCGTGCTCTCGATCCCCGCGACCGTCCTCACGTTCGGAGCGCTCGGCTTCCTGTTCGCGGTCTGCTTCGTCCGCTTCCGCGCCGCGTGGGCGCTCGGGAACATGTTCGAGTACCCGATCTGGCTCATCTGCGGGTTCCTCGTCCCGCTGACCTTCTTCCCGTACTGGGTGCGGCCGATCTCCTGGATCCTCGCGCCGACCTGGGGGATGAACGCGATCAGGGAGTCGTCGCTCGGCGGCTCGCCGATCCCCGATCTGCTCATGTGCTTCGCGCTCGGCACGGCGTACATCGCGCTCGGTTTCCTCGTCATGGACCGCTTGCTCAGAGCAGCCCGCGAACGAGCCGCGCTCTCGCTGACGTGAACTCGGTCCGTCTCTTCTTCGTCGGCGGCCTGACGAGCTACCGGGCGCTCTTCTACTGGCTCTCGCCGACGATCTACATCCCGAGCCTCATCGTCGCGCCGATCTTCCAGATCCTGCTCTTCGCGTACATCGGGCGCTCGGCCGGCCTCCAGTCGGACGTCTTCTACGTGACCGGGAACGCGATCCAGTACGCGGCGATCCCGTGCCTGTTCGCGATGTCGCAGACCGTGAGCGGGGAGCGCTACCAGAACACGCTCAGCGCGATCCTCGTCAGCCCGGCCAAGCGGTTCCCGCTGTTCGTCGGGCGCGCGCTGCCGGTGATGGGCAACGCGGCGTTCGTCTCGGCCTTCTCGTTCGCCGCCGGCTGCATCATCCTCGGCGTGACCCTCCCGGCCGGATCGATCCCGGGGCTCGCGGTCGTGATCCTCGTCGCCGCGTTCTCGTGCACGGGGCTCGGCCTGACCAACGCTGCGGTCTCGCTTCGCGTTCGCGAGAACGCCGTGCTCTCGAACGTCATCTTCGGGTTCCTGCTCATCTTCACGGGCGCGAACGTCCCGATCTCCGAGCTCCCGGGCTGGATGCAGGACGTCTCGCACGTGCTGCCGCTGACCCACGCGATCCAGGCCGCGCGCGACCTTGCCGCCGGCGAGCCCTTCTCCGACGTGACCGGCCTGCTCGCGACCGAGCTCGGGATCGGACTCACGTACCTCGCGGGCGGGCTCGTGTTGCTCCGCGTCTTCGAGTGGCAAGGCCGCAAGCACGCGACCCTCGAGCAGCTGTGAGCCGGTCCTTCCGTCTCTTCTGGACGGGCTGGGTCTTCAACGTGAAGAACCTGACCATGTCCGGGTTCTTCATCCTGAATGCGACGATCTCGCCGATCTTCTTCGCGACGATCGCGCACTACATGTTCGCCGGCGGCACGCGGCCGGGATCGGGGCTGCTGTACGCCTCGCTCGGCGCCGGGATGATGGGCATCTGGTCGTCGGTGCTCTTCGGGTCCGGCGGCCTCATTCAGTGGCAGCGTTGGCAGGGGACGCTCGAGTACGTGATCGGCGTACCGCCGCGCCTGATCGAGGTCGTCCTGCCGATGACGGTCGCAACCGCCTCGATCGGTCTCTACTCGATCGCGTCGACGCTGCTCTGGGGGCGGGTCATCTTCGGCCTGCCGCTCGACTTCGCGCATCCCGCGTGGTTCATCCTCGCGCTCGTCGCCGCGATCGTCTCGCTCGGCCTGCTCGGGCTCGTTCTGTCGTCGACGTTCGTGCTCCTGCGCAACGCCAACTCGCTCTCGAACCTCCTCGAATATCCGGTCTGGCTCGTCACGGGACTGCTGATGAGCCTCTCGCTCCTGCCGGGCTGGACGCGGCCGATCTCGTGGGTGCTCGCGCCGACCTGGGGCATCCGCGGGCTCCGTGCGGCCGCGCTCGGCGGTGACCCGATCATTCCGTTCCTCATGTGCGTCGCGCTGGGGCTCATCTACCTCGCGATCGGCCACTACACCCTCGGCTACTTCGAGGTGCGCGCCCGCAAGAGCGCCACGCTCGCGCTGCGATGAACGCTGTCCGCATCTTCTTCGTCGGCGGCTACCTCGCGTACCGCGCACTGTTCAACTGGATCCACTGGACGATGTACGTGCCGACGATGCTCGGCGGGCCGATCTTCCAGATCCTGTTCTTCGCCTATATCGGGCGCTACGCCGGGTCACAATCGGACAAGTACTTCCTCGTCGGCAATGCGGTCGCCATCTGCGCGCTCGGCGGGATCTTCGGGATGGCGATGACGATCGGCGGCGAGCGCTGGACGCAGACGCTGTCGTCGATCCTCGTCACGCCCGCGAACCGGCTCGCGCTCTTCCTCGGCCGGGCTCTTCCGAACATCGCGAACGGCGTCATCGTCTCGACCGTCGGCTTCGTCGTCGGCTCGCTGCTTCTCGGCGTCTCGTTCCCGGCCGGCTCGATTCCCGCGATCGCGCTCATCGTCGTCGTGTCCTCGTTCTCGTGCACCGCGTTCGGAACACTGATCGGAGCGTTCGGCCTGCGCGGCCGCGACATCTTCTTCTTCGCGAACCTGATGATCTTCGTCTTCCTGCTCTTCTGCGGCGTGAACGTGCCGCTCGACGCGCTGCCCACCTGGATGCAGCAGGTCGCGAGCGTCCTCCCGCTGACGCATGGGATCCAGGCCGCACGGCAGCGTCGCCGACGGGGCGTCGCTCGGCGACGTTTCCGGCCTCGTTTTGACCGAGCTGCTCATCGGCCTCTGCTACGCGGCCATCGCCTACGCGCTCCTGCGGCTGTTCGAGATCGACGGCCGCCGGCGGGCGACGTTCGAGACGATGTAGGAGGTTGACCGCCGCGAGATACTTGTCCGGCGTGAGCGTCCTCAGCACCCACGCCGTCTCGCTCGACGGCTACATGGCGCGCACGGACGGCCAGGTAGGCCGGCTCAATGCCTGGCTCTTCCGGAGCGACGACCGCCAGCCGCTGCATCTCTCCGACGAGAGCCGTGAGGTCTTCGACGGCTCGTGACCCGAATCGGCGCGGCGGTGGTCGGCCGCAACACCTACGACACGGCGCGCGGCTGGGGCGGCGCGCCTCCCTTCGACTGGCCTTTCTTCGTCGTAACCCACCATCCGCCTGAGAACGCGGACGAACTGCCCTTCGTCTTCGTCACCGAGGGCCTGGAGCGGGCGATCGCGCTCGCCAAGGAAGCCGCGGGCGGCCTTGACGTGAGCGTGATGGGCGGCGACATGACGAGGCAGGCTCTATCCGCGGGACTCATCGACGAGCTGCACCTTGACCTCGTGTCAGTGATCTTCGGAGAAGGCAGCCGCTTCCTCGACGACTTCGAGGACGGGCCCATCCGCCTCGAGCGCATGCGGCTCGTGGACACGCCGGCTGTAGCGCACGTCAGTTTTCGGGTGCTGCGGAACTATCTGGCGGCGACCGCCTCGCCCGTAGCCTGCGCCACGTACCCGCGCACATCACCCGCGGGCTCGCTGTACGCGTCGCCGAGGGCCGACTCGACTCGCCCGATGTAGTCCTTCGCCCAACCGGGGATCCCGGTGTCCGTGGCCGCGAGAAACTCGAGCGTCGCCGCGAGCCTGATGTCCGCGATCGTCGGCGTGTCGCCGCCCCCGATGAAGCCCGTGTCCGTGCCCCAGAACGCGGGATAGACGTCGAGGATCCTCGGCAGCGAGTCCTCGGCGGACTTGCGAGCCGACTCCTTCACCTCGTCAGACGCGTCGGAGGTCGAGACCTCTCCCGGGTACCCGGCGAAGCCGAGCCCGGGTAGGTTGCGCGCGCCATCAGCGGGTAGAAGATGCTGAGCGTGTAGAAGTTCGCCGCGTCGACCATCGCGCGCGTCTTCGGGTCGGACGGATACAGATCGTCACGGCCCTCGCGCGTCGAGAGATACATCATCACGGCGCAGCTCTCGCCGAGGACGCCCTTCGGCAGCTCGTCGTCCTCGATCGTCGGCGTCAGCCCGGGCGGGTACTTCGACAGGTACTCGTGCTCCTGGGTCTGACCCCAGACGTTTTCCTCTTCGACGGGGATCCCGGCCGCACGCACGAAGACGCGGACGGACATGTTGTTCACGCTCGGCGGAAGCATGTTCAGCTTCATGGCCATGACGTGCTCTCCTCCGGTTGCTTGCCCACACCAGGATATTCCGCGGCCTTGGTGGC
>CAWGVD010000011.1:0-10697 GCA_963825795.1 uncultured Actinomycetes bacterium | reverse complement strand
ACATCCTCTCGCGCTCGACGCAACCGGCAGTATGGGCACCGCGCTCACCGAGGCGCGCAGCGACGCAAACGCGATCGTCTCGCAGATCCAGGCCCAGATCCCGCAGGCGCGCTTCGCCGTCGCGAACTTCAAGGATTACCCGTTCTCGCCCTTCGGGCTCGCCGTCGAAAATGGATTCGGTCTACCGGCGGATTACCCGTGGCAGCTGAATCAGGACTTCACCGACAACTCCGGGACGGTGGAATGCCCGCTGATCGACACGGTGACGCTAAGCCCGATCGAGTGCGCACTCAACCGCTTCGACGCGCCGCCGGGGAGCGGCGGCGACAACCCCGAGTCGTACAACCGCGCCTTCTATGAGGGTCCCACGACCCGGCCTTGCACTGGACGCCGGCTCACCGCGCTTCATGGTCGTCCTCGGCGACTCGCTTCCGCACGACGCGACGCAGACCGCCGACTTCCCCGCGTGTCCCGAACACCGGCCCGACCGACCCGGGCCCCGACAACGAGACCGGAACGTCGGACGATCTGCGGACGCAGCCGACGCTGACGGCTCTGCACCAGGCGAACACGAACCTGTCGTTCGTCACGTACAACCCGGCTGGGATCGACTGGGGCTCGGGCTTCACCACCGCCGGCTGCCAGAAGCAGCTGGCCGAGTACACCGGCGGCCAGCAGGTCACGCGTGACGGCACGAGCAGCCTCGCGTCGCAGATCGTCGCTCTTATTCGGGCGGCGGCCGCGAACGTCGACAGCGTGACGTTCAACGTGACGAGCCCCGACGTCGAGAACGCCAGCTCCTGGTTCACGTTCACGCCCCCGGGCCTCGGTCCGCTCGTGGCGCCGCAGACCGTGCCGTACGACATGACCGTGACGGTGCCGCAGACTGCAGCGCTCGGGACGTACCACTTCACCGTCCACGCCGTCGCAGACGGCGCCGAGCGCGCGACCCAGCAGGTGACCGTGACGGTCGGCCAGCAGAACGTGAGCGCGCTGTCGATGACCGCCGACGAGCCGTCGATTCCGGCTGGTATCGCGTCGGTCCCCTACGGCGTCATCCCCGGATCGCGGCTTCCGAACCTGACGGCAGACGTGCAGTCCGCCGCCGCAGGCTCGATCCCGGCCGGCTCGATCGCCGCCGGCTCGATTCCCGCCGGCTCGATCGCCGCGGGCTCGATCGCCGCGGGCTCGATCGCTGCCGGCTCGATCGCGGCCGGCTCGATCGCGGCGGGCTCGATCGCCGCCGGTTCGATCGGCTCTCGGCATCGACCGCCGGCCGGCTCGATCGCGGCAGGATCGATCCCGAGCCGGCGGAGCCGCGCTGAAAAGCGTCCTGCTCTCGCAGATCCCGCTCGTCGGAACGACGTGGGCGGACATCCTCAAGGGATCGCCGTTCGCGAACCAGCCGCTGCAGGCCGTGACGCTTGTACGACGTCGCGCAACTACGCGACGCACGGAACCGACGGCAAGACGCCGTGGGAGCGGCTGATGGCGCTGCCGCTGCGGCAGGTGCCGTTCTTCCAGTCGCTCTGGCGCAGCGTCCCGCTCGGCGCGCTCCTGCTCGGGAACGCGCCGCTTGACCAGCTGCCGCCGCCGCTGACAAGCCGGACGACACGGCTCCGTACGCGAGCTGGGCGGATGCGCTGACCGACAACGGTGGCAGCACAACCGGGCGTCACGCTGCCACGAACACTGTCTTTGGCCTCGCGATCTCCGGCAACCTCGGCACCACCGCCGTTGGCTCGATCGCGGCGGGCTCGATCGCGGCGGGCTCGATCGCCGCCGGCTCCATCGCGGCCGGCTCCATCGCCGCCGGTTCGATCGCCGCCGGCTCGATCGACTTCCGTGCCACAACGCTCGGCGCCGTACCCGCTGACGCACGTCGACACCGCTCGCGCGACTGATCAACTGCGGCGGCGGGTTCAACTGCACCGGCAAAACGCTCGGCGACGCATCCGCCGCGAACGCGATCAAGGCCCGGTGTGACCCTGGCCGACATCCTCAACGCATCTCCCGGCGCCTTACGACAAGTATCACGATCGACTCCCTGGCCCAGGGGATCCTGGCCGTCTCCGAGTACCCGTGGGAGCAGATCAACGTGCAGGGCCTCCAGGACGTCGCTGGCACGGGCCAGAACGTCCACTACCACGTCGACTTCGACCTGGTCTGCTCGCGCGCGACGAGTTTCTCGCTGCACGTGAAGCTGCCGAAGGGCTTCTTCCCGGTCGCGGGGTCGTCGCAGTTCTCGTACGCAGGCGGAACCCCGATCGCGGCCGCCGAACCCGACCGTCGGCGCCGACGGGCCGGTGTGGTCGACGATTCCCGGCAGCCCGTGCGGCGGCGGCACCGCGACGCGGCACGTGCGCCTCAACTTCACGTCGTACGCCGGTCTCACCCTCGGCTCGCAGACATCGGACGCCGAGGTCACCGCCGGAGGAACGCTTGAGCTCGGCAACAGGCCAGGCGCCCGTCGTCGTGACGCAGAACGGGGAGCCGAACGACAACCCGGACACCGCGCCGACGATCGAGAAGAACACGCTTGCCGTCGGGCACATCGCCTCGTCCGGTGACGTCGACTTCCGTCGCTTCAGCGTCACCGGCCTGGCGCCGGGCACGAAGGTGACGGTTTATCTGAAGGTGCCGCGCGACGCTGACCTCGACCTCGTCGTCAACCGGCCGGGCGCGCCCGGCGTACTGTCGAGCGCCGCGGGGAGCATCCCGGCGGGCAGCATCGCGGCGGGCAGCATCGCCGCCGGCAGCATCCCGCTCGAGGACTCGCTGCCGGGCGTAGACAACACGCGGAACGCGCTTGCAGCCGGACGCCGCCGCTGATCTTGCAGCCGGGTCGATCCCGGCCGGCTCGATCGCTGCGGGAAGCATCTCCGCGAACCGTGGCGCAGTGAACGAGGCGGCGCAGATCGTCACGCGTGGCGAGAGCGGCGCTGCGGTGATCGGCGTGAGCGGCTACAACGGCGCGTTCAGTAACGAGAACTACGTGCTGCGCGTGAAGGTGACGCCGCCGCCGACCCTCCCGCCGTGCGACCCGATCACCGGCCTCGGTACGGCGGCTCCGGGCACGCTCCCGGCCGTGCCGGGCACGAACGACCCCAGCGTCAAGGCGCTGTTCCTCGTCAACCGGCAGCGTCTCGCCGGCCTCTACGGCGCGACCGCCGCGGACGCGTTGATCGGCACCTCGTCTCGCCTGAACGCGGTCGCGGCCGACCCGCGCGTCGGCGGCAAGATCCTGCCCGTCGACGGCGACGCGAACGTCCGCGCCGCCTACACGACCTGGGACCAGAACCCGTGCTCGATCGACGCTGCCAACGGCGTCGTCCGCTCGATCAACGCCCTCGTGGCGACCTACCGGCTGAAGTACCCGAACCTGAGTTACGTCGTCCTGCTCGGAACCGACACCGCGCTGCCGAGTTGGCGCCAGCAGGACCTGACTGCGACCTCGCCCGAGGTCGACGAGGCGAACGACCTCGCGTTCACGACGAGCGGGCTGACGAAGGGGAACGCGATCTACGCGGCCGCCGCCCAGAACGCCTACCTGACCGACCAGGCGTATGGCGCGTTCAAGGAGCGCGTCTGGCTCGGGCACGACATCCCGCTCGCGGACGTGAGCGTCTCCCGACTCGTCGAGACACCGGATGACATCAATGCTCAGCTGCAGCAGTACCTGGACTCGCAGGGCGCACCTGAACCTGCAGAGCGCGACGACCACCGGCGACTCGTTCTTCGCGGACGGCGCCGAGAAGGCGAGCGCAGCGCTCGCCCAGCAGCTAGGGCTGGCAACGACGAGCCAGACCGCTGCTAACGGGCGCTTGGAACCACCAGGATCTGCTGGACGACTTCTTCCAGAAGAGCCCGGTGCCCGACGTCGGCGCGATCTGGGCGCACTACAGCCATTGGCTCGCGCAGCCCGCAACCCTGCCGGCTCCGCCGACTCCGCTGACGCTTGCGGACCTCGCGACGACCGCGGACATCGACCCGGCGCACTACTCGTACAACGGACGACTGATCTTCACCGTCGGCTGCCACAGCGGGTTGAACGTGCCCGACACGCTCGCCGCGGTTGCCCCAGGCGACCAGCAGCGGCTGCGCGACTGGGCGCAGGCGTACATGAACGCAAAGGCGGCGGTGTTCGTCGCGAACACGGGCTTCGGCTACGGCGACACGACCACGATCGACCTGTCCGAGCGGCTGATGGATCACTTCGCGAACACGCTCAACTCGGGCGGCACGATCGGCGAGCAGTGGGTTCGGGCGGTGCACCAGTACTACGCCGAGCCCTCGAACTACGACGTGATCGACGAGAAGGTCATGGTCGAGGCAAACATGTACGGCCTGCCGTTCTACGACTTCGGCTCGACGGCCCCGCCGTCGCCCGCCCTGCCGCCGACCGTTCCGCGGCGGCTCCGACAGCGTGCAGTTGCCGCAGATCACCGCGAACGTCGCCGGTCAGGCAGTCAGCGGCGGCCGCTCGCTCTTCGTCGACTCCGGCCATCCTGACGGCACCACGTACACGCAGGGCGGCGCCACGCTGACCGCGGGGACGCTGTCGGTCTTCTACCGGCCGGCGCAGCCGACGGTCTCGCGCGACGTGACGATCGACGATCCGAACAAGGTTGCCCACGGCGCATGGATCAGCGGCCTGACCACGCACACGATCCCGAACGTGAAGCCGGTCAAGCCGTTCCCGCTCGTGTTCGCCGACACCGACCGGCCGGTGAAGGACTACCCGAACATCTTCTTCCCGGCGAACGTGGTCACGGTCAACCGCGACTCGTTCTTCGGCAAGGAGCACGACACGGCCGTCGTCAATCTCGGCAAGTTCTTCCCGAACGCGACCGGGGACCTCGGGACGGAGCAGGTCGTCGACACGATCGACCTGCAAATCGGCTACTCCGACTCCACGGACGTCATCGCGCCCCTGATCACGCAGGTCGGCGCCGTCAAGGTCGGCGACGGCTTCAACGCCTTCGTCCGCGTCTCGGATGCCTCGGGCGTCTCGCGGGTTGCCGTCGCTGTGGGCGCCGCCGGGGAGCGGTTCCTGGACTGTCACGCCGCTGAGCAACGCCGGCGGGGTCTCTGGACCGCGCACATCGTCAGCGGCGCGCCGTCGATCACGCTCGACGCCGAGGCCGAGGACATGAAGCGACAACGTCGGCTACAGCTTCAACAAGGCCGTCCACTTCCAGTCGTTCACCGACTCCGGCGGGCCGTCGATCACCTTCGACCGGCCGCTTCCGAACGCGCTCTTCACGCTGAACGACCAGGTCGCCTCGAGCTTCAGGTGCTCCGACCCGGGCGGCGTGCAGTCGTGCGTCGGCCGGTCGGACTCGGGAGCCGACGCACCGAGCGGCGCGCCGATCGACACGAGCAGCCTCGGCGCGCACACGTTCACCGTCACCACGACGGACCTGGCGGGCAACACGACGACGAAGACGATCCCGTACTTCGTCGTCGGGATCTTCGGCTTCAAGCCGCCGGTCGACAACCCGCCGGTCGTGAACGTCGTAAACGCCGGCAACACCACGCCGGTGAAGTGGTCGCTCAAGGACGCCGGCGGCAACTATGTCCGAAGCCTCGGCTCGGTGACGTCGGTCTCGTCGATCGCGATCAAATGTGATGCCGCGGCGAGCGACCCGGATCCGGACACAGTCCAGGCGGGTCTCGCGGGCCTGAAGTACGACCTGACCGGCGAGCAGTTCGTCTACAACTGGCAGACGCAGAAGTCGTGGAAGGGCACCTGCCGGCGGCTGTTCGTCGGCCTCGTCGGGAACGGCGTCCTGCCCTACGCGGACTTCAAGTTCAAGTAACCCACGCGGGACTTCTGGCCCAGGCATCGAGACGATCGACCGCGGGTCGACGCGTGCTCGTCGCCGCGCTTGAACTAACCCGCTGGCTCGACCGCAGCCAGGGCGCTCGATTGATAGGCAAGCACAGGTTCCGCTAACCGGTAAACCCGCTCATTTGCAGGAGCTTGTGCCAGCGATGCGCCAGTCCTACGGAGCGGAGGGCGCGCTAAGCGAAGCTCGGGAGCTGTTCTCCTCGCTCGGCTACGAGCCCGCCGTGGCCCAGACCGAGCTGGATTGAGTGCGACCCGGGTACGAAGGCTAGATCGCGTGCAGTGCTGCGAGTCGCGCGAGGCTCGCGCGAGCCTCGTTCGGCGCACGCACTGCCGGCAGAGGTTGTCCCTCGAACGACATGTCCGGGCGGAACGAGTCTCGCTCGACGATCCGTCCGCCGTTCACCGCGAGGAGGGATCCCTCACGCACCTCGCGCTTGCGGAGCTCGACGGACGAATACTCCTCGACCAGGTCCAGCGCTGCGCGCGTCGACGCGAAAAAGAGCTCCTGCGTCGAGGTGCCGATCCACAGCGGCCGGCCCATCCCGCGGGCAAGCACCAGCTCTTCCCGGCCTTCGTCGAGCCAGGCCGTCGCCATCGAGCCGACAAGTCGCTCGAGCGCGTAGGCGGTGCGTCCCCGAAACCGCTCGGCGAGCGCGAAGATCAGCTCCGAGTCGACGGTCATGCTGGGCTCGGCACGAGCGATGCCATGGGCTGCGAACAGCTCGTCGTCATTGGCGATCGTGCCGTTGTGGATCCCAACGACCGCTCCGTGGCGGATCGGATGGTTGTTGGCCAGAACACGGGGATGACCCTTGGTGTAGTCCCGGACGTGCACGAGGAGCTGTGTGGCGGTTTGGGGCACCTCGAGGCGGTCGAGGAGCTCGCTTGCGCCAGTGCGCTGCTTGTGCACCGTGACTTTCGAGTCGTCGCCGCGGTAGGCGAAGCCAACCGAGTCCGCCCCGCGCTCGGCGATGCCCGCGAGCAGTGCGCGGGCGGCCACCGTCCGATCGACGGTGCTCTCTAGAGAGAAGCTGTATCCGGCGATCCCGCACATGAGCCGACCTTTGATGCTCCTGACTGTCACAGTGCTGGTGGAGAACGGGCTCCTTCGTCCTCCTGGTGCGGCACTCAGGCCCGATGTGACAGTCGAAGAGGGATGCTCGGAGCCTCGACGGCTTCCGTGTAGGAACCCAGCGCGCCACGCACTGTAACAGACTGCTTGGCAACGTAGAGTTACGGAACTACGTTTTTATACGTTATCCACGTAGAAACGAGAAAACGCCAAGAGGATGCCGCGTCCTGTGGTATGACCTCCTCGACCTTCCCAAACCACGTACGCAGAAGGAGATTGCATGCCGAAAGTCGTCATCACCCACGCGGTCGTCGACCTCGACCGTTGGTTGGAGGGGAAGTCGGAGCGCGCTGAGGCTATCGAGTCGGGTACCGGCTCCAACGTGACCGACTATGTCGCGCGCGACGGCAGCAACAACATCGCCATCACCGCCGACGTCCAGGACGTCGATGCCCTTCAGGCGATGTTGGCTTCGCCGACGCCCGAAGTCGCGGCCGCGATGGAGGCACACGGCGTCGTCCAACCCATCTCGGCCTACGTCGCAGCCGACTAGCTCGACGGCCGTCGGGGCACTTGGCCGCGCCGTCTACACTCATGCACGTGCGTAGCGCCGTTCACGATCCGGACCAGCTGCTCATCGAGCAGATGCTCGAGCCGCCGCCGCTCGAGGATGCTCAGGCGTCGCTGGAGTACTGGCAGGCCCGGCGCAAGCGGCTTCCGCTCTACCAGCGCAGCGCTCGCCGCGAGGCGAAGGAGATGACCGTGCGCTGGCAGGAGCGCGTGCGCGCGGCAGAGCTCGCACGCTTCGAGGCAAGCCCGATCGGCCGGCTGTTCGCTCGCCTCGGGATCTCGAGCATCTGGTTCGGACGCGTCCAGCTCGCGTCGCAGCTCATGTCCTGGGTCGTCTGGGCGGTCGTGCTGCGGAAGGTGAAGCTCGTGCTCGGAAGCTTCGCCCTGATCGGCGCCCTGATCGTGGTCTTGCTCGTCGTCGTGATCGCCCAGCTGACCTAGAGCACAATCTGTGCGAACATATGTTCGTGCGGGCGGACGCGACGATCCTCCACGCAGACGTGGACGCGTTCTTCGCTGCGGTCGAGCAGCGCGACCGTCCTGAGCTTCGGGAGCGTCCCGTGCTCGTCGGCGCGGGAGTCGTGCTCTGCCCGAGCTACGAGGCGAAGGCACGCGGCGTCCAGACTGCGATGGGCGTCCGCCGCGCCCTTCGCCTCTGCCCTGGCGCGATCGTCGTGCGGCCGCGCATGTCCGCCTATTCGGAGGCGAGCAAGGCCGTGTACCGGGTGTTCGACGACACGACGCCGCTCGTGGAAGGCCTGTCGATCGACGAGGCGTTCCTCGACGTCCGCGGCCTGCGCCGGCTCGCCGGCTCTCCGCTCGAGATCGCGACGCGCCTCCGCGAGGCCGTACGCGAGCGCGTCGGGCTGCCGATCACGGTCGGGATCGCGCGAACGAAGTTCCTGGCGAAGGTCGCAAGCGGCGTGGCCAAGCCGGACGGTCTGCTGCTGGTGCCGCCGGACCGCGAGCTCGAGTTCCTGCACCCACTTCCGGTCGAGCGGCTCTGGGGCGTCGGCAGCGTGACGGCGAGACGGCTGAACGACGCCGGGATCACGACCGTGCGCCAGGTCGCCGAGCTCCCCGAGAATGTCCTCGTCACGATGCTCGGCCGCGCGGCCGGACGCCACCTGCACGCGCTCGCGCACAACCGCGATCCGCGTCCGGTCCAGGCTCGCCGGCGCAGACGCTCGATGGGAGCCCAGCGGGCGCTCGGGTGGAGACCGACCTCGCACGCCGAGGTCGACACGTCGCTGGTCGGGCTCGTCGAGCGAGTTACGAGTCGGATGCGGGCCGCGGATCGGCTCGGCCGCACCGTCGTTCTCCGACTGCGCTTCGACGACTCGTCGCGCGCCACGCGCTCACAGACGCTGCCGTACGCGACCGCGAACACGCGAACGATTCTCGTCGCGGCCCGCGAGCTCCTCGAAGTCGCGCTGCCGCTGATCGAGCGCCAGGGGATCACGCTCGTCGGCGTGTCGATCAGCAACCTCGACGACGACCTCGGCCAACTGAGGCTGCCGCTCGACGGATCGTGGAGCGACACACTCGACGCCGCACTCGACGAGGTGCGACTTCGCTTCGGGTCGGCCGCGGTCACACGGGCCGTGCTACTCGGCCGACGCCAGGGACTAACGGTTCCGCTGCTCCCGGACTGATTCCCTGGTTGCAAAGCGAACGTATGTTCGCTTTCATCTGAGAGGTGCAGCTCGCCCTCGACTCGCTCGATCGACTCGTCGACATCCTCGAGGAGCGCGGTCCGCTCACCGTCCTCGACGCCGCGCGGGCGCTGTTCGCGACGAGCTCGATCCCCGACGGCCTCGCCTGCTCGCTGCTCGAAGAGGTGACCGCGGGCGACAGCCGGGTCGTCTGCACGGGAACGACCGTCTCCCTCGTCGGAGGCCGCCCGGACCCCCTGCTCGAGGACGCGGAGCTCGTCGTCTTCGACCTCGAGACGACCGGGCTCGCGGCCGGTCGCGACCAGATCTGCGAGATCGGCGCGGTGCGGGTGAAGGGGCTCGAGCTCGTCGACTCGTTCCAGTCGCTCGTCAATCCCCGTATCGCGCTGCCCGAGCCGATCGCCCGCCTGACCGGTCTTCGCGAACAGGAGCTACGAGGCGCACCGTCGGTCTCGACCGTCGTCCGGCGCTTTCTCGCGTTCGCGGGCGACGAGCTGCTCGTGGCCCACAACGCCCGGTTCGACCAGCGCTTTCTCGAGCGGCAGCTGGGCGACCGGCGCCTGTCCGAGCCGCCGCTCTGCACTGCCGCGCTCGCGCGCCGCTTGCTCGAAGGGCGGCTCCGCCGCGTCGGCCTCGCCTCGCTCGCCGACTTCTTCGGCGTCCCGACCCAGCCCTGCCACCGCGCGCTGCCCGACGCGGAGGCGACGGCCCAGGTGCTCGTACACCTCATCGGCCTCGCGCAGGAGCGCGGTGCGAGGACGCTGTCGGAGTTGCGCGGCTTGGCCGCGCCCCGCAAGCGCAGAGTGCACGGGAAGCGGCACCTCGCCCGCGGCGCGCCGAGCCGCCCGGGTGTGTACCTGTTCCGCGACGGACACGACCAGGTGCTCTACGTCGGCCGCGCCCGCGACCTGCGCGCCCGGCTCCGCTCCTACTTCCGCAGCGACCGCCAGCGGCCGTCGGTCGAGGCGGCCCTGCTCGCGCTGGCGCGAATCGAATGGCGAGTGCTCGGCTCCGAGCTCGAGGCGGCTCTCGAGGAGCTGCGCCTGATCCGCGAACTGGAGCCACCGGCCAACTCGCGTGGGCGGCGGAAAGAACAGGGCGTCTACCTGCGGCGCCGCGGCGACGACTTCGTCGTCTCCAAGAAGGCGGGGCCGCTCGGCCCGATCGGCTCGCGGCGGCAGGCGGCCCTCGCCGCGCGCGCGCTCGCATCTTGCACCGACACCGAGCTCGAGACACTGCTCCAGGGCGGCCCGCAGCCTCGCCTGCGCGCACGGCTCGACCATCTCTCCGAGAGCCGCGCTACGAGGAGGCGGCCCGGTTGCGCGACCGGGTCGACGCGCTCGAAAGGTCGTCGAACGCCTCTATCGGCTGGACCGACTCCGGCGGCTCGAGCTCTGCCTGATCGCACCGGCCGTGGAACCGGGTTGGCAGAAGGCGTTCTTCGTCTCCGGAGGCGCTGTGCGTGCGGTCCGGTCGCTACCACCGGGCGCGGGAGCGCGGATCGAGATCGAAGCCGGCATCGCGC
>CAWGVD010000010.1:0-66329 GCA_963825795.1 uncultured Actinomycetes bacterium | reverse complement strand
AGAAGCTCGCCGGATCCGTCGGCTTCTACCTGTTGTCTTCGAGCCTGTCGGCCTATGCCGACCGCAGCGAGGCGATGGTCGAGGGCAATGCTCTCGAGGAGCTCGGCGACATGCCCGACGACCGCCTGCTCGACGACTTCTCGAATTACGGCGCGCTCAAGGCGCTCGCAGAGAACGCCGTCGCCGAGACGTTCCCTCAGGCTCACGCGAACGTTAGGCCGGGGCTGATCGTCGGCCCGCATGACCCGACCGGACGCTTCACCTACTGGCCCCATCGCGTCGCACACGCCGGCCGGGTGGCGGCTCCGGCGCCGCCGGAGGAACGCGTCCAGTTCATCGACGTCCGCGACCTCGCAAGCTGGATGGTCGGCCTGTGCGAACGCGGCGGCGAGGGCGGCGAACTCGACGCCGTGAACGAAGGAGTCAGCTGGTCCGACTTATTGGAGACCTGCCGCGACGTCTTCAGCTCCGACGCAAGCTTTGTCTGGATCGACGGGCGGTTCCTTCTCGATCAGGGCATCGAGCAATGGATGGGCCTCCCGCTGTGGATCGAGGACGAGGCAGACAAGGGGCTACACCGCGCCGACATCTCCAAGGGCGGCCCAGACCGGCCTCACGCACCGGCCGCTCGCGGAGACCGTCAAAGTGACACTTGAGCTCGCCGAGACGACCGAGGCCGCCGGTCTCTCCCCCGAGCGCGAGGCGGCGCTCCTCGAAGCCTGGGACGGCCGGTAGCATCACGCCTGTCGAGGGATTCGACTTCGTGCATCGCGACACGTCCGCTTTCGTGACGTCGACTCGATGGGGCACGTCAACAACGCCGTCTTCCTGACCTACCTCGAGGACGCGCGCATCGCCTACCTGCTCCGCTTCGACGCCCGCGTGACGGACATGATCCTGGCGCGCGCGGAGATCGACTTCCGAGCACCGCTGCGCTCCGGCGACGAGCTCGAAATCGGCGTCCGGCCCGCCTCGGTCGGGACGAAGAGCTTCCAGCTCGAGTACCAGGTGCGAAGCGGCGACACCCTGGCTGCCGAGGCGAAGACCGTGATCGTGTCCTACGACTACGAGACCGGCCGCTCCGTCGAGCTGCCGGAAACCTGGAAGGAGGCGCTCGCCGCCTGATGCCCGTATTCGAACGACAAACACTCTCCAACGGCCTGCGGCTCCTGACCGCTCCGATCGACCACGCCCAGTCGGTCTCCTGCTTCATCATGCTCGCGGCCGGCTCGCGCTACGAGACCGAGGACACGAGCGGGATCGCCCACTTCTCGGAGCACATGTTCTTCAAGGGCACCGAGAACCGCCCGACTGCACGCGACATCGGAAGCGAGATCGACGGCATCGGCGGCGAGTTCAACGCGTTCACGGGCAAGGAGTACACGGGCTATTACGTGCGTTGCGCGGGCGAGCACCGCGCGATCGCCTTCGACGTGCTCGTCGACATGCTCCGCCACTCGAAGTTCGACCCCGAGGAGATCGATCGCGAGAAGGGCGTGATCATCGAGGAGATGAACATGTACTTCGACACGCCGCGTGACTACATCGGCGGCGTCTACGACTCACTCCTCTACGGCGACCGGCCGATCGGTTGGGACATCATCGGGCGCAAGGAGACCGTCCGCGGTGCCACGCGCGACACGTTCCTCGGCTACATCGACCAGTGGTACAAGCCCGAGCGCATGGTCGTGGGCGTGGCCGGCAAGCTCGACGCCGGCCTGCAGGCGGACATCGAGCGGCTCCTGGGCGACCTCGAGCAGGCCGAGACGGGCACTCCCGCTCCTGCGCAGTTCGAGGCGAATGGAGATGCGCGGGTCAAGATCTACACGAAGGCGTCGGACCAGGCGCACCTCATTCTCGGCGTGCCGAGCTACCCGCTCGACCATCCCGACCGCTACGCGCTCCAGTTGCTCTCGACGACCCTCGGAACCGGGATGTCGTCGCGGCTCTTCACCGAGGTTCGCGAGCGCCGCGGTCTCGCGTACTACATCTATGCGATCAACCACAGCTACACGGACATCGGCTCGCTGTTCTCCCAGGCCGGGGTCGACATCGAGCGCGTCGACGAGGCGATCACCACGATCTCGGACGAGCTGAAGAAGATCACCGACGAGGCCGTGCCGTCCGACGAGCTCGAGAAGGCGCGCAACGTCGCGAAGGGGCGGTTCGTGCTCCAGACGGAGAGCCCGCACGGGCTGATCATGTTCGGGCTGCGACGCGAGGTGCTGGAAGGACAAGCGGCCGAGCCGGAGGAGATCCTCGCCGGGCTCGACGCGGTCACGGCCGAGGACGTGCAGCGGGTCGCGCAGGACGTGATCGGCGGCCACGGGCTGAACCTCGCGCTCATCGGCCCGTTCGAGCAGGACCAGCAGGAACGCTTCGAGAAGCTCCTCTCGTAGGGGTCAGACCCCGTCACAAAAGTGTGACGGGAACAGAGGCCGAGCAACGCAGTTTGCGGAGGTTTGCCGCTCGTCGCGGCAATCACGTCACAGAGACGTCACGCTTTTGGAGCGGGGTCTGACCCCGGTTAGAGGGTGGCGTAGTCCTCGTCGAAGTGCTCGCGGTCTTCTGGGTCGGCGATTGCGTCGCCCGCTTCGCGTGCCTTCGACTTCCAGGACTCAGCTTCGCCGTCGCCTGCGAGACCATGCGCTCGGGCGAGGGCTTCGTACGCGTACGCGAGGTCCCAATCGCCGATCCCGTTCGCCTCGCAGTGCTCGAGGCAGCGCCGCGCGTGCCAGATCGCCGGCTCCGGTCGCCCGAGAACCGTGTAGACCCGCGAGATCTGCCACTCGCCGCGCGCGAGGTTCTCCGGCTTGCACTCCTCGGCCTCGCCCCAGTGGTAGCGCGACGCATGCGTGATGTGCAGCAGCCGGTCGTCATCCTCACGCGACTCCATTAGGCGCCAGGCCTCGTTGTAGAGGTCGACGCCCCGCTGGCGCTCCTCGCTCATTCGTCCGGCGCCTCGTCGACCGAGCGGTCGCGAATCTCCTCGACCACGGTCGGGTCGGCGAGCGTCGTCGTGTCGCCGAGTGGGCGCTTTTCGGCGACGTCGCGGAGGAGGCGGCGCATGATCTTGCCGCTGCGGGTCTTGGGGAGCTCGGGTGTGAAGACGATGTTCGCCGGCTTCGCGATCGGGCCGATCTTGGTCGCGACGTGGTCGCGCAGCTCCTCGAGCATCTCGACCGAGCCCTCCTGGCCGCCCTTCAGCGAGACGAAGGCGACGATCGCCTGCCCCGTGCGCTCGTCCGCCCGCGCGCAGACGGCGGCCTCCGCAACCGCCTGGTGGTCGACGAGCGCCGACTCGACCTCGATCGTCGAGATCCGGTGGCCGGACACGTTCATGACGTCGTCGACGCGGCCCAGCAGCCAGAAGTCGCCGTCCTCGTCGACCCGCGCGCCGTCGCCGGCGAAGTACGTGTCCGTGTACTTCGACCAGTACGTCTCGACGTAGCGGTCGTGCTCCTTGTAGAGCCCGCGCAGCATCGCGGGCCACGGTTTGCGCAGCACGAGATAGCCCCCGCCGCCCGGGCCGACCTCGTTTCCCTGCTCGTCGTAGACCGCAGCGTCCACGCCGGGGAATGGCTTCGTCGCCGAGCCCGGCTTCAGCGTCGTCACGCCCGGGCAGCGGCGTGATCAGGATCATCCCCGTCTCCGTCTGCCACCACGTGTCCACGACCGGCACCCTGTCGCCTCCGATCACCTCCCGGTACCAGACCCAGGCCTCCGGGTTGATCGGCTCGCCCACGCTTCCCAGAAGGCGGATCGAGGACAGGTCGTGCTTGTCCGCATGCTCACGGCCCCACTTCATGTGCGAGCGGATCGCGGTCGGAGCCGTGTAGAGGATGTCGACCCTGTAGCGCTCGACGATCGCCCACCAGCGATCGCGGTCCGGGTAATCCGGCACGCCCTCGTACATGACGCCCGTCGTCCCGTTGCAGAGCGGCCCGTAGACGATGTAGCTGTGGCCGGTCACCCAGCCGACGTCGGCCGCGCACCAGTACACCGAATCCGGCTTGACGTCGAAGATGTAGTGGTGCGTCGTCGCGACGCCGACGAGATAGCCGGCCGTCGTGTGCGCGATCCCCTTCGGCTTGGCGGTCGTGCCCGATCGTGTAGAGCAGGTAGAGGAGATCCTCGGCGTCCATCGGCTCACACGGACAGGACGCGGCGTCGTCACTCTCCTCGGCGACCAGCTCGTGCCACCACGCGTCGCGTCCCTCCTGCATCGGCACCTCGTTGCCGGTGCGGCGCAGGACGACGGCACGCTTCACACCCGGCGCATCGGCCAGGGCCTCGTCGGCGTTCCGCTTCAACGGCACGGGTGAGCCCTTGCGCCACGCCTCGTCCTGCGTGATCAGTACCTCGCACCCCATGTCGTTCAGCCGGCCCGAAAGCGAGTCGGCCGAGAAGCCACCGAACACGACCGTGTGCGGCGCGCCGAGACGAGCGCAGGCCAGCATCGCCACCGGAACCTCCGGGACCATGCCCATGTAGATCCCGACCGGTGTCCCCTTCGTGACGCCGAGCTTCTTCAACGCATTCGCGAGCTTGACCACCTCGCGCTGCAGGTCGGAGAACGTGATCGTCCGCCGCTCGTCCTCCGGCTCGCCCTCCCAGTAATAGGCGACCTTCGCGCCGTTGCCCGCCTCCACGTGGCGATCGACGCAGTTGAAACAGACGTTCAACTTCCCGCCCAGATACCACTTCGCGTACGGCGGCTCCCACTCATACAGCTTCGTGAACGGCTCGAACCACGCCACGCGCTCCCGACCCTCCTGCTCCCAGAACTCCTCGAAGTCCCGCTCGTAGATGTCGGGCTGCGCGTTCGCCTGCGCTGCGAAGTCCTCGGACGGCGGATACCGCCGCTCCTCGAGGAACATCGTCTCGATGGCCGCTCCGGTTCCGTCGGAGCTCAAGGCGTCAGGTCGTACGGAAAATCAGTGAGGTTCTCGGCACCGTCGTCGGTGACGAGGATCAAATCCTCGAGCCGGCAGCCGCCGAAGCCCTGACGATAGAGACCCGGCTCGAGCGTCACGACGTCTCCGGCAACAAGCTCCGCGGTCCCGCCGCGTCCGAGGTTCGGCTGCTCGTGCACCTGGAGCCCGACGCCGTGCCCGAGCCCGTGGAAGAAGCCGTTCTCGAGCACTTCGCCGGGCGGCTTGGAGAGCACCGTCGGCTGGCCGTTCTCCTCGAAGAACCGGCAGACCAACTCGTAGATCTCGACACCCGGCACGCCGGCCTTCGTCGCCTCGAGCGACCGGTCTAGTGACTCCTTGACGAGGCGGTGGTACTCGACGAGCTCGTCCGGAGGAGTGCCGACGACGAACGTGCGCGTCATGTCGGCGTAGCAGCCCGACTCCGGATCCTTCGGCCAAAGATCGATCACGACCGGCTCGTCGGGCGCGATCTCGCCGAAACCGAGCTCGTGGCCGATGGCGGTCTGGGCGCCGTGCGAGACGATGAAATCGTCACTGGCGACACCGTGCTCGGTGAAGACGCGCCGGATCGCCGACTTCAGGAGCTCGCACGTCAGCGGGTCGCCGTCGACGCTCAGGTTCCCGTTCGACCGCTCGGCCTGCGCCATCAGGTCCCGCGCCGCGCCCATGGCAGCGGTCGCGGCGCCCTGGGCCCTGCGGATCCCCTCGAGCTCCGACTCGTTCTTCACACGGCGCCGATTAGCGAAGTACCCGGGATCGGGCGTGAGCGTGAGCCCGTTCGCACGCAGGTGGTCGGCGACGAACGTCGGGAAGCTCCAAGGGATGACTGCCTCATCGATGCCGAACTCTCGGCATGCATTCAACGGTGTGTGCAGCGCGATCGCGTCCAAACGGGGAACCCCCTGCGCGAGCAGCTCGTCGTAGCCGAACTCCTCGAGCGCATGCGCCTCGATTCCCACGGCCTTGATGCGCTCGACTTCGAACGCGGTCCCGGCCGTCATCTTCTTCCCGTCCTTCTCCGCGTACAGGAAGGGGTCGGGAACGGTGATCGGCACCTCGTGCCGCATCTCGGCGGAGGTCTCGGTGTCGGAGAAGATCAGGACGTCAGGCACCGCGCGGGATCCTACCGTCCTCTGCATAGACTGAGGATTCGTGGAGGAGGAGTTCGAGCGGGCGCAGGCGCTGCTGACGCGGTACGAAGACGAGCTTCGTAACCTGCTGCCCGCGGACGCCGAGATATTCGACGCGCACGTCCACCTCGGCCACGACATCGACGGCCAGATCGGCGTCTACGAGGAGCTCGAGCGCATCAACGACGCGGACGGGGTCTCGCACTGCTTCATGTTCTGCATGGACGAGCCGGACCGCCACCCGGCGTTCCGAGCGCCGAACGACCGTACGCTCGAGTACGCGAAGCGCTCTGAAGGACGGCTGATCCCGTTCGTCCGGCTCGACCTGACGGAGAGCCCGATCGAGGAGGCCGAGCGCTGCCTCGACCTCGGCGCGCGTGGGATCAAGCTCCATCCTCGGGCGCAGCGCTTCATGCTCAACGACGAGCGGCTGGCTCCGGTCTTCGAGATCGCCTCCGAGCGCCGCGTGCCGATCCTGATCCACGGCGGGCGGGGACTGCCGCCGATCGCCGACCACCTCGCTCGACTCGTCGACGGCTATCCGGATGCGCAGCTGATCATCGCGCATGCGGGGATCGCCGACCTGACGGGTCTCGCAGGGCGCTTCGGCGGACGAGCTGGCGTCTACTTCGATACCTCCGTCTGGAGCGCAGTCGACCTGCTCAGCTTCTTCCACCTCGTCTCGCCCGAGCAGGTGCTCTACGCCTCCGACTACCCATACGGCCGGCCGCCGAGCTCGCTCATGATCGCGCTCCGCACCGCCAAGGCCGCCGGGTTCGATGACGCCCAGGTGCGCGAGATGCTCGCGGGAAGCGCGAACCGGATCGCCCGCGGCGAGCCGCCGAAGGAGCCGACCAAGCCGACCGGCGACGGGATATTCACCCAGCCGATGACGATGGCGCGCATCCACCAGTACCTCTCGATGGCGACGCCCCTGCTGTGGATGCGGCAGCCCGACTCGATCGGCATCATCGGGCTCGCGCTCAACGCCGCCGACGAGCGCGACGGCTACGCGGGCGAGGAGCTCGACAATGTCCGCGAGCTCCTGACCACGGCGCGCGACCTGTGGCGGATCTTCCCCGAGGTCGAAGACGAGGACCTGAACGAGGTCTCCCGCGTCACCCGCGGACTCGTTCACATCGCAGACATCCTGGCGGTAACGGCCCGTGCCTGAGCTCACGATCAACGGCGAAGCCCACGAGGTGGATGTTCCGGTCGGGACCACGCTCGCCGACGCCCTGCGGGACGAGCTCGGCCTGACCGGGACGAAGATCGCCTGCGCAGAGGGCCATTGCGGCGCGTGCACGGTCCTTCTCGACGGCGTGCCCGTCTACTCGTGCATCACGCTCGTGCACATGGTCGACGAGCGCGAGGTGACGACGATCGAAGGCCTGCGCGAGCATCCGCTGGTCGATGCGTTCGTCCGCACCGACGCGCTCCAGTGCGGCTTCTGCACGCCCGGTCAGATCGTCTCCGCATCGGCGCTCGTCGAGGGCAACCCGAGCCCGAGCTCGGACGAGATCCGGCATGCGATGGCCGGAAACCTGTGCCGCTGCGGCACCTATCCGAAAATCGAGGAGGCGATCTCGACATGGCAAGGCTGATCCGTACCGAGAAAGAGGTCGAGGGCCGCTTCGAGGAGGTCTGGCTCGTCGTCGAAGAAGACGCGCTCGAGCAGTGGCCGGCCGGACCGCGCGAGATCGTCGGGCGTCCGGCACAACGGGTGACGGGGCCAATGCGCGCACGGGGCGAGGCCCGCTACACGTCCGACTTGAGGCTTCCCGGGATGCTGCACGCAGCGGTTCTCAGGTCCCCGCACGCGCGCGCACGCGTGAAGAAGATTTCGCTCGAACGGGCGCTCGCCGCTCCTGGGGTACGCGGTGCAGTCGGCCCCGAAGACGTCGACGCGCTGACCGACGAGCCCGGCCACGAGGGTCAGGCCGTCGCTGCAGTCGCCGCCGACACGATCGAGCAGGCACGGGCGGCGGTCGAGCTGATCGACGTCGAGTGGGATGTCCAGAAGCCGCTGCTCGACCCCGAAGAGGCCGCGGACCAGGGCCAGCTCATCGGCGAGGCGAGCCGCTACGAGCGCGGCGACGTCGACCGCGCGCTCGCCCAGGCGGACGTCGTGGTCGAGGCCGAGTACCGGACGCAGACCGTCCTCCACAGCTCGTTCGAGACGCATCAGTCGGTGTGCGAGTGGCGCGGCGACTCGCTCGACGTCTACATCTCGACGCAGTTCATCTGGGGCGTCCGCGACGAGGTCGCGGGCAAGCTTGGTCTCCCGCCCGACAAGGTGCGCGTCGTCTGCGAGTTCATGGGCGGCGGCTTCGGCTCGAAGAACGGCGCGGGCGACTACACGTTCATCGCGATCGAGCTCGCGAAGCGCACCGGCCGTCCGGTCCGCTGCGCGCTCACGCGGCGCGAGGAGAACCTCGCGACGGGGAACCGCAACGCCACGATTCAGCGGCTGACCGCAGCCGCCAAGGCCGACGGGACGCTGCTCGCGCTCGTCGGCGAGTTCGTGAACGCGACCGGCTGGGACGGCTGGGCCGCGCCGACCGACGGCCCGATGCGGCTGCTCTACGACTGCGAGAACGTCCGCACGGTCCTCTACCCGGCGAAGATCAACACACCGCCGATGAAGGCGTTCCGCGCGCCGGGCTTCGTCGAGGGCACGTTCGGCCTCGAGTGTCTGCTCGACGAGCTCGCGGCGAAGCTCGACCTGGACTCGCTCGAGCTGCGGCGGCTCAACTACGCGAGCTCGTCCGACGACAAGCCGTACTCGTCGCAAGAACCTGATGGAGTGCTACAGCCGCGCCGAGCAGCACTGGCAGCGGCGCGAGCAGGTGCGAGCGCGGAGCGATGGGCCGTGGAAACGCGGCGTCGGCCTCGCAAGCCAGATCTGGTACGGCGGCGGCGGTCCGCCCTCGTATGCCTGGGTGCGGCTCGGCTCCGACGGGCGCGCGACGGTCGATCACGGCGATGCAGGACATCGGCACCGGCACCGCGACGGCGATGAGCCAGATCGCGGCCGAGGAGCTGGGGCTTCCGCTCGACAAGGTCGATCTCGTTCTCGGAGACTCCGCCCGCGGGCCGTACGCGTCGATCTCCGCCGGCTCGTCGACGACGCCGTCGATGGGCCCGGCCGTTCGTGCCGCCGCCGCGGACGCGGCGCGCCAGGTGCTCGAGATCGCGGCGCAGCGCTACGACCAGGAGGAGCGCGTGCTCTCGCTGAGGGGCGGCAACGTCGTCTCGTCGGACGGCGGGTCGTGGCCGCTCGAAGAGGTCGTGGGGCTGCTCGACGACGCGCAAATCCTCGGCAAGGGCGCCCGCGGCCCGAACCCGACCGGGATGCAGGTGCTGACGTTCGGCGTCCAGGTCGCGGAGGTCGCCGTCGACGTGGAGACGGGCGAGATCCGCGTCGAGCGGGTCGCTGCGATCCACGACGTCGGCCGCGTGATCAACCCGCTGGGCGCGTCGAGCCAGGTCGAGGGCGGGATCATCCAGGGCATCGGGCACACGCTCTCGGAGGACCGCCTGCTCGATCCCGCGAGCGGCGTGACCCTGAACCCGACGTTCGACACGTACAAGCTGCCGACGATCGCCGACGTCCCGGAGATCGTGACCGAGCTGCTCGACATCCCCGACGAGCATTTGACGAACCTCGGCTCGAAGGGTCTTGGCGAGCCGCCGATCGTCCCGACCGCAGCGGCGATCGCAAATGCGATCCGCGACGCGACCGGGGCCGATGTCCGCTCGCTGCCGATCTCGCGCGAAGAGATGCTCCGCGCGCTGCGGGAGGCGAGGGAGCGCGAGAAGGAGAAGCGTGGAGCTCCTGCAGCCGTCTAGCCTCGACGAGCCGATCCCAAGTAACAGTCTGTTACTAAGTGGCGGGACCGAGGTCGTGCCGCTTCTGCGGGACGGGTTGCTCGAGGCGGAGACGCTCGTCGACGTGCGGGGGATCGTCCCGCGCGGAATCGACGGGACGCGCATCGGCGCCGGCACGACTCTGGCCGAGCTCGAAGCCGACGCCGGGATCCCGGAGGCACTGCGCGAGGCGTGCCGGCTCGCCGCGAGCCCGCAGCTCCGCAACATGGGCTCGGTCGCCGGCAACCTGCTCCAGTCGACGCGCTGCTGGTACTGGCGCCTCAACTTCCCGTGCCGCCTCCACGGCGGTGACACGTGCCACGCGCTCGCCGGAGAGCACCGCGAGCACGCGATTTTCGGCAACGGCTACTGCGCGTCCGCCCACCCGTCGGACGTCGCGGCGGCGCTCATCGCGCTCGGAGCCACGCTGCGGACGACGAACCGCGAGCTCGCAGTCGCCGACCTCTACCGCCTTCCGACCGACGACGACCGCAGCCTGACCACGCTCGAGCCGGGCGAGCTGATCCTCGAGCTCGACGTCCCGCAACCGGACAAGAGCACGTACCTGAAGGCGATGGAGCGCCGGCGCTGGTCGTTCCCGATCGTCGGCGTCGCCGCGGCCCGCACGAGCGGCGAGCGAAGGATCGTCCTCGCGGGCGTCGCGCCTGTCCCGTGGGTGCTCGACTCGCCGGAAGCGCTCGCCGACGCGACGCCGCTCCCGGGAACGGCGTACAAGGTCGAGATCGCGGAGGCGCTCGTCCGCCGCGCTCTCGAGGCGGTCGCATGAGGCGTCTGCTCCTGCTCCTGCCGCTCGTCGTGCTGCTTGTAGGGTGCGGCGGCAAGAAGAGCGACAACGCGTCCGGAGGGAGCTCGATGAACTGCGAGATCAGCGGGGACAAGTCGAAGGCCAACCTGATCGACCTCGACGACGGCAAGACGCACTCGGTCGCCGTCAAGACGAGCAAGGGCGACTTCACGTTCGACCTGGCGACGAAGACCTCGCCGTGCGTGACGGGGTCGTTCGCCGGCCTCGTCGACAAGGGCTTCTTCGACGGCCTGACCTTCCACCGGATCGTCCCCGGGTTCGTGATCCAGGGAGGCGACCCGGAGGGGAACGGCATGGGCGGCCCCGGCTACTCGGTCGTCGATGCTCCTCCCAAGGACACGCAGTACAAGAAGGGCCTCGTCGCGATGGCGAAGTCGCAGAACGAACCGGCCGGGACCTCGGGCAGCCAGTTCTTCGTCGTCACGAGCGACGGCGTCAGCCTGCCGCCGGACTATGCGGTCCTCGGTGACGTGACCGAAGGCATGGACGTCGTCGAGAAGATCGGGAAGCTCGGCAACCCGGCCGACCCGTCGGGCGCTCCGACCGAGAAGGTCACGATCGACAAGATGGAGCTCACGTCGGGCTGACGGCTGCGGTCGTGCTCGCGGCCGGAGCGTCGAGCCGCTTCGGAGACGTCAAGCAGCGCATCCTGCTCGAGCCGGTCCTCGAACGCGTTCGGGCGAGCTCGGTCGAGGATGTGGTCGTCGTGCTCGGGGCGCACGACGTCGAGACGTCGGCGCGGGTCGTCCATTGCCCCGAATGGGAGCGCGGCCGCGGCGCGTCGCTCCGGTGCGGGCTCCGAGGCTCTCGGAGACGACGTCGAGGCCGCACGTCGTCGTGCTCGCCGACGGCCCGAACCTGTCCCCGGCCGCGATCGACCGCGTGCTCGAGGTCTGGCGCGAGAGCGGCGCGGAGATCGTGGCGGCGACGTACGGCGGCGACCGCGGGCACCCGGTCGTGCTCGCGCGAGCCGTCTGGGATCAGATCCCGGACCAGGGCGCACGCTCGCTGCCGGCGCTGCTCGTCCCGTGCGACGACCTCGGCGCGCCGGGAGACGTCGACCTGCCGAAGGATCTGCCGCGAGACGCTCTAGAGCTCGAGCCTGAGCGCCGCCAGCTTGGCCTTCAGCTCCGGCTCCATCGGCTCGACCGCCGCCTGCCGCACGAGGCGCCGCAGGTCGGTCTCGAACTTGAAGCGCTTCTCGCACCAGCTGCAACCGTGCAGGTGCATCTTGACCTTCTCGACGTCGGTCTCGTTCAGGTCACGATCGAGGTACGGCTGCAGCACCTCTTCGCACCAATCGCACGGGTCGACTTCGCTCATCGGGCCTCCACGGCCAGTTCCGCAAGCTGCTGCTTCAGGATACGCCGCCCACGATGAAGGCGCGACATGACGGTGCCGATCGGGATGTCGAGGATCTGCGCCGCCTCCGCGTAGCTGAACTCGCCGATGTCGACGAGGACGAGGACGTCGCGGAAGTCGTGCGGCACCGCCGCGAGCGCCTCGGCGACGTGGTCCTGCGAGAGCCGCTCGAGGATGCGCTCCTCGTCGCTCTCTCCGCTGGCCGCCTCGAGCCGGTTGTAGAGGAAGTAGTCGCCTTCCTCGAGCGGCTGCTGATCCGGTGTCCGCTGGGCGCGGCGGCCGCGGTCGATGTTCAGGTTCGTGAGGATGCGCAGCAGCCAGGCGCGGAGGTTCGTCCCGGGAGTGAACGACTCCCAGCTCCGAAACGCCCGCGCATACGTCTCCTGCATCAGATCCTCGGCTTCTTCCTTGCTGCGCGAGACCCCACGTGCCACTCGATATACCTGGTCTGCAAGCGCAAGCGCTTCCTCCTCGAAATGGACACGGTCTCGCGCACCTTGTGCGATTCGCCGGGCTTCCTCTGGCGAGGTCTCGCTCATGCCGGCGACCCTAGCAATCGCAAACGGCGCCCCACGCCGAGTTATTCCCGCTCGGAAGCGGGTATCAGCGCCGCGAACCCAACGAAGGAGGACCATGGAAGGCTACGAGGTAGTCACCGTCGACGAGCACAAGATCGGCAAGGTGGTCGGGGAATCCGGCGACTTCCTGATCGTCGAGCAGGGCGCGCTTCTCAAGTCCAAGCACGCGCTCCCGCGCGAGTTCGCGCACGTCGACGACTCCGCGCAGCTGGTGCGAGTAACGGTGCCGAAGGAGATCGTCTCCGAATCGCCGAAGGTCGACGACCGGATCGACGAGCGAGAGGTTGCGGAGCACTACGGCCTAGCCACCTCGCCGGGCCCGGCTTCCGAGGGCCAGGGCGAGATGCCCCGACCGACCGAGGAGGAACGCGCACGCATCCGCGAGGGCGACGAGCAGTCCGCCCTTCCGGAATCGTCGCCGGCGCTGCTCGGGGACAGGCTGGCCGGAATCGACGATCGGGACCAGGAAGAGCGCTGAGCGGAGTGGAAGCCGCCGCGGGCCAGCGCGGCGAGCAGGTCGTCACGGCTCGTCTGCTCGTCGTCCCACGAGAGCGTGACCTGGCCCATCAGGTTCGCGTTCGCCTGCTCGAGACCGGGGTGGTCGCGGAGCGTCGCGGCGAGGCGGCCGACGCAGCGTTCGCAGCGGACGCCGGTCACCTGGAGCGTCTCGGTCTGGACTGACACGCTCTTAACCTAGCGTGCGCTCGACGAGGTCCGCGCAGACAGCCTCGAGGCCGTTCGCCCGTCCGATCTCGAGTTGGCGATCGGCTTCGGTCCGCGTGGTGTCGAGCCGGTCGCCGGCGAGCTCTGCGGCCAGCTCCGAGGCCCGCGCGGTCCGCTCGGCCTCGGGATGGAAGAGCTCAGCGTTCAAGCCGAAGCGCGCGGCTGCCCAGCGGTTCTGCTGGTAGAAGCCGCGCGCAGCCGGGTCGGGCTCAGGGCGAGGGCGGTCGAGCGCTGCCCGGCAGAGCTCCTCCAGGATCGCCGTGATCACGGCGGTGACCGCGAGCGACGTCGGCTGGTCGGGCATCCGGATCTCGAGCGTCCCGAAGTTCGGATGGGGCCTGATGTCCCACCAGAACCGCGTGTAGTCGGCGCCGATGCCGAGCCGCACGAAGTAGTCGACGAACGCCTCCCACTCCTCGTAGGACGCGAACGCCGGAGGGGCGCCGCTCCTGGGCAGCTGTGCGAGCACCTCGGCGCGGTTCGACTGCATGCCGGTCTCCTCGCCCCTGAGATAGGGCGAATTGGCGCTGAGCGCGAGCACGACCGGAAGCCAGGGCAGGACGCCTTCGAGCGCGTGGAAGCAGGCCTCTGCGCTCGGCATGCCGACGTGGACGTGGAGGCCGCTGACGCCCTGCCTCCGGGCAGACACGCCCGCGTAGGCGACGAACTCCGCATAGCGCGACTCGTCGGCGATCACCTCGTCCTCGGGCCGGCTCGTCGGGTGGCTGCCCGCAGCCGCGAGGCGCAGACCCCGCTCCTCGGCGAGACCGGTTCGCAGCGGCGCGCAACTCGCGCAGCGCCTCCTCGGCCTCGGCGGGTGACGCGCAGATCTCCGTGTTCAGCTCGAGCGCCGAGGCGAAGAGCTCAGCCTTGAGCGTCCCTGGTAGCGCGGAGCCCCGGGACGCGGCGATCAGCTCGGCGGCCCGCGGGGCGAGGCGCAGCGTCTCCGCGTCGAGAACCATCAGCTCCTCTTCCACGCCGATCGAGAACGGCGACGACTCCCCGAAGTGCTGCTCGATCACAGGAGAAGTCTTTCAACAGGCAGGGGCTTACGGGGGAACCGGTTCGTTCCCCCGTGGCCCCCTGGTGGGTCGGACTTATCTCAGGGGAGGGGAGATTGCCGACCGAGCTTGATTTCAGCCTTCACGGGTGCTGTGCCCCGATGTGCCGTGCTGGGATAGAAGACGACGGACAGCGACTCGCCGGGCTTGTGCTGCGAGACGATCTCGCGCAGGTCCTCCGTCGTGGCGATGGCCATGCCGTCCGCCTTCGTGATCACGTCGCCGCCGAGCTGGTAGCTCTCGCCTTCGACCACAACCTGATCGGTACCGCCGTGCAGACCCGCCCGATCTGCGCCACTTCCGGCGGCCACGCTCTCGACGAGCAGCCCCTTCTGGACCGGCAGGTTGAAGATCCGAGCCATCGTCGTCGACACGGGCCGCGTGACGACGCCGAGGTACGGGTGGTCGACATGGCCCTGAGCCTTCAGCTCGGCGACGACGTCGCTCACGGTGTTGATGGGAATCGCGAAACCGATGCCGACGCTGCCCTCGCCTCCGGTGCCTCCGGTCGAGATCGCCGAGCTCACGCCGACGACCTTGCCCTCCGCGTTCAGCAGCGGGCCGCCCGAGTTGCCGTGGTTCAGCGCCGCGTCGGTCTGGATGACGCGGTCGATGGGCGTGCCCTCCGGAGACGTCAGCGAGCGGTGCAGCGCGCTGACGATCCCGAGCGTGATGCTGCGATCGAGGCCGAGCGGGTTCCCGATGGCGGCTACCTGGTCTCCGACGTGAATGCCGTCGGAGTCGCCGAGCTGGAGAGGCTTGAGCGCCCGCGAGCTCGCCTCCACCTTGAGCAGGGCCACGTCGGTCGCCGGATCCTTGCCGATGACCTCGGCCTTCATCGAGTCGTTGTTCGAGAAGCTGACGTGGACGGACTGGGCGTTGCCGACGACGTGGTAGTTCGTGACGATGTAGCCGGCCTTGTCGATGACGAAGCCCGAGCCGAGCGAGCGCTGCACCTCGGTGCCGGGCGGTCCGAACGGGTTGCCGAACCAGTCGGTCTGCGGGAGCTTGACCTTCGTCGTCGTCGTGACCTGGACGACGCCTGGCGCGTCGCGGTCGTAGATCGCGCGAACCGTCAGTGGGCGTTCCTGGGAGGTCTGCGAGACGTTGCCCGGGGCATTCGTGGGCGTCTGGACGAGCTCGCGAATCGTGGTCGTGTGCTCACCCGTCCCGACGAGCGCTGCGCCGATGACCGCGACCGTTCCGCCCGCGAGCGCCGCCGCGAGCAGCGCGCCGGCCATCGGCAGGGATTCTTTGCGCACGGGTAGCTGCATCGCCTCTGTATAACCCGCCGCTCGTTAACCCGAGTTTGAGGGACGGTTAAGACGCCGCGGGCGCGGAAGCCACGCTGTACCGGCGGGCCTCGCGGCGAGCCTCGATCCTGCGACCGGAGAACGCGAGCGCCGCGATCCCGGCCGTGAGCAGGAACACGTAGAGGACGCCGCCCGGAAGCCTCGTCACGAGCTCCATCGCAGCGCCGACGAGGCCCGCGCACGGGATCGTGATGATCCACGCGACGAGGATGTTCCCCGCAACGCCCCAGCGCACCGCGGACAACCTCGTGCTCGCGCCGGCGCCCATCACCGAGCCGCTGATCACGTAGGTCGTCGAGACCGGATACCCGGCGCGTGCGGTCAGCCAGAGGATTACCGCCGTGGACGTCTGCGCAGCGAAGCCCTGCGGCGGCTCGAGCTTCGCGATCCGCTGCCCCAGGGTGCGAATGATCCGCCAGCCTCCCGCGTACGTCCCGAGGGCCATCGCCGTCGCCGAGCTGACCTTCACCCAGAGGGGAACCGTGAACGGATCCGCGGCGAGGTGCCCGGAGACGATCAACGCGAGCGCGATGATGCCCATCGTCTTCTGCGCGTCATTCGTGCCGTGGGTGAAGGCGACGAACCCGCCCGAGACGAGCTGCAGCCGCCGAAAGACCCGGTTCACCGGAGCCGGAGCGCGCTTACGGATCAGCCAGAGCGTGATCGTCATCAGCGCCGCCGCTCCAATGAGCCCTGCGACCGGAGCGAGCAGCGACGGGACGAGCACCTTGCTCTTGAGGCCGTCCCAGTTGACGACCGCGAATCCGCCCGTCGCCGCAACCGACGAGCCGATGATGCCGCCGACCAGCGCGTGGCTCGAGCTCGACGGAATCGCGAGGTACCACGTGATCAGGTTCCACGTGATCGCGCCGACGAGCCCGGCCAGAACCACCTTCAGCGTGATCGCGGCCGGATCGACGATTCCCGTCGCGATCGTCGCCGCCACGGCGAAGAAGAAGAACGCGCCGGCGAAGTTCAGGATCGCCGAGCTGATCACCGCCATCCGCGGCGACAAGGCCCGCGTCGAGACGCTCGTGGCGATCGAGTTCGCCGTGTCGTGGAAGCCGTTCGTGAAGTCGAAGAAAAGAGCGGTCACGATCACCGCGGCGAGCGTCAGGTTCATTCAGCAGTCCTCAGACGTTCTTGACCACGATGTTGCCGACGAGGTCTGCGGCGGTCTCACACGAGTCGATCGCCTCCTCGAGCGCCTCGAGAATGTCCTTCCAGCGAATAACCGTCAGCGCGTCCGTGGTGTTCTCGAAGAGTCCCGCGATCGCCTCGCGCACAATTCGGTCGCCCTCGTCCTCGAGCCTCTTGATCTCGACGACATGGGGCTCGACCCGCCGCAGCTGCTTGAGCTCAGCCAGGGCTTGTGCCAGATGCTCGGCGATCTGGACGAGCACTCTGCACTGCTCGAGCGCGGCATCGAGCCTCGACTCGACCTTGTACAGGCCGAGGAGGTCCGATGCCTCGTCCATGTAGTCGACGACGTCATCGATCACCTTCGCCAGGTCGTAGATGTCCTCGCGGTCGAAGGGAGTGATGTACTGCGTGTTGAGTAGCTCGAGCGTCTCGCGGGTGAGCTCGTCGCCATGGGTCTCGAGCGCCTTGACCTCCGACTGGCGCACGATGTCCTGCGGGAATTCGGCGAAGCGGCGCTCGACGAGCCGCGCCGTCTCGAGCAGGTTCTCGCCCGCGCGCGCGAACAGATCGTAGAACGCTGTCGTCTTCGGAACGAGTGCGAGCCGCATTGCGGCGGGAACTTAACTACGAATCGAGCCGCTCGGGGTCCGAGGCGTCGGTGAATTCGCGGAACTCGCCCGTCACGAGGTACGCCGTCTGCTCGCCGATGTCGACGGCGTGGTCTCCGATCCGCTCCAGGCAGCGCGAGATGAGCAGCATCCGCAGGCCCCACTCGCGCTTGTCCATCTCTCCGCCGAGGTCGAGGATGTAGCTCGCGACGCGCCGGTTCGTGCGGTCGATCAGCTCGTCGAGGTCGACGAGGCTCTCGGCGCCTTCGACATCGCGCTGGACGAACGAGTCGAGCGCAACCCGGATCATCTCCTCGGCCCGGGAGGCCATCTCGTCGAAGCCCTCGATCAGCGTCTCGTCGGGCGGCAGCCCGTGGGCGAGCTTCGTCAGCTTGGAGATCGTCACGCAGAGGTCGGCCATCCGCTCGAGGTGAAGGTTCGAGTGCAGGACCGCGAGCACGAACCGCAGGTCGACGGCGACCGGCGTCTGCCGCGCGAGCAGCGACTCGATGCTCTGCTCGAGCGCGAGATAGCGGGCATCGACCTCGTCATCGAAGGAGATCACTTCGTCCGCGAGCTCGGGATCGTTCTCCCGCAATGCGTTGATCGAACCTCGAACGGCGCGCAGGACGAGCTCACCTTCTTCGAGCAGGGACGCCTGGAGAGTGTCGAGATCTTCTTGCAGCGTCACTCGCATTCCCCCGAACCTACCCGAATCGTCCGGTCACGTAGTCCTCCGTTCGTTGATCGGACGGCTGGGTGAAGATCTTCGGCGTCAGGTCGTACTCGACGAGGATCCCGGTCGGCTCGGACCCGTCCGTGCGCTCGACGGTGAAGAAGGCGGTCTTGTCGGCGACGCGCGCGGCCTGCTGCATGTTGTGCGTCACGATCACGATCGTGTAGGTCTCCTTCAGCGCGTGCATCAGATCCTCGATGCGCGACGTGGCGATGGGGTCTAGCGCCGAGGCCGGCTCGTCCATGAGGATCACGTCGGGCTCGACGGCGAGCGCGCGGGCGATGCACAGGCGCTGCTGCTGGCCACCCGAGAGCGAGAGCGCGCTTCGCTTGAGCCGGTCCTTGACCTCGTCCCAGAGCGCGGCCTTCTCCAGGGCGCCCTGGACCCGCTCGTCGAGGTTGCCGCGCATCCTGAGCGAGCGGGGCCCGTACGCGACGTTGTCGTAGATCGACTTCGGGAACGGGTTCGCGCGCTGGAAGACCATGCCGATCCGCTTTCGCACCTCGACCGCGTCGACTCCGCGGCCGTAGAGGTCGAGGCCGTTGTAGAGGATCGTTCCCGAGACCTTCGCTCCGGCGACGACGTCGTTCATGCGGTTCAGGCAGCGGATGAACGTGCTCTTGCCGCAGCCCGACGGGCCGATGATCGCGGTCACCCGGTTCTTCTCGACCTGGAACGAGACGTCCCGCAGCACGGTCCTGCCGTCGTAGCTCACCGCGAGGTCGCGGATGTCGAAGACGGGTTGGTCGCTCATCCGGGAAACGTGATCCGGATCTCGAGGCCTTCGCGACTCGTCGCCTCGACGTAGCCGCCGGCGCTCGTGACGATGTGCTTCACGATCGCGAGGCCGAGGCCCGTCCCGCGGGAGGCTCGCGCGCGGTCGGCTCGGTAGAAGCGCTCGAACAGGCGCGGAAGATCGGCGGCGCTCACTCCGACTCCGTCGTCCGCGGCCACGATCAGCGACGTCGTCGCCGAGCCGCTCGACGGAGATCGAGAACGTCACGCCGTCGCCCGCGTAGCGGATCGTGTTCTCAGCCAGGTTCTCGATCACGACGCGCAGCATCCGCGGCCGGAGCGGGACCTGCGCCTGGTCGTCCAGCTCGATCTTCAGCATCACTCCGGCCCGCGAGGCCCGCTCGGCGAGCCCGTCCATCACCTGGCGTACGACCGGCGCCGCGGGAATCGACGCGAGCGAGACGACCGCGCGGCCGGTCTCCAGCTCGCTCAGGAACAGCACGTCGTCGATCAGCTCGCGGATGTTCTCGACCTCGGCCTTGCCCTGCTCGAGCAGCTCGTCGACGTTCGCGGAGGGCAGCGCCGCGGTCTCGAGCAGCGCGAGCAGCCTCGCGAGCGGCGTCCTGAGCTCGTGCGAGACCGCTGCCGTGAACCCGGCGCGGAGCTCCTCGTAGGCGGCCAGCTCGCCCGGCTCGCGCAGGTAGAGGAGCGATTCGCGCGTACCGTCGACCTCGACCGGAACGCGCCGTGTACGCCACGGCTCGCTCTGCAGGAGCTGTCCCGGAACAGCCTGGCCGAGCACGAGCCCGTCCAGGGTCTCGCGCGCGCGGCGGCTCGCTGCAATCAGCCGATCGTCCTCGTCGACGACGAGCACGATCTCCGAGCTTTCCTCGAGCAGCCGCCGCCCTCGTTCCGCCTCGAGCTCGGCGTTCTCCATAATCGGGCTCAGTATGGCGAAGGTCCTGATCGTCGAAGACGACGGCGTCATCGCGCAGGCCATGGCGCACCACCTGTCGCTCGCCGGCTACGACCCGGTCGTGGTCTCGGACGGCGACACCGGGCTGAAGCGGCTGCGCTTCGAGACGCCCGACGTGTGCGTCGTCGACCTGATGCTCCCGCGCATGGACGGCTGGCGGCTGATCGAAGCGGCCCGTAGCGAGGGGCTCGGGACGCCGATCATCGTCGTCAGCGCTCGAGGCACCGAGCACGACCGCGTGCACGCGCTGGAAATCGGGGCGGACGACTACCTCGTCAAGCCGTTCTCGATGAAGGAGCTCGTGGCGAGGGTGCAGGTCGCGTCGCGGCGAGGTGGGCGCGAGCAGACCGAGGAGCGAGGCGAGCCGATCGAGATCGAGGAGCTCCGCATCGACCCGCTCAACGTCCAGGCCTACCTCGACGGTCAGAGCGCCGACCTGACGCCGACCGAGTTCCGGCTGCTGTACGCCCTCGCGCTCGAGCGCGGCCGGGTCGTCAGCCGGGACGAGCTGCTCCAGAAGCTCTGGGGCCGACGCGAGGGCCATCGCGACCGCACCGTCGACGTCTTCGTACGCAAGCTGCGCGACAAGATCGACCGCCAGGCGCCGCGGCACACGTTCATCCAGACGCGCTACGGCGTCGGCTACAAGCTGGAGCCGGAGCCGAAGCTAGGACGTTTGACATATCGACGTCCCTCGATACGATGATCTCGATATGACGAATTTGCAGGTGATCGACTGCTGCGTCCCGCTCGGGACTCCCTCTCTCGCCGACGAAGAGGCCGAGGCAACCGCACAGGTTTTCAAGGCGCTCTCCGACCCGGCTCGAGTGAAGATCCTCAGCATCGTCACCGCAGCCGACGCGCCTGTCTGCGCCTGCGAATTCACACCGGCGCTCGGCCTCAGCCAGGCGACGGTGAGCCACCATCTCAAAAAGCTGACCGATACCGGCTTGCTGGAGCGTGAACAGCGGGGCAAGTGGGCCTACTTCTCGCTCAACGAAGACGCGCTCGAGCAGCTCGCCGGGCTCATTCGCATCCCGGAGGTCGTCGCATGACCACCGAGTCGGCCGACCTGCTGCGCGAGCAGGTCCGTGAGCGCTACGCCCAGGCCGCGCGGGCCGTCGGTACCGGATCGAGCGCGACCTGCGGCGACGGCTCGTGCTGCGAGGGGAACGCAACCGACTTCGGTGAAGGGCTGTACAGCGCCGCCCAGCGGGACGAGATCCCCGATGCGGCCGCGCTCGCATCGCTCGGCTGCGGAAACCCGACCGCGGTCGCCGACCTTCGCGAAGGCGAGGTCGTCCTCGACCTCGGCTCGGGCGGCGGGATCGACGTGATCCTCTCCGCGAAGCGTGTCGGCCCGAGCGGAACCGCCTACGGGCTCGACTTCACCGACGAGATGCTCGCGCTGGCCCGGCGGAACGCCGCTGAAGCCGGGATTCCGAACGTCCATTTCCTGAAGGGCGCGATCGAGCAGATCCCGCTCCCAGCCGACTCGGTCGACGTCGTCATCTCGAACTGCGTCATCAATCTCTCGGTCGACAAGCCCGCAGTCCTTACGGAGATGGCCCGCGTGCTGAAGCCCGGCGGCCGCCTTGGAATCTCTGACGTCGTTGCCGAGGACCACCTTTCACCCGAGGAGCGCGCGGAGCGCGGAAGCCATGTCGGCTGCATCGCGGGCGCGCTGTCGAAGAACGAATACGTCGGCGGGCTCGAGGCCGCCGGCTTCGAGAACGTCTCCGTCGAGTTCACCCATGAGGTCGCAGACGGGATGCACGGCGCGATCGTGAAGGCCGTGAGATCCGACCGGCCCGCGAAGACGCTCCCGATCGTCCCTGCGACGAACGCCGGATGCTGTTGAGAGCTTCGAGCTAGCGAGGAGGAGACCGTGCCCGAGACCCTCGATCCCATTACCCGACACCACATCGACCAGGCGGCATCGCGACTGGCCGACGAATTCTCCGGGATCTTCTCCCAGGAGACGATCGCCCGCTACATGGCGGAGTCCACCGACCTCCTCGGCGAGGCGAAGGTCAACGTCTTCGTACCTGTGCTGGCTCACCGGTTCACACGCGAGCGGCTGAAGGCTCTGGCCCAGGCGGAAGGCATGGTCGACAAGGATCAGCCCGAGGTGCTGTTCGTCTGCGTGCACAACGCCGGCCGCAGCCAGATGGCGGCGGGTCTGTTGAAACTGCGTTCGGAAGGACGGATCAACGTCCGCTCCGCGGGCTCCAGCCCCGAAGGCGAGATCAATCCGAACGCGGTCATCGCCCTAGAGGAGCTCGGCGTCGACATGAGCGAGGCGTTCCCGAAGCCGCTGACCGACGAGGTCGTCCGCGCGGCAGACGTCGTGATCACGATGGGCTGCGGCGACGCGTGCCCGATCTACCCGGGCAAGAAGTACGAGGACTGGGAGCTCGACGATCCCGCCGGGCAGAACCTCGAGACGGTGCGGCGGATCCGCGACGAGATCGATGGTCGCGTGCAGCAGCTGATCGCCGAACTGCTTCCGGAGCCCCCGGCCACGTCGAGCTGATCGCCGGCTCGATCACAGCTGCCCGCCGGCTCACGGCGGAGTTCGTCGGCGTCTTTGCGCTCGTGTTCGCGGGCTGCGGCGCCGTGATGGTCGACTCGAAGACCGGCGCGCTCGGCCACGTCGGAGTCGCGATCACCTTCGGCCTCGTGATCATGGCGATGATCTATGCGGTCGGGCACGTCTCGGGAGCGCATCTCAATCCGGCGGTGAGCCTCGCCTTCGCCCTCAGCAGGCACTTTCCGTGGACGAGCCTCCTCGGCTACTGGGCCGCGCAGCTGGCCGGCGCGTTCGCCGCAGCAGCGCTACTGCGCGCGTCCCTCGGGAACATCGCGCACGTCGGTGCGACGCTGCCTGCGGGCTCTCAGGGCCAGTCGTTCCTCTGGGAGCTGGTGCTGACGTTCTTGCTGATGTTCGTGATCATGGCCGTCGCAACCGACACGCGCGCGGTCGGCGAAGCAGCGGCGATCGCTATCGGCGCGACGGTCGGCCTCGATGCGATGTTCGGCGGGCCGATCTCCGGAGCTTCGATGAACCCGGCCCGTTCGATCGGGCCGGCGTTCGTCAGCGGCGACCTGCATGCGCTCTGGCTTTACATCGCCGCGCCCCTCGCCGGGGCCGCACTGGGAGCCGCGGTATACCGGTTCCTGCGCGACGAGGATCACCGAGCAGCCTGACCGCCCCGCGGGGCGCGTTCGCGCGCGTTCCCAGGGACGGGCGGACACAACTTCGACTCCAGATCTTCACCATCCCGCAGCCCCTGGCTCCTCGAGCGGGCCATACCTTGCGGCCGGACCGCATAGGTCTGAGACGACCACGAAAGGAGACTCGAGGAGAGTCATGAAAGCATTCGTTACACGCAGGAAGCGGCCTCTTGCCGTGCTTTCCGTTCTGACAGTCGCTATCGCCACTGCGGTGGCCATCAGCGTCGGCGGCGCCCAGGCGCGGTCCAACGCCGATGAGCTCAAGGGCGCAGGTGCGACATTCCCGGCGCCGCTGATCGCCGCCTGGCAGCAGAAGTACGAAGCAGCGAAGGGCGTGAAGATCTCCTACAACCCGATCGGCAGCGGCGGCGGGATCTCCGCGATCTCGAACAAGACGGTCGACTTCGGCGCGAGCGACGCGCCGATGACACCCGACCAGTTCAACTCGTGCGGCGGCTGTGTCGAGACTGCCGTGGGCGCTCTCGGCCACGGCCGTCATGTACAACCTGCCGGGCCTTCCGAACAACCTGCACATCACGGGCCCGATCATCGCGGGCATCTACCTCGGCCAGATCAAGAAGTGGGACGACCCGAAGATCAAGGCCGTCAACAAGGGCGTCAACCTGCCCTCCCTCGACATCACCCCGGTCTACCGGAGCGACTCGAGCGGCACGTCGTTCAACTTCACCACGTACCTGAACACGGTCAGCCGCCAGTGGAAGTCGCAGATCGGCCGCGGCACGACCGTGAACTGGCCGGCCGGTGTCGGCGCACGCGGTAGCTCCGGCGTCTCGGGCGTCGTCTCGAGAACCCCGGGCGGAGTCGGCTACGCGGACATCGCGTACTCGCTGAAGAACCACCTGAAGTTCTTCTCGGTGCAGAACCGCGCGAAGAAGTTCGCACGGCCCGGGTCTCGCCGGCATCAAGGCCGCCGTCACAGGCCGACCGGAAGTTCAACCCGCAGTCGAACGAGCTGTCGATCGTGAACCCGCCCGGCAGCCAAGCGCTTCCGCAAGGCGTATCCGATCTGCACCTACACCTACGTGATCCTGCGGACGCAGTCCGACAAGGCCAACCTGCTGAAGCCCTTCGTCACCTGGGCTCTCACTTCCGGCCAGCAGTACGGGCCGGCCGCTGATCTTCCCGCCGATCCCCAAGTACGTCGTCACACGCGGCAAGGCGACCCTCAAGAAGGTTCACTCCTAGGAAGTCAGAATCGCGCGCATGTCAGTCGCGCAAGAGCGAGCAACCGGCCCCGCCGCCCTCCAGCGGCGGGGCCGCTTCCGTCCCGGGGACGCGATCCTCTACGTCGTCACGTGCGCTGCCGCGCTGACGGGCGTCGTCCTCCTTGGGCTCATCACCCACGAGGTCCTGACCCAGGCGTGGCCCGCGATGCAGAAGTTCGGGCTCGGCTTCCTGACCACTCAGGCGTGGGGCGACAAGGGCAACACGCTGTTCGGCGCCAAGTCGTTCATCTTCGGCACCGTGGTCACGTCGTTGGGAGCCCTGCTCCTCGCGACACCGATCTCGCTCGCGATCGCGCTCTTCCTCAGTGAGCTCGCGCCGCGGTGGATCCGCTCGGTAGTCGCACCACTCGTCGAACTGCTCGCCGCGATTCCGAGCGTCGTTCTCGGCCTGTGGGGGATCCTCGTGCTCGGCCCCTTCATCACCGGCACGCTCGGACCGGCGATCCACGGAACCCTCGGTTGGGTACCCATCTTCAGCACGAAGCCGACTGTGGGGTCCAACATGTTCGCGGCGATCCTGATCCTGACGATCATGATCATCCCGATCGTCTCGAGCATCTGCCGCGAGCTCTTCGTCAGCGTTCCGGCCGAGCTGAAGGACGGCGCACTCGCTCTCGGCGCGACGCGCTGGGAGGTCGTCCGAGGCGTCGTCTTCCCGTACGCCCGGGCCGGGATCGCGGCCGCGCTCATCCTTGGGCTCGGCCGAGCCCTCGGCGAGGCGATCGCCGTCACGCAGGTGATCGGAAACCGGGTCGCAATCAACAAGTCCCTGTTCGATCCCGGCGACACGCTGGCCAGCCGGATCGCAGGCCAGTACCAGGGCGCCGACACGGCGCTCCAGGTCGCGTCGCTCGTCTACCTCGCGGTCATCCTCCTCGTCTTCTCCCTGATCGCCAACCTCGCCGCTCAGCTGATCGTGCGGCGCGTCGCCGGCCGGCACCAGGTCTGATGAGCTCGAACGCCCCCACCGCCGATCTCTTCCGCAGCGAGCGCATGCGCCGCCGCCGGATCACGAACAAGCTGGTCGAGGGCGCCGCGACCGTCGCCGCCCTGCTCGCCGTCGCCCTACTGGTCATCGTCGTCAGCTCGGTCGTGAGACAGGGCTGGGCCGCGATCAACGTTGACTTCTTCACGAAGACACCCGCTATCTATACGGGCTTCGGGCCGCGGCCCGCGTCGGGGATCTCGAGCGCGATCATCGGAACGCTGATCATCATCGGCATCGCGCTCGTCATGGCGCTGCCCGTCGGCGTGCTGACCGCGATCTACCTGAACGAGCTCGCGCCGCGGAAGCTGGCCAGCGTGCTCACGCTCGCCTTCGACGTGCTGAACGGGATCCCGGCGATCGTGCTCGGCATCTTCGTCTTCATCTTCGTCGTCGTCGGCCACGGGCAGGCGGCGTGGAAGGCGAGCTTCGCGCTCGCGATCCTGATGGTTCCGATGATCGCGCGCTCGACCCAGGAGGTGTTAGCCCTGGTCCCGGCCTCGATGCGCGAAGCGAGCCTCGCGCTGGGCGCCGCGAAGTGGCGGACGACCCTGAGCGTCGTCCTGCCCCAGGCGGTCGGCGGGATCGTGACGGGCGCGACTCTCGCGACCGCGCGCGCGGCCGGCGAGACGGCGCCGCTCCTCTTCACGAGCGCCCTCTACAGCGATTCGGTCACCTACGACCCCCGGCAGCCGATCGCCTCGATCCCGATGTTCATCTTCACCTCAGCCGAGCAGGCCGACCCGGTTCTCCACCAGCAGGCGTGGGGCGCCGCCGCGGTTCTGATCGGAATCATCCTCGTCGCCAGCCTCATCGCACGCTGGTTTGCAGACCGGAGCGTTCGGCGTCTGAAAGGAGAACGATGACCGAGGTCAATTACCCTGTGGATATCAGCGTGCAGGATCCCGCAGAGCACGAGCGCGCCGGGCTCCCGAGCGCGATCGACCCGTCCCTCCTGGCGGCCAAGCCGCCCGCGGAGACGCTCGCGCGCGACCGCGTCTTCAGCATCGAGAACCTGACTGCGTTCTACGGCAACGCGCCCGCGATCCGCGACGTCACGTTCGAGATCTACCAGCGGATGGTGACCGCGATCATCGGCCCGTCGGGCTGCGGCAAGAGCACGTTCATCCGCTGCCTCAACCGGATGAACGACGTGATCCCGAACTTCAAGACCGAAGGCCGCATCCTGTACCACGACATCGACCTCCAGGCGAGGAACATCGACCCGGTCGGCGTCCGCCGGCGCATCGGCATGGTCTTCCAGCGGCCGAACCCGTTCCCGAAGTCGATCTACGAGAACATCGCCTACGGCCCGCGGATCCTCGGCCTGAAGGACGACCTCGACAGCCGGGTGGAGAAGGCGCTTCGGCGCGCGGCGCTCTGGGACGAGGTCAAGGACCGGCTGAAGCGGAGCGCCTGGTCGCTCTCGGGCGGACAGCAGCAGCGGCTCTGCATCGCCCGCTGCCTCGCGATCGAGCCCGACGTGATCCTCATGGACGAGCCGGCCTCGGCGCTCGACCCGATCGCGACCACGCGGATCGAGGACCTGATGCACGAGCTGAAGCGCGACTACACGATCGTCGTCGTCACGCACAACATGCAGCAGGCCGCGCGCGTGGCCGACATGACCGCGTTCTTCAGCATCAGCAGGGGCGCCGAGGGCGAGCGATCGGGAGTGCTCGTCGAGTACGACGACACGAAGACGATCTTCACGCAGCCGAAGGACAGCCGCACAGAGGACTACGTCACCGGCCGGTTCGGGTAGGCCGACGCACCCTTTCGCGGGCTCGATTCGGCTAAGCCAGCGGTGAAACGGTTGGCCGGGTGGTGGCCAACTGGATAAAAGATGGATTCCTCTGGTTTTTCTGGTCCGCAGCACGCACAATGTGCTGCCATGCGCATCGCCCTGGTCGCACATCACGAGAGCGAAACGAACCTGAGGCTCGTCGAAGCGGCGCCGCTCGGCGTCCAGGCGGAGATCGTCCGGCCCTCACGGATCCGCGGCTGGCTCGGCCCCGGCGACGCTGCCCTTGCGCGTATCGACGTGCTGCGCAGCCTGGACGGGATGGAGACCGGCAGCTGGGAGGTCGGGCTCATCGAGAACGAGGGGATCCGGGTCCTCAACCCGCTCAGCGCTCTGATGGCGACGCACGACAAGCTCCAGACGGCCCGTCTGCTCGAGGCCGCGGGCCTGCCGCATCCGCGGACGATCCACTTCGAGGGCGCAGGCGACGTCGGGACGATCGAGCTTCCCGTCGTGCTCAAGCCTCGGTTCGGGTCGTGGGGCAGCGACGTGATGCTCTGCACGACACGCAGGCAGCTCACCGAAGCGCTCGCCGTGATCTCGGAGCGGCCATGGTTCCGGACGCACGGCGTGCTCATGCAGGAGCTCATTCCGCCGCTGGGCCACGACCTGCGCATCGTCATCTCGGCCGGACAGGTCGTCGGCGCGGTGCGCCGGCAGGCCGCCGAGGGCGAGTGGAGGACGAACGTCGCGCTCGGAGCGGAGCGCCAGCACGCGGATCCTCCTCGCGCGGCGATCGAGCTCGCGCTGGCCGCCGCGGCCGCGGTGGGGGCAGATCTGGTCGGCGTCGACCTGCTGCCGATCGTGGGTGACGGCTGGGCCGTGATCGAGCTGAACGGCGCGGTCGAGTTCAACGACGAGTACTCGCTCGGCAGCGACGTCTTCGCCGCGGCGATGAAGTCCCTCGTCGACGCGATCAGGAGCCGTCCGCAGACGGCGATCGCGTCGCTCGCCTAGCTCACCTCTTTCTCACCCGTTCCTCACCACCCCGATTCCCATCGAGGGCGCCGCGACGTGGAGACTCTCGCGCAGAAGGACCGGCTCACGGCCAAGCCCTGATTTCCGGTCCGACGGGGAGGAGGACGGCTCCGGACGCGGGGCCGTTCACCTCTTCACCTTCGCCCGTGGCATGGGCGGGAGTGCGGTCGTCGACGTCAGCATCGCGCGCATTCCGTCGCGGGCCCGTGGCCCGTGGACCTCTTCACCACTCGGTTACAGCCCGTTCACCACGCTTCTACCCCGGTCTGCGGCGCCGAACGTGAAGAGTTCGTTGGCGATGCCCAGGGTCTTGATCGTCGAGGACGACGAGCTGATCGCGAAAGGCATGTCCACGCATCTCGCGGAGGCCGGATTCGACCCGTTGTGGATGGGCAACGGCGAGGCGGGGCTCGCGCGCCTGCGCTTCGAGCGCCCCGACGTCTGCGTCCTCGACCTGATGATGCCGCTGCTCGACGGATGGAAGCTGATCGAGACCGCGCGGGCCGAGGGCATCGGCACGCCGATCGTCGTCGTCAGCGCGCGCGGCAGCGAGCAGGACCGCGTCCACGCGCTCGAGATCGGAGCCGACGACTACCTCGTCAAGCCGTTCTCGATGTCCGAGCTCGTGGCGCGCGTTCGGGTCGCCGCCCGCAGAGGCGTTCGCGCCCAGGAGGTGCAGCGCGGCGAGACGATCGAGATCGAGGAGCTCGTCGTCGACCCGCGAAGCTTTCAGGCCTATGTCGACGGCGAAAACGTGGCGCTCACGCCGACCGAGTTCCGGCTCCTGTACGCCCTCGCCTCCGAGCAGGGCCGCGTTCTGACGCGGGACGAGCTCCTGCAGAAGATCTGGGGCCGCCGCCTGACGAGGCGCGATCGCACGGTCGACGTCTTCGTCCGCAAGCTGCGCGAGAAGATCGACAAGCGTGCGCCGAGGCACTCGTTCGTTCACACTCGGTACGGAGTGGGCTACAAACTGGAAGCGCAACCGAAGGGGGAGGCAACCCTCGAGGCACGGTCGGGCTAGTGCCGACCGCGGAGAAGGAGAAAGCCTCTGTCGAGGGGCCGGAGCGGTTCCTCAACCGCGAGCTGTCCTCGCTGGACTTCAACTCGCGCGTCCTCGAGCTGGCTGCCGACCCGAGTCTCCCGCTCCTCGAGCGCCTGACGTTCTGCTCGAGGTTCTCCCAGCACCTCGACGAGTTCTTCGCGGTGCGCGTCAGCGGCCTCATGGGCCAGGACGCGTCGGGCCTCACGGTTCACTCTCTGGACGGACGCACGCCGCAGCAGACGCTGGCCGAGATCCGCGAGCGGGTGCTCGCGCTGTCGGCCGAGCAGTCGAGCCTCTGGAAGCGGGAGCTGCGCCCGGCGCTCGAGAAGGAAGGGATCCTCATCGGCCGGATCGCGGACTGCTCCGAGAAGGAGCTCGAGGAGCTCGCGGCGCTCTTCGACCGGGAGATCTATCCCGTGCTGACGCCGCTCGCGGTCGGGCCCGGCCAGCCGTTTCCGTACATCTCCGCTCTGTCGCTGTCGCTCGGAGTCTTCGTCCGGGATCCCAAGACCGGCGAGGAACGCTTCGCGCGAGTAAAGGTTCCCGAGCTTCTGCCCCGCTTCATCAGCGTCGGGAAGCGCCACCTCTATCTGCCCCTCGAGCACGTGATCACGTACTCGCTCACGTCGCTCTTCCCGAAGATGGAGATCTCCGAATGCGCGCCGTTCCGCGTCACGAGGGACGCCGACTTCGAGGTCTCCGACGAAGCGGATGACCTGCTGGAAGCGGTCGAGCTGGAGCTGCAGCGACGGCGGTTCGGAGGCACGGTCCGCGTCGAGATCTCCGAGTCGATGTCCGACGAGATGCTGAGGCGCATCAAGGCGGGCCTCGGTGCGCGCGACGACCAGGTCTACCGCGTCGACGGGCTGCTCGACCTCGCCGACCTCAACCAGATCGTCGACCTCGACCGTCCCGATCTCAAGGAGGAGCGCTGGCGGGGCGTGACCCAGCCGCGCCTCGCGGTCCCGACCACGGACGGCGAGCTCTTCGACGAGATCAGGCGCGGGGACATTCTCGTCCACCTCCCCTACGAGTCGTTCGTGACGAGCGTCGAGACGTTCGTCCAGGCCGCGGCGCGCGATCCGGACGTGATCGCGATCAAGACGACGGTGTACCGCACGAGCGACGAGTCGCCGCTCGTTCCCGCCCTGATCGAGGCCGCAGACGCCGGCAAGCAGACCGTATGCCTCGTCGAGCTGAAGGCACGCTTCGACGAGCGGCAGAACATCGAGTGGTCACGCGCGCTGGAGCGATCGGGAGTGCACGTCGTCTACGGCTTCCCGACCTTGAAGACGCACGCCAAGATGATTCTCGTCGTCCGGCGCGAGGGAAACGGCCTGCGGCGGTACGTCCACGTCGGCACCGGCAACTACCACGCTCTGACCGCGCGGGGCTACGAGGATTTCGGGCTGTTCACGACCGACGAGAGCATCGCTTCGGACGTCGCCGACCTGTTCAACTACATGACCGGGTTCGGGCGGCCCCAGCGGTTCCGCAAGGTGCTCGTCGCGCCCTTCACGCTGCGCACGAGGCTCATCGAGGCGATCCGATCTGTTGCGCAGGTTGCGGAGGCGGGCAAGAAGGGGCTGATCCGCATCAAGGTCAACTCACTCACGGACGAGAAGGTGATCGAGGCGCTGTACGAGGCCTCCAAGGCGGGGGCCGAGATCGAGATCGTCTGCCGATCGAACTGCTCAATCCGCCCGGGGGTCAAGGGCCTGAGCGAGAACATCCGCGTCAGGAGCGTCGTCGGCCGCTTTCTCGAACACAGCCGCGTCTTCGTGCTCGAGGCCGGAGACAAGACGACCTGTCTGCTCGGAAGCTCCGACCTGATGCCGCGCAACCTCGACCATCGGCTCGAGGTCGTCGTGCCGGTCGACGACATCCGAGCGCGCCAGCGGATAAACGCGATGTTCGACGCTCTTCTCTCCGACAACACGAACTCGTGGGAGCTGCACGGGGACGGCTCCTGGAAGCGGATGAAGCCCAAGAAGGGCGATCGCCGCGTGTCTGCACAGGGCTTGCTGATGCGGAACGCCGTCGCACGCGCTCGCCGCACCGTCTCCAGACGCAGCTGAGCGCCCCGATGCCGACCTGTCCACTCATCAAGATGCCCTCCTGATGCGCGTAGCTGCGATCGACGTCGGCTCGAACACCGTGCGACTCCTCGTCGCGACGCTCGAGGACGGCTCCGTCGAGCCCGTCCGGGAGGAGCGGACCGCCGTCGGGCTCGCGCGCGAGATCGAGCGCACCGGCCGCATTCCGGACGAGAAGATCGCCCGTGCCGCCGAGGTCGCGCGGCGCTACGCACGTGACGCGGCCAAGCTCGGCGCGGCGCGGATCGAGGTGCTCGTCACCGCGCCGGCTCGGCAGGGCAGGAACGGGAGCGAGCTCGTGGAGGCGATCTCCGCTGCGACGCGGCTGCCCGTACGGCCGCTCAGCGCGGAAGAGGAGGGGCGGCTCGCGTTCGCGGGCGTGGTCTCGACGTTCCCGACGCCCCCCGCGAGCATCGCCGTCGTCGACGTCGGCGGCGGCTCGACACAGCTCGTCTTCGGCACCGCCGCGGAGCCGGTCTGGTTCCGGACGCTCGACATCGGCTCGCTGCGGCTCGCGCAGCGGCACTTCGTCCACGACCCGCCGCGGAGCGAGGAGCTGGACGCACTCCGGGCGAGTATCGAGCGGGCATTCGAAGGCCACGCGTCGCCGCTTCCGCGCTGCGCCGTGGCCACCGGCGGAACCGCGCGGTCCTTGCGCCGCGTCGTCGGGCGGACGCTGGGCCCGAAGGAGCTCGCCAAGGCCGAGTCGGTGCTCAGCTCCGCGCCGGCCGCCGACCTCGCCGAGAAGTTCGGTTTCCCGATCTGGCGCGGACAGACACTCCTGGCCGGAGCCTTCGTGCTGGCCGAAGCACAGCGCCGGTTGGGCGTCCCGCTCGTCGTCGCGCGAGCGGGCCTCCGCGAAGGCGCACGTTCTCGAGTCGCTGCTTCGGGAAGCGAAGCAGGCCGGCCTAGGCAGGCGGCTTGATGTAGCGCTCGGGCACGAGCTCGGTCGTCCACGACCCAGGTCGCGCCCTTCTTGAACTTCCGGTCGCCGAGCCACGGCAGGTCACCGTGCGTGCAGACGGCCACGTTCTCTCCGCGTAACCGCTCGAGCACCTCCCCCACCTCGTCGAGCCTCGTCGCTCCCAGCTGCTCGTCGAGCTCGATCTCGAGCTCGAGCGCCGCGGCGAGCGGCTCGACCGTCTGGACGCAGCGCAGGTACGGGCTGGAGACGATCCGGTCGATCTGGAACGAGGCGAGCGCGTCGACGAGGGCGTCGGACTGGAGCCGGCCGCGGTCGTCCACGGGCCGCACGCGGTCGTCTCCCTCCCACGCGTTGCGATGGCCCGCGAGCGCGTGGCGGATCAGGAGAAGGCTCATACGAGCTCCTCGACGGGCAGCGAGTCGAGCACGGCGAGGTCACGATCCCATGTGAGACGCGCAGTCGCATCTTCGAGCGCGACCCACAGGACCTCGTCGACGCCGTCTCCGGCGATCGGCTCCTCGCCGAAGGGCAGCTCCATCGCCCAGTAGCGCACGACCTTCCGGCGCCCTTTGGAGTCGCGGTACCCGGTGCTCTCGAGCTCCGGACCGAGGGCGAGCCTGAGGCCGACCTCCTCCTCCACCTCGCGGACGGCCGTGTCCTCGTCGCTCTCCGCGTCGCCGTTGGCCTTGCCCTTCGGGAAGCTCCAGTCTCCGTAGCGCGGCCGGTGGATCAGAAGCACTTCGAGGCCGTCCGGACCGCGCCGCCAGACGACTCCGCCGGCTGCCCGCACGACGCGGCTCAGGCCCACACCTTCCCGGCCGCCTCCTCGTAGCGGCGCCACGCCTTCGGAAGCGCCGCCGCAGCCGCATCGCGGCGATCCCGCTGCCGGCTGACGAGGATGCCCGCGGCGAGCGCCGTTCGCTGGGCCCGGACTGCCGCGCAGCAGCGCCCGGATCCGGGCCTCGGCGACGACGGCGTCGTGGTGCTCGCCGGCGGCGTCCTGGAACTCCTTCGCGGCGGCGAGCAGCTTCGCGCCGGGCTTGCCGAGCTCGTCCTCGAGCAGCTCGGCCGCGTAGCGGGCGCGCTTGCCCTTGATGCGTGCCTGGTGAATCGCCTCGTCGGTCGGCTCCTCCTCCACCTGTCGCATCGCCTTCCGCAGCCTCTTGAACTCGTTCTTGACCTCGGCCCGCAGCGAGCCGGCTCCGCCCGGCGGCGGCCCGGCGGCGGCAGCTTCGATCGAGGCCAGCAGCGCGAGGTAGCGCTCGCTCCGCAGCGCCCTGAGGACGGCTCTCCGAGCAGACGGCGCGCGAATTTGTGAGCTTCTTGAAGAGCGGCGCCAGAGCCTTGCGGTCGGCCGGATCCAGGCGCCCTGCTTCCTCGCGCAGGTACGGGATGAGGACGTCGAGGTCACGCGCGGGGCCCAGCTCCCCGCCGAGCCAGGCGAGCTCGCTCCGCATCTCGGTCACCCAGGCCGGGTCGAGGATCGGCGCGGCCGTGTTCAGCACCGAGCGCAGCCGCCGCGTTGCGACGCGCATCTGATGAAGGTCCTCGGGGTCCTTCCCGACCCGAACGCCCGGATCGTGGGCGAGCATCCGTGCGTACTGCTCCCGGAGGTACGGGCGCAGCTGCTCGAGCGAAGTCGAAGGCAGCGGCAGCTCGGGCTGCGGCTCGCGGGCCAGAGCCTGCTCCAAGGGCCCGGCGCCGTTCGTGGGCTTGGCGCCGGACTCGCGAAGAGCCGACTCGAGCCTCGCCAGCTCCTTCCGGGTCGCTGCGAGCCGCTCGAGCTCGATCTCGCTGAACGAACCGGTCGTCCGCTGCCCGTCGAGGAGCGTGATCGAGGCGACGCTGATCTTCGCGAGCGACCTGCTTCCCGCCTTGACGCGCAGCCCGGTCGCGTGCGTCCGCGCGCGCAGCACCGGAGTGAGCTCGAAGCCCGCGGAAGCAGCCGAGACGAGCTCGCGCAGCTCCTCCGGCGGGCCGGCGGGGCCGCCGGGCGTCTCGACGTCGAGCGTCGGGACCCCGTCGCAGACGACGCTCAGCCGCCAGAGCCCCTTGCCGTTCTCGACCTGGCGCCGCAGCACGAACCCGGCGAGCCCGAGCCGCCCGCCCGCGGTGTCGTAGAAGATCTCCGTGAAGACGCGCCGCGGGAGGGCCCGTCCGCCCACCGCGGGCAGCTCGAACGAGTCTCCGGCCTCGAACTGGAGGGTCTTGCGCGGCATGTGCCCATCGTAGAACGTCCCGCCGGGCCGTTTTCCACATGTGTGGAAAAGTCCCTGAGTCGATTCTCACCGCGCGGCGGCTGGATCTTCACCAGCCGGTCACAGGAGCGGTTCTCGGTTCCGTTTTCGCCACCTGTCGAGTACGTTGTGAGCGATGCGGCGGCGCGCTCTCGTCTATGGCTCCGCTGCCGCGCTCCTGACCGTCGCGGTCGTCCTCGCTGCCCTCGGCGTGGGCGAGCAGGCGGGCAAGCTCTCCGACTGGCAGGCGTTCACGCTCGGGGTCGTCCAGGGCGCGACCGAGCTGCTGCCGATCTCCTCGTCGGGCCACCTGATCCTCGTCCCCTGGATCGGGAACTGGCACTACCTCGAGACGCACCAGGACTTCAACAAGACGTTCGACGTCGCGCTCCACCTCGGGACGCTCGTCGTCCGTCGTCGTCTACTTCTGGGACGGAGATCGTGCATCTTCGTCGGCGCCTGGTTCCGCTCGGTTGGTCGCAGGTCGATCCAGACCGCGGACGAGAAGATCGCCTGGCTGATCTTCGTCGCGACGATCCCCGCGGCGATCGCCGGCGCCGCTCGGTGAGCAGACGATCGAGATCGCACCTCGGCAACCCGTGGCAGATCGCGATCAACCTCGCCGTCTTCGGCGTGCTGCTCTACATCGCCGACCGCAGCGCCCAGGACCGAAAGCTCGAGGACATCGGGCTCTGGACCGCGCTCGGCGTCGGCGCGGCGCAGGCGATCGCGCTCATGCCGGGCGTCTCGCGCTCGGGAATCACGATCACCGCCGGGCGCTTCCTCGCGGCTCGATCGCGACAGCGCCGCGCGCCTCTCGTTCTTCCTCCTGATTCCGGTCGTCCTCGGCGCAGTCATCTACAAGGGCACTGAAGAACATCGTCTTCGGCACCCTTCCGGCCGGCTGGGAGGGCCCGTTCCTCGTCGGCACGGTCGCCGCTGCGGGCGTCGGCCTGATCGCCATCGACCTGCTCCTCGGCTACCTGCGCCGCCACGACTACACCGTGTTCGTCGTCTACCGGCTGTGCCTCGCGGCCGCGATCCTCGCTCCTGATCGCGACCGGCGTGAAGGACGCGACGTTCTGATGTAGTGTTGCCTAGGCGATGCCTAGGCAGACGTACACCGCCGGGGAGGCTGCACGTCGCCTCGGCATCAGCATCGACACGCTCCGGCGCTGGGACCGCCAGGGGCGTATTCGCACGCGTCGCGACCACGCCAATCGGCGCGTCGTCTTGGCGAGCGAGGTGGAGCGGCTCCGCGGGGGGTCGCTCCACCATGATCTCTCCGCTCGAAACCGGCTCGCCGGGACCGTCCGCGAGGTGAAGATCGAAGGCTTGCTCGCCCAGGTCGAGCTCGAGGCCGGCCCCTTCCGGATCGTCTCCGTGATCACCCGCGAGGCCGCGGAGGAGCTGGCCCTCGAGCCGGGTGACTCGGCGACCGCGGTCGTCAAGGCCACGTCGATCATGGTCGAGCGATGAGAGCGCTCGCCGTCCTCTTCGCGCTCGTCGCGCTCGCTGCTTCCGAGTGCGACCGGCGCCGGCGGGAACTTCACCGTCTTCGCGGCCGCGTCGCTGACCGAGGTCTTTCCGAAGATCGACAAGACGCCTCGCTACAGCTTCGCGGGCTCCGACCAGCTCGCGCTCCAGATCCGGCAGGGCGCACCGGTCGACGTCTACGCGGCGGCGAGCCCGAAGTACCCGCAGCTCCTGTACCACGACGGGCTCGTCAAGAAGCCGATCACGTTCGCGACGAACAAGCTGATCGTGATCGTCCCGAAGTCGAACCCGGCGCAGCTGCACACGATCTACGACCTGCGGCGCCCAGGGGTCAAGGTCGTGATCGGCGACCCGCGGCGTTCCGATCGGCTCGTACACGCGCCAGCTCCTCGACACCCTCGGGATCACCGCCGCCGTGATGCACAACGTCGTCAGCCAGGAAACCGACGTCAAGGGCATCGTGGCCAAGGTCGCGCTCGGCGAGGCCGACGCGGGCTTCGTCTACGTCACGGACGCGAGGCCCGTCGCCTCGAAGGTGACGAAGATCCAGATTCCGGATTGGGCCCAGCCGTCGATCCGCTACCAGCTCGCGGTCGTCAGCTCGACGGCGCGCCGGGTCGAGGCGCGTGCGTTCATCCGCAAGGTGACCTCGAAGCGAGGGCGCCTGTTGCTGAAGCGCGCGGGGTTCGGGCTGCCGAAGCTGCCGAAGCAGCATTGAGCCGCTTCCTCTTCGCTCTGACCACGGCCATCGCGGCGGCCGTGGCCTTCGTCTTCCTGCTGCTGCCGATCGTTGCGATCTTCCTGCGGATCCCCGTGCGGGAGCTCTTCGCTCAGCTCGACAACGACGTGGCGCGCGATGCGCTCGTGGTCAGCCTGAAGACGAGCGCGATCGCGCACATCTCCGTCCTCGTCTTCGGCACGCCGACCGCCTATCTGCTCGCGCGCAAGCGCTTCCCGGGACGAAGCGCGGTGCTGACCCTGATCGAGCTGCCGCTCGTGCTTCCGCCGGCGGTTGCGGGCATCGCGCTCCTCGCCGCGTTCGGGCGCTTCGGGCTGCTCGGCGAGCCAGACTGGACGCGCTCGGGATCCAGATCGGGTTCACGCAGACCGCCGTCGTGCTCGCGGTCGCCTTCGTCGAGAGCCCGTTCTACCTGCGCGGGGCGATCGCATCCTTCGAGAGCGTCGACGAGAACCTGATCTCGGCCGCACGCACGCTCGGGGCCGGGCCGTGGCGCGTGTTCGGGCGGATCGCGCTCCCGCTCGCGGCCGGTGGGCTCGGGGCCGCGTCGGCGCTGGCGCTCGCGCGCGGGCTCGGCGAGTTCGGAGCGACGCTGATCTTCGCCGGCAGCCTGCAGGGGGTGACCCAGACGCTGCCGCTCGCGATCTACGCGGAGCTCGACCAGGACTTCGACGTCGCCCTCGCGATCAGCGCGCTCTTCATCCTCGTCGGAGCGGCGATACTCGTCGGCCTGAAGGTCTTCACATGGGCACGGCTCGGCTCGATCTCAAGGTTCCGACTCGTGACTTCGACGTCGAGGTAGCGCTCGACGTCGGCGCCGAGACGGTCGCGCTCGTCGGCCCCTCCGGCGCGGGCAAGACGACGGTCCTGCGCGCGATCGCGGGGCTCGCGAAGCCGTCGCGCCGGCTCGTCGCGGCGAACGGCGAGGTCTGGTTCGACAGCGAGCGGCGGATCGACCGCCGGCCCGAGGAGCGCGCCGTGGGCTACGTCTTCCAGGAGTACGCGCTGTTCCCGCACCTGTCGGTCGAGCGGAACGTGGCCTTCGCGGGAGGCGAGCCGGGCGACCTGCTCGAGCGGCTCGGGATCGGCGACCTGGCGAAGGCGAAGCCGACCGAGCTCTCCGGCGGCGAGCAGCAGCGCGTGGCCCTCGCGAGAGCACTCGCCCGCAAGCCGCAGATCCTGCTTCTCGACGAGCCGATGGCCGCCCTCGACCCGCACACGCGCGGCCGCGTCCGGGCCGAGCTGCGGACGCTCCTCCACGAGCTCGGGCTCCCGTCGATCCTCGTCACGCACGACTTCCTCGACGCGGCCGCGCTGGCCGACCGGATCGCGGTCCTCGTCGAGGGTCGGATCGTCCAGACGGGAACCGCGGAGGAGCTGATCGCTTCCCCGGCGACGCCGTTCGTCGCCGAGCTCGCGGGCGGAAACCTCCTCACCGGCCAGGCCCGCCTGCGAGTCGACGGCCTCACCGAGGTCGTGCTCGACTCGGGCGTGACGATCGTGTCCACGGACGAGGCGGACGGCCCGGTCGGAGTCGTCATCCATCCATGGGAGATCTCGCTCTCGAGGACGGAGACCGAGGATTCGGCTCAGAACCGCGATGCGAGCGCCGATCGAGAGCATCGTGCCGGTCGGGAACCGCCGTCGAGTCCGAGTCGGCCCGCTGACCGCCGAGATCACGGCCGCCTCCGCGGAGCGGCTCGGGCTGAAGGAGCGCGACGTCGTCGTCGCCGAGTTCAAGGCGACCGCGACCCGCCTGACCCCTCTGTCCTAGCCGCTAAAGTGGCCGAACCGGGGTGCCGCCTCAAGAGCGGCTGAGATCAAACCCGTCGAACCTGCTCCGGGTCATGCCGGCGAAGGGAGTGACGTGAAAGCACCGAGCTGGGGAATCGAGCCCGTGCCGGAGCGGCTTCGCGTGCTCGGCTTCGTCGACACGACGCTGCTCTGGGTCAACCTCGGCATCTCGCTGCTCGTGCTCGTGCTACCGGCCTACTTCGACCTGTCGCTGAAGAAGGCGCTCGCGGCGACGCTCGTCGGCGGGCTGATCGGGAACTCGATGCTCGCGCTGGCCGCGTTGATCGGCGCGGACGGGCGCGTGCCGACGATGGTGCTCCAGCGGGCTCCGCTCGGGCAGCGCGGCTCGTACATCGCGACCGTCCTCAACATCGCGCAGTGCCTCGGCTGGGCGATCTTCGAGCTGATCGTGATCGCGACCGCCGCGGGGCTGCTCTGTGACCAGCTGTTCGGGTTCCACGCGACCTGGGCGTGGAAGCTCCTCTTCGGCGGGCTCGCCGCCGCGCTGGCGCTGCTCGGGCCGATCGGTTTCGTGCGCCGCTTCGTGCGCAAGTTCGCGATCTGGGCGGTCGCGCTGTCGGTCGCCTACCTGGCGTGGTGGATCGTCGACGGCGCGAACCTCGGCAACCTCTGGTCGCACCCGGGCGCGCACCACGGCTCGTTCTGGCTCGCGGTCGACACGGTGATCGCGGTCACGGTCTCGTGGGCGCCGCTCGTCGCCGACTACACGCGCTTCTCGCGCGACCGGCGGAGCGCGTTCTTCGGCGTCGGAATCGGCTACCTGCTCCCGACGCTGTTCCAGTTCGGCTTCGGCTCGATCCTCGTGCTCTCGCGGGGCGTCGACCCGAACCACCCGGAGCTGATCCTGACTGCGATCGCGGGCGGCGGCGCGGCGGCCGCGCTGGCGCTCCTGGCACTGACCGTGGACGAGACGGACGAGGCGTTTGCGAACGTGTACTCGTCGGCCGTGTCGACGCAGAACGTCCTGTCACGCGTCCCGCAGCGCGTGCTGATCGCGTGCGCCTCGGTCATCGCCACCGCGGGCGCACTGGCAATCGACATGCGCAGCTACCAGCGGTTCCTGCTGCTGCTCGGGGCGGTCTTCGTCCCGCTCCTCGGCGTGCTCGCCGCGCACTGGCTGCACAACGGCGCGCACTACTCGGAGCGCGACATCTTCGGCAGCCCCAGCTTCCGCCCGGGACCGATCGTCGCGTGGGCGGCCGGCTTTCTGGTCTACGAGTGGCTGTACCAGCCGACCGGCCTCGGTTTCTGGAGCGACCTGATGGCGAAGCTTCCGACGCCGGAGTACCAGATCGGGGCCTCGCTCCCGAGCTTCGCCCTCGCGTTCGTCCTGACCGGCCTCTTTCAGATCTTGAGCTCGCCGCGCGCGACGGTGACCGCGGAGCCGCCGACCTCGACGCGCTCGACCTCGTCGGCGGAGCCGTCGACCCGCGCGTAGAGCTTCGAGGGGCGGCCGACCTCGACGCCCTGCGAGATCTCGATCTCCTCGCCGAACGCGATCCGCCCGTGACGCGCCAGATGGAGCGCCAGCGGTCCGGCTGCCGACCCCGTTGCCGGGTCCTCGGCCACGCCGCCCGCCGGAGCGAACATCCTGTTCTTCCACTGCCGACCCTCGCCGGCGAAGCAGTTGAAGCCGAGCGCAGCCGACTCCAGCGCCAGCCGAACGAGGTCCGGTTGGAGCGACGCAACCTCGTCCGGCGAGCCGAGGCACACGTAGACGAACCGGACGCCGTTGTCGTAGAGCTCGACCGGAAGCTCCGAACGCTCTACGCCCAGGATGTCCAGGAGCCGCTCCTGTCCGTCGAAGGCCTCGATCGTCGGCAGCGGCTGCTCCATGCGCCCGAAGACGATCCGCCCGTCCTCGCGCTCGAGCCGCACCGGCACGAGGCCCGCTCCGGTCTCGAGCTTGATCTCCTCGAGCGAAAGCGGCGCGCTGAGGATGAACGCGGTGCCGAGCGTCGGGTGACCGGCGAACTGCATTTCGATCGTCGGCGTGAAGATCCGGATTCTCGCGTGCCCGTCGCCCTCGGGCTTGTAGACGAACACGGTCTCGGAGAAGTTCATCTCCCGCGCGATCGGCTGCAGCTTGTCCTCGGGGATCTCGCGCGCGTCCGTGAAGACGGCCACCTGGTTGCCCTGCAGTGGGGTGTCCGTGAAGACGTCTGCGACGACGTACCGGAACCAGCTCACGCGATGTCCTGGGAGAACATCCAGCGGTGGCCCTCGGGATCTTCGGCCCGGTAGTGACGGATGCCGACGGACTGATCGGCAGGCTCGGACAGAATCGTCGCGCCGGCATCTCTGGCGCGGGCGAAATGCGCGTCGACGTCGTCCACCTCGACGAGCACGCCGTCGATCACGTACGGCACCTCGGCCATCTTCCGCGCCTCGGTCGAAAGCTCACGCAAGCGCTTCGGGCTCACGTAGTCGGGCGACGGGGTCGCGAGCATGATCGTCCCGGATCCCGTCTCCAGCTCCGCATGCGTCACGGTCCCGTCGTCGTCCGTGAATCGCGTCTGCTCGCTGAACCCGAAGGCGCTCGTCAGCCAGTCGATCGCGGCGGCGCCGTCTTCGTAGGCCAGCATCGGGATCACGGCCATGCCGCAAGGCTATCCTCAGCCGCAGTGCGCCTCTACCTCGTCCGCCACGCCGAGGCCGCGCCCGGAGAGCCGGACGAGCTGCGTCGGCTGACACCGCAGGGCCGCGAGCAGGCTCGGGCGCTCGGCCAGAAGCTCGACGCCGACGGAGCGCGCCCCGGAGCGATCCTGACGAGCCCGCTGCTCCGCGCGCGCGAGACGGGCGGTGAGCTCGCGCGAGCGCTCGACGTCGCCACCGAGCCCGACGACCGACTCGCGCCCGGCGCGACTCCCGAAGCCGTCCGAGCCGCGATCGCCGGCCGCGGAGACGAGGTCGTCGTCGTCGGCCACCAGCCCGACTGCGGGCAGATCGCCGCCGCGCTAACCGGCGGCCCCGAGCCTCCGTTCCCCGCCGCCGGGCTCGTTCGTCGTCGAGCTCGAATAGCGGCTCGCCGGCCTCGAGGCGACGTTCCACCTCGGCGTACCAGTCGCGCGCCCAGGTGATGAAGTCGAGCCCGTAGCGCAACACGAGGTACGGGTACTCTCGGCCCTCGTCGATGCCCGCACGCGCCTCGACCTCGATCTCACGGAAGCGGTCGAGCACGAGCTCGAAGATCTGCTGCTGCATCTTCAGGTTCGCGAGCACGTCCTCCTCCGACAGCACGTCGGCGAAGAAGAGGCGGAGAAGGCTCTCGTCCCGGATCTCGAAGATCACGCTCTCGCGGTCGGTCAGCCACTCGCGCAGCGCCGTCTCTCCTTTCGGAGTCAGCTCGTAGACGGTGCGCTTCACCTTGCCCCGAGGCTCCTGCCTCGAACGCACGAGCCCGTCGCGCTCGAGTCGTTTGAGCTCGGGGTAGATCTGCCCGAAGCTGGCCGTCCAGAAGAAGCGCGTCGAGCCGTCGATCACCTTCTTGATGTCGTAGCCCGTCGGCGACGCCGAGCTTCAACATGCCGAGGATGACGCGCGCTGTCGGGGTCAGGCTTGACATATCTGCCAGATAGGATAATCATATCGGCCAGATATGTCTAGCGCCGTGGCCGTAAACGATCTCCGCAAGTCCTACAAGGAGCTCCAGGCGCTGCGCGGAGTCAGCTTCGAGATCGCGGAGGGCGAGATCTTCGGGCTGCTCGGCCCGAACGGCGCCGGCAAGACGACGACCGTCGAGATCCTCGAGGGCTACCGCAAGCGCGACGGCGGGACGGTGACCGTGCTCGGCGAGGACCCGTCCACCGCGGGTCTCGACTGGCGCGAGCGGATCGGCGTCGTCCTCCAGTCCTCGTCCTTCTACGACAGCCTCACCGTCGCCGAGAATCTCGCGCTGTTCGCCGGCTACTACTCGCAGCCGCGGCCGATCGGCGACGTCGTCGAGCTCGTCGGCCTCGAGGAGAAGCGCGACACGCTCGTGCGCAGCCTCTCCGGCGGGCAGCGCCGCCGCCTCGACCTCGGGCTCGCGCTCGTCGGCGATCCGGAGATCGTCTTCCTCGACGAGCCGACGACCGGCTTCGACCCCGAGGCCCGCCGGCGAGCGTGGCAGACGATTGCGTCGCTGCGCGACCTCGGCAAGACGATCCTGCTCACGACGCACTACCTCGAGGAGGCCGAGCGGCTCTCGGACCGCGTCGCAGTCCTGCGAGACGGCGAGATCGTCGCCCTCGGGCCGCCGTCGGAGCTGACGTCCACCCTTCCGGCGACCGAGATCCGCTATCGCCGCAACGGCCAGGAGGTCGTCATGCAGACCGAGGAGCCGACGAAGCTCCTGCACGACCTGACGCGCGAGGCGCTTGCAGCCGGCCACGAGCTCGAGGGGCTCGAGGTGCGCCGTGCGAGCCTCGAGGACGTCTACCTCTCGCTCACCAAGGAGGAGGAGCAGGAATGAGGATCTTCGTCCACGAGCTCCGCGGCGAGCTTCAGCTCTACTCGCGCAGCCGCGAGCTCGCCTTCTTCACGTTCATGCTCCCGCTGATCTTCTTCGTGCTGCTCGGCTCGGTGTACGGCAGCGGCGACACGATCAACGGCTACCGCGGCGCCGACTACCTGCTCACGGGGATGATCGGCTACGGCCTCATCGCGACGGCCTTCGCCGGGCTGGCGATCGTGCTCGTGATCCGCCGGGAGAACGGTGTCCTGAAGCGGCTTCGCGCGACTCCTCTTCCGTCACCCGTCTACATCGCGGCCGTCCTGCTCACGACGCTGATCGCCTTCGCGGTCATGGCCGCATGCCTGATCGCGCTCGCCATGATCCTGTTCGGCGCGTCGTTCCCGAAGGCCCCCGTGTCACTGGTCTTGACGCTCCTTCTGGGCGGCGTGTGCTTTGCGGCGCTCGGCGTCGCGATCACCGGGTTCATCCGCCGCGCGGAGGGAGCCTCGGCGGTGATCAACGCGATCTACCTGCCGGTGGCGTTCATCTCGGGCGCGTTCTTCTCGCAGCAGCACTTCCCGGCGGTGCTCCAGAAGGTGGCGGACGTCCTGCCGCTGACGTACTTCATCGACCTCGTCGGAGACGTGATGCTGAAGGGCACCCAGATCTGGAACGAGCCGAAGGACGTGGCCGTGATCCTGGCCTGGGGGATCGCCGGCGCCGTGCATCTCGCTGCGCTACTTCCGCTGGGTTCCGCGCGAGGATTAGCTTCCTCCGAACCGGGAACCCCGTGAAGACGATGGGGTCAGCAGAGCCGGCGCTCGCCTTCGCGACGAGGACCTTCGAACCGCCCGCCCTCGAGATTCGGGTCAACTTCGGCATGTTCGCGGGACGCGAGGCGACGCCGGCCGAGATCGACGTTCTGGCCGCAGCGCTGCGCGACAAGGTGACGGAGCTCACGATCGTCTCCGAGTCGCGGCACGAGCTGAGCGGGCGCTCCGAGGCCACGGTTCGCCAGGTGCGGATCGAGGCCGGCGGCGGGGAGCTACCGACCGACGAGCACGAGCTCGACGAGCTCCGCGGCCGGCTGATCGAGATCGCCGAGCGCTGGGCGCGGGCATGCGCCTCGGACCGGCACATCGAGCCGGCCGACCCCTAGCCCCTCTCATCGGCCTCTCACGCGGCAGGCCTACGCTCCGCCGCATGATCCGATCAATCGCAGTCGCAATCGCCGTCCTCGCACTCACTGCCTGTGGCGGCGGAGGGTCGAAGTCCTCGAGCTCCTCGAGCCTGCCCCAGGGCACGAAGCCGGTGAAGCTCGACCCGGCGGACTTCACGACGAACATCGACAACCCGTACTGGCCGATGCGCCCCGGCAGCCACTGGGTCTACCGCGAGGTCGAGAACGGCGAGGCGCAGCGCGTCGACGTGACGGTCACGAACCGGACGAAGACGCTCGACGGGATCGAGGCGCGCGTCGTCCATGACCGCGTGAGCAGGAACGGCGAGACGTTGGAGGACACGTACGACTGGTACGCGCAGGACTCCCACGGGAACCTCTGGTACCTCGGCGAGGACACGGCGGAGTACGAGAACGGGAAGCTGAAGACGAAGGAAGGCTCGTGGACGTACGGCGTCGACGGTGCCGAGCCCGGCGTCGTCGTCCCGGCAAGCCCGAAGCAGGGCATGAGCTATCGCGAGGAGTACTACGCGGGCCACGCGGAGGACGCCGCGGAAGTGCTGAAGGTCGGCAGCCAGGTCCAGGTCCCGTTCGGGCAGGTACCGCGGCGCGCTGCTGACCCGGAACTACTCGACGATCGAGCCGACCGTCGAGGAGATGAAGCTCTACGCGAAGGGCGTCGGCCCGGTGATGGAGCTGCTCGTGTCGGGCGGATCGGGCCGCACGGAGCTGCTCAGCTTCTCGCGGTAGCGCACTGCCTGCCCTCACAGCCTTCTCGACCACTCCACGACGTCAGCAGTGAACAGCTCTGGCTGTTCGTAGGGCGGGTGGTGCCCGCTCTTCTCATAGAGCTTGTAGCGGAGGTTCGAGAAGCTCAGCTTCGGCTCGTCCCAGATGTAGTACGGGATCCGGTAGTCGTAGCGGCCGAGCACGAGGAAGACCGGCACATCGAGTGGCTGCACTTGGTACCCGCCGAACGCCTCAGGCTCGAACACTTGATCCATCACCCGAAGATTCACGTCGACGCCATCCCACGATTGCGAGCTGTCGAAGCTGTGGTCGTACCAGCGGAGGGCGTCATCGGAGACGAAGTTGTCGATGAAGTCCTGCGTGGTCTCGATCGACGCGGGCACGCGACGGGTGGCCTTGTTGCGCTGGTGTGCGGCCAGACGATCTGCGCCTGCGTCCCGCTGGAAGAAGTCCTCCCGTGATTCCAGACCGTCGGAGCTGCCCGCCGGAGGGATAGGGGCGATCGGCACTACTCCGCGGAGACGGTCTGGGAAGTGGCGGGCGTACTCCAGCGCGATGGCACCGTGCTGCGACTGGCCAGCCACGATCGGCAGGTCCAGCTCCGCCGCCTGCCGAACGGCCTCGACATCTTCGGAAAAGGTGTCGCGGGTGATCGTGCTGACCTCGAAACCGTCCGGCGACGGCACCCACTGGCGCAGGTCGCAAAACACGATGTCGAAGTGCTCGCGGAGCGACTGCGGGAAGTACCCGCGGTAGAAGCGCTGCGCCCCCAAAACCATCATCGGGAGCCCGCGCCCCTCTCGGACCCACTCCAACATAAAGCCGTCGCGGTCGACAGTTCCCGAGTCAGCCACCACACCCACCCCCTGCTTTGCGGTCAAAGGCCGACCTACTTATCATCCAGCGGCGCCGGCCCACGATGATCCAAGCTCACGCCAAGTTCCGTAAGAACGCCTGAAGTGCTCGTCGGAGAAGAGGACGAACGTGACCCCTTCGATTCCGGGGTGGCGTTCGAGCTCTGCGCGGGTCGTTCCGAGCGCGACCTCGGCGGCCAGCTCCACCGGATAGCCGAAGATGCCCGTCGAGATCGCCGGGAACGCGACCGTGCGGCAGCCGAGCTCGGCGGCGACCTCGAGCGATCGCCGGTGACACGAAGCCAGGAGCTCGGCCTCATTCGCATCGCCGCCCTGCCAGACCGGCCCGACGGTATGGATCACGTACCGCGCCGGTAGGTCGCCGGCTGTCGTCGCCTTCGCGTCGCCGGTCTCGCAGCCGCCGAGGAGCCGCGACTCGGCGAGAATCGCCGGCCCGCCGGCTCGGTGGATCGCCCCGTCGACGCCGCCTCCGCCGAGGAGCGACTCGTTCGCCGCGTTGACGATCGCGTCCACGGCCTGCTTCGTGATGTCGCCCTGGACGAGCGCGATCCGGCCCATCGGCTGAAGCCTACGGTGCGGATCGACGAGCGACGCTAATGTTGCTCGGCGTCGGCGCTCAAACAGCGGAGGTACATCGTGCGTCTGGAACTCGGCAGACCCGTGAACTGCACGGACGGCCCCTTCGGGAAGCTCGCGGACGTCGTCATCGATCCAACGACGCGCCATGTCACGCATTTGGTCGTCGACCCGGACGGCGACCACGGCAAGGCGAGGCTGGTGCCGGTCGAGCTCGCAAGCAGCGAGGACGACGAGACCAATGCCATCGCCGTTCGATGCTCCGTGGAGGAGGCGGACCAGCTAGAGCCCGTCGAGGAGACCGCATACATTCGGCTCGGCGAATCACCGCAGCTGGAGCCGGAGTGGGACCTCGGTGTCGAGAGCGTGCTCGCGGAGCCGTACTACTACTACGGCACCGTCGGCGGCCTCGGCTACGAAACCGGGCCGTCCGACTACGACCCGCACGTCTCCGTGACCTACGACCGAATCCCCAAGGGAGAGGTCGAGATCCGGCGGGCGAGCGGGGTCACCTCGGCTGACGGCCATCAGCTCGGCAAGGTGGACGGGTTCCTCGTCGACGACGACGATGCCATCACGCACTTCGTGCTCGAGCGGGGCCATCTCTGGGGCCGGCGAGAAGTGACGATCCCGATCAACGCAGTGGCCAGCGTTTTCACCGACGCGGTCACGCTCACTCTCACGAAGGACGAGGTCGGCGAGCTGCCGTCGGTGCGCGTCCACCGCTGGACCGGTTAGCAGGCGTGTAACCGGGCGGCTGCAGCTCGGGCTATCGTGACCCCGTCTCGCCCCCGTAGCTCAGTGGATAGAGCAGCGGTTTCCTAAACCGCGTGCGCATGTTCGATTCATGCCGGGGGCATCTATACATACGGGTTTCGCGTCATCGAGACGAAGTGATCAAGGGAAGATCTAGTCGGTTCGAAGACTTGCGATCGCCCGCTCGATTGTCTCCGCTTGCTGCGCCCAGGTCTTGGACGGGGCTGCACCGACGAGGACGGAACTGGTGCGAGTGCCCGCGACGAGACACGCGATCTCGCGGTAGCGGGTTCGCGACGTGCGATAGGTGTCGATCACGCACGAGCCTCGGCCGGAGCGAAACCTGAGCCCGTGCGCACTGGCTATCAGACGAACGTCCTTCGAGCTCTCCTCCTCACGCAAGTGCTGGACCCGGAAGCTCGGCCAGTTCGTAAGCGTCTCCGTTCCCTGGCGGGGAGTTGCGTTGAGGTAGCCGCGGATGCTGCGGCCCGGGCGGATCAGCGCAACCGAGACCGTTCCCGGGTCGGTGCGAATCGGCCTCCAGGTCCTCGGGTAGGCGAATGTCGCCGCGCCCGACGGAAGCCGGGCAAGCTTCCAGCTGTGTGGCGGGGGCCGCGGATGCAGCCACCGAAAAGCCGGCGCTTGACCGTTGACCGCCGTGCTTCCGCCCGCGGCGCTGCCCCAAACACCGAGGATCGCAGCGATGGTCGCGGCGACCACAAGCAGCCGCCGCGACCCATCGATCTTTCGATCAGATATTTCCATCGCCGTCGCTGGGGCCGCCGTTGTTATCGGAGTCGTGGTCGCCACCGTTGTGCTGCGGAATTCCGTTTCCAGCAGGGTGGGGCACGACCTTGGCTCCGGCCGGCGAGACCGCGTACCACTTCGAGCCGAAGGCGCTCAGGCCCTCGCCGCGAAGCTGGCCCTTCTTCGTGTCCTTGACGAAGGCGTAGAGCGGGTGGTGGTTGTAGGTCACCTGGCGGCGGCCGTCGGCACGCTTGATCGTTCCGATTAGCGAGGCCTTCGCGCCTCCCGCGACCTGCGGCTTGCCGTTCGCGATCAGCGGCGGCCAGAAGCTCGCGCACTGTCCGGAGCACGCGCTCTTCCCGTTCCGGTCCTTGCCGAACAGGTAGAGCGTGTGTCCGCGGGAATTGACGAGGACCCGACCGAGGCCGGTCTTCGCCGTGGAGACAACGGTGGTGCTGGCCGGGGCGGCATGGCTCGCGCGGGGGTGTAGCAGCAAGATGCCGACTGCGAGCGCCGCGAGGGCCGCGGCCCCGATTAGCCACGGGCGCGCCAGCGCGACGCTGAAACGGTGACTCGTTTGCATGGTGTCCTCCATTTCTGGTGGGTTTCTGCTTGTCCGGACACCATCGCCTTCTCGAGTTCGCCTAGCATCGGTGCCACCACGAAAGCGTCGTTCCGGCTACCTGGAACGCGAGCTCCCCGTAAGCAGCAATCGCTTCGCGGAACCTCTCAGAGAGATCTCATGACGGCGGACGCGCACTCTCCGTCAGGGCAGCGGCACACGCGGCGTCGAGACGACGCCGAGGCGCTCGAGGATCGCCTTGCTCTCGGCCTCGGCGTCCGGTTCGCCGAGGCGTGTTCGGCCGAGTGCTTCAAGCGTCAGCGCCACTTCGTAGTCGGCCTCGAGCTCGCGCGCCAGCTCGAGGCTCCGCTCGAAGCGCGGGCGCGCCTCGTCCGGCCGGCGCGCCTGGACGAGGGCATAGCCATGGAGTCGTTCGAGGAAGGGGTAGAGGAGCCGGTTCTCCCCGGCCGCCTCGAGCACGGTTGGCGCGACATCGAGGGCCTCCTGGTAGCGGCCCGCGAGCACGAAGGACTCGGCCCGCCGGGCCTGGGTCTCATGGCCGAACGCCTCCGAGCCGAGCGCCTCGAAAGCCGTCAGCGCCTCGGCGAGCAACTCCAGCGCCTCGTCGAAGCGACCCGTGCGCGCGGCAACTCGGCCGAGGTTGGAGGTGGCGAGCGCGATGCCCACGGGGTAACGCGCAGCACGCCAGACCCGTCGCGCTTCCAGGAAGAGCTCTTCGGCGTCCTCGAGCTTGCCCTGATCGGAGACGATCTCGCCCTCGTTGTTCTGCGCGCGGGCCACATTGACCACATCGCCCACGCGCTCGCTCAGCTCGCCGCTCTGCCGATACAGCTCCGAGGCCTCGTCCCAGCGCCCGGCGTAGTAGGCCTCGATTCCGAGGTTGTTGACGACGTTGGACTGGAGAACGAGGTCTCCGGCTTCCTCGAGCATGGGCAGCGCCAGGCGGGCGTGCTCGTCGTCCTTCTCACCCAGCGAGATGTGATTGAGGTGGAGCAGGAAGTAGGCGTGTCCGAGCGCGGCGCGATCGTCGGCCAGCTCGGCGTGCTCGGCGGCCTGGGAGCTCCAGTGGATCCCCTCGTCGAAATGGCCCTGGCGGTATTTGACTCCGGCGGTTGCAAGCTCGAGCTGCACACGGCCCTGCAGCCCGTTGCTACCGGCGGCCGAATCGTCCAGCGCCTGGAGCCCGCGGCCGTACCAGTCGAGCGCCTCGGGATAGCTGCCGAGGCGCTCGCGCAGGATCCCTTCCTTGCGCATCAGGCGCGAAAGAACGAATCCGTCCGCTGCCAGCTCACGCGCGATGGCGATATGCATCCCCGGCCTCCTCGTACCGCGCCGCGAGCTCGCAGACGTCCCCGAGCGCTTCGGCGACGTGCGCCACTTCCAGCGGTGGCAGCTCGAGGTGCTCGGCCGCCGCGAGCGCTCGCTGGAAGAGCTCGGCGGCGTCGACGTTCGCAAATCGGTGTTGTGCCAGCTCTCCGACCGCGACGGAGTAGCGCCAGGCCCGCTCGTAGTCCTCCGCGTGGAGAAAGTGGAGCGAGAGCAAAGGCGCGAGCTCCACGGAGCCCTTCTCGGCGTGGGATTCCAGCACCGTGCCGACGCGTCCGTGAATCTCGCGCCGGCGGCGGAAAGAAAGCCCCTCGTACGCAACCGTGCGGAAGAGATCGTGCCGGAACCGCAGCTCGTTCGTCCCCTCCCAGGCCACGAACTCCCCGAGTCGGCGCCAGCGGTCGAGATCGCCGACGTCCTCGAGCTCGTCCGCCAGCACGTCCGCGAGGAGGTCGAGCTCGAAGCGGGCCCCGAGGACCGAGGCGTTGCGAAGGAGAAATCGATCCCCGGGCTCGAGCGTGTCGATCCGCGTCGTGATCAGCGTCTCGACAGTCTCTGGAAGCGCCGCAACGCCACCCCCGGCACGGGAGGCCGCCACGAGCTCGCGCACGAAGAGCGGGTTGCCGCCCGAGCGCTCCGAGACCTCGCCCAGCAGTTCCTCGGAGAGGGCGACCTCGCCAGCGGCCGCGAGCGCCAGCCGAGACGTTTCCTCGCCGGGGAGCGCCGAGAGCTCGAGTACCCGGTGCCCGCCGCCGGGCTCGTCGACGAACGGCAAGCCCTGCGGCCGGCGCGTGATCGCCACGAGCCAGGGCCGCGGGGCGCTGCTCCGCACGAGGTGGAGGAGGACGCTGTGCGACGCGTCGTCGATCCAGTGTGTGTCCTCGAAGACGATGAGCGTCGGCATCACCAGCACGCGGAGCAGGAACTCCTCGACCGTCTTGAAGAGGCGCTCGCGACGGAACGCCGGCTCGATCTCCTCGGTCTCCGGCGTCATCGGCACTTCGGCGTCGAAGGGGATCGCGAGCAACGGGAGCCAGGGCGCGAACTCGGGCATGACGGCCTCGATCCAGGGCTTGAGCCGATCGCCGGCCTCGGCGCGGGCTCTCCGCTTCGGTGATTCCGGCGAGCGGGCGGAGCAGCGAGCGAAACGGCAAGTAGGGGACGGACATCCCGTACTGGTCGCAGCGCGCGACGAGCTGCGTGAAGCCGAGCGTCATGGTCTTCAGCTCCTCGACGAGGCGCGATTTGCCGATCCCCGGCTCCCCGACGAGCTCGGCCACCTGGCCCTGGCGCAGGCGCGCCGCAGTGACGGCCGCCTCGAGCTCCGCGAGCTCCTGTTCGCGACCGATGATCGGCAGCTCTTGAGCTCGTTCCTCCTCCGCGACACCGGTGACGACGCCGACGCTGTAGGCCGTGATCGCTCGCTCCTTGCCTTTGACCAGGAACGGCTGCGGTGCGGTCTCGAAGCGGGTCGGCGAGCGCTCGAGCACCTCGGCGGTAGCGAGGATCTCCCCCGGTTCGGCGCGCGCGGCCAGCCGTGCGGCGAGATTGACGGTGTCGCCCATGACGGCGTAGGTACGGCGAGTGCTCGCGCCGATGTCGCCGGCGAACGCCGGGCCGCGGTGGACGCCCGCACGGAGCGTCAACGGCGAGTCCTCATCGAGAATCGCGCGCAGCGCGCGCAGCATCCGCTCCTCGTCGGCCCCGGTGGTCGACGGAGCACCGGCCGCCAGGTAGAGCTTGCCCCCGTCGACGTCGATGTCCGACTCGAGCCATGTCAAGCCGAGCTCCGACGTCACACGGCCCACGACCGTGCCGAGCGCGTCGAGCGCCTCGCCGACTCCGGCTGGTCCGCGTTGTGCGAGCAGCGCCTCGACGCCGGCGAACTTCACGAAGGCGGCCGTCACCTGCCGGTGCTCCGCCTCGCCGGCCTCGAGCCGCAGAGAAGAGCGCAGCGCGATCGGAACGAACGGCTCGAGATCCGGGATAGCGGAAGGTCGGTCGGCGTCCTCGACGACCGGCGGGGCCGCGGCGTCCGGCTCGCGGTCGAGCGCGAGCAGCGCAGCCCCGCCCCGCTCGCCGGCGAGCCACTCGGGCCCGACGGCAGCCGCGGTCGCGGGGCTGACGAGAACCTCGCCCGCGTCGGCCTCGTCCTCGAGCCTGATCGTGGCGGTCGCCGCCGGCCCCGCGATCACGAGCTCCTTGTGACTCGACTCGACGAGGAAGAAGTGACAGACCCCCGTGTAGATGCCCGTGGACATCCGGAGCCTCACCTCGCCGACAGAGCTCATCGTCTCGCCCGTGCGCTCGATGAACCACTGCATCTCCGAGGCCGCGCGGCAGGCTCGCTCGGCGTGCGCGTCGCCCGAGAAGAGAATCAGCAGAGCGTCGCCGCGAAACTTGAGGACGTCGCCTCCTCGACGGTTCGCGATCCCGATCAGGCCTTCGAAAACGCCGCTGATCGCCAGCACCAGCTCCTCGGCGCCGGCTCGACCCTTCGCCTGGAGCCTCTCGGCGAGGGCCGTGAATCCGGAGAGGTCGACCGAGACGAGCGAGCCGTCGAGCTCGCGCCAGGTCTCGGCCGGCGTGCGTGCTGCCCAGTCGCGCACGAGCCGCGGCAGATATGGCTCGAAGGGTGCGTCGCCGCTGCGCGTCCATTCCCCGGCCGAGGGTACGCCTTCGGGCCGCAGATCGAAAGGAAAAGCGGGCACTTTGAAATTGATCGAAAAGGGATTAACGTCTTGCCGGGTTGTCGTTAGTCAGGAACCACCTGCGGATCGGCGTGAGCTTCCTCGGGGCCATCATCGCGTTGGCGCTCCCCGGGGTTGCTCAGGCGCACCACGAGCCACCGATCGTCTTCCAGGGAGCGACGGCAGCGACCACGCCGACCATCGACGGGGTCATCGGCGCGAGCGAATGGACGGACACACCTTCGTATGACCTGACGATCGAAGGACGCCCGATAACGGTGAGGTTCAAGCACGACGCCGAGTTCCTCTACGTCGCCCTAAGCGTCACCGAAGACTCGGGCAGCACGACCTCGATGGGGATCTTCTTCGACGACAACCACGATGGGATCAAGGACCCCGGCGAGGACGTGATCCTCGGGTTCGCCTCGCCCTTGTCGTTCGGGGCCGACTACTACTACAGCAGCGCCGGTTCGGGAGGACCGGGTCACTACTCCGACACGGATACCGGTGGAACGAATCCGCCCGGCGGCGGCACGGCCGACATCGTGGGGGCTGGAGAGATCGTGGGGCCGAACCGGACGTTCGAGCTCCGGCACCCGCTCTGCTCAGCGGACGCCGTGCACGACTTCTGCCTCAATCCCGGCGACACGGTCGGCGTGGACGTCATGTACGTGATCGACGGAACCTCCTTCTTGTACCCGGGCGCAGATGCATACGCTCCGGCTGACTGGGCGGACCTCACGCTCTCGGCTGCTCCGGCGCCGACCGGGCACATCGTTTTCGAGTCGAACCGGGACGGCGGCAACCTCGAGATCTACCGGATGAACGCCGACGGATCTGCGCCGACGAGGCTGACCAACGACCCGGCGACGGACAACGTCCCCTCGATCTCCCCTGATGGGACGAAGGTCGCCTTCTCGAGCGACCGCGAGGGTAGCCCCGACATCTACGTGATGAACATCGACGGCACCGGCGTCACGCGGCTGACCACCGATGCCGGCATCGAGCTGCAGCCGGCGTGGTCGCCGGACGGCACGAAGATCGCGTACCACGGCAGCAGCATCGAGCAGTACGACATCTTCGTCGTCGACGCGACCGGCGGCACTCCCGTGGACGTCACCAGCACGCCGGCGAACGAGGCCAGCGCTTCCTGGTCGCCGGACGGCACGCAGCTCGCCTTCATGTCGGACCGCGACGGGAACGAAGAGGTCTACCGACAGAACGCGGACGGAACGGGGACCGCGACGCGGCTGACGAACGAGCCCGGTCGTGACGCGGACCCAGACTGGTCACCTGACGGACAGAAGATCGCCTTCTTCAGCGACCGCCCGGGGAGCTCCTGCTGCGGGACGGTCTGGACGATCAACGCCTCGGACGGCTCCGATGCGACGAACCTGACGAACGGCACGATCTTCGACGCCGACCCGAGCTGGTCGCCGGACGGTTCACGAATCGCGTTCGTCCGCGACGCCGGCGGGCAGAACTTCGAGGTCTGGACGGCGCTCGCAGACGGGACCGACCAGATCAACCTGACGCCGATCGGCGGCCGGAACTCGTTCCCCGACTGGGGGACGAACCCGGCGAACCTGTCCGCGTCGATCTCGATCGCGGCGCCCGAGAGCTCGGATCCCGGCGCCGCCTCGGCCCCGATCGCCGACATCTCGCTCGACGCGATCCGCGGCGAGTCGGAGACGACGGCGGGCGCACCGCTCGGCGGCATCCCGCTGGGCGGCATCCCTCTCGGCGGCATCCCGCTCGGCGGCATCCCTCTCGGCGGCATCCCCCTGGGCGGAATCGGCTTCACGGCCGAGAACCTGAGCCAGAACGGCCTCGGCGGAGTGCCGCTCTCGACGATCCCGCTCGTGCTCCCGGACACGTGGGAGGCGCACCTCGCGCTCGACCCGGCATTCAAGGGCACGCCGCCGCAGAACGTGACGCTGGCGCAGTTGCTGGGACCGCCGGTCGCCGCCTCGACGGCATCTCGCTCGACAAGCTCAATCTCGCGTCGAGCCCGCTCGGCGGCATCCCGCTCGCCGGCATCGCCCTCGGCGGCCTCCCGCTCGGCGGCATTCCGCTCGGCGGCATCGCCGGCACGCCGCCGGATCAGAACGTAGCCGACTGGTGCGAGCTACGTGAACCAGCAGCCGGGCTTCACCTGCCCGCAGGACGGCCACAAGCCTGGCCAGCAGACGATGCTCGGGCTCGCGCTGCAGGGCGTGCCGCTCGGGCGGCATCCCTCTCGGCGGCATCCCGCTCGGCGGCATCCCGCTCGGCGGCATCCCGCTCGGGGGCATCGCCGTCGGCACGCCGCTCGGCGGAATCCCGCTCGGGGGCATCAACCTCGTGGGCACCCCGCTCGGCGGCATTCCGCTCGGCGGCATCGACATGAGCCCGAATGCGTCGCCGCTCGGCGGCATCACGCTCGGCTCGATCCCCGCCAGCGCGAAGCTCACGATCTTCGATTGCCCGACCGGCAACTTCGTGTGCGCGGACACCGACACGCTCGCGCAGGCCAAGGCTGCCGGCGCGATCAAGCAGACCGCGAAGCTGCAGGACCTCGGCTACTACAAGGACGCGAGCGGACACGACATCCTGCTCAAGGATCTCGTCAAGGGCCTGCCGCCCGACACGACGCTCGAGGATCTGCTGGCCACCGTCCTCCTCAAGACGGCCTACGACTGGGAGGCGCTGCCGCTCCCGCAGTTCCCGCTCCAGGACTTCTCGGCCGACGGCGGAACGGTGACCTACACCGTGTCCGTCCTGCTCAACGGCGGCGGGCCCCTGGTGGACGGCGCGATCAGCGTGCACCTACCCCCTGGCGCGCGGTACGTCACGAACTCGACGCAGCTCTCGGGCGGGCCCGGAACAATCGACGGCGAACCGACGCTCCAGTCGCCCGAGAACGAGCTCACCTGGCACGCCAACGGCCTGGCGCTCGACACGAGCTACGAGCTCACGTTCCGAGCGAAACCCGGCCTCAGCCTGGGAACCGAGGCGGCGACCGCGAAGATCGCCGCGACCGGCCTCGGAACCGTGACCGCCCCCGAAGCGGCGACCACGCAGATCACGGAGCCGGGCGAGCCGGCGAACGGGCAGCCCAACTCGGCGCCGACGGCCCAGCCCGACACGCTCTACCTCGGCTATACGTCGAGCGGCTCCGACCGCGACTACTTCCAGGTCCATGCCGATCCCGGTGAGCAGCTCACGATCCACCTCAGCCACCTGAAGGTCGACGACGACCTCGTGATCTACGGACCGGGCATCGCACCGCTGCGGACGCCGCATCCCGGCGCCGAGGCCCCGGCCGCGGGGGACGTTCCGTTCGAGCTCGGCCAACGCACGCAGTCGATCACGCCCGAGGCGCTCAGCGACGTGCCCCAGGATGCGGTCGGACAGCCTGCGCTCGATGTGTCGGACAACCGCGGCCTGGCCGACGAAGAAGTGTCCGCGGTCTCACCCGAGGGTGGGACGTACACGATCCAGGTCGCGAGCTTCGACGGCGGTTACAGCAACGACCCCTGGGTGCTGCGGGTCGAGAAGTCGCCCTCGATCCCGCTGCCGCCCACATGCACCAATCCGCAAGGCCCCGGCACCGGCGTGACCAAGGCGATGCCCGTGGTGCCGGCCGCCGCGAGCACCCTGTATCTCTTCGCATCGAAGCGGTTCGGCGACCTCTACGGGCTCCAGGCCGAGAACAACGTCTTCGGCCAACTGCAGACGCTTGCGGCGCGATCGGACGCGGCAGGCGGCGCCGTGATCCCGGTCGACGCGAACGCCGCCGTCCTGCTCGCCCTCAACGCGCGCGCCTCGGACTCCTGCTCGCCCGCGAAGGCCAACGACGTCGTGCGGGCCGTCGGCAACCTGCTCGACAACCCACAGGTCGTCAGGCCGTCGGTCAAGTACATCGTCATCGTCGGCGACGACGCCGCCGGCATCCCGTTCGGGCGCATTCTCGACAACTCCGCGTACGCGAACGAGCGCGGTTACGCGAGCACGTTCTTCGGCGCCACGAACAACCAGTACCTGAGCACGTACGGGCTCGGCTTCCTGCCGACCGACGACCCGCTCGGCGACGTCAACTACTCGGGCCAGGGGCCGTATGTCCCCGAGCTCGCGGTCGGCCGCCTCGTCGAGACTCCGAACCAGATCCTTGGCCAGATCACCCAGTACATCCAGCGGAACGGTGCGATCAACCCGACGCGGGCTCTCACGACCGGCTACGACTTCCTCTCGGACGGCGCGACGAAGATCTCCGCGGACTTCAGGGCCAAGGTGGGGACGAACAATGCGCAGGAGCTGATCAACAACTCCTGGACGAAGAGCAACCTGCTCTCCGCGATGTTCCCGGCCTCGAACCCGCCCACGCTCGACTCGATCAACGCTCATTACGACCATTTCCGTTCGCTGCCCGCCGACGAGAACGCCGCGCATCGCGAGACGATCCTCTACACGACGGCCGATCTCGCGGGCCGCTCGACGAGCGGGCGAGTCATCTTCACGATGGGCTGCCATTCGGCGCTGCCGGTGTCGGACTTCGTCTTCGGCAGCTCGCTCAACGCCGACTGGGCACAGGGCTACGCACAGAGCGGAGCGGTGGTCTACATGGGCAACACGGGCTACGGGCTCGGCGACACCGCGGCCGTGCTCTATTCGGAGAAGCTGAACGTCCTGTTCGCCGACCGGCTCGACGGGTCGATGACGGTCGGCCAGGCGCTCGCCTTCGCGAAGCAGGAGTACGCGGCGACGCCGACCCAGAGCGGCTACCACCTCAAGGTGATCGACGAGGCGACAACCTGATGGGCCTGCCGATGTACCGGATCGGGACCGGGCGCCGCCCCTGCGCCGCCGACTCCGGCGGTGACGACGACCGACTCGGCCACCGGCCTGCCGACCGCGCCGTTCAACGTCTCGCCGAGCTTCACCAGGGTCAACACCGCCATCGGCAGCTACTTCGTCTCGGACGACGCATTTGCCGAGAACCGCCGCCCGATCGAGCCCACGACGAAGCTCGACGTCACCGAGCCGGGGCTCGTGGCACACGGCGCGCTGCTCACCGCCCTCAGCTCGACCGACGAGGCCAATTTCGACGCAGCCTTCAGCCGGGTCGATCGACGACTTCTCGGCTTTCACGCCGGAGCTCGTCGGCGACGTCAGCTACCCGACGAAGCTCCAATCGGTCGCCTCGCTCGCGACTCCGAACGGCACGCGGCAGCGGCTCGTGCTCTTCAGCGGGCAATTCCGGAGCGACAGCACACCCGAGGCGCAGGGCATCGGCGTCCAACGGCGATTCACGGCACTCTCCGGCAACGTCTTCTACACCGCTCCGAACGTCACCGACTTCACTCCGTCGAGCTTCGGCCCGGTCGAGGTGACGAGGGCAGGAGCGACGATCGGGTTCGCCGTCGACGTGACGGACGACGTCGGCGGGGCGAGCGGCGTCAAGCGGGTGCTCGCCCTTTACAAGGACGCGAGCGGGACCTGGAAGTCGATCGAGATGTCGCACAGCTCACCCCGCTGGAGCGGCGCGGGGCCGCTGGTCGGTGACACCGCGGAGTGGTTCGTCCAGGCGGTCGATGGTTCCGGCAACGTCGCCGTCACGAGCAACAAGGCGTTCCTCAAGTCGGTCGTGACACCACCGCCCACCGGCGACATCGAGGCGCATGCGAGCGGCCCGCAGACGAACGGGTGGTTCACGGACACGGTCTCGGTGACGATCAGCGGCGCGCCGGACATCGAGTACAGCCTCGACGGCGGCACGTTCACGCCCGGCACGTCGCTCTCCGTCGATGGGACCGGCGTCCACTCGCTCGACTTCCAGGGGAGCGACCATTCTCACGGGTCGCTGGCCATTCCGATCGACGTGTCCAATCCGACGGTGACCGTGAACGCGACGTACGGCTTCGGCTCGGTCGCGCACGCGACCTGCGCCGACGCGGGCTCCGGCATCGACACCTGCACCGTCCCGGATCCCCTGGATACGAGCTCGGCCGGGACGAAGACGATCCACGTCCACGCCATCGATCGTGCCAACCACGTCTTCGACGACAATCTGACGTACCGCGTAACCGCCTATTCCTTCACCGGCTTCTTCTCCCCGATCAACAACCTGCCGGCGATCAACGACGTCAACGCAGGAAGCACGGTGCCCATCAAGTTCAGCCTCTCCGGCTTCCGGGGCCTCAACCTTTTCGCCGCCGGCTATCCGGCGACGCAGGCGATGACTTCTTGCACGGGTGGTGTGACCGGGCCGCTCGTGCCTACGACCCCGAATGAGGCGTTTGCGTACGACCCGTTGCTCGACCAGTACAAGTACGTCTGGAAGACCGACCGCAACTTCAGGGGCTGCCGCCAGCTGATCGTGCGCCTCAGAGACGGCACCGAGAAGCGCGCCAACTTCCGGTTCCAGTAAGAGGCTCTTCGCCCGCGGGTCTGCCCCGTGAGCAAACCGCTTCAAACACGCCCTTCGAGCGCTGCGCGCGCGGCGGTGTCAAACGGTGTCACGTCGATCGGCAACAGCTGGCGAATTCGGTCGTCTCGAGCGACGGTCTCGGTTCGCAAGCCTTCGATAAGCGGCCGCGCCACTGCAGCCTTTACCGGCGTGACGAGGTGCAACCAAAGCGAGGAGAGGTGGGGGGTCAGCACGGGCACCTCGAAGATGAACGGGTGCCTACCTCGTAGACGAGCAATCCGTTCGATCATCTCGCGATAGGTCATCACCTCGGGACCCCCGACGTCGTACGCGGCCCCGAACGCGGGCTCGAGCCCGCAGACACCCGCAAGATAGGCAACCACATCTGACAGCGCGACAGGCTGGGTGCGTGTGGAAACCCAGCGCGGCGTCACCATCGCAGGAAGGCGATCCACGAGCGCGACGACCGTCTCGAACGCGGCACTCCCCCGAGCGACGACCATTGCCGCGCGCAAGGTCGTCACCGGAACGGACGTGGCAGCCAGGCGCTGACCCGTCTCGCGCCGGCTACGAAGGTGGGCCGACAGATCCGGCGAATCGTCTCCAAGCCCGCCGAGGTAGACGAGTTGCTTGACGCCGGCGCGCTCGGCTTCACGCGCTGTCGTCTCGGCAGCCTTGAGATCCTGCTCCTCGAAGTCGGCGCTGCCTAGCGAGTGGACGAGGTAGTAGACGACATCAGCGCCCTCGAGCACACGCGAGACGGAACGGCGATCCGTCGCATCCGCGGTCTTCCAAGTCACGTTGCCCGCATTGCGCCGCTGAGTCCGCGAGACGGCTACGACGTCGTGCTCACGTGCCAGCTCTTTGAGCAGAGGCCGGCCGATCGTGCCCGAGGCGCCGAAGACGACGACCTTCACTCGCCACTCTCCGCGATCAACCGTGCAAAGTAGCGGCGGCTGATAACCAGATGGATCCGGCTCTGCACCTGGTTGTAGAGGGCACCGGTCCAATCTGGCGACGCGGTACGAGAGGCCAGACTTGGAAAGAAGCCGCGAATCGCCGAGCGGACGACGGGCGGTCCGTCACCGGCCTGCGCGAAGATGATCTCTCCTGCCGGACGCTGCGCGAGCAAACCGCCCTCGATCGGATATCTGCAGCAGACAGACGTCGTCGTAGCCTTGATCGTGGGCCGACCGAACCGAAGCAACGACGGACCGCGTCCCAGCAGCCGCAGCTCGATCGAGCCATGTCGTTCCCGCGCCTGCACGAAGCGCCCGGTGACTCGCTCGACCTCACGCCAGTACACGCGGCCCAAGCTGCTCCCCGCCGGCCTCGGAAAACGCGACGACGGGCGTACGGAGGACGGCGCGTTGCTCCGACTCGACCGCGCCGTCATCCCTCTGGCCCTGCCACGCCTCCCACCCGTCCACCTCGACGACGCTTCGCCCGAGGCGCATCACCTGGCGAGCTCGGTCAGCCGCTGGGCCTCCTCGACCGGCCCCCCGTCGAGGAGGGTCGCTCCGATCGCCTTGGCCTCGGCCTCCCCCGCGCCAGCCCCGCCCAGGCAGATGCTCTGTGTGCGCGCCAGGGACTTCAGCTCGCCTGTGCTCCGCCTGAAGCGCTCCTTATCGACGGCGCTGAGGACGACGAACGCCGGATCGACGGTGCGAGCGGCGCTGATGACGCTCTCGATCGGCACGTCGCCCCCGAGATACGCGATCCGCCAGCCTCGGGCGCGAAGCGCGAGCCCGAAGGCGATCAAGCCGAGGTCGTGCTGCTCGCCAGGAAGGCACGCGAGCATGGCCTGAGGGCCGAAACCGCGTCCCCACCCCCGCGTAAGCCCGAGCAAGCGCCCCCGGAGCACCGCGGAAGCGAAATGCTCCTGGGCGACCGTGATCTCACCTCGTTCCCAGCGCTCGCCGAGCTCGTGCAGGTAGGGGAGCACGACCTCGGTGAGCATCGAGTCGAGCATCGTCAGGCTGAGCAGCGAGTCAAACACGGCTTGTGCGTACGGCTCGTCGAACGCCTCGAGTGCTGCGCCGAGATCGCGTCGCGCTGAGTTCGGGTCGAACGCCAATTCGGGCGACTTGTCACGGCTCTCTGTGGCGAGCGCCGCTGCCTCGGCCGCGGCCAGCCCTTCCGCCAGGTGGTGCTGCATGCGCCGAACCCGTTCGACGTCGGACGGCGAGTAGAGACGGAGCCCACCAGCAGAGCGGGTCGGCTGGAGAAGGCCGTACCGCCGCTCCCACGCTCGAAGGAGCTCCGGCTTGACACCGGAGCGTCTACTGAGCTCGCCGATTCGGAGGAGGCCGGGTTCCACGAGGTTGACTATACAACACCTGGACAACTTCTTGACAAACCGGTCGGCGGCGTTTATCGTCCCGCCGGACAGTTTCTATACAGGAGGTGTACAGCAATGAAGAAGCTCGATCTGCTCGCCGCCACGCTCTTGATCATCGGGGGCCTCAACTGGGGGCTCGTCGCCATCGCGAAGTTCGATCTCGTCGCCTGGCTCTTTGGCCTCGAGTTCGGCCAGACGAACGCCGCCAGCCGCATCGTGTACGCCCTCGTCGGTCTCGCAGCGATCTACGGCATCGGCGCGCTCGTCAGCCGCGCACGGACCGTCAGCCCGGCACCCGTCGCTGCGAGGTAGCCGAGCTGTCCCTTCTCTTCCTCCGGAGGCCCCCAGCCCAAGCGCGCCGCTGGGGCCTCCGGCCCGGCTACGCCGGTGGACACGCACTGCCGGGAGCACTCAAGGACCCGGGTACGACGGCTAGATGGCGTGCAGTGCGGCGAGTCGCGCGAGGCTCGCGCGAGCCTCGTTCGGCGCACGCACTGCCGGCAGAGGTTGTCCCTCGAACGACATGTCCGGGCGGAACGAGTCTCGCTCGACGATCCGTCCGCCGTTCACCGCGAGTAGGGATCCCTCACGCACCTCGCGCTTGCGGAGCTCGACGGACGAATACTCCTCGACCAGGTCCAGCGCTGCGCGCGTCGACGCGAAGAAGAGCTCCTGCGTCGAGGTGCCGATCCACAGCGGCCGGCCCATCCCGCGGGCAAGCACCAGCTCTTCCCGGCCTTCGTCGAGCCAGGCCGTCGCCATCGAGCCGACCAGTCGCTCGAGCGCGTAGGCGGTGCGTCCCCGAAACCGCTCGGCGAGCGCGAAGATCAGCTCCGAGTCGACGGTCATGCTGGGCTCGGCACGAGCGATGCCATGGGCTGCGAACAACTCGTCGTCATTGGCGATCGTGCCGTTGTGGATCCCGACGACCGCTCCGTGGCGGATCGGATGGTTGTTGGCCACGACACGCGGATGACCCTTTGTGTAGTCCCGGACGTGCACGAGGAGCTGTGTGGCGGTTTGGGGCACCTCGAGACGGTCGAGGAGCTCGCTTGCGCCCGTGCGCTGCTTGTGCACCGTGACTTTCGAGTCGTCGCCGCGGTAGGCGAAGCCCACTGAGTCCGCCCCGCGCTCGGCGATGCCTGCGAGCAGTGCGCGGGCGGCCACCGTCCGATCGACGGTGCTCTCGAGAGAGAAGCTGTATCCGGCGATCCCGCACATGAGCCGACCTTGATGCTCCTGACTGTCACAGTGCTGGTGGAGAACCGGCTCCTTCGTCCTCCTGGTGCACTCAGGCCCGATGTGACAGTCGAAGAGGGATTCGGAGCCTCGACGGCTTCCGTGTAGGAACCCAGCGCGCCACGCACTGTAACAGACTGCTTGGCAACGTAGAGTTACGGGACTACGTTTTTCTACGTTATCCACGTAGAAACGAGAGAGCGCCAAGAGGATGCCGTGTCCTGTGGTATGACCTCCTCGACCTTCCCAAACCGCCACGTACGCAGAAGGAGATTGCATGCCGAAAGTCGTCATCACCCACGCGGTCGTCGACCTCGACCGTTGGCTGGAGGGCAAGTCGGAGCGCGCTGCGGCTATCGAGTCGGGTACCGGCTCCAACGTGACCGACTATGTCGCGCGCGACGGCAGCAACAACATCGCCATCACCGCCGACGTCCAGGACGTCGATGCCCTTCAGGCGATGTTGGCTTCGCCGACGCCCGAAGTCGCGGCCGCGATGGAGGCGCACGGCGTCGTCCAACCCATCTCGGCCTACGTCGCAGCCGACTAGCTCGACGGCCGTCGGGGCACTTGGCCGCGCCGTCTACACTCATGCACGTGCGTAGCGCCGTTCACGATCCGGACCAGCTGCTCATCGAGCAGATGCTCGAGCCGCCGCCGCTCGAGGATGCTCAGGCGTCGCTGGAGTACTGGCAGGCCCGGCGCAAGCAGCTTCCGCTCTACCAGCGCAGCGCTCGCCGCGAGGCGAAGGAGATGACCGTGCGCTGGCAGGAGCGCGTGCGCGCGGCAGAGCTCGCACGCTTCGAGGCGAGCCCGATCGGCCGGCTGTTCGCTCGCCTCGGAATCTCGAGCATCTGGTTCGGACGCGTCCAGCTCGCGTCGCAGCTCATGTCCTGGGTCGTCTGGGCCGTCGTGCTGCGGAAGGTGAAGCTCGTGCTCGGAAGCTTCGCCCTGATCGGCGCCCTGATCGTGGTCTTGCTCGTCGTCGTGATCGCCCAGCTGACCTAGAGCACAATCTGTGCGAACATATGTTCGTGCTGGCGGACGCGACGATCCTCCACGCAGACGTGGACGCGTTCTTCGCTGCGGTCGAGCAGCGCGACCGTCCTGAGCTTCGCGGGCGGCCCGTGCTCGTCGGCGGCGGGCGTCGTGCTCTGCCCGAGCTACGAGGCGAAGGCACGCGGCGTCCAGACTGCGATGGGCGTCCGCCGCGCGCTTCGGCTCTGCCCGGGCGCGGTCGTCGTGCGGCCGCGCATGTCGGCCTACTCGGAGGCGAGCAAGGCCGTGTACCGGGTGTTCGACGACGCGACGCCGCTCGTCGAGGGCCTCTCGATCGACGAGGCGTTCCTCGACGTCCGCGGGCTGCGCCGGCTCGCCGGCTCTCCGCTCGAGATCGCGACGCGGCTCCGCGAAGCCGTACGCGAGCGCGTCGGCTTGCCGATCACGGTCGGGATCGCGCGAACGAAGTTCCTGGCCAAGGTCGCAAGCGGCGTGGCCAAGCCGGACGGCCTGCTGCTGGTGCCGCCGGACCGCGAGCTGGAGTTCCTGCACCCGCTTCCGGTCGAGCGGCTCTGGGGCGTCGGCAGCGTGACGGCGAGACGGCTCAACGACGCCGGGATCACGACCGTGCGCCAGGTCGCGGAGCTGCCCGAGAACGCCGCTCGTCACGATGCTCGGCCGCGCGGCCGGACGCCACCTGCATGCGCTCGCGCACAACCGCGACCCGCGTCCGGTCCAGGCTCGCCGGCGCAGACGCTCGATGGGAGCCCAGCGGGCGCTCGGGTGGAGACCGACCTCGCACGCCGAGGTCGACACGTCGCTGGTCGGGCTCGTCGAGCGAGTCACGCGCCGCATGCGGGCCGCGGATCGGCTCGGCCGCACCGTCGTGCTCCGACTGCGCTTCGACGACTCGTCGCGCGCCACGCGCTCGCAGACGCTGCCGTACGCGACCGCGAACACGCGGACGATTCTCGTCGCGGCCCGCGAGCTGCTCGAGGTCGCGCTGCCGCTGATCGAGCGCCAGGGGATCACGCTCGTCGGCGTGTCGATCAGCAACCTCGACGACGACCTCGGCCAGCTGAGGCTGCCGCTCGACGGATCCTGGAGCGACACGCTCGACGCCGCGCTCGACGAGGTGCGGCTGCGCTTCGGGTCGGCCGCGATCACACGCGCCGTGCTCCTCGGCCGACGCCAGGGACTGACGATTCCGCTGCTCCCTGACTGATTCCCCGGTTGCAAAGCGAACGTATGTTCGCTTTCATCTGAGAGGTGCAACTCGCCCTCGACTCGCTCGATCGGCTCGTGGACACGCTCGAGGAGCGCGGTCCGCTGACCGTCCGTCGACGCCGCGCGTGCGCTCTTCGCGACGAGCTCGATCCCCGACGGCCTCGCCCTGCTCGCTGCTGGAAGAGGTCACGGCGGGCGACAGCCGGGTCGTCTGCACGGGAACGACCGTCTCCCTCGTCGGCGGCCGCCCCGACCCGCTGCTCGAGGAAGCGGAGCTCGTCGTCTTCGACCTCGAGACGACCGGGCTCGCGGCCGGCCGCGACCAGATCTGCGAGATCGGCGCGGTGCGGGTGAAGGGGCTCGAGCTCGTCGACTCGTTCCAGTCGCTCGTCAATCCGCGGATCGCGCTGCCCGAGCCGATCGCCCGCCTGACCGGTCTTCGCGAACAGGAGCTACGAGGCGCGCCGTCGGTCTCGACCGTCGTTCGGCGCTTTCTCGCGTTCGCGGGCGACGAGCTGCTCGTGGCGCACAACGCCCGGTTCGACCAGCGCTTCCTCGAACGGCAGCTGGGCGACCGGCGCCTGTCCGAGCCGCCGCTTTGCACTGCCGCGCTCGCACGCCGCTTGCTCGAAGGGCGGCTCCGCCGCGTCGGCCTCGCCTCGCTCGCCGACTTCTTCGGCGTCCCGACCCAGCCCGTGCCACCGCGCGCTGCCCGACGCAGAGGCGACGGCCCAGGTGCTGGTGCACCTGATCGGGCTGGCGCAGGAGCGCGGTGCGAGGACGCTGTCGGAGCTGCGCGGCCTCGCCGCGCCCCGCAAGCGCAGAGTGCACGGGAAGCGTCACCTGGCCCGCGGCGCGCCGACCCGGCCGGGCGTCTACCTGTTCCGCGACGACATGACCACGTGCTCTACGTCGGCCGCGCCCGCGACCTGCGCGCACGGCTGCGCTCGTACTTCCGCAGCGACAGCCAGCGGCCGTCGGTCGAGGCGGCTCTGCTCGCGCTGGCGCGGATCGAATGGCGAGTGCTCGGCTCCGAGCTCGAGGCCGCTCTCGAGGAGCTGCGCCTGATCCGCGAGCTGGAGCCGCCGGCCAACTCGCGCGGGCGGCGGAAGGAACAGGGCGTCTACCTGCGGCGCCGCGGCGACGAGTTCGTCGTCTCCAAGAAGGCGGGGCCGCTCGGCCCGATCGGCTCGCGGCGGCAGGCGGCCCTCGCCGCGCGCGCGCTCGCTTCTTGCACCGACACCGAGCTCGAGACACTGCTCCAGGGCGGTCCGCTGCCGCGCCTGCGCGCACGGCTCGACCATCTGTCCGAGAGCCAGCGCTACGAGGAGGCGGCCCGGTTGCGCGACCGGGTCGACGCGCTCGAGAAGGTCGTCGAGCGCCTGTATCGGCTGGACCGACTCCGGCGGCTCGAGCTCTGCCTGATCGCACCGGCCCTGGAACCGGGTTGGCAGAAGGCATTCTTCGTCTCCGGAGGCGCTGTGCGTGCGGTCCGGTCGCTACCACCGGGCGCGGAGCGCGGATCGAGATCGAAGCCGGCATCGCGCTCTACTGCTCCGCCGGCGAGCCGGACGACACGCTGACCGCGGGCGA
>CAWGVD010000009.1:0-170193 GCA_963825795.1 uncultured Actinomycetes bacterium | reverse complement strand
CTGCGGGCACGCCGTTCGTCGTCGTGCTCTTCGACCTGGCCAAGGCCGAGCTCGCGGCGGTGATCGAGGCCGACCGGATGGGCCAGCTGCGCACCGGCGCGGCGAGCGGGGTCGCGGCGAAGCACCTCGCCAAGCGACGGACGCGCGCACGCTCGGCGTCATCGGCTGCGGCTGGCAGGCCGAGAGCCAGGTCGCGTGCATCCGGGAGGCGCTGCCCGGGATCGAGCAGGTCGTCGCCTACTGCCGGACGGAGAAGAGCCTGCTCGCGTTCTGCGACAAGGTCGGCGCCGAACCGGGCGAGAGCCACCGCGACCCGGCCCAGCAGGATGTCGTCGTCACGGTCACGACCTCGGACGACCCTGTTCTCCGCGGCGAGTGGCTCCAGCCGGGGGCGCTCGTCTGCGCGGTCGGCGCGAACCGGCCGAAGGCGCGCGAGCTCGACAACGTCGTCCTCGAGCGCGCCGTCCTCGTCTGCTGCGACTCGATCGAGCAGGCGAAGATCGAGTCGGGAGACCTGATCGAGCCCGTCGACCGCGGCGTCCTCGACTGGCTCGAGGTGCACGAGCTCCACGAAGTCGTCTCCGGAGAGCTCCCGGGGCGCAGCTCGCCGGACGACATCGTGCTCTTCAAGTCGAACGGGCTCGCTGCCTGGGACGTCGCCATCGGTGCCGTCGCGATCGAGCTCGCGAACAGGAAGAAGGTCGGGAAGCGCGTCTAGGCGCGTTCGGTATTGACGCCGCTCACGACGTCGTCGCCGAGCGCCCGGATCAGCTCCGGCCGATCCAGAAGTCGTTTCACTTCCTGCGGCGTGCACCGGTTGCGCACGTACGGGTCCTCGAGGATCTCCCCGAGCGCGCGCCCGCGCTCGTGCTCGCGGATCACGTACGCCGCGACCCGGTCCTCGTGGCTCGAACCGCGTGAAGAGGAACGAGAAAGGATTGCGGAACATCGCCGCGAGCCGCGCCATCGAGAGCGATTGTATCCTGGCCACATGCGCAAGCTGTCGACCGCCTCGCGGTTCGCGGAGCGCGAGCTGCACGGGTTCGACGAGTCCGGGACCGAGGAGCGCATCGTCGTCTGGATCGAGCGCAAGGAAGGCGGGATGTGGGCCGTCGGGCGTGCCGTCAACCCGCAGCACCGGCCGAGCGACGAGCCGCGCGCCGACGACTACGTCTTCGAAGGGCACGAGCTCGAGGACGTGCTCGAGCAGGCGAACGGGATCCTCGACGACGACGCCCGCGTGTCCGAGGACGACGGCCGGCCGGAGCACATCAGGCCGTTCACGCGCAAGGAGCTGCTCGGCCCGCTCGAGCGCTGGTTCTTCGGCAGGTAGGCTCGCGCGGCCTTGTTGATCCGCCTCGGCCACAGCCCCGATCCCGACGACGCCTTCATGTTCTGGGGCCTCGCCAAGGGCGAGGTCGATCCGCGCGGCTTCGAGTTCGAGCACGTGCTCCAGGACATCCAGACGCTGAACGAGTGGGCGCTCGAGGGCCGGCTCGAGGTGTCGGCGATCTCGCTGCACGCGTACCCGCACGTGCAGGACCGCTACGTGCTGCTGCCGCACGGGGCGAGCATGGGCTCCGGGTACGGGCCGATCGTCGTCGCCCGCGAGGAGCTCGACGAGGACGACCTGCGCCGGGTCGAGATCGCGGTTCCCGGCCGCATGACGACCGCATTTCTCACGCTCCAGCTGCGACTCGGCGAGTTCCGCTGGCGCGAGGTTCCGTTCGACCAGATCATGGACGAGGTCCTGTCCGGCAAGGCCGACGCGGGCCTGCTCATCCACGAGGGGCAGCTGACGTACGCCGCGGCCGGGCTGCACAAGGTGGTCGACCTCGGCGAGTGGTGGCTCGAGGACACGGGCCTGCCGCTGCCGCTCGGCGCGAACGTCGCGCGGCGCGATCTCGGGCCGGAGACCCTGCGTGAGCTCTCCGACGTGCTCGCCGAGTCGATCCGCGCGGGCCTCGACAACCGCGAGCGTGCGCTCGAGTACGCGCTCCAGTTCGGGCGCGGCCTCGACGACGAGCTGGCCGACCGCTTCGTCGGCATGTACGTGAACGAGCTGACCGAGGACTACGGCGAAGAGGGCCGGCGCGCGGTTCGCGAGCTCCTGCGCCGCGGCGAGGAGATCGGCGCCTTCACGGAGCCCGTCAGGGTCGAGTTCGTCGGCTAGCGTTCGCCGCATGGCTCTCGAGATGCGCGGGTCCTGCGAGCGCTGCGGCACTCGGCTCGCTCCGGGCGACGAGGCGTACATCTGCACGTTCGAGTGCACGTGGTGCGTCGCCTGCGCGGGCGAGCTCGCGTACGTCTGCCCGAACTGCAGCGGTGAGCTCGTGCGCCGCCCGCGGCCGGCCGCCGCGTGAGCCGCGCGGTCGTCCTCTCGGCGGTGCGCACGCCCGTCGGGCGCTACGGAGGCGTGCTCGCGGGCGAGCGGCCCGACGACCTCGCCGCGGCCGTGATCAAGGAGGCCGTCGCGCGCGCGGGCGTCGACCCGGGCGAGATCGAGGACGTCTACTTCGGCGCCGCGAACCAGGCGGGCGAGGACAACCGCAACGTGGCCCGCATGGCCGTCCTGCTCGCGGGCCTGCCCGAGTCGGTCGCGGGCGTGACCGTGAACCGGCTCTGCGCGTCGGGGCTCTCGGCGGTCGTCTCCGCGAGCCACGCGATCGCGGCCGGGGACGGCGACCTGTTCGTGGCCGGCGGCGTCGAGTCGATGAGCCGTGCGCCGCTCGTCATGGCCAAGCCGGACATGGCCTGGCCGCGCGGGAACCAGACCGTGTGGGACACGACGCTCGGCTGGCGCTTCCCGAACCCGCGCATGGAGGAGCTGTTCCCGCTCGAGTCGATGGGCGAGACCGGCGAGAACGTGGCCGAGCGCTACGGCGTCAGCCGCGAGGAGCAGGACGAGTTCGCGCTGCGCTCGCAGCAGCGCTGGGCCGCGGCCGCCGAGGCGGGGCGCTTCGACGACGAGCTCGTGCCGGTCGGCGACGCCGTTCGCGACGAGCATCCGCGTCCGGACACGAGCGCCGAGAAGCTCGCGACGCTGAAGCCCGCGTTCCGCGCCGAAGGCTCGGTCACGGCCGGGAACTCGAGCGGGATCAACGACGGCGCCGCCGCGCTCGTGATCGCGAGCGAGGAGAAGGCGCAGGCGCTCGGCGCGGAGCCGCTCGGCACGTTCGTCGGCAGCGCGGTCGCGGGCGTCGACCCGCGCGTGATGGGCATCGGCCCGGTGCCGGCGGTCCGGAAGCTGCTCGAGCGCACCGGCGTCGAGGTCGGCGACATCGACCTCGTCGAGCTGAACGAAGCCTTCGCGTCGCAGAGCCTCGTCGTCATCCGCGAGCTCGGGCTCGACCCGGAGCGCGTGAACGTGAACGGCGGCGCGATCGCGATCGGCCATCCGCTCGGGATGAGCGGCGCGCGGCTCGTCGTGACGCTGCTGCACGAGCTCCGGCGCCGCGGCGGCAAGTACGGGCTGGCGACGCTCTGCGTCGGCGTCGGCCAGGGCCAGGCGGCCCTCTTCGAGCGATGAGCGACGTCGCCGTCGACGTACATCGAGCTCGGCCTGCGCCTCGGGCGGCACCTGGACGGGCTCGTCGACTCGTACTACGGCCCGCCGAGATCAAGGAGCGGATCGACGCCGAGGAGCTGCGCGACCCGCGGCTCGCTCGGCGAGGACGCGGCTCGGCTGCGCGACTCGCTCGACGGCCTCGAAGACGATCGCCGCACGTGGCTCGAAGCGCAGCTCGTCGGCCTCGAGACCGCAGCGCGCAAGCTCGCCGGCGCAGAGGTCCCGTTCGAGGACGAGGTCGAGCTCTACTACGGCGTCCCGCCGCGACCGCACGCCGGAGTCCGAGTTCGAGGCGGCGCACGAGGCGATCGACGCAGCTCCTGCCCGGGAACGGCTCGCTCGAGGAGCGGTACCGGGTCTGGCGCGAGGACGACGCGATCCCGGCGGACCGGCTGGCCGAGGTCGTCTCGCGCGGCTGACCGCGGACTGTCGCGAGCGTGCCGCCGAGCTTGTTCGGGCTTCCCGAGGGCGAATCCGTCGAGTACGAGTACGTCTCGGACAAGCCCTGGTCGGCGTTCAACTACTACCGCGGCGGCCTGCAGGAGCCGCATCGAGGTCAACACCGATGCCCCGATCGTGCCCGACGTCGTCGTCGAGCTGGTCGCGCACGAGACGTATCCGGGCCACCACACGGAGCACGCGTGGAAGGAACAGCTCCTGACGCGGGCGGCCGGCTCGAGGAGTCGATCGTGCTGATCCCGACGCCGCAGTCGGTCGTCTCCGAGGGGATCGCGAGCCTCGCCGCGGAGATCGTGCTCGGCGAGGAGCGGCACGACGTCACGGCGTCCACGGTCGTCGGGACCGGACGTCCGCTACGACGCCGAGCTCTCCCGGCGGGTCATGGAGGCGTACGAGCCGTTCTCGGCGGGTCGGGACCAACGCGGCGCTCGATGCTGCACGTGGACGGCGCCTCGGTCGACGAGGCCCGCGAGTACGTGATGCAGCTGGGCGCTAGCCTCCGAGAAGCGGGCGGGCACGTGATCGCGCTTCATCACCGACCCGATGTGGCGCTCGTACATCACGACGTACCCGAACGGCTACCGGCTGTGCAGGGAGTTCGTCGCCGGCGATCCGGAGCGTTTCAAGCGGCTGCTCACCGAGCAGCTCACGCCAGCCGACCTTCGCTAGGGTCTCGCCGATGGCCGTCGCGACCGAGCGCGAATACCTGCTCTTCATCAACGGCGAGTCGTCGGAGGCCTCCGGCGGCGAGCTGAAGGAGCTGACCGAGCCCGCAACCGGCGAGCCGCTCGCGAAGGTGGCGATGGCCAACGAGGCCGACATCGACCGCGCGGTCGAGGCCGCACGCGCTGCGCTCGACGGCGACTGGGGCAGGACGCCGCCGACCGAGCGCTCGCGGCTGCTGCACGCGCTCGCCGACGCGCTCGTCGCGAACCGCAAGGAGCTCGCCGAGCTCGAGGTGCGGAACGTCGGCAAGGCGCTCTCCTCGGTCAAGGCCGAGCTCAACCAGGCGGTCGAGAACTTCCGCTTCTACGCCTCGGCGATCGGCTCGATCGGCGGCCGCTCGAACCCGCTCGGCGGCTCGCTCCTCTTCTACTCGCTGAAGGAGCCCGTCGGCGTCGCGGGGCAGATCGTGCCCTGGAACTACCCGCTGATGATGACGACGTGGAAGCTGGCGCCCGCGCTGGCCGCCGGCTGCACGATCGTGCTCAAGCCCGACTCGCAGACGCCGCTGACGGCGCTCCGCATGGCCGAGCTCGCGACCGAGGTCGGGTTCCCGCCGGGAGCGATCAACGTCGTGCCCGGCCCGGGGACGACGGTCGGCCGCTACCTCGTGCAGCACCCGGGCGTCGACAAGATCGCGTTCACCGGCTCCACGGAGACGGGCGCGCAGATCATGCGAGACGCCTCCGACGGCATCAAGCGGCTCACGCTCGAGCTGGGCGGCAAGAGCCCGAACATCGTCTTCGCCGACGCCGACATGGCCGACGCGATCCCGAGCTCGGCCTGGTCGATCTACTACTCGGCCGGCCAGAGCTGCGAGGCGCGCTCGCGGATCCTCGTCGAGCAGTCCGCGTACGACGACTTCGTGGCGAAGTTCACCGAGGCCGCGAACGAGCCTCAAGGTCGGCGACCCGCTGGACAACGAGACGCAGGTCGGCTCGCTGATCTCGCCCGAGCACCGCGACCGCGTGCACGGCTATGTCGAGACCGGCCGCGAGGAAGGCGCGGAGGTCGTGGCCGGCGGCGAGTCGCCCGACGGCAAGGGCGCGTTCTATCCGCCGACGGTCCTCGCCGGCGTCAACCAGGAGATGACCGTCGCCCAGGAGGAGATCTTCGGCCCGGTCGTCACGATCTCGCCGTTCGCCGACGAGAAGGACGCGATCAGGCAGGCGAACGCCGTGCGCTACGGGCTGATGGCGACCGTCTGGACCGGCGACCCGGCGCGCGGGCATCGGCTGGCGCGCAGGATCAAGGCGGGCACGGTCGGGATCAACATGCCCTTCACGGCCTTCCCGGGCATCCCGTTCGGCGGCTACAAGCAGTCCGGCTTCGGCCGCGAGCTCGGCCTGGAGACGCTCGAGCTCTACCTCGAGACGAAGAGCGTGATCATCTCGACGAGCCCGAAGCCGTTCAACCCGTTCGGCCTCTGAGCCCGGACTCGCTAGCTCTCCTCGAACCGGATCGGCTGCGCGCCTTCCCACAGGGTCTTGCGCCCGAGCTCGCTGAGCTCTGCGGCCCCTTCGAGCACCGTGGCGAAATGGTTTCCGGCCAGCGCGCCGGCCTTGCTCGCGAACGCGGTCGCCCCGTACGGGAACAGGATCTCCGTCTCGCTCACGCCGCCCGGGTAGAAGAGGATCTGCCCCGGCGCCGGGTAGCAGGTCGCGTTCTCCGGCCCGAACCCGACGTCGAGCTCGCCGAACGGGATCCAGCACGCCTCGCCGCTCCAGCGCGCATGGATGATCCGGCTCTCGAGCGGCAGCAGCCGCCGGAATGCGGCAACGGTCTCAGGGGCGGCCTCCTCCTCGAGGCGCGCCGTGAAGCGGAGCTCTCCCGAAACGATCTCCAGCACGCGGCCTCTAGATCCTCCTCCGCCTCGGCCAGGGACCGGGCGCGGGCACCTTCTCGAAACGGACATTGCCTGCGGGAACCATCCACGTCATCACCTCGACCCGAGGCGGCCCGCTTGCACCGCCGGGTCCTCGCCGCTGAGCCGGCGCGCGTCTCTGATCGCACGCCATGATCGAAGGCCGCGCAGACGTCGTCGTCCTGGTCGACGAGCGGCCTCCGCGATGAGGTAGCCGCGGTCGCGCAGGTCTGCTCGGAAGGCGAGATGCCGATCCTGGAGCTCGGCGCCTCCTCGTCCGTGAGCTCGGGTGCATCGGGCCGACGCACGAGCAGCACGAGTGTGTGCCGGTCGAAGCTAATCAGATCTAGCGCTCGCGGCCGAAGATCCGCAGGAAGAACAGGAACAGGTTGACGAAGTCGAGGTAGAGCGTCAGCGCGCCGAGGATCGCCTCCCGCTTGTCCTCATCCGTGCCGGTGTTCCCTCTCACGTTCAGCTGCTTGATCTTCTGCATGTCGTACGCGGTCAAGGCCGAGAAGATCGCGACGCCCGCGTAGGTCGTCATCCAGTACAGCGTCGAGTTCGCCCAGAACAGGTTCACGATCGAGGCTGCGATCAGTCCGAAGAGGGCCATGAACGCGATGCTTCCGATCGACGACAGGTCGCGCTTCGTCGTCCAGCCGAAGAGGCCGAGCGCGCCGAACATGGCGCTCGTGATCAGGAACGTCGAGACGATCGACGTCGTCGTGTAGACGGCGAAGATCAGCGAGAACGTGATGCCGTTCAGCCCGGCGTAGAGCAGGAACACGCCGGCGGCGACCGCAGGCGTCATCTTCGAGACCCGGAAGGCGAGGGCTCCGACCAGGGCGAGCTGGGCGATGATCAGCCCGAGGAAGACGAACGGGTGATCGGAGACCCACTTGACGGCCCGGTCGCTCGTCCCGATCGCCCAGGCGATGACCGCCGTGACCAGCAGGCCGAGGCACATCCAGCCCATGACGCGGGTGAGGAACGACCGCTCGTCCTCGACCGCCAGCGCGGGATAGGTTGCGATTGCAGCGTCGTCGACGTTGCTCATCCGAGTTGGCGCAACTATCACGCACCGAGGCACGACTCGCCAATCCGCGCTACCGCTGGGTCGTGCTCGCTGCGGGCACGGCGGCCCAGGCCGGCTTTTCGGCCGTCCTGATCGGGCTTCCGGTTCTCGGGCCGGCGCTGCAGGACCGGTACGACCTGTCGCTGAGCGCAGTCGGCGTCGCGTTCTCCAGCGTCTGGATCGGGCCGATCGCGACGCTCCTGCCGTGGGGGCTGCTCTCGGATCGGATCGGGGAGCGCATCGTCCTCGCGAGCGGCCTTGCCGGGTGCGGCGTACTCGTCGCCGCGGCCGGTTGGGCGGGCTCGTTCTGGCTGCTCGTCGCGCTGCTGACGACTCGCCGGCGCGCTCGGCGCGAGCGTGAACGCGGCCAGCGGACGCGCGGTGATGCAGTGGTTCTCGGCCGATCAGCGCGGGCTCGCGCTCGGCGTCCGCCAGACCGCGATTCCAATCGGAGGAGCCGTTGCCGCGTTGGCCCTGCCGGCTGTGAACTCGGCCGCGGGGCTGAAAGCCTCGTTCCTCTTCCTCGGTGCCGTGTGCATCGGCTGCGCGCTGTTCGCTGGGATTGCGGTTCGCGAGGCGCGCGAAGCCCGAGGCCACACTCGACGCCGAGGACGTCGACTGGACGCTCCGCGACCGGCGTCTGTGGATCCTCTCGGCCGGCAGCGACCTGTACCTGGTCGGGCAGGTCGCGCTGCTCTCGTTCTTCGTGCTCTTCCTGCACGACCAGCACGGCCTGAGCGACGCGGCCGCGGCGGCGGGGCTCGCGGTCATGCAGGTCGGCGCGATCGTGACGAGGATCTCGGCGGGCCAGATCTCGGATGCCCTCGGCGCGAGGATCCGGCCGTTGCGCTGGATCGGCCTGGCCAGCTCCGCGGGCGTCCTGCTGACGGCGGTTCTCACCAATGCGCCGGTCGCCGTCGTCCTGCCGGTCATGGTCGTCGCGGGCGCGATCTCGATGGCCTGGAACGGGCTCTCCGTGACGGCCGCCGCGGAGCTCGCGGGCCTCGCGCGGAGCGGCGCTGCGATCGGCTTCCAGCAGACGACGCTCTCTGTGACGGGCCTGATCGTCCCGGTCGCTTTTGCCTACGTGGTCGATTCGACCTCCTGGGAGGCCGGTTTCGGGCTCGCCGCGGTCGGGCCGTTCCTCGGCTGGTTGCTGCTCGGCCGCTTACGGAGATCGCGCCCTAGCCGAGCTCGCGGCGGAGCACCGACGCGACCGCGGTCAGCGCGATGTGCGTCTCCTCGATCGCCGGCTCGCGCGTCGTCAGCCGCTGGAGCGCGAGCCCGGGAACGAGAAAGGCCCGCGCGGCCGGCAGCGTGGAGCCCTGAACCGCCCGCCAGAGCTCCATCGTCAGCCCGAGCGAGACCACCGCGACGACGACGGGCGTCCAGAGCGCGGGCGCGAACGGCCACAGGCGGTCGGCGAGGAGCGACATCGGCAGCGCGAGCGCGACGAAGTTCGTCCCGCAGCGCAGCGAGAAGCGCGACGGCCGCGCCTCGCCGTCCCACGTTCTCCCGAGCAGCCCCTGCTCGGCCGCCGCAATCGCCCGGTGCTCGGCGCCGTGCAGGTAGAGCGTCCGTCCGCGCATCAGCCAGAAGATCAGGCCGATGCCCATCACGATTCCCGCGACCAGCGCCGCACGGCTGGGCAGGAAGACGAACGCGATCGGCGCAAGCACCACGGCGAAGAGCACGAGCCGCTCGAGCTGCCCCGCGACACCGCCGCGCCGCAGCAGCGGCGAGACCGACATCCCGAGCCGGGCGATGCCGCGAAGCAGGGGAACGCGTCGTGCGAACCGGGGAGCCGGGGCATCTCCCCCTCGAGGAGCGAGCCGTCACGGCCCGCGAACGCGAAGAACCGCTCGCTCACGATCACGACGCCATCCGGCCGGGCCATTCCTCCGAGCGCCGGCAGCGCGGTCGCATCCGCACGGTTGAACAGAGCAGCGAGGCTGGTCCCCTGCACCACTGAAAACTGCCTGAACGCGCCACCTCTCGACAAGTGCCATGCGGCCTATCCGTCGGTGCGCCGGGTCCTAGCGGCGCCCACGGCTGAAGAAGCCGAGTAGCACCAGGACGATTACGACGATCAGAATGATCCAGAGAATGCTCACTGAGCGGTCACCCCCTTTCTCGAGGGCTGACCCTCGTCATTCCACGCACGCGGTGATCTCAAACGGCGCGGTAGGCTCGGCGCGTCACGCGAGCCAGGAGGCCGAATGGTCAGAGTGTTCGTCGTCTACGAGAGCGAGCCCGACCCGGAGCGCTACGAGCAGCACGTCGAGCTGTGCCGCAAGGTGCCCGGATCCACGTTCCGGCACGGCCGCATCTTCGGCGCCCCGACGGGCGAGCCGCAGTACAGGTACTACGCCGAGTGGGAGTTCGCCGACATGGACGCCTTCAAGGAGGCGGGGCGCACGGACGAGTTCATGGCCACCGGCAAGGACGGGATGGCGATGGGCATCCCGTTCCACGTCCACTTCGCCGAAGTTGACTGAGCCCACGTACCCGAGCCCGGTTTCGCCCGACGAGCTCGGCTTCGAGAAGATCGTCTACGAGAAGGCGCCGCCGCGGGCGACGATCACGTTCAACCGGCCCGAGATCCTGAACGCCTTCGACTTCCAGATGCTCCGCGAGCTCGCGCGGGCCTGCGAGGACGCGTCGTGGGACGACGAGATTCGCGTCGTCGTGCTGACGGGCGCGGGGCGCGCGTTCTGCGTCGGGGCCGATCTCAGCTCCTGGGCCGAGGACTACCTCGACAAGCCGACCGAGTACTGGAAGTGGTTCGGCGCGTTCAAGGACGCCCACGACCGGCTGCGGGAGATCGGCAAGCCGACGGTCGCGCGGATCAACGGGATCGCGGTCGGCGGCGGCAACGAGTTCCAGATGGCCTGCGATCTGGCCGTCATGGTCGACGACGCGTTCGTCCGGCACGTAGGCCCCGAGCACGGGTCGGTGCCGGCGGGCGGTGCGACGCAGTGGCTGACGATCATGGTCGGCGACCGGCGGGCCCGCGAGATCGTGCTCATGTGCGAGGAGATCCCGGCGCAGAAGTGCCAGGAGTGGGGCCTCGTGAACCGTGTCGTGCCGGCCGCCGAGCTCGACGCCGAGGTCGACCGCATGGTCGAGAACCTCGCCCGCAAGCTTCCGCAGACGACGCGCTACGCGAAGCAGCACCTCAACTTCTGGCGCGACCTCGCCTGGCACGAGACGATCAACCACGCCCGCGACTGGCTCGCGCTCTCGATGGCGACCGATGAGCCAAAGGCCGCGATCAAGCGCTTCCTCGAGAAGAAGAGTGAGTGAGCTCGTCCTCAGCGAGCGCGACGGGCCGATCGCCGTCGTCACGCTCAACCGGCCCGACGCGCTGAACGCGCTCTCGGACGAGCTCATGGAGCAGCTCGTCTCGACGCTCCAGGAGCTCGACCGCGACGACGCCGTTCGCTGCATCGTCCTCGGCGGGAACGACAAGGCCTTCGCCGCGGGCGCGGACATCGCGGAGCTCGCCCGGTCGTCGGCGATCGACCTCTACTACCAGCGGCGCATCGAGCGCTGGGACGCGATTCGCGGGCTCTGGACGCCGCTCGTCGCCGCGGTCTCCGGCTACTGCCTCGGCGGCGGCTGCGAGCTGGCGCTGGCGTGCGACCTGATCGTCGCGTCGGAGAGCGCGAAGTTCGGCCAGCCCGAGACGGGAGTCGGCGTGCTGCCGGGCGCCGGTGGGACGCAGCGGCTGACGCGGGCCGTCGGGAAGGCGCTCGCGATGGACGTCATTCTCAGCGGCCGGTTCCTGTCGGCGGACGAAGCGCTGGCCGCGGGCCTCGTCGCGCGAGTCGTCCCCGAGGGCGAGTGGCTCGACGAGGCGAAGAAGGTCGCGCAGGAGATCGCGTCCAAGGCGCCGATCGCGACGCGACTCGCGAAAGAGGCCGTCGACCGCGCCTACGAGGGCCCGCTCCAGCTCGGCCTCGAGTACGAGCGGCGGCTGCTCTACCTCGCGTTCGCCTCCGACGACGCGAAGGAGGGCCTGACCGCTTTCATGGACAAGCGCAAACCCGAGTTCAAAGGGAGGTAACCAAGATGCCCAACGTGGACGAACTGCTCCAAGGCGCGCGCGACGCCATCTCGGTCAAGCGCGTGTTCGGCGACCCGATCGAGACCGAAGGCGTGACCATCATCCCGGCCGCGAAGGTCGGCGGCGGAGGAGGCGGTGGCGGCGACAGCGAGGACAACGGCGGAGGCGGCTTCGGGATCGGCGCGAAGCCGGTCGGCGTCTACGTGATCAAGGACGGCGACGTCAGCTGGCGGCCGGCGGTCGACGTGAACCGGATCATCGCGTTCACGTTCGTGCTCGGGCTCGTCTTCGCATTCAGACGCTGAGCTGACTCAGCCGCTCGAGGCGCTGCTCGCCGCGCTCGGAGGCTTTCTCTGCGCGGCCGCCTTCTGGTGGATCTACTTCGAGTTCGTCAACCCGGAGTACGCGTTCGCCGCGCTGAGACGGCGCGGCCGAATCCTGCGCGGGCTCGTCTTCGTCTACGCGAACTATCCGGTCATCGCCGGGCTCGCCGCGCTCGGAATCGGAGTGAAGCTCGCAATCCTGGCCGCCGGTGGCCACTCGGCATACGACGACAGCGGCTGGGTTCTCTGCGCAGGGCTCGCGCTCTCGCATGACCGGGCTCGCCGCCGTCGAGCTCGTCATGCCCCCGTACTGGCTCGCCGTCGATTTCTGGCTGCGCGTCACGACTGCGGTGCTCGCGCTGGTCCTGATCCCGTTCGCGTCTTCGCTCTCGCCGCTCGTGATCGTCTGGATCCTGGCGGTCGCTCTCGTCCTGCAGGTCGTGGTCGAGCTGCTCGGCCACGAGCAGCACATCGCAGAGCCCTAGCCCACTCCGAGCTCGGCCGGGACGATCTCGACCGAGATCGACTTGCCGCCGCGGACGACCTGCATCGTGGCGGCTTGACCGATCAGCTCGCCTGCCATCAGCCGCTGAAGGTCGTTCACCTGCTCGACCGCGGTCCCGTCGACCTCGACGATCAGGTCCTCGGGGCGCAGCCCGGCCGTCTCCGCGGGGCTGCCGTCGACGACCTCGACGACCTCGATCGCCGAGCTCCGGCCGAGGCGTGAGGCGACCCTCGGCGGCAGCGGTCGCGAGCCGCCTGCGATGCCGATGTAGGCGCGCCGGAACCGGCCCTCGCTCATCAGTGCGCCGATGATCCTGCGCGTGGTCGCGTCGATCGGGACGGCAAGCCCGAGCCCCTGACCGGCGACCGCGGTGTTGATGCCGACGACGTGCGCGTTCGCGTCGGCGAGCGCGCCGCCGGAGTTGCCCGGATTGAGCGCGGCGTCGGTCTGGATCACGTTCTCGACGACGCGGCCGGCCGGGACGGGAAGCGAACGGCCCAGCGCCGAGACGACGCCTGCTGTGACCGAGCCGCCGAAGCCGAGCGGGCTCCCGATCGCGACGACGAGCTGACCGACCCGTAGTTGGTCCGCATCGCCGAGCTGAGCCGCGGTCAGTCCGTTCGAGTCGAGCCGGAGCACGGCGAGGTCGGAGAGCGGATCCGAGCCGATCACCTTGAAGTCCTCCTCGTGGCCGTCGGAGAACGTGGCGCGTCCCGAGCCGTCGGTGCGCGCGACGACGTGGGCCGACGTGAGCAGGAACCCGTCGGGCGTGATCACGACCGCGCTTCCACCTCCGTCGAGCCGCCGTCCACCTCGCACGCGCCGCGAGACCTTCACGCTCGCAACCGACGGCGCCAGGCGGTCCGCGACCGAGATCACGGCCTGCGAATAGGCGTCGAGCGCCTCGGATTCCGTCGGCGGATCGGAGATGAATTGCATCGCTCGAAGCTAGCAATGCGGCGTTAGGCTGCGGCGGATGGCCGAGGTCGAAACGAGCCGCGACGGCGGCGTCCTGACGATCACCCTGAATCGCCCGGAGGTGCTCAACGCCTTCAACGCCTCGATGCACGAGGCTCTCGGCGCTGCGCTCGGCGAGGCGGAGGACGCTTCGGTGCGCGCAGTCGTCCTCACCGGTGCCGGACGGGGCTTCTGCGTCGGGCAGGACCTGACCGAGTTCCGCGAGGCAGCCGGTGACATCGGCAGCCGCCTCCGCGACAACTACCACCCGAACATCCTCGCCATCCGTGCGCTGGAGAAGCCCGTGATCGCGGCGGTCAACGGCGCCGCGGCGGGTGCGGGCCTCTCGTTTGCCTGTGCGTGCGACATCCGGCTCGCGTCCGATGCCGCGAGCTTCGTGCCCGCGTTCATCAACGTCGGCCTCGTCCCCGACTCCGGCGGGACGTACTTCGTCGTCGAGCTGCTTGGCTACGCGCGGGCGTTCGGGTGGATGACGTCAGGCCGGAAGCTGACCGCGGCTGAGGCGCACGAGTGGGGGCTCGTCTCGGAGGTCGTCGAGGGCGACGGCCTCGCCGCGCGCGCCGGCGAGATCGCGGCTCGGTACGCGGCGATGCCGACCCGCGGCGTCGGGATGACGAAGCGCCTCTTCTCGGACGCGGCGCGAAACCGCCTGGAGGATCAGCTCGAGCTGGAAGCCGAGCTACAGACCGCTGCGACGCAGACGAACGACTTCCGCGAAGGCGTCGCTGCCTTCCTCGAGAAGCGCAAGCCGGAGTTCACCGGCTCGTAGCTACGAGCGCGGCTTCAGCTCGACCGTCAGATCGCAGTCGAGCGCCTCGGCGATCCCGAGCAGCGTGTCGATGCGCGGGGGGCGCCCACCGGACTCGAGGCGCGCGATCGCGGACTGAGTCGTCCCGGTCAGCTCGGCGAGCTCCTTCTGCGAAAGGCCATGCGCCTTCCGCTGGTCGGCGACCTGCTCGGCGATCTGGGCGAAGAACCAGCCGTTGTCCTCGTCGACGTGGGCAAGCCGCTCGCGCAGCTTCTCGAAGGTGTCAGGACTCATGTTTCACCGTCGCGATGATAGCAAATCCGCTATTGACATCCATCTCACGTCTGCTATAGATAGCAAACATGAGATACATAATGGGACGCGTCGGATACCTCGCCGCGGGACTCGCCGGAGTCGCCGGGGTTCTCTGGATCTTCGCGTATGCAAGGCAGGACGACGGCTATTACGCCCAAGCTGGCTTCACGCACTGGGATCACGCGTCGAAAGGCGGCGGTGCGACGCTCGCCGTGATCTGCGTCTCCTTCGCTGCGGCGATCGCGCTGGTCTTCATAGCTCAAGCACTCTTTGTGAAGCGATCCGTGATTCGGGGGTTTGCGCTGCCTCTGGCGATCGCCTACCTGGTGACGCTCTACGGGGCGTTCTTCTGGCTGTCGGTCGGGCACTGACGTGCGAGCGCGCAAACAAGAGCAATGAGATACCAGACCTCCCCGTTCCTGCTCCACGTCGCTGTCGGCTTTGCGGCGATTGGTCTCGCCTTTACCTCGGCGCCGATAGAACCGTTCAGACCGGCCTTCCTCTTTATCGTAGGAGTTCCCTGGTTTGCCGGGTTTCTCGCCTTCTACGGGCTTCCTCGGACGCACCTCGCCTGGACGCTGCCGATGGTCCCTCTCATTCTCGGCCTCATGATCTGGCTGCTCGCCGTCGGGCTTTCGGGCCTCGGGAGTTAGCCAAGCGCGGCGCGGATCTCGCTGTGCTCCGGGAACCGGCCTTCGTTCTCCTTCGAGAAGATCAGCTCTCCGTTGGAGAGCACGTCGTACTGGCCCTTCGCCCCCTCTTCGGCGATCGCCTCGTGCTCAGTCTCCGCGTTCAACTCGGCCGCGAGACTCGCGGCCCGCACGTCATAGCCGTCTCAGACGGGGCAGTACTGAATGAGGACGCGCGCCATGACGCAAACCTACCCGTTGGCTCGGCGCGCTTCTAGCCGGCGGGCGCGCCTTCGATCACGAACATGCCGCTCTCGGTCGGCGTTGTGCCGACGAGCTCGTAGCCGGCGGCTTCGAGGAGCGATTCGAACTCCTCGAGCGTTCGTTCCTGGCCACCCGGGCCGACGAGCATGTTCAGGTCGGAGAGCTTCGCTTCAGGCGTCTCGTTCGGCGGGCCGAGGATCCGCTCGACCAGGAGCAGCGTGCCTCCCCGGCTGCGGACGTTCCTCAGGATCGCGATCGATTCCTCGTCCTCCCAGTCGTGGATGATCCACTTCAGGAGGTAGGCGTCGCCCCCGTCGGGAACCGACTCGAAGAAGTTCCCGGCGACGACGCTGCCGCGCTCGCCGAGGTCGACGCCTTCGACCACGTGCGGCTGGTCGAACAAGACTCCCTGGAGCGCGGGGTTGGCTTCGAGCAAGCCCGCGAGCAGGGTGCCGTTGCCGCCTCCGACGTCCACGATCGTCCCGAACCGTCCGAAGTCGTAGGCGGCGAGGAGCGAACGGAGCACGACGTTCGAGCTGGCCGCCATCGCGCGGTCGAAGATCGCTCCTTCCTCGGGATGCTCGGCCCGGTACTCCCAGACCTTGACTCCGTGGGCCAGGAGGAAGGCGTTCTCGCCGGTCCTGACGCTCTCGGCGAGCGCGCTCCAAGCGTCGCGGTGGTTGGGGCGGCCGATGAAGGCGGCCCAGCCCGCCAGCGATTCGGGCACGTCGCTGCGCAACGGCTCACCGAGCTCGGTCAACGAGAACATGCGGTTGTCGTCCTCGTAGAAGATCCCGAACGCGGCGAGTGCCCGCAGGAGCCGGTAGAGCGCTCGGGGATTCGTCCCGGTCGCCTCTGCGAGGTCGTCGCTCGAGCGCCGGCCGTCGGCCAGCAGGTCGGCGATGCCCAGGATCGCCGCGACGTGGATCGCCTGCGAGACCTGGTAGGAGTTGACGAGCCGGCGCAGGTCCGCTGCAGCGCTCAACGGCTCAGATCGTCTTGAACTGCTCGAAGGGCTGGCGGCAGCTGTCGCAGTAGCGGACCGACCGGCACGGCGTGGGGCCGAAGATGTTCTCGAGCCGCGTCTCGGTCGAGCCGCAGTACGGGCACTTGAACGCCTTGCTCTGCAGCTGGACGAGCTGCGGGCCGCCCGCCTCACGCGGCGCCGGCGGCGCGAACCCGGACTGGCGCAGCTTTTCGCGACCCGCGGGCGTGATCCGGTCGGTCGACCACGAGTCGTCGAGGATCACCTCGACGTCGGGCTCGGCGCCGAGCTCGCGAATTCGTGCGGCCATCTGGTCGCGCATCACCTCGAGCGCGGGACAGCCGAGGAAGGTCGGCGTGAACTCGACATGGACGGTCCCGTTCGAGACGGTGACGCCGCGGACGACGCCGAGGTCGACGATCGAGATCGGCGGGATCTCCGGATCGGGGATCTCCGCCAGCGCCTCCCAGACGCGTTCCTCCGTTACCACGTCGCCCCCGCGACCGAGCGGCGCACCTCGGTCATCTCCTCCCAGAGCTGCTCGAACTCGGGCAGGTGCTCGCCCCGCTCGACGACCATCGGCCGGAGCTCCTCGAGCGCCTCCTGGAACTGCGGCACGTCCTGGAGGCGCTCGAACCACATCTGCGCGTGCATCCGGTGGTACGCCTCCTCGCGGTCGATCTTCGCGGCGAGGCCCGCGACCTCGGGATCGTCGGACTCGATCAGCTCCTTGATCCGCCGCTCGTCCGCGTCCTCGTAGAGACAGTGGCGCGCGATCGTCTTCGCCCAGTCCGGCACGAGCCGCAGCTCGACGAACGACGAGCAGCGGTACTCCTCCGGCCTGCGGTCGAAGGCGAGCTCGTCCGCGGTCGTGCCGAGCTCCTCGGCGACGAGCTGGTAGAGGGCGCGCGCATGCCCGACCTCGTTCTGTGCGATCGACGAGAAGGCGACGTCCTCCTCGAGGAACGGCGCGATCCCCGTCCACTCGGAGTTGCGCCAGCCGAGGATCAGCTCGTCGTCAGCGATCGGCAGCAGCAGCTCGGCGCGAGATCCACCTTGTAACACTGTGTTACTTGGGTGCTCGGGTCCCGGCGCGCTCACGTGCCTCCCTCAGCTTCTCCTTGAGCGGATAGCCGTCGACGCGGTGGTAGTTCCGTCCCAGCTCGTCGACGAACTCGTCGATCTCGTGCACGGCCTCGCGCGGGACGACCCAGAGCGCGACCGACTCGCCGCGCCGCCCGAACTCCTCGCGCGCGTACCACTCGGCGAACTCCTCGTTCGGCGCCTCGACCGAGCCGGCGTGCGCGAACGCCTGGCCCTTGCGCTCCTGACGGAAGACCTCGTAGATCACGCTGCTTCGGGAAGCACCACGCGGCGCACCCACTCGGTCTCGTCCCGAGTCGTGCGCCGCAGGCCGAGCCGCTCTTCGGTCTTCGGCCCATGCCCGGTGACGACGTGCATGAGCTCGTCCCAGTCGGGCTCGGTGAACTCCCAGACCCCGTCGTCGTTCTTGCGTCAGCTTCGGGTCGGGCACCGTCAGCCCGAGCTCCCAGATCTGCGGCACGTAGCCGTCGAGGAACTGCTGCCGCGCCTCGCCGTTTCCCTGGCTCTTGATCCGCCAGAGGTACATCGGGTCGTCCTCGGACGGGATCGGGTTCCCGTGGAACTGCATCAGCGGGCCCCACCAGCGGTTCAGCGCCTCCTGGACGAGCTCCCGCTGCGCGTCGGTGCCGTTCATCATCGTCAGGATCACGTCGCGCCCGTGGAGGATGTGGAACGACTCCTCCCAGCAGATCTTCTTCATGATCCGCGCGTACGGCGCGTACGAGCACTTGAGGAGCGCCTTCTGGCTGATGATCGCCGCGGCGTCGACGAGCCACGCGATCACGCCGACGTCGCCCCAGGTCTTCGTCGGGTAGTGGAAGACGTTGTGGAACTTCGACTTGCCGGAGATCAGGTCGTCGAGGCACTGCTCGCGGGGCTTGCCGAGGTCGGAGACGACCCGGTAGATCAGCTGCGAGTGGCCGACCTCGTCCTGCACCTTCGCGGTCAGCGCGAGCTTGCGCTGGAGGGTCGGCGCGCGGAGGATCCACTCGCGCTCGGGCAGGACGCCCATCAGCTCCGAGTTGCCGTGCATCTCGATGAACTTGATCAGCTTCGCGCGGTAGTCGTCCGGCATCCAGTCGGTCGTCTCGACCTGGCCGCCGGACTGGACGTACTCGAGGAATTCCTGTTCGCGCGCTTCCATACCGAACGATCGTTAGGGTGATCCTACTATCTCCACCCGCAAGTCGCAGCTAACACGGGAGGCGGCGCGGCTCTTCGCCGAGAAGGGCTACCACGGCACGTCGATCGGCGACCTCGCGAAGTCGATGGGCGTGCAGAAGGGGTCGCTCTACGCGCACATCTCGTCGAAGCAGGACCTGCTCTACGAGACGATGCGGGAGGGCGCCGACGCGTTCCACGCCGCGCTCGACGCGATTCCGGACGAGCTGCCGGCGACGGAGAAGATCCGGCTCGCGCTGCGCGGCCACCTGCGCGTCGTCGCGGAGCAGCTCGACGTGGCGACGGTCTTCGTGCGCGAGTGGCGCTACCTCGAGGGCGAGCGGCGCGACGAGATCGTGGCCGAGCGCCGGCGCTACGAGGACCGCGTGCGCGCGCTCTTCCGCGAGGGCCGCGAGCTCGGGGAGCTGCGGACGGATCTCGACGACTCGACCGCCGCGCTGCTCAGCCTCTCGGCCGCGAACTGGGCGTACACGTGGCTCCAGCCGGGTCGGGACACGGACGAGCTCGCGGACCGCTTCTACGGGCTGCTCTAGACGGCATGCGCGGCTACGCGACGCCGGTATCGCTCGTCGAGCGTCCGGACAGACCTACGCTTCGCTCCGGTGCGTGCTGCTGATCGTCAACCCGTACGCGAGCGGCGTCACGCGACGAGCGGGCCGAGCAGGTGTCGGGCCGCGCTCGGCGACGTCGAGGTCGCAGCGGACAGAGCATCCGGGCCACGCGACCGAGCTCGCCCGGGCGTCCGGAGACGCCGAGGCCGTCTACGTCTTCTCGGGCGACGGCGCGTTCAACGAGGTGCTGAACGGGCTCGGGCCGGGTGCTGAACGGGATCGGGCCCGACACGCCTGTCGGCTTCATCCCCGGCGGAGGCGCGAACGTGCTGCCGCGCGCGCTCGGCCTGCCGCGCGACCCTGTCGCGGCCGCCGAGCACGCTCGCCGCGGGCACGGCAGCGGCGGATCTCGCTCGGCCGCGTCAACGGGCGGCGCTTCGGGTTCGCCGCCGGAGTCGGCCTCGACGCGGAAGCGGTCCGGCGGCTCGACGCGTACGGGCGCACCCAGGAGCACGGGCGCGCGGGCAACGTCCGCTTCGCCTGGGAGGTCGCGCGATGATCACCGAGCACCGCGGCCGGTTCGAGCCCGCGCTCGAGATCCTCGGACGGGGCCGCGCCGCATTTGCGTTCGTCGCGAACGGCGATCCCTACACGTACGCGGGGCGCGTGCCGCTTCGGGTCGCCCCGGAGGCGCGCTTCGAGCTCGGGCTCGACCTCGTCGCGCCGCGCGTGGTCTCGCCCGCCTCGATCCCGCGCCTGCTGACCTACGCGTTGCGCGGGCGGGGCCAGGCGAAGGCCGGCGACGTGCTGTACGCGCACGACGTCGACCGCATCGAGATCGTCTGCGACCACCCGATGCCGCTCCAGGTCGACGGCGAGGACCTCGGCGACGTCGACGTCGGCGCTGTTCGAGGCCGAGCGCGACGCTGTGCTCGTGCTCAACTAGATTTCCAACATGAAAACGCGCTCCTGGCGTGGCGCGCTGCCGATCGTCGGGCTGCTCGGGCTGCTCGCCGTAGTCGCGGTCGCGGCTGCAGGCCATTCGCCCGGGGGAGGAGCGGGCCGGCCGAGCACGTCCGACGCCGAAGCTCGTCCAGGACTACATGGCGACGATCTTCGCTGATCATGATGCCGATCGGGGCGTTCCTGATCTTCTGGGCCGCGTTCCTGCGCCGGGCGTACGCGGACGTTCCGCTGAAGAAGAGCCCGCTGTACCCGGGCCATCGTCCCCCCGAAGCCGCTCGTGACGGTGGCCTTCATCTTCGTGATCCTGTTCATCGCCGTCCGCTGGGGGCACCCGAGGCACAACCCGCTGCTCGGCGGTGCCGCGGCCGGCGGAAAGTCCGGCACGCAGAAGACGCAGCCCGGGCACCAGCAATACGAGCCGCACTTCCAGTGGCTTCCGGTCTTCATAATCGGCTCGCTGGTCGTCGGCATCGGCGGCGCGATGGCGATCTTCGCGCTCCGGCGCCGGCGCGAGGAGCTGGAGGAAGCTCCGGTCCGTGAGACGCTGGCGGAGGTGCTCAACGAGACGCTCGACGACCTGCGCAGCGAGCCCGACCCGCGGAAGGCGGTGATCGGCGCCTACGCGAAGATGGAGCGCACGCTCGCCGCGCGTGGCTTCCCGAGACACGAGTCACGAGGCGCCGCTCGAGTACCTCGGCCGCATCCTCGGCATCGTCGAGGGGAGCGCGCACTCCGCGCGCCGCCTGACGAGGCTGTTCGAGCGCGCCAGGTTCAGCCCGCACGAGATCGATCAGAAGATGAAGGACGACGCGATCGAATCCCTGGTCGGTCTCCGTGCCCAGCTGGAGGCGCCGGCGACGTGATCCGGCCGGTCGTCGCGCTGGGTGGGCCTCGGGGTCGTGGCAGTGATCGCGCTCGTGGCCGCCCGCATGATCTCGCCCGGGCGGAAGGAGCTCGAGCTCGACGTCTTCGTCCTCGTCCTCGGCGGATTGGGGCTGCTCGTGCTCGCCGCCGAGCTGGGCCGCCTCGCGCCGACCGCCGAGAAATCGCTCGTCGAGCAGGCACTCGAGCCCGAGCCGCCCGAGGAGCGTCCGATCGCCGGCCTGCTCCGGCTCGAGCGCGAGCTGTCGATGGCCTCCGCGAGGCAGTTCGACCTGCACTACCGCCTGCGGCCCGATGCTCCGGGACGTGGCGGCGGCGCGGCTCGAGCAGCGCGGGCTCGACCTCGACTCCGGCCGCCCGGTCGTCCAGGAGCTCCTCGGCGACGAGCTCTTCGAGCTGACCGCGCCCGACCGCGAACCGCCGAAGAACCGGCTGGCCCCCGGCCCCGGGGTCGAAGGGCTCGACCGAACCATCGAGCCGTCTGGAGCGTCTCTAGATGTCGATGACGATTTCCGAGCTGACCGCGCAGGCCGAGAGCATCCTCGTCGAGGTCGAGCGGGCCGTCGTCGGCAAGCGCGAAGCGCTCGAGCTCGTCCTGCTCGGGATCCTCGCCGACGGCCACGTCCTGCTCGAGGACTTCCCGGGCCTCGCGAAGACGCTGATCGCGCGGTCGTTCGCCGCACGTCACCGGGCATCGACGTTCTCGCGCATCCAGTTCACGCCCGACCTGATGCCCGCCGACGTGACCGGGTCGTCGATCTACAACCAGCAGCGCGGCCGACTTCGAGTTCCGGCCCGGGCCCGATCTTCGCCAACGTCCTGCTCGGCGACGAGATCAACCGCGCGCCGCCGAAGACGCAGGCCGCGCTGCTCGAGGCGATGCAGGAGCGGCAGGTGACGATCGAGGGCGAGACGCGGCAGCTCGAGCCGCCGTTCCTCGTGCTCGCGACGCAGAACCCGATCGAGTACGAGGGCACCTATCCGCTGCCCGAGGCGCAGCTCGACCGCTTCATGCTCCGGATCGGCGTCGGCTACCCGTCGCGCGAGCACGAGTGGGAGATGCTCGAGCGCCGGATCGAGCGGGCCGAGGACGAGGTCGAGCTCTACCAGGTGGTCAACCGGGAGAGCGTGCTCGAGATGCAGCGGGCAATCGAGCAGGTGCACGTCGAAGAGTCGCTCGGCTACTACATCGTCGATCTGACGGTGGCGACGCGGACCGCGCCCGGCGTGCAGGTCGGCGCGAGCCCGCGCGGGTCGCTGGCGCTGCTCAAGCTCTCGCGCTGCCGGGCCGCTCTGGCCGGGCGCGACTACGTGACGCCCGACGACGTCAAGGAGGTTGCGGTGCCGGCGCTCGCGCACCGGCTCTCGCTGCAGGCCCGAGCTCTGGGTCGAGCGCCGCCGCTCGGACGACATCGTCCGCGACGTGCTCGACAGCGTGCCGACGCCGTCGGTCGAGCAGACGGAAGCGCGCGCCCGCGCGCAATGACGGGCGTCGCGACCGGCAAGCTCCGCGTCTACGTCTTCCTCGCCGGCCTGGGACTGCTCGCGCGCTCGCGCTCGGCCGGCCCGAGCTCGCCGCGCTGGCGGCGCCGTTCGCGCTGTTCGCCGGCCTCGGGCTCGCACTGATGCGTCCCGTCGAGGTCAAGGCCGTCTCGGAGCTCGACCTCGAGCGCCAGCTCGAGGAGCGGCACGTGACGCTGCTGATGGAGGTCTCGGCGAACAGGCCCGTCGAGCACCTGGAGCTCGCTGCTCGACGCTGGACGACGGCCTCGTCGCCGAAGCGCCGAACCCAATCCTCATCCACCTCAGCCCGGGCGAGCGGCGCGAGCTCGAGGTTCCGATCCGCTGCGCGCACTGGGGGACGTACGAGGTCGGAAATGTCGTCTGGCGCGCCCGCGACGCGTTCGGCCTCTTCGTCTACGAGGGCAGTCACATCGCGCCACCGGCTGAAGGTCTATCCGCACGGCGAGACGCTTCGGCGCCTGCTGCGGCCGCTCGAGACGCAGGCGTTCTCCGGCAACCAGGTCGCGCGCGGCCGGGGCGAAGGGATCGAGTTCGCGGACCTGCGGCCGTTCACGTACGGCGACCGCGTGCGGCGCGTGAACTGGCGGGCCACGGCGCGCCGCGGTGAGCCGTGGGTCAACGAGACGCATCCGGAGCGGAACTCGGACATCGTCATCTTTCTCGACACGTTCGCCGAGGCGAGGCGGCCCGACCTGGGGACGCTGGACATCGGCGTCCGCGCGGCCGCGTCGCTCGCGGCGCTCTACCTGCGCGAGAAGGACCGCGTCGGGCTCGTCTCCTTCGGCGGTGTCCTCAACTGGCTGACGGCGACCTCGGGGACGACGCAGCTCTACCGGATCGTCGACTCGCTGCTCGACGCCGAGATCCTGCTCAGCTACGCGTGGAAGGATCTCGACGTGATCCCGACCGCGGACGCTGCCGCCCCGCGCGCTCGTGTTCGCGTTCAGCCCCTTGCTCGACGAGCGGGCCGTCGGCGCGCTCTCTCGACCTGCGTGCCCGCGGCTTCGACCTCGCGCTGATCGAGCTGTCGCCGTACTCGTTCGTGCCCGAGGGCGAGACCGAGCTCGAGCACCTCGCCTATCGGCTCTGGCGGCTTCAGCGCGACGCGCTCCGCACGAAGTACGCGTCGCTCGGAGTGCCGATCGTCGAGTGGCACGAAGGCGTTCCCATGGAAGCGGTCGTGGAGGAGGTGCGGGCATTCAGGCGCCACGCCCGAGTCGTTCGCGCCTAGCGACCGGTGCGGTCGCGGTGCTCGCGGCTGCTGCGCTCGCGGCGTACCCCGCTTCGCAGAACGTGGACCTCCGGTGGGCGGCGCTCGTCTTCGCGATCGTGGGCGTGCTCGTGTTCGCATTGGGGCTCGCGGCTCGCTCGCCGGGCGCGCTCGGTCTCGGGCTGGCCCTGCTCGGCGCGGACTACGCGGTCCTGTTCGTTGCCGAGGGCGGCGCGCTCGACCAATTCACGCCCGCCTACGCGGCCGGCTTCATGCTCGTCGCTGAGCTCGGCTTCTGGTCGATCGAGTCGCGCATTGCGGCCTGGACCGAGGCCGCGGTTGCCGAGTGGAGGTTGGCCCGGATCGCCGGGAGCTGCGTCGGCGCGGCCGTGCTCGCGGCGCTCGCGCTCGTTGCCGCGGCGGCGGCGAACGGGGCGGGAGGCCTCGGCCTCGAGAGCCGGGCGTCGTGGCGGCGCTCGGGTCGGTTGTCCTGATCACCGTTCTGGTCGGTCGACGAGCCTTCGATCAGTAGCGCCTAGATACATTCCTCCCCGATGGCGCAGGTGCTTCCGGCCGAGCGTGACCTTCGGCGCGTGATCGGCGACGGCGAGTCGGTGCCCGACGGCGAGGTCGAAGGGCTCACCGACCACGACCTGGTCGAGCTCTACCGCGGCCTCGTCCTGCTGCGCACGTACGACGAGCGCTCGGTCGTCTACCACCGCCAGGGGCGAATCGGGACGTACGCGATCTACTGGAACCACGAGGCGATGCAGGCCGGCTCGGTGTACGCGCTCGACGACGACGACTGGATCTTCCCGAGCTACCGCGAGTCGGCGATCGGGCTGCTGCGCGGGCTGCCCGCCTCGACGGTGCTCTCGTGGTGGCGCGGACATCCGGCCGGCTGGTGGAACCCGGCGGACTACAACGTCGCCTCGATCTGCGTGCCGATCGGGACGCACGTGCCGCACGCGGCCGGGCTCGCGTGGGGGAAGCGGCTGCGCGGCGAGAACGCGTGCGCGATCGCCTACTTCGGGGACGGCGCCACCTCGGAGGGCGCGTTCCACGAGGGCGCGAACTTCGCCGCGGTCATGCGCGCGCCGCTCGTCCTCTTCTGCAACAACAACGGCTGGGCGATCTCGACTCCGGTCGAGGCGCAGACGCGTGCGGAGACGCTCGCGGACAAGGCCGTCGGCTACGGGATGCCCGCCGCGCGCGTCGACGGGCTCGACATCCTCGCCGTGTACGAGGCGACGCGGGAAGCCGTTGCGCGCGCCCGTGCAGGTGAGGGGCCGACGTTCATCGAGGCGGTCAGCTACCGGGCCGCGCCGCACGCGACGGCGGACGACCCGAAGGCGTACATCGACCTCGAGCGGGTCGAGGAGGAGAAGAAGCGCGAGTGCGTCGGGCGCTACGAGGGCTACCTGCGGCGCGCGGGGATCCTCACCGACGAGATGGCCGAGTCGATCCGGGCCGAGGCCGAGCAGGCGATGCGCGACGGGATCGCGGCGGCGGAGGCCGAGGCGCCCGCGGATCCCGGGCTCCTGTTCGAGCACGCGCTCGTCGACCCGCCCGCGTCGTTCGAGACGGACCTCGCCGAGCTGAGGAGAGTCCTCGGTGGCTGAGCTGACGCTCGTCGAGGCGATCAACGACTGCTTCCACGTCGAGCTCGGGCGCGACGAGAACGTGATGGTCATGGGCGAGGACGTCGGCCGCGCGGGCGGCGTCTTCCGCGCGACGGCCGGCCTGCGCGACAAGTTCGGCCCGGATCGCTGCGTCGACACGCCGCTCGCCGAGGCGGGGATCATCGGCAGCGCGATCGGGCTGTGCATGGCCGGCTTCCGGCCGGTCTGCGAGATGCAGTACGACGCGTTCAGCTACCCGGCGCTCGACCAGCTGATCACGCACGTCGGCCGCTACCGCTGGCGCACCGGCGGGCAGATGGACGTTCCCGCTGACCGTGCGCATGCCGTACGGCGGAGGTGTCCGCGCGCCGGAGCTGCACGACGACTCGCCCGAGGCCTACTACGTGCACACGCCGGGCGTGAAGGTGGCGATCCCCTCGACGCCGAGTGACGCAAAAGGCCTGCTCGCAGCCGCAATTCGCGATCCCGACCCCGTCGTCATCTTCGAGCCGAAGCTCCACTACCGGACGATGCGCGGCGAGGTCCCCGAGGGCGAGCACGTCGTCCCGCTCGGACAGGCCCGCACCGTCCGCGAAGGCGACGACGTCACGCTGGTCGCGTACGGCTCGATGGTTCCGCTCGCGGAGCAGGCCGCCGATGCGATCGCAGACCGAGCCTCGACCGAGATCCTGGACATCCGCAGCCTGAAGCCGCTCGACGAGGACGCGCTCCTCGCGGCCGCCGCCAAGACGGGGCGCGTCGTGATCATCCAGGAGGCTCCGCGGACGGCCGGCTACGGCGCCGAGCTCGCGGCGATCCTCGCGGAGAAGGCGATGCTCGACCTGCGCGGGCCGGTGCTCAGGGTGACGGGCTACGACGTCCCGTACCCGTACTGGCAGATCGAGGACGCGTACATGCCGTCGGTCGAGCGGGTCGTGGACGCGGTCGACAAGCTGCTCGAGTACTAGTGCTCCACGAGCTCCCGCTGCGAGCAGCGGGTACCTGCACGGGTACTTCTCGCCGCGACCTGCTCGAGCCGGTCGTCGAGATCGACCCGGGCGACTCGGTGCGCGTTCTTCGTGCCGAATCACGGGCTGGGATCGACCGCGCGCGACGAGCACCTCGACGCGCGAGCATTTCGAGCCTCGCGACAAGGAGCACGACGCCGGGCACGCGCTGCTCGGCCCGATCGAGGTGCGCGGAGCACGGCCGGGGCAGACGCTGCGTCGCCTCGAGGACTGCGTATCGAGCGTCGGGCCCACCGGGCTGGGGCGTCGACTCCGCTGAACGGCGTCTAGGCGCGGCAGACGGCGAGACGCGATCACTCGCTGGCGGCTCGATCGGAGGCGGGTACGGCCGTGACCAGCTCGGCCGTCGAGCTCGACCTCGCGCCGTTCCTCGGCGTGATGGGGATGCCGCCGCCCGAGCCGGGCGTGCACTGCACCGGGCCCGCCTCGCCGCTGGGGCGGGAACATCGACTGCAAGGAGCTCGTCGCGGGCACGACGCTCTATCTGCCCGATTCCGGTCGAGGGCGCGCTGTTCTCCGCCGGCGACGGCCATGCGCGCCAGGGCGATGGCGAGGTGTCGCAGGACCGCGATCGAGGCGCCGACGGAGCGGCCAGCTGACGTCTCGCCTCGCAGACGTCCGGTGCTCGAGTAGCCCGTCGCGCGCATCGACGGTGCGTGGATCACGCTCGGCTTCGACGAGGACCTCTCCGTCGCGGCGGCAGATCGCCTCGACGGCATGCTCGCGCTGATGGGCACGGGAGCTCGGGCGTCGAGCGGCGCCGATGCGCTCGCGCTGGCGAGCCTCGTCGTCGATCTCCGGGTCACGCAGGTCGTGAACGGCGTCCAGGGCATCGCACGCCGTGCTGCGCGACGACGCGATTCGGTCGGAGTAGATTGGCCGACATGGGCGCCGGCTCGGAAGCGCTTCGGCGCGCCTGGGAGCACGACAGCGCCGGACGCGAGGCGGAGGCGGTCGTCGAGTACCGCGCCGCGTTCGAGGCCGGGATCGACGACGAGGACCTGCCCGGCGCGCTGCTCGGATTCGGCAGCACGCTGAGGAACGTCGGCGAGCTCGAGGAGTCGGAGCGGGTGCTGCGCGAGGCCGTGACGCGGTTCCCCGACAATGCGGCGCTCCGCGTCTTTCTGGCGCTCACGCGCTGGGAGCGCGACGACAAGGGCGGGGCGTGGCGCGAGCTCGTCGAGGCGCTGTTCCGCGCCGATGCGCCTGGGATGGCCCGCTACGAGCGCGCGATCCGCGGCTACTCGGCAGAGCTCTGAGCGAGCGGCTGCGCCTGCTGCTCGAGCGCGCCCAGTCGGGCTACCGGCTCCGGGACGCGGCGACGGCGAGGTCGTGCACTGGGAGGATCCGCGGATCCTCGTCGTGCCGGCGGCGGGAGTCTCGTTTCGTCCCGAGGCGCTCGACGATCCGTCGTTCGACCCGGGCCGGCGGCTCGCGCTCGTCCCCGAGCCGCGAGAACGAGCACGACCCGAACGCGGTCGGGATCTGGAACGAGGAGCGGACGCTCCAGCTCGGGTATGTGCCTCGGGACGACGCGCCGCGCCTGGCCGGTGACGAGCAGGCGGTCTCGATCTGGCGGACCGAGGGCGGGTTGCGCGTCCTGATCGCGCCCGCCGACGCCTGGATCGGTCGCGCCCGGATAGATTCCGCCGCCGTGGCGTACGAGTTCAAGCTTCCCGATCTCGGCGAGGGCCTGACCGAAGGCGAGGTCGCCCGCTGGCTCGTGTCCGAGGGCGACGAGGTGGCCGAGGACCAGCCGCTCGTCGAGATCCAGACGGACAAGACGACGGTCGAGATCCCGTCGCCGGCCGCCGGCAAGGTCGCGCAGATCCTCGTCGAGGAGGGCAAGGTCGTCCCGGTCGGGACGATCCTCGTCGTGATCGGCGAGGACGGCGCACAGCCGAGCACGCCAACGCCTCCGCCCAAAAGGACAAGTCCCAGAGCCTGGCACCGGGACGTGCCCCGGCGGGACGTGTCCGGGCGACGCCGCTCGTTCGCCGGCTCGCTCAGGAGCTCGGCGTCGACCTGGAGAGCGTGGCCGGCACCGGCCCGCAGGGACGCGTGACCGAAGCGGACGTGCGCGAAGCGGCCACGTCCGAGGGTCAGGCACCGGGACATGTCTCCGAGGGACGGCGCGAGCCGCTTCGAGGGGTGCGGCGCGTGATCGCCGAGCACATGGCCCGAGCGCACAAGGAGGTGCCGGCCGTGACCTGGGTCGAGGAGTGCGACTTCTCGAGCGTCGACCTCAAGCTCCTCGTCCCGACCGTGCTCAAGGCCGCCGCCGAGACGCTGCAGGAGTTCCCCGAGCTGAACGCGCGGCTCGAAGGCGACGAGATCGTGTACCTCGACCGCTACGACCTCGGCATCGCCGTCCAGACCGACGACGGTCTCGTCGTGCCGGTCGTCCGCGGCTGCGACTCGGCCTCGGTCGACGAGCTCGCCGAAGAGGTCACGCGCCTCGCGGAAGCCGCCCGCACGGGCGCCCTCAAGCCGGAGGAGCTCCGCGGCTCGACGTTCACGGTCACGAGCGCCGGCAAGCTCGCCGGACTGCTCCAGACCCCGATCGTCAACCACCCCGAGGTCGCGATCCTCAGCATCGGCCGGATCGCCGAGCGGCCCGTCGTACGCGAAGGCGAGCTCGCGATCGCCCCGACCGGCTACGTCTCGGTCACGTTCGACCACCGCGTGGTCGACGGAGCCCGCGCCGCCGAGTTCGGCCTGGCATTCATCGGCCGGCTCGAAGGCTCCTAGCAACGAGAAGAGCCCGGTCGGACCGGGCTCTTCGCGTAACCGGCAGGTCAGCGCCTAGTGGTGGCCGCCGCCCTCGCCTTCCCCATGACCGGAGCCCTTGTGAATCTGTCCACGGATCAATCCGGCCGGGTTCAGTGTCGTGTGAACGTTCGCGTACGTGAAGCCCTTCCTCATCGCGGTGATCACCTCGTCCATCTGGCCTGGGTCGATCCCCTGGCCCGCCGGGCCGACGATGTCGCTCGCGACGATGTCGCCCTCGAACGTGCCTTCGGTCGGCGTGCACGCCGGCTTGTTGCCGCCGCCGCACAGGAACGCGGCCACTCCGCCGGCCACACCGGGCTGTCCGAAGTGGATGTGCGAGAAGAGCGTGCTGCCCTCGGCCGATTCGAAGCCCTGGTAGTGGAGCTTGTAGTGGATCGTGTCGCCGTTGACGATCCTGGCCCTGAACGTGCCCCGGCCGGGAGTCGACTCCGACGGTGTCTCCTCGAACCCGATGAGGCGTGCGGAGAACCGCATCCCTCCGTTCCCACCATGGTGACCATGCCCTCGGTCTGCGAATGCGGCCGCGGCCAACGCCATCAGGCCGACCGCAACGAGCAGTGAAACCAGAACTGCAAGCTTGCGCATGCTTCTCCTCCCCGTGAGGTTGTGTACGGCATTACGGTCTTTCCTCGGGGCCGGTTTCGACGCCGCCGTCGAGGTGCCGGTCGACCAGCTCCTCGATCTCGGCCGCCCTCGCCTTGCCTTCGAGCCGGGCCACGGCGCGCTCGCCCTTGATCAGGATCAGGGTCGGAACGCTCTGGACCTCGAATCGCTTGGCCAGCTCGGGCTCCTCGTCGACGTCGACTCGCTTGACGCTAAGCCGGTGCCGCTCCTTGCGCTCGAGATGCGCGAGGAGGCTCTCCATCCGCCTGGCCGGCCCCGAATGCATGGCGGAGAAGAAGACGAGCAGGTTCCGGCGTCGGTGGCCGGCAGCTTCGGATCGGCCGGTCATCGGTCTCCTTGTCCCCGGGATCAGCGGGAGCGAAACGCGCGGGAACTACACTGACCTCGATGGGTGACTGGTATTCGATCGGCGTTTTTGCCGGCCTGGGCGTGGCTCTCGGAGTCGCGTCCGCGGGAGTTTTCGGAGGCCGTCGCCTCGCGCTCGCGGCCCCGTTCCTGGCGGCCGTGATCGGGGTTGCGCTCGGCATCGCGCTCGCCGATGCGCCCGAGGCGGCTGCTGCGGGGCTCGGCGGCTTCCTCGGCGGGCGTCGGGGCGCTCGAGCTCGTCCGCGGCGCCCTCGGCCGTGGCGGGACGCCGCTCGCGACCGCGCTGCTCGTGCTCGGAGGGGCGGTCGTGGTCGCGGGGCTCGCGTTCGTGCCGATCGTCGGTTACGTCGAGCTCGTCGCCGTTCCCGCAGTGGGCATGCGCCTGCGCCACCGAGCCGGGAAGCGCTACGCGGGTCTCCGCACGCTCGCACGCGATTAGGCCGTGTCCGAGCAGCAGAAGCTCGTCCTGATCGTCATCGACGGGCTCACGCCCGCCATGCTCGAGCGCGCCGTCGAGTCCGAGGACGTGCCCGCGCTCCGCTTCCTGATGAGCCGTGGCGAGTACCGGCGCGCGGTGACGACGTTCCCGTCGCTGACTCCCGTCTGCCTCTCGTCGATCGCGACCGGCGCGCATCCCGACGTCCACGAGATCCCGCACCTCGTCTGGTACCACCGAGGCGAGCAGCGCCTCGTCGAGTACGGCTCGTCGTTCGGCGCCGTGCGCGCGGCAGGCACGACCCGCACGATTCGCGACGTCGTCTTCAACCTGAACGAGGAGCACCTCTCGAAGAAGGCCGTCACCGTGTTCGAGGCGCTCGAGGCCGCCGGGCGCGTGACGGCCGCGGTGAACATGGTCTGCTACCGCGGGCCGGTGCGGCACGCTCCGCACGTCCCGTGGCTGGCGCGTCCCGCCTACGGGCCGAGCCGTTTCTTCTACTTCAACCTGTTCGAGTCGGACGTGACCGGTTCGCCGCTCGCGGTCCGCACTCGTGCGCGCGGGTCGGTGGACGAGTACGCGAGGGTCGTCGGCCGCTGGCTGGTCACGCGGGACGGCTTCGACTTCCTCGTCTTCTACCTCCCGGACTACGACTTCGCCTCGCACGCCGCCGGGCCCGGAGGTCGCGCACGCCGCGCTCGCGCACGCGGACCGGGCGATCGCGACGCTGTTCGAGGCCGCGGGCGGGCCGGAGGAGTTCCTCGAGCGCTACGCGGTGCTCCTCTGCTCGGACCACGGGCAGACGCGCGTCGAGCGCGCAGTGCGTCTCGAGGACGCGTTCGACGGGCCTGACCCTCTTCCACCGCGGCAACGGCCGCGCGGCGGAGCTCGCCGTGACGGCGTCCAACCGGGCCGGGATGGTCTATCGCCTGCCCGGCTGTCGCGAGAGCTCCGCGGGAGCTCGCAGAGCGCCTCGACGGCGGGAGCCACGTCGTCCTGTTCCGGGAGGACGGGTCCGTGGTGGCGAGGAAGGACGGCGACGAGCTTCGCTTCGCCCCGTCGGCGGACGGCTGGGAGACGAGCGGCGCCCTCGAGGTGCTCGCGTCAGCCCGATGCGCTCGAGCGGGCCTGGGCCGCGCTCGCCAACCCGAACGCCGGCGACCTCGTCGTCTCCGCCGCCCCCGGGGTCGAGTTCGCGGATCTCGGCGGACGCCATCACGTCGGCGGCGGAAGCCACGGCTCGCTGGAGACGGGCGACTCCGAGGTGCCGATGCTCTCGATCGGAGCCGGGCGCGCCTCCGGCGAGGATCGTCGACGTGACGCCGCGCGTGCTCGACCATTTCGGCGTCTCCCATGAGCGCTGACGAGAACGCCAGGCGCCGGATGGTCGAGGACCAGCTCCGCGCGCGGGACATCGTCGACCAACGCGTGCTGGACGCCATGGAGCGCGTCCCGCGCGAGCTCTTCGTCCCCGACGGCGAGCAGCACCGCGCCTATGCCGACGCCGCGCTTCCGATCGGCCACGGGCAGACGATCTCGCAGCCGTACATGGTCGCGCGGATCGCCGAGGCGCTCGGGTTGACCGGGCGGCGAGAAAGTGCTCGACGTCGGCAGCGGGTCCGGCTACCAGGCGGCGGTGCTGGCGGAGCTCGCGGGCGAGGTGCACACGATCGAGCGCATCCCCGAGCTCGCCGAGGAGGCGCGCGAGAACCTCGCCGCGGCCGGCTACGACCGCGTGCAGGTCCACGTCGGCGACGGATCGCTCGGCCTCCCGGACGAGGCCCCGTTCACGGCGATCGCCGTCGCTGCGGCCGCACCCGGGCTCCCGGAGCTCCTGTACGAGCAGCTCGAGCCGCGTGGGCGCCTCGCGGTCCCGGTCGGCGGGCGCTGGGGCCAGCGGCTGGAGGTGATCGTGCGCAGTCCGGAGGGGCCGGCCATCGTCCACTCGGTCCCGTGCCGCTTCGTGCCGCTCGTCGGCGAGCAGGGCTTCAGGAAGTGAAGCGCGCCCACGTCGTCGTGCACGGAGCCGTGCAGGGCGTCTTCTTCAGGGTCGAGACGCGTGACCGGGCGCGATCGCTCGGCGTCGGCGGCTGGGTCCGGAACACGGCCGACGGCTCGGTCGAGGCGGTCTTCGAAGGCGAGGACGAACGGGTCGAGTCGATGGTCGCGTGGTGCAGCCGCGGGCCGCGCGGCGCACGGGTCGACGACGTCGACGTGACCTGGGCCGAGCCGCAGGGCGAGGCCGGCTTCTCGATCCGCTGAGTTTCCACGTCCCGCGGTCCAGGCACAATGAGACGCGAGTGACCGGGGTCGAGCTCCTCAACAAGCGGGTCGTCCTGGACGGCATCGAGCTGGGACGCGTCGTCGACGTGATCCTCGACGAGACGGGCGAGCGTCCCGTCGGCTTCGACGTGCTCTGCGGCGACGGCAGCCACCGGTTCCTGCCCTACGCGGCGACGCTCCACGGCGGCGAGGAGGTCGAGATCGAGTCGCCGCTCGTGCTCCTCGGCCGCGACCAGCTCGACTTCTACCGCCGGCACGGCCGCGCCCTCCGCTCCTAGCCGGGAGGCGCTGCTACGCTCGCGCGCTGTGAGCAACGGGGCGTCGAGCATCGCAACACGGGCGTCGAGCGCGCTCCGGCGGCCGCACAACTGGGTCCAGCTCGCGAAGTTCTGCACCGTCGGCGCGGCCGGCTACGCCGTCAACCTCCTCGTCTACACGACGCTCGTGCACGCCGGCATGCACTACAACCTCGCGGCGGCCTGCTCGTTCCTCGTCGCGGTCACGAACAACTACACCTGGAACCGGCTCTGGACGTTCCGCGGCCAGCGCGGCCACGTCGGCTACCAGGGGCTCCGCTTCTTCGTCGTCTCGCTGCTCGCGCTCGCCGCCAACGAGTTGCTGCTGACCGCGCTCGTCGCGGGCGGCGCGGGGAAGATCGTCGGGCAGGCGATCGCGATCGTGCTCGTCACGCCGATCAACTTCGTCGGCAACAAGCTCTGGTCGTTCCGGCGCCGCTAGGGCCATGACGCGGCGAGTCGTCCTCGCCCTGCTGCTCGCGCTCGCGGTGCTCGTCCCTGCCGCCCACGCCGCGACCGGGACGGGAACGACGCCGACGCTCCCGAACCAGTTCACGCCGAAGAGCGGGCCTGCGCAGCTGAACGAGAAGCGCGTGACCGCGATCTTCCTCAGAGACGACAAGGTGGCCGACTGGCTCGACCGCTATCCGAAGCAAGGACCTCGTCACCGACGCGACCTTCGACAAGGACCGGCGCGACTGGGCCATCGGCGTCTGGTCGAGCTCGGCGGGCGAGATCGCGACCGGTCGCGTCGACGACGAGACCGGGCGCCGTCACCGAGGCCTGGACCGGGCCGCAGGTCGCCTGGAAGATGGCCCGCGGCTCGAGCGGCGCCTTCGGCGGGCGCGAGATCAACAGCCTCCCGATCTGGCTCGGCCTCTGCGCGATCTTCCTGATCGGGCTCGCCGACTTCCGGAAGCCGCTGACGATGCGGAACCTCGACCTCGTCGTGCTGCTCTCGTTCTCGGTGTCGCTCTGGTTCTTCAACCGCGGGGACATCTTCACGGCCGTGCCGCTCGCGTATCCGCCGATGGCGTACCTGCTCGCGAGGATGGTCTGGTCGGCCTGGCGCGGTGGGCCCGAGCGCGGGCGCCCGGTGTGGCCGGTCTGGCTGCTCGCATCGGCGACGGTCTTCCTCGTCGGATTCCGCATCGGCCTCAACGTGCGCAGCTCGAACGTGATCGACGTCGGCTATTCGGGCGTGGTCGGGGCGAATCGGATCGTGAACGGACAGTCGCCGTACGGGCACATGCCGCGGGAGGGGAGCCTGAAGGCGTGCGGCAGTGCGGATGCGGAGGGCGAGATCCGGGATCGGATCCAGACGAACGGCCGCTGCGAGTCCGCGGACGAGCGCGGCGACACGTACGGGCCGGTCGCCTACGAGTCGTACATCCCCGGGTACCTGCTGTTCGGCTGGAGCGGGCGCTGGGACAAGCTGCCCGCCGCGCACGCGACGGCGCTCGCCTTCGACCTGCTCGCGCTCCTCGGCCTGGCGCTGCTCGGACGCCGCTTCGGCGGGGCGCGCCTCGCCGCCACGCTCCCGTTCGCGTGGGCCGCGTACCCGTTCACGCAGTACGTGTCGAGCTCGAACACGAACGACGCGATCATGCCCGTGTTCCTGATCTTCGGCTTCTGGCTCGTCACGTCCGCGTTCGCGCGCGGCGCGTTCCTCGCCCTGGCGGGGTGGACGAAGTTCGGCGCGCTCCTGCTCGTTCCGTTGTGGGGCTCCTATCCCGAGGCGCGCCGGTTCTCGGGAAAGGGCGTATTTGCAGCAGGTTTTGCGGTCGCGACCGCCGCTGCGTTCTCGATCCTGCTCCTCGAGCCGAGCCCCGCGCACGCGGCGCGTGTCTTCTGGGACCGCACCTTCGGCTGGCAGGTCGGCCGCGACTCGCCGTTCTCGATCTGGGGCTGGGGCCAGTACCACGCGGCCGGGATTCCCGACCTCGGCCCCTTCCAGCAGCTCGCGATCGCGCTTCTCCTCGCGGGGGCGATCGCCTGCTACTTCGTCCCGCGGCGCAAGACGCCGCTCCAGCTCGCCGCGCTCACCGCCGCCGTGCTGATCGGCTTCGAGCTCACGCTGACGCACTGGTTCTACCTCTACATCCCGTGGTTCTTCCCCTTCGTCGCCTTCGTCGTGCTGGCCGCCCGCCGCCGGCGCGTGGAGACTGTTCCGGCGCATGACGACGCTGAGCGCGAGCTCGTCCCGGCCGGCTGAGACGAGCTTCGCCTTCGCGGCGACGCTCGTCGCGTGCACGCTGTTCCTCGTCGGCTGGGGCGTGCTCCACCGCGGGTTCTTCACGCACGACCGGATCATCGACACGCCCGTCTACGAGAGCTACGGCTCGGCGATCGACTCCGGGCAGGTGCCGTACCGGGACTTCGCGCTCGAGTATCCGCCGGGCGCGCTGCCCGTGTTCGCGCTGCCTGCGCTCGGCGGCGCGCACGGGGACGCGTTCCGCCGCCGGTTCGAGCTCGAGATGGCGTTCCTCGGCGAGGTGATCGTGATCTGCCTGGCGGTTGCGCTCGTCGCGCTCGGCGCGGGGAGGCGGCGGGTGCTCGCCGTCCTCGGGTTCGCCGCGCTCGCCGTCGTCGCGCTGGGGCCGGTCGTGCTCTCGCGGTTCGACCTCTGGCCCGCCGCGCTGACCGCCGCAGCTCTCGCTGCGCTCCTCAGCGGGCGGCTCCGGCTCGGGCACCTCGCGCTCGGCGCTGCCGTCGCCGCGAAGCTCTACGCGGCCGTGCTCGTGCCGTTGACGCTCGTCTATGTCTGGCGGCGCTTCGGGAGGCGTGAGGCGCTCGTCTGCGGCGGGCTGCTGCTCGCGGTCGTCGCCGCGGCGTGGGTGCCGTTCCTCGTGCTCGCCCCGCACGGCGTCTGGCACAGCGTCTGGGTCCAGGCGTCGCGACCGCTGCAGATCGAGAGCCTCGGCGCCGCCCTCCTCCTCGCCGCGCACCACACGTTCGGGCTCGGCCTGACGATGGACTCGAGCCACGGCTCGCAGAACCTGGCGGGCGCTGGACCGGACACGCTCGCCGTCGTTCTCTCGGTCCTCCAGCTCGCCGCCGCTGCTCGCGACCTGGATCCTGTTCGCCCGCGGCCCGGCCACGCGCGAACGGCTGCTCCTCGCGAGCGCCGCGGCCCTGGTTGCCTTCGTGGCGTTCGGGAAGGTGCTGTCGCCGCAGTTCCTGATCTGGCTGATCCCGGTCGTCCCGCTCGTCGCACGGGCGGCGCGGCCTGATCGCGTCCCTGCTGCTCGCCGCCGCGCTCGTCGTCACGCAGCTCTGGTTCCCGTACCGCTACTGGGACCTGGCGCTCCACTTCGGCGCGCTCGAGTCGTGGCTCGTGCTGATCCGCGACCTCGTCCTGGTCGCGCTCTTCGCGTACCTCGCGCGCGGGTTAATCGACCGACACCCGGAACGTCTCGCAGCTGGTAGCGCGGCCTGAGCCGTCGCACTCGAGCAGCGCGCCCTCGAGGCGCACACCGCCTTCGGCCGTCTCGAACCGGACCGGGATCCCGGTCCGCATGCGCTGGATCGCCAGCTCGGCCTTGACGCCGATCACGGAGTCGTGCGGTCCGGTCATGCCCGCGTCGCTGAGGGCGGCGGTCCCGCCCGGCTGAACGCGCGCGTCGTTCGTCTGCACGTGCGTGTGCGTGCCGAAGACAGCCGTCACCTGGCCGTCGAGATAGCGCGCCAGCGCGACCTTCTCGCTCGTCGCCTCGCCGTGGAAGTCGACGACGATGACCGGCGTCTCCCGCTTCGCCTCCTCGACGAGCTGGTCGACGATCTCGAACGGCGTCACCGCCGGCGCCATGAACAGGTCGCCGAGGAGGTTGATCACCGCCACTCGCGTCCCGTCGCTGTGCCGACCCGACCGTCCAGCCCCGGCCGGGCGACGTGGCGGCGAGGTTCGCCGGGCGGATCACGCGATCCGTTCCGGACAGGTACGGGATGATCTCGCGCCGCCGCCAGACGTGGTTCCCGAGCGTGATCACGTCGACGCCCGCGGCGAGCAGCGCGTCGGCGATCTTGGGCGTGATCCCGAGCCCGTCGGCCGCGTTCTCGCCGTTCGCGACGACGAAGTCCAGCCCGAGCTCCTCGCGCAGGCCCGGGACGCGCTCCTCGACCGCGCGGCGGCCGGGGCGCCCGTTCACGTCTGCGACGAAGAGGATCTTCAGGGCGTAGCCAGCGTGGCCGCGGGGTGGATCTCGAACGAGACGTGGTTGCCCGCGTCCTGCGTGTACCGGGCGAGCGCCTGCTGCTCGACGTGCGAGAAGTCGATGATCGTGCCGATCTTCGAGATCGACGATGCGACAGACGATCCGACCGTCAGCGCCGGATCGGGGCGGAGGTGCGTGACGCGCACGACGAGTGCGGGCGCGCTCGTCGGCTGGATGTCGATCCGCGACCCGAAGGTCTGACCGCGGAGTGTCAGCGGCGTGATCCCGACGATCGTCCCGTCGACGGGCGAGTAGACGTCGGTCCCCACAGGCGCGCCCACGTCGAGCGACGCGGTGCTCGGGCCACTCTCACCGCCGAGCATGTAGTACGACAGCCCGTGCCCGTTGCCGCCGAAGAGCTTGCCCGCGATCCGCTGCAGGAGCCCCTCGTTCGCCTGCCGCCCCACGGGCTCCATCGCGAGCGCGCCGTCGCCGGTCGCGTGGTAGCCGATCGCGGTGACGCGGTCCTGCGCGATCGGGAGCTGCAGCCGAAGCGATCCGCGCAGCGCGACGACCTGCGGGCGCGGCTGACCGGCCGGCAGGAACCGGTTCGCGGGCGCAGGGCGAGTCTGCGTGGGCTGCGACGAGCCGCTGTTCGCGAAGGCTGTGAGCAGAAACGTGACGATGAGCGCGATCGAGACCGCGACCAGACCGGCTATACGCCGGGTTCTTCGTCTCGCCGAAGCTCGAGCCTTCGACGTGCGGCGCGCCTGCCCGGGGCGGGGCGAAGGCATGGGCGGCACCGTAACCGATGTTTCTTCCTCCTGCAAAAACGCACCGGATGCACGGCCTTGTAGGAGTGCGAGCCGCGGTGACGGCGGCGCCTCCTCCCAGACGTCCGGCGGCTCGAGCGCGAGGCTGCCCTCCTCGAACGCGGACCAGTCCCACGAGGGCGGCCTGAGCGTCAGGACCTGCGCGGTACGATTCGCGTCATGTCGGGAGGGGCTCCGACGATCCAGATCCCCCGCTGGATCCAGCTGGTCGGCCTTCCGATTCTGGCGCTGATCGCGCTCCTGATCGTAGGGAAGGTCTTTCACGCGGTCTTCCTGTTCCTCGTCGCCGCGCTGATCGCGCTCCTGCTCAACCCGCTGGTGCGCTCCCTGGAACGGCTCCGGATCCCGCGCGGCTTCTCCATCGCGATCGTCTACCTCAGCTTCGCGGCCGCGCTGGTCGCTGTCGTGATCGCCGTGAGTGTGATCGTCATCGACCGGACGCAGTCGGCTGGTAATCGGATCGACAACTACCTTACGACCGAAAGCGGACGGCCCCCGCAGACCGGATTCGAGCGGGACGTCGACCGTCTCCAGCTCTGGCTGGACACGCATCACCTGGAGCGGGTCGACGTCAAGAAGCAGGGCACCGACTTCGCCCAGAGCATCAAGGGCAAGGACGTCGAGAAATACACGACGGACGTGATCGACTTCCTGCGCGGCGCGGCGATTTCGATCTTCCAGCTGATCTTCGCGCTCGTGCTGATCCTCGTGGTCTCGATCTACATGCTGCTCGACATGAGCCGGCTGAAAGCCGGGATCGACCGGCGCTTCCCGCCCAAGCCGGGCCAGCCCGGGCTGATCGTTCAGATGGAGCGGGCCGTCGCCGGCTACGTGCGCGGGCAGGTGCTGCTCTCGTTGATCATCGGCACGAGCGCGGGCATCGGGATGTGGGTGCTCGGGACGGTGGGGCTCGTCCCCGGCGCGGACAAGTACGCGGTGCTCTTCGGCGCCTGGGTCGCGGTGATGGAGCTGATCCCGTACCTCGGGCCGTGGCTCGGCGCGATCCCGCCGATCATCTACGCGCTCGTCGTGCATCCGATCTCGGCGGTCTGGGTCGCGCTCCTCTTCCTCGGGATCCACCAGATCGAGGGCCACATCGTCGTTCCGAACGTGATGGGGAGCGCGCTGCGGCTGCACCCGCTGCTCGTCATCTTCGGGCTGCTCGCGGGCGGCGAGCTGTACGGGCTGCCGGGGATCCTCGTCGCGCTGCCCTTCCTCGCCGTGATGCGGGCGATGTGGGAGTTCTTCGGCGAGCGGGTTCAGTTCGACTCCTGGGAGGGAGGCGCGGTGCCGGTCGAGGTGGACGTCGAGGAGACGCGGCCCGTGAAGCCCGTGCCACCTGAGGAACCGCCCGAGGCTAAGGTGGCTCCGTGAGCGCGTTTCCGGCCACTCGGCTGAGGCGGCTTCGGCGCAGCGGCGCGTTGCGCTCGCTCGTCCGCGAGACGCGGCTCGACCGCGCCGACCTCGTCTACCCGCTCTTCGTCGGCCCGGAGAGCCGCGCGAACGAGGAGCTGCCTGCGCTGGGGCGCTTCTCGGTCGACGACCTCTCGGGCGAGGTGGAGGAGCTGCTCGGCCTCGGGCTGTCGGCGGTGATCCTGTTCGGGATCCCCGAGGAGAAGGACGAGGAGGGCTCGGGCGCGTATGCCTCGGACGGGATCGTCCAGCGGGCGCTCCGCTCCTTGCGTGAGCGCTACCCGGATCTCGTTCTCGTCACCGACGTGTGCCTCTGCGAGTACACCTCGCACGGCCACTGCGGCGTGATCGAGAACGGCGAGGTCGCGAACGACGCGACGCTCGAGCTGCTCGCGCGGACCGCGGTCAGCCACGTCGAGGCCGGCGCGGACGTCGTCGCTCCGAGCGACATGATGGACGGGCGCGTGGCGGCGCTTCGGGCCGCGCTCGACGACGCGGGCTTCGGCGAGACGGCGATCGTCTCCTACGCGGCGAAGTACGCCTCGGCCTTCTACGGGCCGTTCCGCGAGGCGGCCGAGTCGGCGCCGTCGTTCGGCGATCGCCGCGGGTACCAGATGGACCCGGCGAACGTGCGTGAGGCGCTGCGCGAGTGCGAGCTCGACGTGGCCGAGGGAGCCGATGCGCTGATCGTCAAGCCGGCGCTCCCGAACCTGGACGTGATCCGCGCCGCCCGCGAGCGCTTCGACCTGCCCGTCGCCGCCTACAACGTCTCCGGCGAGTACGCGATGGTGAAAGCGGCGGCTGCGCGAGGCTGGCTCGACGAGCGGCAGGCGGCGACCGAGTCGCTGACCGCGATCTCTCGCGCCGGCGCCGACTTCATCGTCACGTACTGGGCCAAGGAGCTCGCGGCCTGGCTCTGAAGGCCAAGTCCGACCTGGCGCGTCAGGCGGAGCGGCTGATCCCGGGCGGCGTGAACTCGCCGGTGCGGGCGATGACGGCCGTCGGCCTCGACGACCCGCTCTTCGTGCGCCGCGGCGAGGGCGCGTACCTCGAGACGGTCGAGGGCGTCAGCTACGTCGACTGGGTGATGTCGTTCGGGCCGCTCGTCTTCGGGCACGCGGACCCGGAGACGGTCGAGGCCGTGCGGGAGGCCGCGGAGGCCGGCCTGACGTACGGCGCATCGACCGAGCGCGAGGTCGAGCTCGCGGCCGAGATCGTTGACGCGTTCCCGTCGATCGAGCAGGTGCGCCTCGTCAGCTCCGGTACGGAGGCGGCGATGACCGCGATCCGGCTTGCGCGTGGGGCGACGAGGCGTGACCGCATCCTCAAGTTCGCCGGCTGCTACCACGGGCACTCCGACGCGCTGCTCGCGGAGGCCGGGTCCGGGCCCGCGACGCTCGGGCTCCCCGCGACCGTGGGCGTGACGAGCGGCGCGACTGCGGACACGATCGTGGCGCCGTACAACGACCTCGAGTCCGCGGCCCGCGCCGTCGAGCGCTACGGCGAGGGGCTCGCGTGCGTGATCGTCGAGCCGGTGGCCGGGAACATGGGCGTCGTCCCGCCCGAGCCGGGGTTCCTCGAGGGGCTGCGTCAGCTCTGCGACGCGTCCGGCGCGCTCCTGATCTTCGACGAGGTGATCACCGGCTTTCGGATCGCACGGGGCGGGGCGCAGGAGCGGCTCGGAGTGCGCGCCGACCTGACGGTGCTCGGGAAGATCGTCGGCGGCGGGCTTCCGATCGGCGCCGTCGGGGGCCCGGTCGAGGTGATGCGCCACCTGGCTCCGGTCGGCGACGTCTACCAGGCCGGGACGCTCTCGGGGAATCCGCTCGCGACGGCCGCCGGCCTGTCGGTGCTCCGGCGGCTGCGAGATCCGTCGGTCTACGAGGAGCTCGAGCGCAAGGCGGCGCGCCTCGAAGAAGGCCTTGCCCCGCTCGGCCGTGTCCAGCGCGTCGGCGCACTTTTGACGCTCTTCTTCTCCAGTTCCGAGTCGGGGTCTGACCCCGTCACAGACTTTGCACAGGCGTCTGCTTGCGACACGTCCCGGTACGGCGCGTACTTCCGGCACATGCTCGACCGGGGCGTGTACGTCCCGCCCTCGCAGTTCGAGGCCATGTTCGTCTCCCTCGCCCACGGCGACGAGGAGATCGACCGGACGGTGGAGGCCGCCGCTGACTTCCTCGCAGACTGACCTCTGGCAGGAGATCGCGCTCGAGGCCGAGAGCGACGGCTCGCTGTGGCGAGAGGCGCTCCGCCCGCGCGGCGCCCGCGACCGCGAGGCGGTGTTCTCGCCGCTCACCGATGCGCGCTTCGCCCTGGCCGTGGAGACGATCTACGAGGGCTACCTCGTCCACTACGGCCGCCCGCGCCTGTTCGCGCCCGGCGACCAGGACACGATCCTGCTGCTCGGCGACTACCTGTACGCGCAGGGCCTCGTCCGGCTCTCGGCCGCAGGCTCGGTGGCGGCGGTCGCGGACATGGGCGAGCTGATCTCGCTCTGCGCGCAGCTGCAGGCCAAGGGCGAAGGCGACGACGGCCCGGCGTGGGCCGCGTGCGTCGCGCTCCTCGGTCACGGCGGGCTCAAGGAGAGCGACGACCCGGACGCCCTCGTCGCGCTCGCCAACGAGACCGCCGGCGAGGAAGCGGTCGAGCGCGCGCTCGCCGCTCATCGCCAGCGGGTTCGTTAAAGTCGCGCCGATGGCTCACGCGCTCGCAATCAGCCCTGGTGCTCGCCGATGCGGCCTCCGAGGGCAAGAAGGTCATCGTCGGGATGCTGATCACCGGCCTGGTCCTCGCGGCCCTCCCGGTCCTCGGCGAGACGTACATGTACTTCCGGTACCACCGCCGCGGCCGCAGCCCGCACTAGACGCTCCGCCGCGCGACGCGATTCACTTGACCGGCATGGCCGAGCTGCCGACGGGCACAGTCACGTTCCTCTTCACCGACATCGAGGGCTCGACGAAGCTGCTGCACGAGCTCGGTGACGACTACGCGGACGTCCTCGCCGAGCACCGCCGGATCCTGCGAGAAGCATTCAGCGCGCACGACGGCGTCGAGGTCGACACCCAGGGCGACGCGTTCTTCGTCGCTTTCGCGCGCGCGACGGACGCGGCCGCCGCGGCCGCCGAAGCCCAGCGTGCCCTTGCCGACGGGCCGGTCCGCGTCCGCATGGGCATCCACACCGGCGAGCCGATCCGAACCGACGAGGGCTACGTCGGGATCGACGTCCACCGCGCCGCGCGCATCGCGGCCGTCGGGCACGGTGGGCAGGTGCTCGTCTCGCAGACCTCGCGCGACCTCCTGGACGGCCACGGTCGACCTCAGCGACCTCGGCGAGCATCGGCTGAAGGACCTGACAGCGGCCGCAGCGGATCTTCCAGCTCGGCGAGGGCGACTTCCCGCCGCTCAAGAGCCTCGAACCGGACCAACCTTCCGGTCGCGGCGAACGCGCTCGTCGGCCGCGAGCAGGAGCTGGCGGAGCTGGGCGCGCTCGCTCGAGCAACGGCGCCCGGCTCGTGACCTCACCGGAACCGGCGGCAGCGGAAAGACGCGGCTCGCGCTGCAGGTTGCTGCCGAGCTGTCGGACGAGTTCCGCGACGGCGTCTTCTTCGTCCCGCTCGCGCCGGTTCACGAAGCCGAGCTCGTCGTTCCGACGATCGAGCAGGCGGTCGGCGGTCGCGCGAGCTCGCCGGAGCTCGGCGTCGAGCCGAGGCCGCTGCTCGTGCTCGACAACTTCGAGCATCTACTCGCGGTCGGCCGGCAGATCTGAGCGCCTTGCTCGCAGAGGCGCCCGGCCGTGAAGCTGCTCGTGACGAGCCGCGCGCCGCTGAGGGTTTCTCGGGGAGCACGAGTACGCGCTCGAACCGCTGCAGGAGGACGAGGCAGTCGAGCTCTTCCTCGACGCGCGCGCACGCGCCGTCCAGCGTGAAGTGGCGCTCGACCAGTCCGTCGCCGAGATCTGCCGCCGCCTGGACGGGCTTCCGCTCGCGCTCGAGCTCGCTGCGTCGCGAGTCAAGTCCTCGACCCGCCGCTCCTCCTCGAACGGCTCGACCAGCGACTTGCGCTCCTGACCGGCGGCGCGCGCGACGCACCCGGAGCGGCAGCAGACGCTCCGGGCGACGATCGAGTGGAGCTACGGCTTCTCGAGGCGCCGCTCCAGCTCGCGTTCCGGCGGCTGTCGATCTTCGCGGGCAGCTTCTCGCTCGAGGCCGCGGAGGCGGTGACGGAAACCGGCCTCGAGGAGTGGCCTCGCTCGTCGACTGGAGCCTCCTCAAGCCGAGCGGGGAGGGGCGGTTCTTCATGCTCGAGACGATTCGCGAGTACGCGGCTCGAGCGGCTCGAACGGAGCAGGGATCACGAAGCGCTCCGCGACCGCCACCTGGGCTTCTTCCTGCTCTCGTCGAAGAGGCCGAGCCCAAGGTGACGGGCCCCGATCAGGCCGTGTGGTACTCGACCGACTTGGCGTCGAGCAGGACAACATCCGCGAGGCGCTTGCAGCTACGCGTGCGACAGTCGCGACGCGGAACGGGGGCAGCTGCTCGCGGGGTCGATCTGGCGCTTCTGGATCAGCCGACGGCCATGTCGAGGAGGCCGGGCGCTGGTACGACCGCGTGCTCGCGCTCGGGGAGGAAACGTCCGCGAGGGCCCGCGGCGCGCGCGCTGTTCGGGGCCGCCCATGTGGCCGAGAACCGCAGCGATATCGAAGCTCGCCCTGACTCAGTTCGGGAGAAGCGATCGAGCCTTTTTCGCGCCTCCGAGGGCTCTGACGACGACAGCACGCTGGCTGATCCTCGCCTTGACCCACGTCGCGGTCGCTCGCCACGGAGGAAGGTGACGCTCGGAAGGCGAGACGCCTGTCTCGCCGAAGCGCTCGAGCTTGCGCGGAGCGACCGGGTGACATACGCGGAGAGGCCGTGACATCTCGGCAACATTGGCCCACCAGCAGACGAGTCGAGGGCGACACCTCCGGCGCCGAGGAGCTTCTCGCGCAGTCGCTCGACCTCTTTCGTGCCGTCGGCGATGTCTACGGCGTAGCGACCTCCTTCAGCGATCTTGCGCTACACGCGTTTCGCAGAGGCGACCTCGAGGCTGCGGCGCGGAACATCCGGGAGAGCCTCGGGCTCAGCAGCTCGATCGGCGACGCGCTGACCGGCGTGCACACGCCTCGTGGTCGCATCCGGCGTGGCTCTCGCGCGGGAGCACGACGACGCCTGCGCGCGTCTTGCGGCGCGGCGGAGGCCCTCAGCGCGGCGAATGGGTTCGAGATCTTCGTGCTCGAGCGGCGGCTGATCGACGAGACGACCGAAACCGTCCGCGAACGCCTCGGAGACCGGTTCGAGGCCGAGTTCTCGGCAGGAGCTGCTCTCGAGCTCGAAGCGGCGGTCGAGCTCGCACTTGCAGCCATAGACTGACCGCGTGGCGCCGCCCGCCGACCTGCGCGAGTGGATCGCGCTCCTCGAGCGCGAGGGCGAGCTCGTCCGCGTCTCCGCCGAGGTCGACCCGTACCTCGAGGTGACCGAGATCGTCGACCGCACCGTGCGCGCAGGCGGGCCGGCGCTCCTGTTCGAGAAGCCCGAAGGGCGCGTCGCACCCGTTGCTGATCAACCAGTTCGGCACCGAGCGCCGCATGTGCCTCGCGTTCGGAGTCGAGCAGCCTCGACGACGCGGCCGCGAAGCTCGGCTCCGTGCTCGAGATGCAGCCGCCCGAGGGTCTCGTCGACAAGGTGCGCGGCCTCAAGAAGCTGAAGTCGATCGCAGACTCGCGCCCGAAGACGGTGCGCACCGCAGCCCATCACGACGTCGTGCTCACCGGCGACGACGTCGACCTCGACCTGCTCCCGATCCAGCACTGCTGGCCGGGCGACCCCGCGCCGTTCATCACGCTGCCGGCCGTGATCACGCACGACCCGAAGACCGGGACGCGGAACGTCGGCATGTACCGGATGCAGAAGCTCGACTCGCGCTCGACCGCGATGCACTGGCAGCTCCACAAGGACGGGCGCATGGACTACCTGGCCACGGACGGCCGGCTCGAGGTCGCCGTCGCCCTCGGGCTCGACCCGGTGAGCGCGTACTCCGCCTCGGCGCCGCTGCCGAAGCACATCGACGAGTTCATGCTCGCGGGCTTCCTCAAGGGCGAGCCGGTCGAGCTCGTCCCCGGGAAGACGATCGGCGTCGAGGTCCCCGCCAACGCGGAGATCGTGCTCGAGGGCTACGTGGAGCAGGGCGACCTGACCCTCGAAGGCCCGTTCGGCGACCACACCGGCTACTACTCGGCCGCGGAGCCGTTCCCGGTCTTCCACGTGACCGCGATGACGATGCGCTCGGACGCGATCTACCCGTCGATCGTCGTCGGCAAGCCGCCGGCCGAGGACGCATGGCTCGGCAAGGCGACGGAGCGGATCTTCCTGCCCGCGATCAGGATGAGCGTGCCGGAGATCGTCGACTACGACCTGCCCGTCGCGGGCGCGTTCCACAACTGCGTCATCGTCTCGATCCGCAAGAGCTTCCCGGGCCAGCCGCAGAAGGTGATGCACGCGATCTGGGGGCTCGGCCTGCTCAGCCTCACGAAGTCGGTCGTCGTCGTCGACGAGCACGTGGACGTCCACGACTACGAGGAGGTCTTCTTCCGCGTGACCGCGAACGTCGATCCCAAGCGCGACGTGCTGCTCACCGAAGGCCCGCTCGACCACCTCGACCACGCTCCGACACGGCAGTTCTACGGCGGAAAGATGGGCATCGACGCGACCCACAAGGGCCTCGACGAGGGCACTCGGGAGTGGCCGGAGGAGATCGTCATGAGCGACGAGATCAGGGCGCTCGTCGACGATCGGTGGGCCGAGTACGGCATCGGCTCGGAGCCTGGAACGACAAACGGAACCGAGCGGCGCGTCGTTGCGCCTTTTTCGGCGAAGCCGAAAAAGTGAGCGCCGCGAAGCGGCGCGAACCGATGGCGAGAGCGCTTAGCTGCTCGTTGCGCCAATTGCTACGTCGTTGACGCTGGCTCCTAAGCCCGATTGAATCCGCGCCACGACGTGGATCCGCACGAGGGTCAGGGCACTTCCCACGAGCCGACCCCGACCATCTGGCCGGTCGGCTTTGCCGTTGGCATCGCCTGCATCTTCGTCGGCCTGATCATCAGCAAGATCGTCCTCGCCGTCGGCGTGGTCATCGCCGCGATCTTCGGGTTCCTCTGGATCCGCGACGCGACGAAGCCGTTCCGCCACGAGGAGGCGCCGGCCGAGGCCGAGCCGCCTCCGGCTCCGCGGCAGCCACGCCGGAGCCCGAGCCGCAGGCCCCGAGCCCGGTGAGGGCGAGATCGTCCGCTACCCGCGCTCGAAGTTCCTCGAGGCGACGACGCTCGGCCTGGGCGCTCTGATCGGCGTCGTCGTCACCGCGCCGGTGCTCGGGTTCACGGTCCTGCCGCCCTTCATCAAGCAGGGCCATCCGAAGATCGACGTCGGCGCGATCGAGGACTTCCCCGAGAACAAGTTCGTGATCGCGACGTACATGCTCAAGCCGGCCGACGGCGAGGTCTCGCGGCGGACCGCGTACATCCGCAACAACGGCCTCCTCGGCGAGAGCCCGAGCTTCACGATCGTCTCCAACCGCTGCGTCCATCTCGGCTGCCCGGTCCAGGTGAACGGGCTGCCGCTCGCCGACGAGACGAAGACCGAGAAGACGGCCGGCAACAACGTCGTCACGCGGATCCCGACCGCGGCGGCCGCGGGCTTCGGCTGCCCGTGCCACGGCGGCCAGTACGACACCGAGGGCAATCGCACGGCCGGCCCGCCCGTTCGCGCGCTCGACCGCTACGAGTTCGAGATCGTCAACGGTCGCCTGCTCCTCGGCAAGACGTTCGCGGTCTCCGACGTCGACGGGACCGGCGCCGACGCGAAGATCCACACGTACCCGCTCGCCGGCCCGGGCCAGCACGTCGACGGGCCCGAGGCCTGGCTCTACCCGGTGCAGCCGCCCCGCTGATGGCGAAGAAGAAGCCGAGCCGCCTCGATCAGCTTCTCCATCTTCTTCTCTACCCGCTGAACTGGCTCGAGGAGCGGACCTCGATCCCGGGCCACTCGGGGCTCGTCGGCGGGATCAAGTACTTCCTCTTCCGCAAGGTCCCGAGCGACATCAGCTGGGGGCACACGCTCGGCTCGGCCGCGCTGACCGCGTTCATCGTGCAGGCGGTCACCGGCGTGATCCTCGCCATGTACTACAAGCCGGATCCGAACTCGGCGTACGAGTCGATCCGGCACATCACGGACGACCTCTGGGCCGGCTGGCTCGTGCGGGGCATGCACCGCTGGGGCGCGAGCGTCTTCATCATCCTGCTCTTCCTGCACATGGGCCGCGTCTTCCTGTACGGGGCGTACAAGTATCCGCGCGAGCTGAACTGGATCATCGGTGCGCTGATCCTCGTGCTGGGGATGATGGAAGGGTTCTTCGGCTACCTGCTCCCCTGGGACCAGACGGCGTACTGGGCGACGGTCGTCGGCGTCAACCTGCAGGCGACGGGGCCCTTCGTGGGGCCGTTCCTCGGCCCAGTCCTCCAGGGCGGCCACGACATCGGGCCTGACACCCTTGCCCGCTTCTATTCACTGCACATGCTCGTACTCCCCGGTGCGCTCGCCGGGCTGATCGGGCTGCACCTGTGGCTCGTCGTGCGGATCGGCGTCAGCTCGCCGCCGTGGTCCCCGACCGAGGCCGGACGGCCTCAACCCGGGCCGCCGCCGGCGCCGAGGAAGGGGCTCGTCGCGCCTGCTCCGAGAGGGGCGAAGAGGCGATGAACAGGCGACTCGAGCAGCGCCGCGCAGACCACGCGCGCTACAAGCACGACGTCAAGACTCGCGGGAAGCCCTTCTTCCCGTACGCGATGTTCCACGACACGGTGATGAGCCTGCTCGTCGTGTGCGTGATCGTCGGCCCTGGCCGTGATCTGGAAGTACTCGACGCCGCACGAGGATCCGAGCTCTTCGGGCTGGCTGGGGAAGCTCTACGACGAGAAGGCCGACCCCGGGACGACGAACTTCGTCCCGCGGCCGGACTGGTACTTCTACTTCCTCTTCTACCTGCTGCGGATCTTCAAGTGGCCCGAGTCGGTGATCCTCGGCACGGTCTTGATTCCGACGCTCCTGATCGTGCTCCTGATCGCGCTGCCGTTCATCGACATCGGGCGCGAGCGGCGGCCGCTGCGGCGGCCGGTGGCGATGACGGCCGCGATCCTGGTGATCATCTCGATGGGCGCGCTGACCTACAAGGGCGCGACCGCGAAGGAGCCTTTGGCGGCCGAGAACCTCGTGCTCGTGCCGCAGTGGGCTCAGAAGCAGGGGTACGCAGGCAACCAGACGGCCGTGGACGGGGCGAAGATCTTCGCGCAGGTCGGCTGCATGAACTGCCACACGTACCTGGGAGCGGGGACGTCGAACCTCGGCGCGCCCGACCTCTCGTCGATCGGCAAGACGTCGAACCGAGGCGTGGCGGGCTTCGCCACCTACGTCTCCAACCCGTCGAAGTTCGGCAACAACGTGATGCCGCAGTTCGTCGACCTCGGGGCGGACAACCTGCGCAAGCTCGGCACGTTCCTCCAGTCCTCCGGCACGTGTAGTCCGAAGTCGAGCGACTGCCCCGCTGCGGGCGGGCAGTAGTGCGCGTCTTCCTGGGGATCACCGGCGCCTCCGGGGCGCCGTACGCGGCGCGTCTCGTCGAGTCGCTGGCCGCCGCCGAGTGTGACGTCGGGCTGTGCGCCTCCGCGGCCGGGATCCAGGTGCTCGCGACCGAGTTGTACGGCGACCCGCGGCTGCCCCGCGACGAGGTGCTCGCGCGCTTCACCGAGCGCGCTCAGGACGCGGTGACGGTCTTCGACCCGCACGACTACTCGGCGCCGTACGCGAGCGGGTCCGCGCCGGTGGACGGCTACGTGGTCTGTCCTTGTTCGATGGCGACCGCGGGGACGATCGCGACCGGCGGTGAGGCCAACCTCATCCACCGCGCCGCGGGAGTGGCCCTGAAGGAGGAGCGCAAGCTCGTGCTCGTCCCGCGCGAGACGCCGCTGTCCACGATCCATCTCGAGAACCTGCTCACGCTCCGCCGCGCGGGGGCGACGATCCTCTTCGCCGCGCCGGGCTTCTACCACGGGGCCGAGACGATCGACGACCTCGTCGACTTCGTGGCCGGTCGCGTGCTTGCCCAGCTCGGCCTCGAGCAGACCCTCGTCAAACCGTGGGGCGACGAATGAGCCGTGTCCAAACGAGCCATGTCCGGCGTCTGACACCAGACGTGTCTCGTCTGGACGTGACTCTCGGTGTAGCCGTGCGGCCTTCGGTCGGAACGGGACATGTTTTGGCGTCAGACGCTGGACATGTCCGGAGGACTGCATGAGCGTCGAGAGTGGGTCGCTTCCGTCCGAGGGCGTGCGGTCGATGTTCGACCGGATCGCGCCGGTCTACGACTCGATGAACCGGCTGATGACTGCCGGGCTCGATCGGCGGTGGCGTCGCGAGGCGGCCGAGGCGGTGGTGAAGCCGGGCGACCGTGTGCTCGACTCCTGCTGCGGAACAGGCGACCTCGCGATCGCGGCGGCGGCCGCGGGCGGAGACGTCACCGGTATCGATTTCTCCAAGCCGATGCTCGAACGCGCGCGCCGCAAGGCTCCCGAGCTCGAGTGGATCGAAGGCGACGCGCTCGCGCTTCCGTTCGCGGACGAGTCCTTCGACGCGGCGACGGTCGGCTTCGGCGTCCGCAACCTGTCCGAGCTCGACAAGGGGCTGCACGAGCTGCGCCGAGTGCTCCGTCCGGGCGGCCGGCTCGCGATCCTCGAGATCACGCGCCCCACAGGCTTCGTCGCCCCCTTCTACCGCCTCTGGTTCGACGTCCTCATACCGGCCGCGGGAAAAGTCTTGCCGGGCGGCTCCGCCTACACGTACCTTCCGGCCAGCGTGCGTCGTTTTCCGGACCCGCAGGGACTGGCCAGGCTCATGGATGAGGCGGGCTTCGGCGAGATCCGTTGGCGGCTGTTCGCGGGCAGGATCGTTGCGCTCCACACCGGGGTCGCTCGATGAGCGCGCTCGCAACGGTCAGGGCTGCACCCGGGCTCGACGCGTACCTCGAGGAGCTCGAAGACCGGCTCGCCGTGGCCGTCGCCGCCCGTCCCGGGCTCGTCGCGGAGATCGGCGCCGAAGCGCTCGCCTCCGGTGGGAAGCGTCTCCGACCACTGCTCGTCTTCCTGGCCGCCGACCCCGAGGCCGAGAGCCCCGTCGCGGCCGGTGTCGCGATCGAGCTCGTCCACATGGCGAGCCTCGTCCACGACGACCTCATCGACGGCGCCCAGCTACGGCGCGGGCGAGCCTCTGTCTGGTCGGCCTACGGCCCGGATGCGGCGCGGGCCGGAGGCGTCTATCTCTTCGCGCGCGCCTTCGCCGAGCTCGCGGCCACGGGAGACGCACGGGCCGTTGGCGGTCCTCGCCGATGCCGCACTCGCCCTCGTCCGCGGCGAGGGGCTCGAACGCGCCCAGCGGCGCCGGCCGGACACCACCGTCGACGAGTACCTGACCCGCTGCGCGCTGAAGACGGCGAAGCTCTTCGAGGCCGCCTGCCTTCTCTCCAGCCGCCGCCCGGAGCTCGGCGAGTTCGGGCTCGCGCTCGGAATCGCGTTCCAGATCGTCGACGACTGCCTCGACTGCGCGGGTCAGACCGTCGAGACGGGGAAGATCGCCGGCACGGACCTCCGCGAAGGGATTCCCACGCTTCCGCTCCTGCTCGCGGCCCAGGAGGACGAGGTCGTCCGCGAGGCGCTCGCGGGCGGCTCACTCGACGGCGCGCTGCTCCGAGTCGCGGCGAGCGGCGCGATCGACGAGGCCAGGCAGGTCGCCCGCAACTACGCTGAACGGGCACTGGCGTGCCTCGACGGCATCGAGGCGCGTGACGAGCTGGAGGCGATTGCCGAAGCCGTGGTAGACAGGACTGCGTAGTGGCCATCCTCGACCACACCTCGACGCTCGAAAGCGTCCGCGAGAAGGTCGTCGCCGGCGAGCGGCTCGACCTCGAGGACGGCCTCCTGCTGATGGAGTCGGACGACGTCCTCACGCTCGGCGAGCTGGCGGATCTCGCGCGCCGTCAGCGCGGCGGGAACGACGAGGTCTACTTCGTCCAGAACCTCTATCTCAACCAGACGAACGTCTGCCGCGTGAAGTGCAAGTTCTGCGCGTTCGCAGTCACGCAGAAGCAGGAAGGCGCCTACACGTACACGGCCGAGGAGATCGTCGAGGACGCGCTTCGTCAGCGCGAGCTCAGCGGCTTCACCGAGATCCACATGGTCGGCGGCGAGAGCCCGCACGTCGACTTCGACTACTACGTCCAGATCGTCGCTCAGCTCCACGAGGCCATGCCGGACGTCCACCTGAAGCTGTTCACGGCGAGCGAGATCCACCACATGTCGAAGCTCGGCGGCCTCACGCACGAGCAGGTGCTGCGCGAGCTGCGCGACGCGGGCCTCGGGTCGCTGCCCGGCGGCGGCGCGGAGGTCTTCGCCGACCGCGTGCGCCGGCTCGTCGCGCCCGGCAAGGAGCATCCCGACAACTGGTTCGACGTCCATCGCACCGCGCACGGCCTCGGCGTCCCGACGCACTGCACGATGCTCTACGGGCACGTCGAGACCTACGCCGAGCGGGTCGACCACCTGCTCAGGCTGCGCGCGCTCCAGGACGAGACCGGCGGCTTCCTCGCCTTCATCCCGCTCGCGTTCCATCCCGAGAACACGGTCTTCGAGCAGCGCGGCTGGAAGCACACGGCCGCCTCGGACGACCTGAAGCTGATCGCGGTCTCGCGGCTCCTGCTCGACAACATCCCGAACATCAAGGCCTACTGGATCATGATGGGCCTGCCTCTGACGCAAATTGCCCTGCATTTCGGCGCAAATGACGTCCAGGGCACCGTCGTCCGCGAGGAGATCTTCCACGCGGCCGGCGCGCAGACCGAGACCGAGCAGAAGATCGACGAGCTCGTGCGGGTCGTGCACGAGGCGGGACGCATCCCGGTGCAGCGCGACACGCTGTACAACGAGCTGCGCCGCTGGGACGACTGATGCAGAGTCGGCACGATCGGTCACAGACACGCGCGGGTTGCGCCGTAGCCTCAGCGGCAGGGGCGCGGTCAGTGGGGTCCCCAGTTCCCGCGCGAGGACCTCTAGAGGGTCGTGGGCCCAGTGATCCGTCTCGGCCGCATCTCGTACGTGAACATGGCGCCGGTCTTCCACCGGCTCCAGGCCGAGGTCGAGGAAGTGACGGGCGTCCCGACCGAGCTGGCGCGAAGGCTGCTCGCGGGCGAGGTCGACGTCGCGCCGATTCCGTCGATCGAGTGGGCGCGCAACGCGGCCAAGCTCCGGCTCCTGCCGCGGCTCTGCGTCTCCTCCGAGGGCGCTGTCGACTCGATCCAGCTCGTGTCGCCGAAGCCGATCGACAAGATCCTGACGATCGCGGTCACGCCCGAGAGCGCGACCTCGGTCGTGCTGGCGCGGATCCTCTTCCCGAACGCGACGCACGTTCCGCTCGAGCAGCGGGCGGACGCGAAGCTCCTGATCGGCGACGCGGCCCTGCGGAGCGCGTTCGAGGATCCCACGCCGCACCACGACCTGGGGCGCATCTGGACCGAGCGCACCGGCCTGCCGATGGTCTTCGCGGTCTGGGCCTGCGGCGACCCGCCGCCCGAAGGGGTCGAGGAGCTGGAAGACGCTCTCGTCGCGTCCGTTCGCCAGGCGCGCTCCGAGCCGGAGGTGCTCGCGCACGAGGCGATGGACCGCTACGGCTACCCGGCCGGCTTCCTCGCCCGCTACTTCGAGAAGCTGCGCTACCGGTTCGGCCCGCGCGAGCGCGCCGCGCTCTTCACCTTCCTCGAGCTGGCCCGTGACGTCGGTGAGCTCGACCGCGTCCCGAACCTCAGGTTCGTCTACGGCGAGGCGGTGCCTGCGTGAGAGGCCTGCTGTTCATGGGCCTCGGCCTCGTCGCGCTCGCCGTGGCCTGCGGCGAGAGCAACACGAAGTACTCGTACCCGAAGAGCAGCGACTGTCTGAAGGGCGTCGGCAAGACCGCGGTCACGGGTCGCGGGCAAACCGTTGTCCGGGTCACGGACGGGACGAAGATCTTCGACCTCCTGTTCCTGCCGAGCGGTGCCAGCGCCGAGGCGTACACCAAGAAGTTCAAGGTTCCGAGAGGCATCCTGCACACGCAGGGCAACGTGATCGTCTACGGGCACCAGACCGGGGTGGGGCCTGAAGTGACCACCGACGAGATGGACAAGGTCGAGAAATGCCTGGCCTGACCGCACCGATCCTCGAGAAGGCGCTCGACGGCGAGCGGATCTCCGACGCCGAGGCGCTCACGCTCCTCGAGTCGAAGGACCTCGTCGCGATCGGCAAGGCCGCGGACGAGCTCCGCGCGCGCCGCACCGACGCGGGCCGGATCACGTTCATCATCGACCGCAACGTCAACTACACGAACGTCTGCGTGACCGACTGCGACTTCTGCGCCTTCTACCGGCGGCCCGGCGACCGCGCCGAGGGCTACCTGCTCCCGAAGACGGTCATCTACAAGAAGGTCGAGGAGACGCTCGCGATCGGCGGCACCGGCGTCCTCATGCAGGGCGGGCACCATCCTGACCTCGGGATCGACTACTACGAGGATCTCTTCCGTTCGCTCAAGGAGCGCTACCCGATCCACCTGCACGCGCTGTCGCCGCCCGAGATCCAGCACATCGCGCGCCGCTCGAAGCTGACCGTCCCGGCCACGCTGACGCGGCTGCGCGACGCGGGGCTCGACTCGATCCCCGGCGGAGGCGCCGAGATCCTCGTCGACCGCGTCCGCGAGATCATCGCCCCGAAGAAGACGAAGACCGCGGACTGGCTCGGCGTCATGCGACACGCGCACCGGCTGGGCATGTCGACGACGGCGACGATGATGTACGGCCACGTCGAGACGCTTGCAGAGCGCATCGAGCACATGCGCCGGATCCGCGAGCTCCAGGACGAGACCCGCGGCTTCCGCGCGTTCATCTCGTGGACGTTCCAGCCGGAGGGCACGCGGCTCGCCCCGCTCGTCACGCACCACCCGACCTCGGTCGAGTACCTGCTCACGCAGGCCGTGAGCCGCATCTACCTCGACAACGTCGACCACATCCAGTCCTCGTGGGTGACGCAGGGCATGAAGGTCGGGCAGGTCGCCCTCGAGTTCGGCGCCGACGACCTCGGCTCGGTGATGATCGAGGAGAACGTCGTCTCGGCCGCGGGCACGACGCACCGCGCGTCGACGGACGACTTCATCCGGGCGATCAAGGCGCTCGGCAAGACGCCCGTGCAGCGCGACACGCTGTACCGCGACGTCCGCGTCTGGAACTGATCCACGCCTTCCGGCGCTGCCTCGATCGCGAGCGTCCCGCCAGGGGTTCCGCTAGCCTCGTCGCGGGTCAGATGCTGCGCAGAATCGTGATCGCCGCCCTTCTCGCGGGCGTTTTCGTGCCGACGGCCGGCGCAGCCGGGGTCTCGCTCGCGCCCGGGATCACGTACACGCGCCAGCTCGTCTTCACCCCGCACGGGCCCGAGGTCGTCCACGTGATGACCGTCCCCAAGCCGGGCGGGCTGTACGCGCTCCATCCGGTGCTCTCGAACAACACCGTCCTCGGCCGCGAGACGGTGACCTCGATGCAGAAGCGCCTCTCGTCGACCGCCACCGTCGGCGGGGTCAACGCCGACCTCTACACCTGGAACGACGGCACCCCGAACGGGATGTTCATGGACTCGGGCGTGCTGACGACGCCTCCCTATCCCCGGCGCTCGACGGTTGGAGTCACGAACGACGGCCGTCTGCTCGTCGACCAGGTCGCGATGATCGCCACCTGGCAGGGCTCGAGTCAGCGGCGCCCGATGACCGGCCTGAACCAGCCCGCCGGCCCCGAGGGCGTCTCGCTGTTCACGTCCGTCTGGGGCTCGGTGACGCCGCCCGCGAACGACACGATCGAGGTCGCGCTGAGCTCGTTCCCGACGGTCGCGCCGCTCACGGACCTCACGGGGACCGTCGTCTCCGCGAAGCCCGCAGGCGGCACGCCGATCCCGCCGGGTGGAGCCGTGCTCGTCGGTCGCGGCGCATCCGCCGGACGGCTTGCGACCGAAGCTCAGGTCGGACAGCAGATCACGGTCCGCATCGTCTTGCGGCCCCAGTGGAACGACGTCCTCGACGCGGTCGGCGGGGGGCCGCTGATCGTCCAGAACGGACGGCCCATCTTCCGGGCGATGGAGCAGTTCACGGGCACGCAGCTCTCACTCCGTCGTGCGCGAACCGCAGTCGGCCAACGCGCGGACGGGAAGATCGTCCTCGTCGCGGTCGACGGCGCACTGCCCGGCTACAGCACGGGGATGACGAACTTCGAGCTCGCGCAGCAGCTCGTGCGGCTCGGCGCCGTGACCGCGAGCGCGCTCGACTCGGGCACCTCGACGACAATGGCCTTCGACGGGAAGCTGATCAACCGTCCGTCAGACCCGGGCGGCGAGCGAGGAGTCGCCGATGGCCTCTTCGTCTTCTACTACGGGGTCCAGGCACCCGCACCCGCGACCGACGTCCTCTCGCCGAACGGCGACGGTGTCGACGAGGCGCAGCAGCTCAGCTACAAGGTCGTCCGCCCGTCGACCGTGACCGCGAGCCTGGTCGGCCCGGACGGAGTCGCCCGCCAGACACAGACCGGCCCGCGAGCCCCGGGCACGTACACGCTCGACTGGACGGGCCGCACAGCTCAAGGCGCGCCGGAGCCCGAGGGCCGCTGGCGCTGGGTCGTGAACGCCGTCGACGACCGCGGACAGGCGTCGCGGGCGGAGCGGGTCTTCTACCTCAACAACACGCTGGGCTACCTCCGCGTCAGCCCGTCGCGCGTGGTCGTCCGCCGACGCGGGGGAGCACTTCGAGTCGCTTTCCGGCTCGCACATCCGGCCACGGTCACGCTCAAGATCCGCACCGTGAGCGGCGCGACGGTGCAGACCGTCCGCCGTAAGCTCCGCTCCGGGACGACGAGCATCCGCTGGAACGGGCGCTATGGCAGCGGAATCAGCGCCTTCTCGGGCCCCTATGTCGCCAGTGTGCGCGCGGTGAACGCCTTCGGCCCGACCCTGCTCGAGCGCCGATTCCAGGTGCGCCGCGGCCGCTGACACAGCGCAGCAACCTTTTTTGCAACCTGTAAAGAGTTCGGTCGGTGCCGCGATCGTGCGCTAGCGTCCCCGCGGTCCGTGCTGCGCAGAACCGTCATAACTGCCCTGCTCTTTGCGGTATTCGCTGCACCCGCACACGCAGGCAAGGTCTCGCTGATGCCCGGCGTGTCCTACGAGCGCCAGCTCCAATTCACACCGCAGGGCCCGGTCGTCGTCCACATCCTCCGCGCACCGCGGCCCGGTGGCCTCTATGCGCTGAGGCCGCTGCTCTCGAATGACGCGCTCCTCGGCCGCGAGACCGTGACGTCGATGCAGAAGCGGGCCATGTCGAGCGCCAACGTCGCCGGCGTCAACGGCGACCTCTTCACCTGGGACGAGGGCCTCCCGAGCGGGATGCTGATGCAGTCCGGGGTGCTCGAGGCGCCTCCGCATTCGAGACGCTCGACGCTCGGCATCACCGACGACGGCAGTCTGATCATCGACCGCGTGACCATGCTCGGGCAGTGGCAGGGCTCGGGCCCGCTGAGAGCGCTCAACGGCCTCAACCAGCGGCCCAGCGCGCAGGGGATCTCGCTCTTCACTCCTGTTTGGGGAGCGGCCACCCCGCAGGCGAGCGGCACCGTCGAGGTCGTGCTCGAGCCGTTCCCACCGGCGGCGCCGTTCACCGACCTGACCGGGACGGTGATCGACATCAAGACCGGAGGCGGTACGCCGATCCCGCGGGACGGCGGCGTCCTGGTCGCGCGCGGCAGCGCTGCGAACCGGCTCGCCGCCGAGTCCGCGATCGGCGAGCCGATGCTCGTCAAGCTCGTGCTTCGCCCGCAGTGGGGTGCTGTCGTCGACGCCATCGGAGGCGGCCCGCTGATCGTCCGGGACGGCCAACCCGTGTTCGCGGCGCTCGAGGACTTCGCGCCGAGCCAGATCAACCCACGCAATCCGCGCACGGCGGTCGGTCAGCTCGCCGACGGGCGGATCGTGATGGTCGCCGTCGACGGGCGCCAGTCCGGGTACAGCGTCGGCCTCACGACGTTCGAGCTCGCCCAGCAGCTCGTCCGCCTCGGAGCGGTGACGGGAACCGCACTCGACTCGGGCGGCTCGACGACGATGGCCTTCAACGGGAAGCTGCTCAACCGACCCTCCGACCCGGGAGGCGAGCGTGCGGTCTCCGACAGCCTCGACGTCTTCTACTACGGCGTCGTCGTGCCGCAGGCGCCGAAGCCGGTGCTCTCGCCGAACGGGGACGGCGTCGCGGAGACGCAGACGCTGACCTACAAGCTCGTGCGGCCGGCCACGGTGACCGCGAGCCTCATCGGGCCCGACGGAAACCCGCGCCAGACCGAGACCGGGCTGCACGAAGCGGGCACGTACCGAACGACGTGGTCGGGGCGCACGCCCAATGGAGCCGCGGAGCCGGAGGGCCGCTGGCGCTGGGTCGTCAACGCGCTCGACGACCAGGGGCAGCACTCGAAGGTCGAGCGGCGTTTCTACCTGAACAGGACGCTCGGCTACCTGCGCGTCCGGCCGACGCGCGTCGTCGTCCACCGGCGCGGCGGCAAGCTCCGGGTCGGTTTCCGCCTCGCACACCCGGCCGTCGTGACCGTGACGATCCGCAACGCGCGGGGCGGGCGGGTCAAGACGATTCGGCGCCGCCTCGGCTCGGGTCGGCGCACGATCCAATGGGACGGGCGCTACGGCAACGGCGTCCGCGCGTACACGGGGTCGTACGTCGCGAGCGTGCAGGCGGCGAACTCGTTCGGGCCGACCGAGCTCGAGCGGCGCTTCCTGGTGCGGAGAGCCCGGCACTAGCCAGCTAGGCTCCCGCGGGTGCTGCTGGCCTCCCTCTCCAGCTCCCTGACCACGTTCATCGGCGACCACGGGCTGTACGCGGTGTTCGCGCTGATGCTGCTCGACTCGGTCCTCCCGGCCGCGAGCGAGCTCGTGATGCTCTACGCGGGCGTCCTCGCCTCGGGCGCGCTGCCCGGCCAGGACATCGTCCTGTTCGGGCACCGCATCGACTCCCACTTCTGGGGCTACGTCGCGATCGCGACAGCGGGCGTCGCGGGTCAGACCGTCGGCTCGATCATCGGCTGGGCGATCGGCCTCTACGGCGGACGCCCTCTCGTGGAGCGACATGGCCGCTGGCTCCATCTCGGGCCGGAGAACCTCGACCGGGCGGAACGCTGGTTCGACCGGTGGGGCGACTGGGCGGTCTTCCTCGGGCGCATGACGCCCGTCGTGCGCTCGTTCGTCTCGATCCCGGCCGGGCTGGCGCGCATGCCGCTCGGCCGCTTCACGCTGTACTCGGTGCTGGGGACGATCCCGTGGTGCTTCGGGATCGCGGGCGCCGGCTGGGCGCTCGGCTCCAGCTGGGAGTCGTTCCATCACGACTTCCGGTACGTCGAGGTGCTCGTCGGAGTCGGGATCCTCGCGCTCCTCGTGTGGTATCTCCGCCGCAGGCGGGCGACTAAGATGGGCCGCCGTGCCTCAGATCCCGCTGGTTGACGTCAAGGCGCAGTACGCGCCGCTGCTGGACGAGCTGAAGGAGCGAATCGCCGAAGTCCTCGACTCGGGGCGGTTCATCCTCGGCCCGAACGTGAGCGCCTTCGAGGAGGAGGCCGCCGCGTACCTCGGCGTCGCGCACGCGATCGGGGTCGCGAACGGGACCGATGCGCTCGTGATCGCGCTCGACGCGCTCGACGTCGGGCCCGGCGACGAGGTGATCTGCCCGACGTTCACGTTCTACGCGACCGCGGAGTCGATCGCACGCCGCGGCGCCAAGCCCGTCTTCGTCGACATCGACGCGCGGACGATGAACCTCGACGCGGCCGAGGTCCGTGCTCGCGCAACCGAGCGGACGAAGGCGATCATCCCCGTCCACCTCTTCGGACGGCCCGCGGCGCTCGGCGAGCTCGCCGACCTCGGGATCCCGATCGTCGAGGACGCGGCGCAGGCCTTCGGCGCGCAGGGTGTCGGCACCACGGGCGTCATCTCGACGTACAGCTTCTTCCCGACGAAGAACCTGTTCGCGCTCGGCGACGGCGGGCTGATGACGACGAGCGACGACAAGCTCGCCGAACACATCCGGCTCCTGCGCTTCCACGGCTCGAAGGCGAAGAAGGACTTCCAGCTCGTCGGCTACAACTCGCGGCTCGACGAGCTGCAAGCCGCTGTGCTGCGGCTCTTTCTCCCGCACGTCGACCAGTGGAACCGGCTCCGGCGCGAGGCCGCCGCGCGGTACGCGGAGCTCGGCCTCGGCGATGTGTGCGAGCTGCCCGAGGACGAGCCCGGCCACGTCTACCACGTCTACGTCGTGCGCTCGCCCGAGCGCGACCGGATCCGCGAGCACCTCGCTGCCGCCGAGATCGCGTCGAGCACGTACTACGAGACGCCGCTCCATCGCCAGCCGGCGCTGCGCCAGTTCGGCCAGGCCGACGGCGACTTCCCGGAGACCGAGCGCGCGGCGCGTGAGAATCTCGCGCTGCCGATGTGGGCCGGGATCGGCGCCGACGTGCAGGAACGCGTCGTCTCGGCCGTAAGAGAGGCTGTATCCCTGGAGGCCGTTCGATGAGATCGCCGGTGAACCGGCACCGGATCTGGCAGATCGCCGCCGACGGCGTCCTGATCGCCGTCGCCTGGCTGCTTGCCTTCCAGCTGCGCTTCGACTCGTTCGAGCGGATCCCGCCCTTCTACGAGAAGCTCGTCAACTGGCACACGGTGCTGCTGGTGGTCGCGATCAAGCTCGCCGTCTTCATGGCGTTCGGCTTCTACAACCGCTGGTGGCGCTACGTCTCGACGCGCGACATGTGGGGCGCCGCCCGGGGCGTCACGGTCGCCTGCCTCGCCGCGAGCCTCGTCGTCTACTTCTTCCCGCCCGCGGACACCGCTCGGCTTCCGCGCGGGATCGCGATCCTCGACTGGCTGCTCCTGCTCGGGCTCGTCGCGGGCTCGCGCCTGCTGGCGCGCACGATCTTCGAGCGGCCCGGTGCGGCGAGCCTCGTCGCCCGAGGCAAGGAAGTGATCGTCGTCGGCGCGGGCGACGCGGGCCAGCTCGTGATCCGCGAGATGCAGAAGTCGCGTGCGCTCGGGTACACGCCGATCGGCGTCGTCGACGACGACCCGCGCAAGAAGAACCTCCGGCTCCACGGCGTCCGCGTGCTCGGGACGACCGAGGAGCTGACGCACATCCTCCGCGACAACCGGCCCGACGAGCTCCTGATCGCGATTCCGTCCGCCTCCGGCGACGTGCGCCAGAAGGTCGTCGAGCGCGCGCGTGACGCACAAGTGCCGGTGAAGACGCTGCCGGGGCTGTACGAGCTGATCTCCGGCGACGCCAACCTCGCGGCGCAGATCCGGCCCGTGCAGGTCGAGGACATCCTCGGTCGCGAGCCCGTGGACGTCGACTTCGAGGCGATCTCCGAGTACCTGCGCGGCGAGACCGTGCTCGTCTCGGGCGCCGGCGGCTCGATCGGCTCCGAGCTCTGCCGCCAGGTAGCTCGGGCGGGCGCCTCGCGGCTGATCCTCGTCGACCAGGCCGAATCGCCGCTGTACGAGATCGAGCGCGAGCTCGTCGACGACCGCAACTTCCCGGCCGGCGTGCCGGTGATCGCAGACGTGGGGAGCCACGAGCGGCTGCGGCAGGTGTTCGATCGCTACCGGCCGACCGTCGTCTTCCACGCCGCCGCCTACAAGCACGTGCCGATGATGGAGGCGAATCCGCTCGAGTCGGTGCGGAACAACGTGCTCGCGACGAAAGTCGTCGCCGATGTCGCCGTCGAGTTCGGGGCGCGCCGCTTCTTGCTCGTCTCGACGGACAAGGCGCTGAACGCGCAGGCTGTCTACGGGCAGTCGAAGGCTTTGTGCGAGTGGATCGTCGAGGCCTACGGGGCGCGGGACGACGTCTCGACGCGGTTCGTCGCGGTGCGGTTCGGGAACGTGCTCGATTCGGCCGGCTCGGTGATCCGGATCTTCAAGCGCCAGATCGCCAAGGGCGGGCCGGTGACGGTCACGCACCCGGAGATGACGCGCTACTTCATGACGACGCCGGAGGCGGTGTCGCTCGTGATCCAGGCCGGCTCGATCGGAGGCCGCGGCGAGATCTTCGTCCTCGACATGGGCGAGCCGGTGAAGATCCTCGACCTCGCGCACAACATGATTCGCCTCTCGGGCAAGGAGCCCGACCGCGACATCCCGATCGAGTTCATCGGCGCGCGCGCCGGGGAGAAGCTGCACGAGGAGCTGTGGAGCGAGGACGAGGTGGTCGCGGACACGAAGCACCCGAAGATCAAGCGCGCGCGGCGTGCCCCGATCGACGGCGTCTGGCTCGAGGAGGAGCTGAGCGCGCTCGAGCAGCTCGTCGCGGCCGGGGAGACGCTCGAGGTCGTGTCGCGGCTGTCCGCGATGGTGCGCGCGCCGCAGCGTGTCGGCGTCCCGCAAGCCGACACGGTTTCGGAACAGACTCTTCACTGACGTCCTCCGGCCGCCGGTCTAGGGTGGCCCGATGCTGAACTCCGAGCAGCAGCGTGCGGTCGACGCCGTCCGTGGGCCCGTCTGCATCCTCGCCGGAGCCGGCTCCGGGAAGACGACGACGATCACGCATCGCGTCGCAAATCAGGTCGAGAGCAGGGCTTTTCGCGCCGAGGAGATCCTGGCTGTGACCTTCACGGACAAGGCCGCGGGCGAGATGCGCGCGCGGCTCGACGGGCTCGGCGCCTCGGGAGTCCGGTGCTCGACCTTCCACTCGGCCGCGCTCGGGCAGCTGCGCTTCTTCGCCGCCGAGCCGCCGCAGCGGATCCTCGCCTCGAAGGCGCTTCCTCTGAGGCACATCGGAAACACTCTGCGGCGGCCCTACCGCTTCCGGCCAGCGGCCGACCTCGCGACCGAGATCGAGTGGGCCAAGAACCGCCGCATCACGCCCGACGACTACCTCCGCTCGCTCGGCGACCACGAGCCGCCGATCCCCTCCGATCTCATGCTGCGCGTCTACCGCGAGTACGAGCGGCGCAAGGCCGACCAGGGCTGGGCCGACTTCGAGGACCTGATCGAGCTGACGATCCGGCTCTTCGACGCGGACGAGGGCGCGCTCGAGCAGGTGCGCGACCGGTATCGCGCCTTCACGGTCGACGAGTACCAGGACGTCAACCTCCTGCAGCAGACGCTCCTCGACCGCTGGCTCGGCGACCGGGACGAGCTGTGCGCGGTCGGAGACGACTACCAGTCGATCTACGCGTTCACGGGCGCGAGCCCCGACTACCTGCTGTCGATGCCGCGGCGGTTCCCGAATGCGACCGTCGTCCGGCTCGAGGAGAACTACCGATCGACCCCCGAGGTGCTCGAGTTCGCGAACCGGCTCGTGCCGCGGCTCGGCGGTGCGGAGAAGGTCCTGCGCGCCACGCGACCCGCCGGCCCCGAGCCGGTCACCCGTTCCTTCGGAGCACCCGAGCTCGAGGCGGGCTTCCTCGTCGAGCGGATCCGGGAGCTTGCACGCGAACGGGACGCCGTACGAGGAGATGGCGATCCTCTTCCGGACGAATGCGCGCTCGGCCGACTACGAAGAGGCGCTGAGCGAGGCGGAGATCCCGTCGCAGGGAGCAGCGCTCCTCTCACGCGACGGCGCGAGGCAGTTCCTGAAGGCGCTGCGGGGGCGCCCGCTGTCAGACGCCCGGCGGACCGCCCGTGACCAGGGCCTGCTCGACGTGATCCCGGACCGCCTCGGGGAGCGCGAGGTCACGCGCCAGAACGATCTCGCCCGGCTGGTGAAGCTCGCCGAGGAGTTCGAGGGGACGGTCGACGAGTTCGTCGCGTCCCTCGAGGAGCGTTTCGGCGCTCACGCAGGGCGCGGCGTCCACCTCCTGACGTACCACCGAGCCAAGGGCCTCGAGTTCGAGGCCGTCTTCCTCCCGCGCCTCGAGGAGCGCGAGCTGCCGTCGAAGCTCTCGAAGACGGCTGCGGCCCTCGACGAGGAGCGGCGCCTGCTCTACGTCGGCCTCACACGTGCGAAGCGCCACCTGACCGTGACGTGGTCCGGGAAACCGAGCCGCTTCCTCGCCGAGCTCGATCTCCGCGAGCCGGCCCCGAAGCCGGTCGAGCCGGACGATCCGCTCTACGAGGCGCTCAAACGCTGGCGCCTCGAGACGGCAAGGGCCGAGGCGAAGCCTGCGTACGTGATCTTCCACAACTCGACGCTCGCCGAGATCGTCCGCAAGTCGCCGCGCACGCGAGAGGAGCTCGCCGCAGTCCCGGGCGTGGGGCCTTCGAAGCTCGAGCGCTACGGCGACGCCGTGCTCGCGGCGCTAGCGGGCTGACAGCAGCAGGTCGAGCAGGATCTGCGGGTCGCGCCGAACGCGCTCCGACTCGTCCGGCACCCGCTTCTCGAGCTCGAGCGCGCGCGGGTCGGTGAGCGGCCGCAACCGCCCGTCGCGGATCAGCATCTCGTCGACGCCGCCGATCCGCCCGCCGTACGTCGTGTACACCGGGACGCCGAGCGCCGCCGCCTCGCGGTTCATCGTCCCGCCGGCCGAGACGACGAGGTCGGCGAGTGCGATCAGGCTCTGCGCGTCCACGGCGTGGTCGGGCACGATCAGCGACGGCAGGCTCAGGCTGCGCACGTAGTCCCGCTGCTCGGGGCTGCGGGGCAGGACGACGGCGTGCACGCCGCTCTCCCGTCCCAGGTAGGCCAGCAGGCGCGGGAAGAACGGGTTCGAGCGCCGGTGGTAGAGCGACACGTCAGGCGGTGTCCGCACGACGACGACCGTTCGCAGCCGGTTGACGAGCAGCTCGTCGAGGACGGTCCGATCGGGCTCGAAGTCGTACAGGTAGTACTCCTCCTTGAGCCCCGGGTACTGGAGGAGCTTCGGCGGGCGCACGCCGAAGCGGGCCATGCGCTCCTCCGGGATCGCATCGGGGACGACGACCCTCGTCGCCGCGCGGTCGCCGAGATGGTGCTGGAGCGTCGCGTACTCGTAGTCGTGTGTCGTCGCGCTCGGGATGCCCAGCCGGCGCGCAGTGATCGTCAGCTCGTGGGAGCCGTGCGCGAGGGCGATGTCGTAGCCGCGGCCTTTCGCGTAGCGCCTGAGGGCGCGGAGCCGCGACGCGAGCGCATACGCCTTCGCGACCCGCGACCGCCCACCGTGCGCTCCGATCACCTCGGCGTCGATGTGGTGCCGTTCGAGAAGCTCCAGCGTCTGCGCGTAGTCGCGCGTCGTGACCTCGACCTCGTCACCGCGCTCGCGGAGCAAAGCGATCAACGGCCGGAAGACCAGCACGTGGGCCGGGGCGGAGATGTCGATCCAGATCTTCACGCGAGCGCTTCGAGCCTCGGCTCGCGCAAGGCACCGGGAGCCCGCTCCACGTGCCGCTCGTGCCAGAGCGTGAACGCGAGCAGGCCCCAGAGCTGGCGGCTCAGATCCTCGCGGCCGGCGACGTGGTCGTCGATCAGCCGCGTCACGGCCTCCGGCCGGAAGAAGCCCTGGCGCCGCAGCGTCTCCCCCGAGAGCGTCTCGCGGGCGAACGGCTCGAGGTCACCCCGCAGCCAGGCCGCGGCCGGGATCGAGAACCCCCGCTTGCGCCGGCGCAGGAGCTCGGGCGGGATCAGGGGCGCGGCCGCCTTGCGGAGGAGGATCTTCTTGCGCAGCCCGCGCACCTTGTGCCGGTCGGCGAGCCCGAGCGAGAAGTTGGTCACGACCGGATCGAGGAACGGGACGCGTGCCTCGAGGGAGTGCGCCATCGACGCCCGGTCGGTCTTCGTGAGCAGATCGTCGACGAGGTACGTGCCGAGGTCGACGTCCTGGAGCCGCGCCAGCAGATCGGCGCCCTCGGTCTCCGCGAAGCGCGCGCGCAGGAGGTCGACCGGATCGGAGCCGGAGCTGCGTCCGGTCAGCTCGGCCCGCGCGTCCGGCGAGAAGATCTCCTTCCAGCCGTGGTGCCGCTCCAGCGGAGGCAGATGCGCGGCGCGCACGAACCGCTTCGCCTTGTAGTCGAAGCTCGCCCTGGTGCTCGACGAGGGCAGCCGCTCGACGACGGGCCGGAGGAACGGCGCGGTCCAGCCCGCGCGCTCGGCGAGCAGATCGGCCGCGTACGTGTAGTAGCCGCCGAAGAGCTCGTCCCCGCCCTCGCCCGAGAGCGCGACCTTCACGTCCTCCGCGGCCAGCTGCGCGACGAGGTACGTCGGGAGCGCCGAGGAGTCGGCGAACGGCTCGTCGAACGCGTCGGCCAGAGCCGGCAGGAGCAGGGCCGCGTCCGGCCGGAGCACGAGCTCACGGTGCTGCGTCCCGTAACGCTTCGCGACGAGCCGCGCGTCTGCGAGCTCGTCGAAGCTGCGCTCCTCGAAGCCGATCGAGAACGTCCGCAACGGTTCCGAGGCCTCCTCGGCGGCGAGCGCGGCGAGCACGGACGAGTCGACTCCGCCGGAGAGGAGCACGCCGACCGGCACGTCGGACACGAGATGCGCGCGCACCGAGTCGCGCAGTCGCGCGCGCAGCTCCTCGACGAGCTCGGCCTCGTCGTCGTCGCGAACCTCGTCCGCGGGAACCGGAGCCGGTCGGGCGTAACGCGCGATCTCGCTCCGCCCGTTCTCCCACGTCAGCACGTGCCCCGCCTGGAGCTTGCGCACCTCGCGGAAGATCGTCAGCGGCCCGGGAACGGAGTTGAACGCGAGGAACGCGTCGAGCGCGTCGAGGTCGATCTCGCCGCGCGGAAGCGCCCGCAGCTCGGAGGCGAACTCGATCTCGCCGCCGACGTCGCGGTAGTAGAGCGGCTTGATCCCGTACGGGTCGCGCGCGAGCACGAGCCGGCCGCGCTCCGCGTCCCAGAGCGCGACGGCGAACATCCCGCGCAGCCGCTCGGCGAACCGCTCGCCGTGCTCCTCGTACAGGTGCACGAGCACCTCGGTGTCGCCGCTCGTCGAGAACCGGTGCCCGGCCCGCTCGAGCTCGAGGCGGAGCTCGCGGTAGTTGTAGAGCTCGCCGTTCTGGACGACCGTGATCCGGCCGTTCTCGTTCGAGATCGGCTGGTCGCCTGTCGTGAGGTCGATGATCGCGAGGCGCCTGGCAGCGAGGCCGACCCGCCCGTCGAGGTACGCGCCGTCCGAGTCCGGCCCGCGCTGGACGAGGGTTGCGCTCATCGCCGCGAGCCTGCCGGGATCGACGGTGCCGCGGGTGGACGCGATTCCGCAGATCCCGCACATGCGTCATTACTCTAGATCCAGCGGTGGCCACGTTCGGCGCACACGAAGAGCTTCAGCTCCTCCTGCTCCTGATCACGGCTCTGGGGCTGCTCCTGCTCGCCGACCCGCTGCACATTCCGTATCCGATCCTGCTGGTCGTCGGCGGCCTCGCGCTCGGCTTCGCCCCGGGGGTGCCAACGGTGACCCTCCCGCCCGACGCTGTGATCGTCGGAATCCTGCCGCCACTCCTCTACTCGGCGTCCTTCAATACCGGCCTGCGCGACCTGAAGCGGAACATCCGGGCGATCTCGCTACTCGCGATCGGCCTCGTGACCGCGACGATGGTCGCGGTCGCCGTCGCTGCCCACTACGTGATCGGCCTTTCGTGGGCGGGCGGATTCGTGCTCGGCGCCGTCGTCTCCCCGACCGACCCGATCGCCGCGACGTCGATCGCGCACCGACTGGGAGTCCCGCGTCGCGCGATCGCGATCGTCGAGGGCGAGAGCCTCGTCAACGACGGCACCGCGCTCGTCCTCTTCAGGTTCGCCGCCGCTGCGGTCGTAGCCGGCTCGTTCTCGCTCGCCCACGCCGCCGGAGACTTCGTCTGGACCGTGCTGGGTGGGATCGCGGTCGGGCTCCTGGTCGGACGGGCGATCCGCTTCATCCGCTTCCGCGTCGACAACCCGCCGCTCGAGGTGACGATCGCGTTCCTGACCGGATACATCGCCTTCCTGCCGGCCGCTGCACTCGGCGTGTCAGGAGTGCTCGCCGTCGTCACGGCAGGCGTCTACATGGGCTGGCACACGCCGGAACTGACGACGGTCGACACGAGGCTCCAGGGCTACGGGTTCTGGGCGATCTTCAGCTTCCTCCTGAACGCGCTCCTGTTCGGGCTCGTCGGCCTCCAGCTCCGACCGATCCTCGACCAGCTCCACGGTCTCTCCTGGCAAGAGCTGCTCGGGTACGCCGCGCTGCTCTGGGTTGTCGTCGTCGCCGTCAGGTTCGCTTGCGGCTTTCCGATCGCGTACGTCCCACGGTGGTTGTCGCGCAGCCTGCGCGAACGGGATCCGACGCCGCCCTGGCAGTTCATCACGTTCATCGGCTGGGCCGGCATGCGCGGAGGAGTGACGCTGGCCGCCGCGCTCGCGATCCCGTTGGAGATCGACTCGGGAGGCCCGTTCCCGGACCGCTCGTTGATCGTCTTCCTCGCGTTCTCGATCGTGCTCTCGACGCTGGTCATCCAGGGGCTCTCGCTGCCCGCTCTCGTTCGGCTGCTGAAGCTCGAGCGTGACGACGTCGACGAGCGGGAGGACGCAAAGGCCAGGATCCATGCCGTGGATGCGGGACTCGCGCGGCTCGAGGAGCTCGTGGACGAGGACTGGGTGCGCGAGGACACCGCTGAGCGCATGCGCGGCCTGTACGACTTCCGACGCACTCGCTTCGGCGCGCGGCTCGACGGCTCCGACGACGGTGGGGTCGAGGCGCGCTCGCAGGACTACCAGAGGCTGCGGCACGAGCTGCTCGAGGCGGAACGCAGCGCGGTAGTCGCGCTCCGCAACGAGGGCAGGATCAGCGAGGACGTCATGCAGAGCGTGACCCGCGACCTCGACCTCGAGGAGTCGCGGTTAGACGTGTAGAAGCTGCCTGAGCACACGCCAGGCCGTGGCGCCGAGGTTCCGGAGGTAGAGCCGCACGGAACGGTCGGCGATCCACTCGAGGTCGTGCGCGAGCTTCTCGGCCATCGAGGTCTCGTAGCCGCGCCGCACCTGGGCGAAGCCGGTCAGTCCGGGCCGGACCACGAGCCGCTGCCAGTACGCGGGCAGCTCCTCGGCGAGCTCCTCGAAGAAGCGCGGGCGGATCGGACGCGGCCCGACGAGGCTCATGTCGCCTCTGAACACGTTCCAGAACTGGGGGATCTCGTCGAGCTGCGTCGCGCGCAGCCAACGGCCGAGCTTCGTCACCTCGGACTCGGTCTGCTGCACGAGCTCCGCGCCGAGGTGGTGCCCGATTCGCCCCTCCGCGCCCGGCCGCAGCGTCCGGAACTTCGTCATCGTGAACACTCGTCCCCCACGGCCGACGCGCTGGCCGCGGTAGAACACCGGCCGGCCCGAGCTGAGCAGGTTGGCAATCCCGATCGGAACCGTCAGCGGCAGCGAGATCAGCAGCAGGAATGCTGAGAGAGCGACGTCGAGCGTTCGCAGCTCGAGGTCGACGCGCCGCCGGTCCGGTGTCTCCTGGGCGAGGCGCGAGAACCGCTCGGCGAGAGCTGTCCCGGCCTTGCATGGTCAGGGTCACAGGGTGGTCATTGTTGCCGATGGAGGTGCGCGCCGCGCGCGGGTGCCGAGACGGCGTTTGCTATAAGCGTCACTTATGGATACGCGGCAGTTGGCGGCGTTTTGCGCCGTCGTCGAGCGCAAGAGCTTCTCCGAGGCGGCTGAACGGCTCGGCGTCACGCAGCCTGCTGTCAGCCAGCAGATCCGCTCGCTCGAGGAGCGCCTCGGGCAGCAGCTGCTCGACCGCTCGGGCCGGCGCGTGGAGCCGACCGAGGCGGGCAACCGTCTCTACCGGAGCGCGCAGCGCATGCTCGCGCTCGAGCGGCAGCTGCTCGACGAGGTCGCGGGCGGAGCCGAAGGGCCTCTTCGCGGGCAGCTCGCGCTGGGCGCATCGACCGGGCCCGGGCGGCACGGTCGTCCCGGTTCTGCTCTGCGAGTTCGCCGAGGCGAACCCGGAGATCACGGTCGACCTGACGATCTCGGACACGCAGACGATCGTCGAGCAGGTCGCGCGCCGCGAGCTCGAGCTCGGCGTCGTCGGAGCGACGCCGCGAAACAGAGCCGTCGCATACGAGCCGTTCTTCCGCGACGAGGTGATCCTCGTCTGCCCGCCGGACCATCCGTTCGCTGGCAAGACGATCGAGCTGGACGAGCTGCGGGACGAGGGCCTGATCGCCATGCAGGAAGGCGCGGGTGTGCGGCAGGTGATCGACGACGAGCTGCGCGGCGCGGGGACGCGGCTGAGCGACCTCGGCGTCAGGCTGGAGCTCGGGCTTCAGGAGTCGGTCAAGATCGCCGTCGAGGCCGGGCACGGCGTGACGTTCATCTCGCGGACCGCGGTCGAGCGTGAGCTCGAGACCGGGACGCTTGCGGAGGCGCGGGTTCGCGGCCTCGAGCCGTCGCGCGAGATCTCGCTCGTGCGCGCCGCGGGCCGCGTGTCGACCCGCGTCGCCGATGCGTTCGTCGAGTTCGCGCGGCAACGGCTGTGATCGTTCGCTGGGGGCTCGGCGAGCTCGAGGGGCTGCTCGCGGAGCTCGGCGCCGCGCGTCCGTTCCTCGTGGCGAGCCCGCGCTGGCACCCGCCGGTCGACGTGTCCGGCGAGTGGCGCGAGGTGCCGTCCGACCGCATCGCGGACGCCGTCGCGTCGGCAGCCGAGTCCGACAGCGTGCTCGCGGTCGGCGGCGGCAGCGCGATCGACCTCGCGAAGGCGATCTCGGCCGAGACCGGGCTTCCGCTCGTCTCGGTGCCGACGACGTACTCGGGCGCCGAGTGGACGCCGACGTTCGGGATCCGCGATCCCGGCCGGCGGATGAGAGGCGGCGGTTCCGGCGCGAGGCTCGCCGGGATCGTCTACGACCCGGAGCTCACGCTCGGCCTCCCGCGGCTGGAGACAGTCGGAACTTCGATGAACGCGCTCGACCACGCCGCCGAGGCGCTCTACGTCAAGGGGCGCAACGAGGACGGCGATCGTGAGGCGCTCGCAGGCGCGAGCCTGATCGGAGAGTGGCTTCCGCGCGTCGTCGAATCCCCGGACGACCTCGAAGCCCGGAGCAGGCTGCTCGAAGGCGCCATGCACGCGGGCGCCGCCCTTGCCGCAGCTGGGCTCGGCCTGGCCCACGCGATGGCGCAGGCGCTCGGTGGGCGCTTCGGCCTTCCGCACGGTGCGATGAACGCGATCACTCTCCCGCCCGTACTCCGCTTCAACGAGCCGGTCGCGAGCGCCGAGATCGCGCGCTTCGGCGCTGCGCTCGGCACCGATGATCCGATCGGCCGCGTGCAGGAGCTCGCACTCCTGGGCGGATACGAGCGCCTCCGCGACCAGGGCGTGCCCGAGGACGAGCTCGCCGAGGTCGCGGAGGCCGCCGCAGGACGACCGGGCGCGCGGGCGAATCCGCGCCCGGCAACTTCTGCCCAGATCTCAGACCTGCTGCGGTCGGTCTACTAGAACGGCCCTGCGCCTTCCCACCAGCTGGATTTCACACTCATGAAGCTCCCCTCTCTTTCGAGTACAGCCCCCGGCTGATCTGACGGCTCCACACCAGCCGGAGGCTGCTCGTCTTCCTCGATGCGAGAGGATGCTCACACGGAGTCCTGAAAAGTCCCTGAAGGCCTCCGCGTTACGATCACCCCGCAGCAGGAGGTACTGCTTGGTGTACCGCATTTTGGGCCCGGTCGAGGTAGAGCTCGAGGGCCCTCCGCTGTCAGTCAAAGGCAAGAAGCCGCGTGCCCTGTTGGCGCTGTTGATCCTGCGCCGGAACGAGCCCGTCCCGACCGAGCTGCTGATCGAGAGCCTCTGGGGCGACAAGGCGCCTGCGACGGCGGCGAACACGCTCCAGGTCTACGTCTCGCAGCTGCGGAAGATCGTGGGCGACCGCGTGTCGAGGGAAGGGGGCGCTTACCGGCTGCGCATCGATCCGGACGAGCTCGACGCGGAACGCTTCGAGCGGCTCGCGGAAGAAGGAGACGCCGCGCTGCGCCGACGTTCGTTTCGCGAGGCCGCCGAGCTGCTCGCCGAGGCGCTCGGCCTCTGGCGCGGACCCGCGCTCGCGGACCTGCGCTATGAGTCGTTCGCGCAGGGCGAGATCGCGCGCCTCGAGGAGCTGCGCCTCGTCGCGAATGAGAACCGGATCGAGGCCGAGCTCGGGCTCGGGCGCCACGACCAGGTGATCGGCGAGCTCGAGGCGTTGATCGCGGAGCACCCGGGCCGCGAGCGCCTCCGGAGCCTGCACATGCTCGCGCTCTACCGGGCGGGCCGGCAGGCCGACGCGCTCGACGCCTACCAGGCTGCCCGCCAGACGCTTCTCGACGATCTCGGCCTGGAGCCGGGCCCCGAGCTGCGGGAGCTCGAGCAGGCGATCCTCCGCCAGGACGAGGCGTTGTCACGCCGGCCGCTGCCGCGGAGCAACGTCCCCGTGCCCGCCAGCACGCTCGTCGGCCGCAGACGTGAGCTCGATGAGGTCACGAGCGCGCTGCGCGGCCCCACGCGCGTCCTCACGCTCACCGGGCCCGGCGGCTCGGGGAAGACGCGGCTCGCGATCGAGGCGGCGAACATCCTCGCGGACGAGCTCGGAGACGGCGCCTTCTTCGTCGCGCTCGACGCGATCCGCGATCCCGCGCTGTTGCTGCCCACGATCGCGGAGGCGGTCGCGGTCAAGGAGAGCGGCGACCGGTCGCTCCCTGAAAGCCTCGCCGAGCGCCTGGCGGGCAGGCAGGCGCTGCTGGTGATCGACAATTTCGAGCAGCTCGCCGAGGCGGCGCCGGTGCTCTCAGAGGTACTCGAGGCCGCACCGGGGCTCTCGTTCCTCGTCACGAGCCGTTCGGCGTTGCGGGTCTCAGGCGAGCAGGAGTACCCGCTCGACCCGCTCGACCTCGAGGACGCTGTCGCGCTGTTCGTCGAGCGAGCCAGGGGAGCAGATCCGCGCTTCCTGCTGACGGACGAGAACGCGGCCGCGGTCGAGGAGATCTGCGGGCGCCTCGACGGCCTGCCGCTCGCCGTCGAGCTCGCCGCCGCGCGCACGAAGCTCCTGCCGCCGGATGCGATGCTCGCGCTGCTCGACGAGCGCCTCGACCTGCTCAGCCGCGGCGCCCGCAATCTCCCCGAGCGGCACCGTGCGCTCCGCGACACCGTCGCCTGGAGCTACGACCTGCTCGGCCCCGACGAGAAGGCCCTCTTCGCGCAGCTGTCCGTCTTCGGCGGTGGCTTCACCCTCGAGTCCGCCGTCGCAGTGTGCAACGCGTCGCTCGACGGCGTCGCGACGCTGCTCGACGACAGCCTGCTGGAGCGGGACGGACCGCGGTTCAAGATGCTGGCGACGATCCGCGAATACGCGCTCGAGCAGCTGGCCGCGGAGGAGGAGCTGGAGCTGGACGACGTCAGACGCCGCCACGCGGAGCATTTCCTCAAGCTCGCCGAGTCGGACCCGGTTCCCGAGCAGGCCGCCTGGCTCGCGCGTATGGACGCAGAGCGCGACAACTTCCGCGAGGCGCTGTCGTGGTCGCTCGACGCGCGCGAGGCGAGCCTCGGGCTGCGGATGGCCGCCGCGCTGTGGGAGTTCTGGTGGGTGCGCGGCTATCTCGCCGAGGGGCGCGGCTGGCTCGACGAGGCGCTTCTTCGCGGCCGGTCGGCGTCGCCCGAGCTCCGTGCCCGAGCGCTGCACGCGTCCGGAAGCCTGGCCACGCGCCAGGGCGACTACGAGTCCGCCGGCGACCTGTTCGAGGAGAGCCTCGCCACCTGGGAGGAGCTCGGCGACGCCGCAGGGACGGCGCGCTCGCTGCTCTCGATGGGCACGGTCGCGGCGGAGCAGGGCGACCAGGAGCGCGCGATCGAGCTCTCCGAGCGTGCGGCGCAGCTCTACGACGAGTCCGGCGACCAGCGCGGTCACGCGCTCGCGATCAGCAACCTCGGCGGGATCGCCCTCGAGCGCGGCGAGTATGCGAAGGCGGCGTCGCTGAGCGAGCAGGCGTACGGGCTGTTCGAGACGCTCGAGGACAGCGAGGGCATGGCGTTCGCGCTCGTCAACCAGGGTTTCGCGGCGCTGTCGGAGAAGGAGCACGACCGCGCGATCGACCTGCTCCGGCAGGCGCTGCGCAGGCTCGCCGAGCTCGAGTTCAGGGACGTGATCGGCTACTGCTTCGAAGGGCTGGCCGCCGTGCTCGCGTTCACCGAGCGCCCTGAGGAGGCCGCGAGGCTGCTCGGCGCCGCGGAAGCGCTGCGCGAGAGCCTCGGTGTCGGGCTCGCGCCGGCGGAGCAGACGACCCATGACGAGACGGTCGAGGCGGTGCGGAGTGCTCTGCGCCGAGGATCGGTTCGGCGCCGACTGGCGTCACGGGCGGGAGATGCCGCTCGACGACGCGATCGCGTACGCGCTCGAGGAAGAGGGCGCACGTATCCAGCGCTAGTTCAGCGATAAGCGTCTCTTATGTCTGAAATTAGCGTTTGGCTGGTATAGTCGGCGCGTGGCCGAGCCGCTCTCATTCGACGTGCTCGTGGTCGGCAGCGGCGCCTCCGGCCTTGCCGCCGCCGTGTCGGCCGATCGGGCCGGCGCGCGCGTCGGACTGGTCGCGAAGGACGCCGTCCAGTCCTGCAACTCGGCGAAGGCGCAGGGCGGCATCCAGGCCGCGTTCGGCGACGACGACTCGCCCGAGCAGCATGCCGAGGACGTCTGGCGCAGCTCGCACGAGACCGCCGACCGGCGACTCGTCGAGGTGCTGACCGACGAGGCGCCGGGCGCGATCCACTGGCTCGAGGAGCTCGGCGTCGAGTTCACGCGTGAAAACGGCGGTTACCGCCTCGCGCGCTGCGGCGGAGCGTCCCGGAAGCGGCTGCTCCAGGTCGGCGACCGGACCGGCCATGCGATCACGAAGGCGATGCGCGATTGGGTCGAGGGGTCGTCCGTCCAGACCTTTCCGAAGTCTCCCCTGACCGAGCTCGAGCGCCGCGACAACGGCTGGCGTGCGGTCTGCGGCGAGCACGTGATCGACGCGGGGGCAGTCGTCCTCGCTGCGGGCGGGCGCTGCTACCGGATCGCCGAGGAGCGCGGCGAGCTGACGACGAACCATCCCGGGGCGACCGGCGAGGTGACGCAGATCGCAGTCGGGCTCGGCGCCGAGACCCGCGACTACGACGCGCTTCAGTACCACCCCAACGGCGGCGCCTGGCCGCCGCCCATGCAGGGGTACTCGATTCCCGAGACGACTCGCGCATACGGCGCCGTCCTGCTCAATGCCGACCGCGAGGAGTTCACCGACTCGCTCGGCCCGCGCGACGAGGTCTCGCAGGCGATCGTCGACGAGGTCGCGGACGGGCGCGGCGTGGAGACCCCCGACGGACGGCCCGCTGTCTACCTCGACACGACCCGGATCGCCGAGGACGACGCGAACGTCTCCCTCCCGTACATGCTCCGCCGGTACCGTGCCGGCGGCATCGACCCGCTCGACGAGCCGATCCTGACCTATCCAGTCCTCCACTACCAGAACGGCGGGCTCGTCATCGACGAGCAGTCCGAGACGACCGTCGAGGGTCTCTACGCGTGCGGCGAGATCGCCGGCGGCACGCACGGGCGGAACCGGATGATGGGCAACTCCCTGCTCGAGTGCACGGTCTTCGGCCGGCGCGCGGGCAAGGCGGCCGCGGAGAAGGCGGCGTGAGCGTCGACGTCGGCACCGATCTGCGCCAGGCGGTCGAGGACGCGGCCGCGCACCTCTACGTCTGGGCGCTGAAGGACATCCCGCAGGACCTGCGCGACGCGCTCGCGGACGCGAAGGACAGGGAGACGTCCGTTCCGGGCCGGCGCGTGCTGGAGACGATCGTCAAGAACGTCCAGGTCGCCGAGACCGAGGACAACATCGTCTGCCAGGACACGGGCATCGCGGTCTACACGTGCCGCGTGGGCGAGCACTTCCCGCTGCACCCGAGCCGGATCTACGAGGCGCTGAAGATCGGCACCGAGCGCGCGACCATCGACACGCCGCTGCGCTCGAATGCCGTGCACACGCTGACGCGCGAGAACACCGGGCCGAACACCGGCTACCGGTTGCCGATCGTGCACTGGGAGTTCGTGCCGGACTGGGACGGGCTCGACGTGAAGTGCGTTCCGAAGGGCTCGGGCTCGGAGAACATGAGCTTCCTCAAGATGTGCGTCCCCGCGGACGGGGTGAAAGGCATCAAGACGTTCGTCCTGGAGTCGATCGTCGGCGCGGGCGGCAAGCCGTGTCCGCCGGGGATCGTGGGCGTTGGGGTCGGCGGTTCGGCCGATTACGCGATGTACCTCGCAAAGGAGGCGATCGCGCGGCCGGTCGGGACGACGAACGCGGATCCGGAGGTGGCGAAGCTCGAGGGCGAGTTGTTCGAGCTGCTCAACCAGACAGGTGTCGGCCCGATGGGCCTCGGCGGCGACGTGACCGTCCTCGCGTGCCACGTCGAGCACGCGGACACGCATATGACCCTCAACCCGGTGGCCGTCAACTACCAGTGCTGGGCCGCGCGCCGCGCGAGCGCGCACGTCGGCCCAGACGGCCATGTCGATTTCGACCGAGAGTTCTGAGAATTGCGCCTCTTTCGTCACACATCTTTTCCGGGGTCTGACCCCAAACGCCCGCTCGGAGCGACCAAACGGGGTCAGACCCCGTTCAGAGGCGATGGCTGAGCACAGGCTGACGTTCCCCGCGAGCGAGGAGGACATCCGCAAGCTCCACGCGGGCGACCTCGTCACCGTCGACGGCCACATCCTCGGCATCCGCGACCGAACGCAGATCCGGATCTTCGACCAGGGCGTCGACCCGCCGCTCGACCTGAACGGCGCGTTCCTGCTCCACACCGCTCCCAACGTGCGCAAGCTCGGCCCCGGCAAGTACGAGCCGATGTGCGTCGGCACGACGACGAGCGCCCGCATGGTGCGCTTCACGGAGCCGCTCGGGCGCGACCACGGCGTCCGCGCGATCGCCGGCAAGGGCGGGCTCCCCGACGAGGCGATCGAGCCGATGGCGAAGCACGGCATGGTCTACTTCGCGCTCGTCGGCGGGGCGGCCGCGCTCGAGACGACCCAGATCGAGGAGATCGAAGAGGTCTACTGGGAGGAGCTCATGCCGGAGTGCCTCTGGAAGTTCCGCGTCAAGGACTTCGGCCCGCTCTGGGTCGGCATCGACTCGCACGGCAACTCGATGTACCACGACGTTCAGACGGAAGCCACGAAGCGACTGGAGGGAATCCTTGCTGGACTTTGAGCCACGTTCAGGCGGCCTGACGCACGTCCTCGACAAGGGCCTCGGCCCGCGCGCCTGGGAAGACGTCCTCGAGACCTCCGGCGTCTACATCGACGTCGTCAAGCTCGGCTGGGGCACCGCGTACGTCACGCCGAACCTGCGCCGCAAGCTCGAGGTGCTCAGCGGCAAGCCGGTCGTCATCGGTGGCACGTTCTTCGAGGTCGTGTACGTGAAGGACAAGGTCGACGAGTACAAGCGCTGGCTCACGGACCTCGGGCTCACGCACGTCGAGATCTCCGACGGCACGGTCGAGATCCCGCGCGAGGAGAAGCTCGAGCTGATCGCCGACCTCGCGCGAGATTTCACGGTGTTGTCCGAGGTCGGCTCGAAGGACTCGGACGTGAACTTCGCGCCCTACCTCTGGGTGCAGTGGATCAAGGAAGAGCTCGAGGCCGGCGCGTGGAAGGTGATCACCGAGTCGCGCGAGAGCGGGACCGCGGGCATCTTCCGGCCCTCCGGCGAGATGCGGACCGGGCTGATCGACGAGATCGTGAACGAGGTCGAGGTGGCCGATCTGATCTTCGAGGCGCCCACGAAGGCCTCCCAGGCCTGGTTCGTGAAGGAGTTCGGCCCGACCGTCAACCTCGGGAACATCCCGCCGGACGAGGTGATCCCACTCGAGACGCTTCGGCTCGGGCTCCGCGGAGACACGTTGAAGGAGGTGCTGCTCCCTGACGAGCGCACCCGCACTTCCTGACGTCGACTTCGAAGACATGTCCGCCGAGGACCTGCTCCACGTGGGTCTACGGCGAGTACGGCGACCGGCTCTGCCTCACGTGCTCGTGGCAGAAGCAGTCGTCGGTGCTCGTGCACATGGTCTCCGAGCTCGGCCTCGACCTGCCTGTGATCGAGCTCGACACGCAGCTCTTCTTCCGCGAGACCTACGAGACGCGCGACCGGCTCGTGGAGCGCTACGGGCTGAACCTGATCTCGAACCCGATCATCTCCGTCGCCGAGCAGCACCGGCAGGAAGGCCCCAATCTCTGGGAGCGCGACCCGGACCGCTGCTGCAACATCCGCAAGGTCGAGCCGCTGCTGGCCGCGCTCGATCCGTACGACGCCTGGATCTCGGGCATCCGCCGCGACCAGTCGCCGAGCCGCGCCGAGACGCCCAAGCTCCAGTGGTCGGAGCGCTACGACGTCTGGAAGGTGCACCCGCTCGCGGACTGGGACGAGAAGCGCGTCTGGGCGTACATCAAGGTGAACGAGATTCCCTACAACCCGCTGCACGAGGCGGGCTACCGCTCGATCGGCTGCATTCCCTGCACCCGGCCGATCTCCGAGGACGAAGAGGAGCGCGCAGGCCGCTGGGCCGGGTCCGACAAGCTCGAGTGCGGGATCCATGAGGAAACGCCACTAGTCAAGGAGGCACATGCGTAACGGGTTCACTCTCTGGTTCACCGGGCTCTCGGGCGCGGGCAAGACGACGATCGCGGAGATCGTCGGCCCCGAGCTCGAGCGCCGCGGCCGGATCGTCGAGTACCTGGACGGCGACGCGGTTCGCCAGCACCTCTCGAAGGGGCTCGGCTTCTCGAAGGAGGACCGCGACACGAACATCGAGCGCGTCGGCTGGGTCGCCTCGCGGATCACCCGGCAGGGCGGCGCGGTCATCGTGTCGGCGATCTCGCCGTACGCGGAGACGCGAGCCAAGGCGCGCGAGATGGTCGAGGAGTTCGGCCCGTTCGTCGAGGTGCACGTCGACGCCTCGGTCGATGCCTGCGCCGAGCGCGACGTGAAGGGGCTCTACGCGAAGGCGTTCGCAGGCGAGATCAAGGAGTTCACGGGTGTCTCCGATCCGTACGAGGCGCCCGAGAGCCCCGAGCTCCGGGTCGACACCGAGTGCGCTGACCGCCGGAGGAGAGCGCGGACCTCATCATCGGCAAGCTGGCCGAACTGGGCCTGGTCGAAGACGAGGTGCCTGCGTGAGCCATGCCCAGGTGCCAGACACAGGGACAGTCACAGTGACAGTCACTGGGACAGGTCTCGTCGGGCCACATGGGGGTCGCTCGTCGATCGCACCGGCGAGCGGCCGGACGATCTCGACGCGCTCGAGACGCTGACGCTGACCCCGCGTGAGGTGGCCGACCTGGACATGCTCGCCTCGGGCGCGCTCTCGCCGCTCGAGGGGTTCATGGGCCGCGAGGACTACGAGCGCGTCGTCGAGGACATGCACCTCGCGAACGGGCTCGCCTGGGCTCTTCCCGTCTGCCTCGCCGTGGAATCAGCACCCGCAGGAGACCGCGTCGCGCTGGCCGACGGCGACGGACGACCGCTGGCCGTCCTCGAGGTCGAGGAGGTCTTCGAGTACGACAAGGAGCGCGAGGCCGAGCGCTGCTTCCGGACGACCGACGAGGCGCATCCCGGAGTCGCCCGCCTCTACGCGCAGCACCCGCTCTACCTCGCCGGCAAGGTGACCGTCTTCGACCGGCCGGAGCCCTCGTTCCCGGAGCTCGCCCTCGATCCCGCGGACACACGCAAGGCGTTCGAGGAGCGAGGCTGGCGCCGCGTCGTCGGCTTCCAGACCCGCAACCCGATCCACCGCGCGCACGAGTACCTGACGAAGGGCGCCCTCGAGACCGTCGACGGCCTGCTCATCCACCCGCTCGTCGGCGAGACGAAGTCCGACGACGTGCCCGCCGCAACGCGCGTCGAGTGCTATCGCGTCCTCGTCGAGAACTACTACCCGGCCGACCGCGTGATCGTGTCCGCGTTCCCGGCCGCGATGCGCTACGCAGGCCCGCGCGAGGCGATCTGGCACGCGATCTGCCGCAAGAACTTCGGCTGCTCGCACTTCATCGTCGGCCGCGACCACGCGGGCGTCGGCGACTACTACGGCACGTACGACGCGCAGCTCATCTTCGACGAGTTCGAGCCGCACGAGCTCGGCATCGAGCCGATGTTCTTCGAGCACGCGTTCTGGTGCAACGCCTGCGGCTCGATGGCGACGCCGAAGACGTGCCCGCACGGCGCTGACGACCATGTGTTCCTGTCCGGGACGAAGGTGCGCGAGCTGCTCGCGGCCGGGGAGCTGCCGCCGGTCGAGTTCTCGCGTCCAGAGGTCGCCGAGGTACTGATCGACGCCTATCGATGACCTGGCAGTTCACGCTCACGGGCCTGCTGATCGGGTCGCTCGTGGGCCTGACGGGGATGGGCGGCGGGTCGCTGATGACGCCGATCCTGATCCTGTTCTTCGGCTTCCAGCCGACGCTCGCTGTCGGCACGGACATCCTCCACGGCGCCGTCTTCAAGTCGTTCGGCGCCGTGCGGCACCGCAAGCTCGGGACCGTGCACTTGCGGATCGCCTTCTGGATGTTCCTCGGCTCCGCGCCGATGTCGCTGGTCGGGGTCGAGCTCGCGAATTGGATCGAGAACCAGTACGGGAGCGGCGTCGGCGACGCGATGGCCAAGGTGATCGGCTGGGCGCTCATCCTCGGCGGGCTCGGCTTCCTCGCCAAGACGTTCATCAAGCGGGGAGTCCAGCCCTCGAACGCGCCGTTCCTGCTCACGAATCGTGACCGCGTCATCTGCGTCGCGCTCGGCGCGAGCGGCGGGTTCCTCGTCGGCCTGACGTCGGTCGGCAGCGGCACCTTCTTCGGGCTCGTCATGCTGCTCGTGTTTCCGTTGACCGCGGCGAAGATCGTGGGGACGGACATCTTCCACGCGGCCGCGCTGCTCTGGGTTGCCGGGATCAGCTACCTCGTGCACGGAAACGTCGACCTGCACGCAATGGCCTGGCTCCTGCTCGGCTCGATTCCCGGCGTGCTGTTCGCCAGCAAGCTGACCGTAAAGGTGCCCGAGGGCGCGCTCCGGGTCGGGCTCGGCACCGTGCTGCTCGCGAGCGGCGTCCGGCTAATCGAGTTTCCCCACTACACGATCCTCGTGCCGGTCATCCTCGTGCTGGGCGCGATCGGAGCCGGGCTCACCGAGTTCCGGCGGCTGAACGCCCGCGCGGTCGCGGAAGCCTAGGGAACCTCCGTCGAGGAGTCGTCGCGCCAGCTTCCGCCGGCGCGCTCGGCGAGGTCGGCGAACGTCGTCCGCTCCAGGATCTCGATCGTCGCGTCGCGCACCTCGCTCCACGTCCCGCGCAGCGAGTCGGCGACGAACTTCGGCACGCCGTCCGGGCTCCGCCGCGTCGCGTAGCCGATCGGGGCGAGCTGCCCCTGGAAGAGGCGGACGACCCGCTCGAGCGTGATCTCGTCGGGCGGCTTGTTCAGCCGGTAGCCGCCGGAGGGCCCGCGCTCGGAACGGATGAGCCCCGCCGAGCGCATGACGGGCATCACCTGCTCGAGCACGGACTGGGGCGCTCCAGTCCGCTGCGCGAGCTCCTCGAGCTTCATCGAGCCGTCGCCGTCAAGCGCGAGAGCGAGGAGCGCGCGCGTCGCGTAATCGGTTCGGCGGGAGATCCACATGTCCGGATTGTCGCGTGTTTGACGCCGTCGTGAGCGATCCTTAGACTGCCTTCTCGACTTTCTCTACATAAACAGTAAAGAATATCGACTAATAAGGGGGATTGATGGTTCGGATTAGCACTATCGGAGTTGTTCTAGCGGTTCTCGTCGCGGCCGCGGTCGCGAGCGTCACGTCGAACGACGCGTCTGCGCGCCAGTCCGGAGGGTCGATCAGCCTCGTGGCGTACTCCACCCCGCGTGACGCGTACTCCCAGCTGATCCCCGCGTTTCAGCGCACGCCGGCCGGGCAGGGAACCTCGTTCCAGCAGAGCTACGGCGCCTCGGGCGAGCAGGCGCGTGCGGTGATCGCGGGCCTCAAGGCGGACGTCGTCGAGTTCTCGCTCGAGCCGGACATGACTTCGCTCGTCAAGGCGGGCCTGGTCGCCAAGTCGTGGAAGAAGGAGCCGTTCCACGGGATCGTCACGCGCTCCGTCGTCGTCTTCGTCGTCCGCAAGGGCAACCCGAAGCACATCCGCACCTGGAACGATCTGATCAAGCCCGGCGTGGACGTCCTCGTGCCGAACGTTCAGACCTCCGGCGGCGCCAAGTGGGACGTCATCGCGGCCTACGGGGCACAGCGCAAGCTCGGCAAGTCCCACGCACAGGCGGTCAAGTACCTGAGCAAGCTCTACGACCACGTCGTCTCGCAGGACAAGAGCGCCCGAGAGGCGCTCCAGACGTTCCTCGCGGGCCGTGGCGACGTCCTGCTCTCGTACGAGAACGAGGCGATCTTCGCCCAGAAGCACGACCAGCCGATCGACTACGTGATGCCGAAGTCGACGATCCAGATCGCGAACCCGATCGCAGTCGTCAAGACGAGCACCAACAAGACCGCGCGCCCGCGCCTTCGTGAACTACCTGCGCACGAAGCCCGCCCAGGTGCTCTTCGCCCAGAACGGCTATCGGCCGGTTGTCCGCAGCGCTGCCAAGGGGTTCAGCTTCCCCTATCCGCCGGGCGTGTTCTCGATCCAGTGGCTCGGCGGCTGGGCGAAGGTCGACAAGCAGTTCTTCGACTCGCGCAACGGGATCGTGACGAAGATCCAGCGCCGGACGGGCGGCTGAGCTGAGCTCACGCACCGAGGCTCTTCCCAGGCCCAGGGCTGTTCGCGGCTCTGGGCCTGGGCTTGCCTTCGGGCTCGCGACCGCGTACCTGAGCCTGATCGTCCTGCTCCCGCTCGCGGCCCTCGTCTGGACGGCGGGCAAAGCGGGCAAGGGCGGCTTCTGGGATGCGGTCTCCGATCCGCAGGCCGTCGCCGCGCTGAAGCTGACGCTGGTCGTCTCCGTCGGGGTCTGCCTGATCAACGCCGTGATGGGGACGATCGTCGCCTGGATCCTGATCCGCGACCGCTTCCCGGGCCAGGGGATCGTGAACGCGATCATCGATCTCCCGTTCGCGCTGCCGACGATCGTCGCCGGCCTGACCCTGCTCGCGCTCTACGGGCCGAACGGGCCCGTCGGCGTGAACATCGCCTTCTCGCGGACGGCCATCCTGCTGGCGCTCCTGTTCGTGACTTTGCCGTTCGTGATCCGAACGGTGCAGCCGGTGCTGCTCGAGCTCGACCGCGAGATGGAGGAGGCCGCCGCCTCGCTCGGAGCCGGGCCGCTCAGGACGTTCCGCTACATCGTCTTCCCGAACCTCTTTCCCGCGATCCTCTCGGGCGTGGCGCTCGCCTTCGCGCGCGCGATCGGAGAGTTCGGGTCTATCGTGCTGATCTCGGGGAACCTGCCCTTCAAGACCGAAGTCGCGTCCGTCTACATCTTCGGCCGCATCGAAAGCGGCGACCCGACCAGCGCGGCGGCGGTCTCCGTTCTGATCCTGGTGATCACGTTCGTCGTCCTGCTCGGGATCGGGGGCGTGCGACGCTGGGCCACGAGGCACGACCGTGCATAGGTGGCTCCTCCGATTCGTGGGGCTCTTCTACCTCTTGGTCGTGCTGGCGGCGCCCGTCTCGCTCGTCTTCTACCGAGCGTTCGAGCACGGAATCGGGCCGGCCTGGGACGCGGTCACCACGCCCGAGGCCAAGCACGCCTTCTACCTGACGGTGCTCATCGCAGCGATCGCCGTGCCCGCGAACACGATCTTCGGGGTGATCTGCGCGCTCGCGATCGTGCGCCAGCGCTTTCCGGGGAAGGGCATCGTGAACGCGCTCGTCGACCTTCCGCTGGCACTCTCGCCGGTCGTCGTCGGGCTCGCGTTCCTGCTCCTCTACAGCCGGACTGGCTGGTTCGGGAGCTGGCTGACCGATCACGGGATCCAGATCGTCTTCGCGTTGCCGGCGATGATCCTGGTCACGATCTTCGTCTCGTTGCCGTTCGTCGTCCGCGAGGTGGTTCCCGTCCTGCGCGAGATCGGCATCGAGCAGGAGCAGGCGGCCGCCACGCTCGGAGCTTCACCCTGGCAGACCTTCAAGAAGGTCACGCTGCCGTCCATCCGCTGGGCGATCGCGTACGGCGTCGTCCTGACCACGGCGCGGGCGCTCGGCGAGTTCGGTGCGGTCAGCGTCGTGTCGGGGCACATCGTCGGCAAGACGGAGACGCTGACCCTGCACGTCGAGGCGCAGTACCAGCAGTTCGACTACACCGGCGCGTACGCTGCATCGGTCGTCCTCGCGATGATCGCGATCGCGACGCTCGTCGCCATGACGCTGTTCAAGCCCAAGGAGGAGACCCGCTAGATGGCCATCGTCGCCAGGTCGGTCACGAAACGGTTCGGTGACTTCGTTGCGCTCGACGACGCTTCGATCGAGGTGGCGTCCGGCTCCCTCACCGCGCTGCTCGGCCCCAGCGGCAGCGGCAAGTCGACGCTCCTGCGCGTCATCGCCGGGCTCGAGCAACCGGAGTCCGGAACCGTCGAGCTCGACGGCCTGGACGTCACGCGCCAGGCGGCGCAGAAGCGCGGCGTCGGCTTCGTCTTCCAACACTATGCGGCGTTCAAGCACATGACCGTCCGCGAGAACGTCGCCTTCGGGCTGAAGGTCCGGAAGCGGCCGCGGGCCGAGATCCGCAAGCGCGTGGACGAGCTGCTCGAGCTCGTCCAGATCGCCGGCTGGGCCGACCACTACCCCGCGCAGCTCTCGGGCGGGCAGCGCCAGCGCATGGCGCTCGCGCGTGCGCTTGCGGTCGAGCCCAAGGTGCTCCTGCTCGACGAGCCGTTCGGCGCCCTCGACGCCCGCGTTCGGAAGGACCTGCGCGCCTGGCTCCGCCGCCTGCACGACGAGATGCACGTGACGACGATCTTCGTCACGCACGACCAGGAGGAGGCGATGGAGATCGCCGACCAGATCGTGCTCATGAACCGTGGCCGGATCGAGCAGGTCGGCGGCCCGCGCGACCTCTACGAGGAGCCGGCGAACGAGTTCGTGATGAGCTTCGTCGGGCCCGTGAACCGCTTCGGGGAGTCGTTCGTGCGCCCGCACGACCTCGAGCTGCGGATCGAGCCGAACGGGGAGACGACGGCCGGCACGATCGAGCGCGTCGTCCATCTCGGGTTCGAGGTGCGGGTCGAGCTCGTGCTCGAGGACGGGCGCGACCTCTGGGCCCAGGTCACGCGCGACGAGGCCGAGGAGCTGGAGCTCGCACCGGGCGGCAAGGTGTTCGTCCGCCCACGCCGCGCGCGCGTCTTTCAGACTACGTAGCCACTCATGGCACCGCGGCTTCGCTCCGCACGGAACACGACCCTGCGCGCGCTCGACCGGATGTCGCTGCTCGCGCCGGTTTACCACGCCTACGAACGGGTGCGGTCGCTGCGCGGCTCGGAGGACGGCGAGGTAGACGCGGGTGGGCTGCCGGTTCCGCCGCCGCGGTTGCGCGTCGAGGTCGCGGGGACGGCCGGGCTCGAGTGGTTCCTCGACAGCGGGCGGCAGCAGGCGGGGATCATCCGGTCCGCGGCGGAGCGGAACGGCGCGCCGCTCGAGTCGGCGGGCTCGCTGCTCGACTTCGGGTGCGGCTGCGGCCGCGTCCTACGGCACTGGGCCGGGCTCGAGGGGCCGGCGATCCACGGCAGCGACTACAACGAGCGGCTCGTCGGCTGGTGCGCGGCGAACCTTCCCTTCGTTACGGCGTCGGTGAACGAGCTCGCGCCGCCGCTCCGGTACGAGGACGGGCAGTTCGACCTCGTCTACGCGATCTCGGTCTTCACGCACCTGCCGCACGACCTCGAGCGCGCCTGGATCGACGAGCTGAGCCGGATCACGGCCCCCGGCGGGCTCCTGCTCCTGACCACGCACGGCGACTCGTACGCGGACCGGCTGGATGCCGGACGAGCGTGCGACCTACGACTCGGGCGAGCCCGTCGTGCGCTGGCCCGGGGTCGCAGGCTCGAACCTGTGCACGACGTTTCATCCGGAGTCGTACATCCGCACTCGCCTCGCACCCGGCCTCGAGCTGCTCGAGCACACGCCCGACGGCGGCACACTCGGCAGCCGCGAACAGGATCTCGTCGTCTTCAGGAAGCCAGCGCCAGGAACGGCAGCTCGGTCGTGAGCTCCAGCGGGCCCACGGCCGGCAGCCAGTCCTTCCGGCAGGTCGTCCACTGCAGAGCGGCCGACTCGCGGCGCATGAGCCAGTTGTCGAAGACCGAGCCCTGAGCGTCCTGCACGAGCGCGGCGCGGATCGACGACCACGCGTCGCCGAGCGAGAACGCGCCGAGCGGAGCCGTGGGCGTCAGCGCACGGACACGGATGACGCCGTCGCGGGTCTTCACCCTCGTCCAGCCGTGGCCCGAGATCCGGAAGACCGGTGCAGGCGCCAGGCCGTCGATCGCGACACCGCGGCTGCGGTGCCCGAGCCACGCTGGAGCCGGGCGGACCTGGACGAGGCGCGCCGGGGTCGACGCGTAGCTCTCGTGGTAGCTCGCGATCGCCTTCCCTGCCGGAGCCTTGACCCTGAACTTGCGCTCGACGCGCGCCTGCCGGAGCTCGTCGGCGATCACACCGCGCGCGATCGCGGTCGAGGCGCCTGCTCGCGCAAGCGCGCCGCGGTAGGCAGCGCCGCTGCCGCCGAAGCGGTAGCGGATGATCGCCCGTTCGGCGGCCTTCAGGTCCTTCGGCTTGACCTGCACCGCGCTCTTCAGGACGAGCCGGCCGAAGAGCGACGTGTACGCGATCTCGCGGTCGCCCGTCACGTGCGCGACGCTCGAAAGCTGAGAGCTGCCGAGCCGGCCCCACGGCGTCGTGCACTGCGACCCTCCGGGCAGGATCAGCTGGCCTTCGGTCAGGGACGTGTCGAACTTGCGCCCCGCCATCTTCGGCCCGGCGCAGAGGCTGTGGTCGCGCGTCCAGAGGTAGACGCAGGCGGCAGCGGGCTTGTCGGGATCGCGATCCGTCGCGGCCCACTCGCCCCAGCCCCAGGACCAGACCGTCGCCAGCGGAATCTCGCGGCTGACCTGCTTGACCGCGAGCACCTGCCACTTGATCGTGTCGAACCACGCGCTCGCCGGCTTGAGGTGCTCGCGGCCGCCCTGGCCCGGGTTCGTGTGGAAGCCGAGGAAGATGCCGATCTTCGACGGCGGGATCCCGATCGAGGTCAGGTCGGTGACGCCCTGGCGGAAGGCGTTCCGGAGCGTCCGCGAGCCCGATCACCGGGCCCTGGTGGTAGATCTGCGGAGCGGAGAAATAGATCTCGCGCACGAAGTTCGTGTAGAGCGCCACTTGACGCCACCAGTCGCCGGCTTCGCCGTCCGTGAACGGGCGGCTGTTCAGGAGCAGGAACGGGTGCGCGCCGAGCGCGCTCAGCCGGCGGACGAAGCGGAGCACGTTGTCGCGGTACTGCGTGTTCGTCGGCGACCACGGCACCGCGAGGTTCGAGCCCCACATCTCGTTGAGCGCGATCCACGGCGTCGCGCAGCCCGACGAGGCGACGGCGCGGTAGAAGACGCGGTCCGCCCAGTCGTCGATCAGAGTCCGGGTCCATCGGGTTTGCCGGAACTCCCGACGCGCTGCTTCAGGTTCATCTCCCAGTAGACGGTCTTCGCACCGAGGGCGCGCAGCTGCGCCGGGTAGATGAAGTTCGCCGCCGCACCGACGACGCCCGGCCGGGCGAACATCGTCCAGAAGGGAACCGACCCGTCCGCGAAGTCGACCCAGACCGGAGCCTTGTTCGGCAGCCCGCACTCGCGCGCCTGCGCGTGACCCGGATGGGCCGCGAACAGCGCGACCGAGCCGAGGAGGACGACGAGGAGCCGCTTCACGACGCCCGAAGGCTAGCTGTCTGCGCGAACGAGGAAGCCACTACGTCCCTGTTTGATCAGGACGCGGCTGAACCCTGCACCGCCGAAGAGGAACCGCAGCTCCCGCTCGGTGTAGTTGAAGATCGGGCAGTTGTTGATCACCTCGTAGCGGACCTTCCGCACCGGCCCCTTGAGCCAGTTCCAGCGCGGGAAGCTCGCGACGGCAGAACCGGACGTCAGCTCCGCCATGCGGCGCACGAAGAGGTGCGCGTCGGGGATGTAGTCGAAGAAGCCGAGCGCGATCGTGACGTCGAACTTGCCCTCGAGAGGGGCGGACAGGAAGTCGCCCTGGACGAGCTTCACCTTGTCGCCGAAGCGCTCCAGGCGCTTTGCCGAGAGGTCGAGCATCTCCTGCGCGATGTCCGCGTTCACCCACTCGCGCGCGCCGGCCTCGAGGATCAGCTCGCCGACGCGGCCGGAGCCGCCGCCGATGTCGAGCACCCGCGGCTGCTCGTACTCGCGGACGACCTCGAGAGCGAAGTCGCGGCGCTTCAGCAGCCCGGGGCGGACCGCGCGCTGGAGCGGATGCTCCTCGTCGTAGAGCGCGTCAAACGACGACGCCTGCTCGCGAAAGTGATCTCGGACGAGCTCCGTAGCGTTCGACGACTTCTCCATGGGCCTCCTCATAGCTGGTCAGCGTGTATTCGCGGGCGATCGCACGAATCCGATCCGCGACCAGCCGCCTGCCCGGGTTGCGCTGGACGCTCTTCCAGGCTGTGAGCGCGCGCTGCTTCGGAGTCGGGCTCTCGGGCAGCGTCGCCCGCAACGGCTGCGGGTCGAGCTCGTACGGATGGAAGTACAGCACAGGGTGGGAGTTCTCGGCGGCCACGTCACGGAGCGCGCGGCGCAGGACGGAGGTCGGCAGCGCGCGCCAGTACGCGCCTCCGCCCATCGGCACGGAGCGCCCGCGGACCGGCCAGACGGTGACCGGGTACTCCCAGATCTCGCGTCCTTCGCCGAGCTCGAGCCGGTACGGGGTTCGCGGCACGCCGCGGATTCTCTGCGGGATGCGCGGCGAGTCGTACTGGCTCGAGTCGTAGCGAAAGCCGAGCTCGGCGAGCACCTCGTAGGCCCACGGCGTCTCGCGGGTGATCGAGAATGCGGGCGCCCGGTAGCCGACGGGCCGTTTGCCGGCGAGCTGCTCGACGAGGTCGGCGCAGCGCTCGACGTCGGCTTTGAACTCGTCCCGGCTCTGGGTCGGGACGCGCCGGTGGTCGTAGCCGTGGCAGGCGAGGTCGTGGCCGTTGGCGGCGATCGCCCGCACGAGGTCGGGGTAGCGCTCGGCCGTGATGCCGAGGACGAAGAACGTCGCCTTCGCTCCGAGCTCGTCGAGCAGCTCGAAGATCGCGGCCGTCTGCCGCTCGAGTGCGTGCCCGCGCGCATCCCAGTCCGCGTGGCCCAGGCCGCGGTGGACGAGCTGGTGCCAATCCTCGAAGTCGAAGCTGAGCAGGAGCTTGGCCATCGCGGGAACCCTAGGCGTTGCTTGTCAACGCCGACCATCGAGGGCAGGGCGGGCTCAGCCTGCCCTGCCCGCCTTAATATCGATGCGCGGTGAAGAAGTTCGCTCCTACGCTGATCGTCGCCGGGCTCCTCGCTGCGACAGCGAGCGCGTTCGCGGTCACGGAGCGGCTCAAGCTCGAGGACAGCCCCGTGCTCGGGCACGCGGATCACGGCGCTCTTCTCGCCGAAGAAGGGCGAGGCGAGGATCGGCTTCCGGCTCAGGCGCGAGGAGGACATCCGGCTCGACATCGTGGACGACAACGGGACGATCGTGCGCCACGCGCTCGGAACGGGAGTCTTCGGCCAGGCGTTCCACCAGTTCGCGTGGGACGGCCGGAACGACGCGGGGCAGATCGTCCCCGACGGCGTCTACCACGTTCAGCTGCAGCTGAAGGACGAGGACCGAACGATCGAGTTCCCGAGCACGGTCCGCGTCGACTCGACGCCTCCGACGATCGAGCACGTACGGATCAGGCACCGCCTCTTCTCCCCGGACGGCGACCACAGAGCCGACCAGGTCAACGTCCAGCTACACGTTCAACGAGCATGCCTACGCGATCCTCTACGTCGACGGAAAGAGGGTCGCGACGGAGCTTCCGGAAGAAGCCGGTCGGCGCTATCCGTGGTACGGCCGCGGCAAGCGGCCGGGCGACTACCGGCTCGCGCTGGCGGCGCAGGATCTGGCGGGGAACATCGGCAGGCTCGACGCGCGCGTTCACCGTCCGGCTCCGTTACATCGACCTCTTCAAGCACAAGTTCACGCCTCGCGGCCGGATCCTGCGCGTCCGGGTCTCGACCGACGCGAAGACGGTCGGCTGGCGCCTCGGCCGAACGCGCGGCAACGCGAAGCCGCCGCTGATCAGGCTTCCGGTGCCGTCGAAGCCGGGCCGGTACACGCTGACCGTGACCGCGAACGGCCACCGCGCGCGGGCAACCGTCGTCGTCCGGAAGTAGCCCCGCTAACCTGCCCGATCTTGCCGCTCGCTGCATCGCTCGAACGCGCGGTCACCGACTCCGCCGAACTGCTCCTCGCCGCAGGCGCGGTGCTCGCCCTTGCCTACGGGCTGACGCGGGCTCGCATCGGCGTGTTCCAGTGGCCCCTGCTCGGAGCCTCGGTGCTCGCGCTCGGCGTAGGGGCGGGCCTCGGCGGCTGGGCCTGGCACGAGAAGCAGCCGAAGACAGTTGTCGGCTCTCCGACGAAGGAGTTCTCGAACACGCTTCGCGAGCAGCCGAAGAAGACGAAGCCGTCCGAGAAGCCGAGCGTCGAGCTCACGCAGGTGCAGTGGCCCACCTACGGCTACGACACCCAGCGGACACACCTGGCGCCCGACTGGCGCAACCTGAGGCCGCCGTACCACGGGCTCTGGAAGCTGAAGGCCCATGCCGACATCGAGTTCCCGCCCTCGGTTGCCTACCGCAAGGTCTACGTCGCCCAGCAGAAGGGGCGGTTCTACGCCATCAACGCACGCACCGGGAAGATCGTCTGGACGAAGCACTTCCCGAACTGCTCGGCCGCCTCGCCCACGATTGCCGATGGGATCGTCTACCAGGCGTACATGCACGAGCTCCCGTGCCAGAAGCACGCGGCGCGCGCAGAGGGGTTCGTCATTGCGTGGAACGCGAAGAACGGCCGGGAGCTCTGGCGTGTGCGCGCGGGCTCCGTGGAGTCGTCGCCGCTCCTCGTCGGGAAGATGCTCTACTTCGGCTCCTGGGACCGGCACCTGTACGCGTACCGGATCCGCGGCGAGCGCCGACCGCTCCTCCAGTGGACGTTCAGCGCCGACGACCAGATCGTCGCCGCTCCGGCGAGCGCGGGGAACCTCGTGATCGTCGCGACCTCGAGCGGGAGCGTCTACGGCGTGGACCGGAAGACCGGCCGCGAGCGTTGGCACGCGACGTCGTTCTCTCGCTTCGGCAGCCGCGAGTACTTCTACGCCACGCCCACGGTCGCGTACGGGCGAGTCTTCATCGGCAACGCCGACGGCACCGTGTACGCCTTCGGCGCGAACAGCGGCCATCTGCTCTGGGCGCGGCAGGTCGGGACGTACGTCTACACGGCTGCGGCGGTCTGGCGAAAGACGGTGTTCGTCGGCACCTGGGACGGGAACTTCGTCGCGCTCGATGCTCGGACGGGCAACGTGCGCTGGAGATACGACGCGCCGTCGTCGATCACCGGCGCGCCGACCGTTCTCGCGGGTCTCGTCTACTTCTCGACGTGCGGCCGGTGCGGCGCCGGGGGGCTCCGCCGCGTGAAGAGCGGGCCGCGCGGGACGTGGGCGCTGAACGCCCGCAACGGCGATGCCATCTGGCATTTCCCCGACGGCAAGTACTCGGCGCTCGTCGCGGACGGCAGGCGGATCTACATCTCGGGCCGGAACAAGGTGTACGCGCTCATTCCGCGGCTGCGCTGGGAGCAGCTCCGGCGGCTTCATGCGGCGGAGAAGTGCGCTCACCTGAAGCGAGCAAGAGCGCGAGCCCGATGCCTGTCAAAGGCCAGGCGAGGTACGAGCTCTGGAACACACGGCTCAAAAAAAGCAGGACGAACATCGAAACGGAAAAACCAATAGCGCCCGCCCAGAGCGTCCCGGCGCGGCGCTGGGCCCAGAGGAGCCACGCCGTCAGCGGGAGCCAGAAGACGAGCGCGAGCCAGACGAACGGGTAGTTCCCGAACCGGTCGTCGATCGCCCCGAGGTTGAGCAGCAGCGCGGCGAGGCCGTAGCCGACGATGCGGTACGTGCCCGCACCGTAGGAGACCGTGTCGCGCCACAGGGCGCCGGGGTCGGCGATGAGGAACGGGATCACGGTCGCCAGGAAGACTCCGCCGAAGGCGGCGCCGGCGCGGTAGAGCGTTGCGCGTGACGTGTGCTTCGTGAGCAGCATCACGGCGAAGAACGGGACCGCCACGAGGGCGAACTGCTTGAGCGCGAGCGCGGCGCCGAGGCTCGCCGCCGCCCACACGAGCCGACCGCGCGCGAGGAGGCCGAAGGCGAGGACGAGCGCGAGCAGCGCGGGGGCATCGGCGGTCCCGAACCAGGCGCCCTTGAGCAGGATCGGGTTCGCGGCCAGGCCCGAGCCGACGGCCAGGCGCACGTACAGGTCGCCGGGGAAGACGAGCGCCGCCGGGAGCAGCGCGAGCGTCGCGAGGAGCACGAAGATGCGGTAGTCGTCCCACGGGCGCGGGAGCACGCGCCACGCGGCCGCGGTCAGCGCCGTGCCCGGGAAGTAGGCGAAGTGGTGTCTCGCCGCGCGGTCGAACGCCGCTTCCTCGTCCTTCGCCGCCGGGTAGAAGCGCTCGAGCCCCGAGCTCCCGTAGTCGTGGCCGTACGGGGTGTGTCCGTGCCGGACGAGGTCGCCTGCGATCTCGATCTGGTACGTCGAGTCGTTCGTGAAGTACCAGGGCTCGGTCGCATCGCGGAGGCCGACCTGGAGGAGCACCGCGGGCACGAGCAGCATCCCGCAGACGACGACCGGAAGCGCGATTGCGAACCAGCGCGGCCAGGAGCGGATGCGCCACGTCGCTGCGGCGGCGAGCGCGACGAGCAGTCCCGCCAGAACGGCCGTCGAGCGGAGGATGCCGAGGTCCCACTCGCGGTCGGCAACGCGGACGAGCGGGCCGAGGAGGCCGCGCGGGTGGACCACGGCCGGCATGAACGGCCACGGATCGGCGCCGAGCTCCGGGATCGTGATCGCGACCAGCACGCCCAGCGTCGCCAGCAGCAACCACGGGCCGTAGCGGGCTCACGCGCCGAGTATGGCTTCGTCGTCGGCCCGCGACAGCATGTACGAGGCCGCGACCGCGATCGCGAGCCACGTGACGGGATCCTCGAAGAACCCGCTGTACGCGAGCGAGTGGACGAACAAGGCCAGGAACACCGCGCCGAGCCCGAGGCCGAGGGGCGGCGCGCGGCGGCGCACCTGCTCGATCAGGACCGCCGATCCTCCGAGCAGCGCGAGATAGGCGGCGAGACCGATCACGCCGAGCTCGGCCGCGACCGTGAGCGGGGTCGTGTGCGAGACGAAGCGCGTGGGCGACCCGCCCTGCTTCGAGCGGGCCTGGCTTGCGACCGGCTGGCTGCCGAGGCCGACGCCGACGACCGGATGCGTCCGGAACACCTTCCACGTCAGCTCGACGCGCCGCGAGCGGTCGCTCGTGAAGCGACGCGCGGAGTGATCGCGCGCCGAGGTCGCGAGGATCCCGGCGGCGCCGACGAGCACGACCACCGCGGTGATCGCCGCGACGAGCTTGAGGCTCCGCCCCCCGGCGACCGCGGCGAGCACGAGCGTGACGACGAAGAGCGCCGCCATGCTCGACTGCGAGTACGAGAACCAGAGCCCCACGAAGAGGAGCGCGATCAGCCCCGCGGCGAGGAACGGGTTCACCTTCCGGTACAGCACGCACACGAGCAGCACGACGATCCCGATCACCACGTGTCTCCCGTACAGGCTCGGGTCGCGGAAGAGCGACGTGACGCGGAAGAACGAGCTGTATGCGTTCCCGACCTCGACCGCGGGCGAGAAGAACCAGAGCTTGTGCGTCGCCGCCTGAATGATCCCGACGACGGCGAACAGCGTCGCGAGCCCGACCGCGATCACCGCGAGCGCCTTCGGCAGCCAGGGCGGGAACGGCGCATGCGCGACGACGACGACGAGCACCGCGAACGGGAGGAGGAAGTAGGCGAGCACGTTCTCGCCGGAGACCAGGTCCTCGGTCCAGAGCACCGAGAGGCCGGCGACGGCGATGAAAACGGCCGCGGGGATCGAGACGATGAACGGCACCGGGCGGTTCACTCGACCGCGTAACGCGTGCCAGCCGAGCGCGAGCGCCGTCGCGCCGAGGACGCCGTAGAGCGGCAGCAGGCGACCGAGCTGCCCCGAGCTCGCGACTCCGACGTAGTAGCGATGCTCGCTGCCGAAGGAGAGCGGCGGGCCGGAACGGGGCGGCGATCGCGACGAGCGGCGTGACGAGCGTCGGCCAGCGGACGAAGATCCACGCGCCGATCGCCATCGGCACGAGTGAGGCGACTCCGAGCGCCGCGAGCTTCGGCGAGACGCGGTTCCCGGAGAGGTCGTGGACGAGGCCGAGCTCGGCGACCGCGAGCAGCGCGAGCCCGCCAAGGAGCATGAGCCGGCCGCGCCCGAGAAGGATCAGAGCGGCGCCTGCAGCGCCGACTACCGCAGCCAGCTCTCCCGAGTCCACCCGGCGGATTAAACGCGACCGGGAAGCAACCGCCTGCCGAAGGCGCCGATCCGGGCGCGCTCCTCGGGCAGGTAGAAGCCGGTCAGCCTGAGCACGAGCGGGTAGATGGCCGTGAGCACGATCACCAGCGGGAGCCCGCCGTCGATCAGCTTCCCGACCACCGTCAAGCCGGCCGCAGTCCCAGCAGCAGTCGCAAGGCGCCGCCACTGGTAGTGCACATGGAACACGCGCTGCGCCTTCCACGTCATGCCGAGGAAGATGACGAAGTAGGCGAGCAGCATCGACACCGCGGCGCCGGTCATCCCGAACGGCGGGATCAGCGCGAGGTTGAGCAGGACCCCGATCACCGCGGCGATCCCGGTGATGATCCAGTTCGATCCGCGGCGGCCGACGCGCCCAATCGAGGTCACGACGACGACGTACGCGCCGAAGACCACGAACGCGAAGGACAGCATCGGCACGACCCGCGCGCCCCCGTAGAAGTCCGGCGTCGTCAGCAGGCGCACGATCCACGGCGCGGCGAGGCCGAGAGCGAGCGCGGCCCAGGACGAGAAGAACGTGACGTAGGTGAGGACGAACCCGTAGGTGCGCCGCGCCTCGTTGTCCTCGCGGATCGAGTACGCGAACGCGGGCCACGCGGTGCGGAACGCGGCGAGCACGAAGAGGAGCCCGGCCGAGATGCGCATCCCGATCGCGTACAGGCCGAGCTCGTGCTGGCCCTTGATCCGCACGAGCAGAATCCGGTCGGCGAAGTCGATCGCGTTCAGCGCGATCACCGACGGCACGAGCGGCATGCCCCACTCGGTCATCTTCCGGAAGACGCTCGTGTTGAACTCGAACCCGAGCTGCGTCCTCCGGTAGGCGAGGAGCACCGCGTAGACGACGAGTGTCCCGCTGAAGTTTCCGACGAGGACTCCGAGCGGCCCCTGGTCGAGGACGACGACGAGCAGGATCGTGATGCCGATCGTGATCGCGACGTTCGCGAGGCTCGCCATCGAGTAGCTCACCGATCGCTCCTCGACCCGGAAGAGCGCCGTCAGCTGGTCGTAGTTCATCGCCGCCCAGAGGCCGACGAACGCGGCGCGGACGAGGTCCGTGTGCTCGCCCGAGCCGTAGAGGAAATGCGAGATCTGCGGGGCGAACAGCTCTCCTGCCGGCGAGCGCGATCGTCGCCGCGCCCATCGTGAACCAGAACGAGGTGCGGACGACCGTCAGCCGCTCATCGGTCGGTCTCCGCGTGGAAGTAGAAGCGGAAGAACGAGCTCTGGATCCCCGCTCGAAGGAGCGCGAAGATGACCGCCGACAGCGCGACGAGCGCCTCGATCGCCCCGTAGTCGGACGGCGAGAGGAAGCGCGTGTAGAGCGGGAGCAGGAGGACGGCGACGAGCCGCTGGATCAGGCCGCCGACGCCGTAGATCGCGGAGTGCTTGCCGAGCCGCTTGATCTCCTGGGCGAGCCCCATCTACAGGCGACCGTAGAGGTCGAGCAGGCGGTCGGTCATCCGCTCGATGTCGTGCACTTCCTCGACGTAGGCCCGCCCCGCCTCGCCCAGGCGCTTGCGCTCCTCGAACGACTCCACGAGCGGCCGCAGCACGTCCACGAGGTCGTCCTTCGTCGTCCGCACGATCGGCACCTTCACGCCGAACGCCTCCTCGGTCTGCCGCACCGCGTCCTCGTCGAGCGACGTGACGACCGGCTTCCCGAGCGCCATGCCCTCGATCGTGAACACGCCGTGCCAGTCGCGCAGCACCTGGTCGACGACGATGTCCGCCTGCTTGTAGCGCTCGAGCGCCTCCTCGTTCCGGACGCCGTGGACGACGTCGAGGTCGACCGGGAGCTGCTTGCAGGCTTCGATCACGTGCTCGGTGCCCTTCTTCTCCTTGTTCGACGGCGCGTGGACGATGCGGACGCGCTCGCGCTCGACCGGCGGGACGGGGTCGTACGCGGTGAGGTCGATCCCTGGCGGGAGCACCTCGGCGTCGTACGGGATGAATCGCAGCGCCGCGAACGAGCCCACGACGCGCGCGTCGGCCTTCAGGCCGTACATGAGCTGCTCCTTCGGGCTGCTCGCGGATGTCGGCGCCGAGGAAGTGGAAGAGCGACTTGCGGCGCGTCGCCCTGAGGATCGGGAACTGGACGCTCTTCGGGACGAGCGTGAGCCCGAAGTAGAAGTGGAAGATGTCGGTCTGCGGGAGGAGCTTCGAGAACGCGCGCCACTGGACGAGCTGCTGGCGCAGGAGGCCTTTGCGGGGACGCTTCAGGTCCCAGTCCGCCTGGTCCGGGCGGAACGGCTGCGTGTTGAAGACGACGAGCCGCGCGTCGACACCGCGCTTGCGCAGCGCCTGCACGTTCGTCCACCCGACCCCGGCCAGGTTGACCGGGCAGTGCGTGACTCGGAGGCCCATCGGCCCGGAAGTATCGTCAGACGACGCCAGGGAAGAGGAAGCCGACTCGCTTCCAGCGCTCGATCTCGCAGCCGTTTCCTCGGCTGAACTGGGTGTCAATGGGCTTGCCATTGAACGTGCCGCTGACGTCGGCGATCTCGGGCCCGCCGTAGATCTGCGTGCAGGCCGTGCCCTCGGGGACCGGCGCGAACGGGTCGTGGATCTGACCGAGCTTGCGGCAGGCCTCGGCTGCCTCCGGCAGCGTGCCGCCCGGCGGACAGTGCAGCGTCCAGACTTTCGTCGGCGCCTCCGAGCCGCGGATCGAGACGGAGATCTGGAGGTCGGCCGTCGGGCTCGAGTCGCTGTTGCTCGAGTCGCTCCGGCTCATGCACCCGGTTGCGGCCAGGGCCACGAGGGTCAGCGCCGCTGCTCGCACTTCGCTAGACGGCGTTCGCGGGGAGGAGCAGCGCGTAGCCGTCTCGGAGGAACGGCGTGCGGTCGATGAGCGCGCCGACCTCGTCTGGAGTGACGGAGCCTTCCTCGGTCACGATCTCGCTCAGCAGCTCCGGCGGGGTCATCTCGAAGAGTGCGCGCTCGGCCTCGCTCTGCTCCGGGGCAGAGGCAACGTCGATCGGCGCCAGCTTGATGATCTCGCAGGCCACGATCGTCGGCACGCCCTGTTTCTGGGCGGCCTCGGCGAGTGCGGTCGTCCCGATCTTGTTGCAGAGAGTTCCGTCGTGGAAGACGGTGTCGGCGCCGATCAGGAAGAGATCCGCCTCGGGCAGCGCCTTGGCGCCGTCAACGTCGTCGATGAGCTCGACGTCGAGGCCCTGCGTGCGCAGCTCCTCGGCGAAGGCTCGTCCCTCGCCGACCGGCTCGGAGACGGTGCAGATCGCCCGTTTCGGCGACGCGTAGAGCAGCGCCTCGTGCACGGTGGCAGACGCGGAGTGGGTCATGACGACCTGGTCGGCCAGCCGGTCGCGCAGCTGGATCGCGATCGAGGCGGCCGCCCGCTCGCGGCCTTGCAGGATCGACTGCCCTTCCTCGGAGACGAGCTGCCGGAGCTGGTCGGGCTCGAGGAACGTGTTGGCGTTCGCAGTGGCGAGGACCCGGCCCGCGGCGCCTGCGATCGCGCCCACGCCGGGCCTGCTCTCGGCGAGCTGCCGGCCTGCGTCCATGAGCGCGTCGAACAGCTCGGCGGAGGTCTCGAACGGCTGCTCGCTGACCTCGAGCAGCGTCTCGACGGTGCGGCGCGCCATCCAGCTGGCGCCGTGCTCGCGATCGGCGGTCAGCTCCTCGACGGCGGCGGGAAGGCCTGCCATGCAGGGAGTTTAGCCGCCGAAGGTTAGATTTCCGTCATGGCCACGATCGGCCAGGAGACCTATCCGGCGCCGCACGCCCTGGATTCCGACGCGCCGTCGCCGTCGATCTCGGTCGTGATTCCCGTCTACAACGAGGCGCCGCGGCTCGGCGAGCTCTACTCGAGGACGGCCGCAACGCTCGACGAGGCCGCGCGCACGTTCGAGCTGATCTTCGTCGACGACGGGTCGATCGACGGCACGTTTGCCGAGCTCGAACGGCTCCACGACGCGGACGAGCGCGTGCGGGCGGTTCGCTTCAAGCGGAACTTCGGCCAGCACGCGGCGATGCACGCAGGCCTCGTGCGCTCGCGCGGCGAGATCTGGGTGACGATGGACGGCGACCTCCAGAACGCGCCGGAGGACCTGCCGCGGCTGATCGCGGCAGTGGAGGAAGGCGCCGACGTCGCGAGCGGGACCCGGACCGCGCGGCGCGATTCCTGGGGGCGGACGCTTCCGTCGCGCGTGATCAACGGGATGCTCCGGCGGTTCACGCGGCGTCGACATCTCCGACTTCGGCTGTGCGTTCAACGCGTACCGGCGGAGCGCGATCGAGCCGATGCTCGGGGCGATCGGGAAGCAGAAGTTCACGAAGGCGCTCGTGTTGTCGGGCGGCGCGAGCGTCGCGGAGGTCGACGTCTCGCATACGGCGCGGGCGGGCCAGTCGCGCTACTCGCCGCTCCGGCTGACGCGGCTGGCGCTGCACGTGCTCGCGGGCTTCTGGCCGCAGCCGATCCAGTGGATCGGGATCGCGCTCGGTGTCCTGTGCACGACGGCGGCGCTTGCGCTCGGGATCTACGGCGTCGTGTTCTGGGTCAACAAGTCGAACTTCCCGGGCCCGCTGTTCGGCGGCGTGGGAGTGATCTTCGTGCTCGGCATGCAGGGCTTCATCCTGGCCCTCGTCGGCGAGTACCTGGGCCGGATCCAGCGCGACGTCGAGGGCCGGCCGCTGTACACGATCGACCGCGAGCTCTAACAAGGGACAGGCCCTAACAAGGGACAGGCCCTTGTTAGGAACGTCAGCGGAGCAGGGCGGCGAACTCGGTCTCGGCGAGGGCGTCGCGGACCTCGCCGTAGTTCTCGATCAGCTCCTCGTGCGAGGTCGGGTTCAGCTTCTGGAGCGATGACGAGACCGGAGCGGGCTCGACGTCGAGGAACTCGAACAGCGACGCGAAGCCGCTGTCGTCGTCGGCGAGATCTTCGTAGACGACCTCGGTGTATGGCAGCCCGACTCGCTTGAAGCGGACGCGCGCGCCTGCGATCGCGCGCTCGTGCAGCGTCATCCGCCTCAGCAGCGTGTCAGTGTCGAGATTCAGCCGCACCTCCTCGACGTCCTCGCCGTCACGTGCGTGAAGCCGACCCTCGCGTGCGGCGCCGGCCTCCTTCGAGAGGACGACGTCGAGCGCGTTCCGGCGGATCAGGTGGATGATCCGGACGCGCTTCAGCCAGAGCGCGGGCATCAGTGGCCGGCTGATCCGCGTCAGCTGGCTGTACATGAGCTTGAAGCCGACCGCGTCGATCCCCGGCCGCTCGCGGTACGCCTGCCCCAGGTAGTGCCAGAGCCAGTACGGCTTCGTGATCCGATACTTCCCGCGGGCGTACGTCTGCCAGTACGGGAGATCCTGCTCCTGGCCCCACCTCGGCTTGCCCTCGCCGCCGTGCATGAAGAGCTCGGAGTAGGCGACGACTTTCGGGTGGCTCGTCAGCATGTCGACGACCCACGTGGAGCCGCTGCGCTGGGTTGAGAGGACGACGAAGTTCGTCACGGCCGGAGAGCCTAGCTAGGCTTGCGGGCCGTGAAGGCGAAGCGCGTACTCGTCACCGGCGGCGCGGGATTCATCCCGTCCAACTTCGTCCGCCACATCCTGCAGGCGACGCCGTACGAGGTCGTCTCCCTCGACGCGCTCACCTACGCGGGCAGCATGGACAACCTCGCCGCGGTCACGTCGCACGAGCGCCACTCGTTCGTGCACGGCGACATCCGCGACCCGGATCTCGTCCGCGAGGTCGTCGCGGAAGTGGACGTGATCGTGAACGCCGCCGCCGAGTCGCACGTGGAGAAGTCGATCGAGGCCGGCGCGTCGGAGTTCGTGACCACGAACGTCGAAGGCACGCAGATCCTGCTCGACGCGATCCGCGAACAGCCGGTCGAGCGCTTCATCCTCTTCTCGTCCAGCGAGGTCTACGGCACGGCGCTCCACGAGCCCATGGACGAGGAGCACCCGCTCAACCCGCGCAGCCCGTACGCCGCGACGAAGGCCGGAGCCGATCGCCTCGCCTACTCGTACTACGTCACGTACGGCCTCCCGATCGTGATCGTCCGCCCGTTCAACAACTACGGGCCGCGGCAGCATCCGGAGAAGGTGATCCCGCGCTTCATCACGCAGGCGCTCTCCGACGAGCCGCTGACGATCCACGGCGACGGCCACGCGAGCCGCGACTGGCTCTACGTGGACGACGACGCCGAGGCGATCGAGGCGATCATCGCGGCCGACGACTCGGTCATCGGCGAGGTGATCAACGTCGCGACCGGCATCGACATCTCGGTGACGGACATCGCCGACAAGGTTCTCGAGCTGCTCGGCAAGCCGGCGCTCGCTGAGGACGCAGCGTCGACGAGCGCCTCGGCCAGGTCGACCGCCACATCGGCTCGACCGAGAAGGCCGAGCGTCTGCTCGGCTGGCGGGCGAGGACGTCGTTCGAGGACGGGCTCGAGCGCACCATCTCGTGGTACCGCGACAATGAGGCCTGGTGGAGGGCCCCGGAGCGGCGACCGGCAGACGTCTTCTCGTCCTAGGGGCCGGGCCGGCGCAGCTCGGACTGCTCGGGGCGGCTCGCGAGCAGGGGCTGTTCGTGATCGCGCTCGACCGCGACCCGACCGCGCCCGGGTTCCGGTACGCCGACCGGCGGGCGATCATCTCGACCGAGGACGAGCAGGGCATCGAGCGCCTCGCCTCGGCCGAGCGCGTCGAGGGGATCATCGCTCCGGGCATCGACTGGCCGGTGGGAATCGCCGCGCGCGTGGCCGAGCGGCTGGGGCTGCCGCACCCGATCGACGCCGCGGTCGCGAACCGGGCCGTCTCGAAGCAGAAGCAGCGCGAGGCGCTCGCGGAGGCGAAGGTGCCGCAGCCGGGCTGGCACATCGTCTCGGAATCGGAAGAGGGGTTGCCCGTGCCGTCGGTCGTGAAGGCGCCGGACCGGCAGGGGCAGAAGGGCCTGACGCTCGTCCGCTCCGAGGATGAGCTTCCGGCCGCGATCGCGCGCGCGATCGAGGAGTCGCGCAGCGGTGTGGCGATCATCGAGGAGCTCGTCGACGGGCCCGAGGTGACGGTGAACGCGTTCTCGCTGCGCGGAGACTTCCATCCGCTGACCGTGACCGACCGCTTGACGGCCGAACCGCCGGCCTTCGGTGTTGCGCTCGCGCACGTGTGGCCGAGCGAGGCGGGCGGACAGGCGGCCGGACGTCGCCGAAGCTGCGGTCCGCGCGCTCGGGATCGAGAACGGCCCCAGCTACACGCAGCTCCGGATCGGGCCGGACGGCCCGCAGGTGATCGAGGTCGCAGCGCGCCTCGGCGGCGGCCACGACGCGGAGCTCGCGAAGCTCGCGCTCGGCGTCGACCTCAACGGCCTGGCGCTCCAGGCCGCGCTCGGCGAGCCGATCTGGTCGGCCGCCCTCCAGCCGACGCCCGAGGTCGGCGGCGCGGTCGTCCGCTTCCTCGTCCCGCCGGAAGGCGTGCTCGAGGAGGTCGAGGGCGCGGACGAGGCGCGTGCGCTCGAAGGCGTCCAGGACGTACGCATCTACCGCGAGCCGGGCCATGTCTTCGGCCCGTTCCGCCGCGGCGCCGATCGAGCCGGCGCAGTGCTTGCGATCGGGGACAGCCGCGAGGAGGCCCTGGAACGATCCGACGGGGCCGCTCGTCTCATACGCTTCAAGGTCGGTGCAGAAAGTCTCGTCTGACAGAAGGTCGACCATGCTCGGGTTCCAGCCGCCGGCGATCGGCGACGAGGAGATCGAGGCCGTCGCCGAGACCCTGCGCTCGGGCTGGCTGACGACCGGGCCGCGCGCCGCCGAGCTCGAGCGGCGCTTCGCCGAGTACGTCCAGGCCGAGCACGTGCTCGCGGTCGCGTCCGGCACGGCCGCGCTCCACCTCGCGCTGCTCGCGGTCGGCGTCGGGCCCGGCGACGAGGTGATCACGACGCCCATCACGTGGCCCGCGACCGCGAACGTGATCGTCCACGCCGGCGCGACTCCGGTCTTCGCGGACGTGCGCGACTCCGACCTGAACATCGACCCCGACCGCGTCGCCGAGCTCGTCACGGACAAGACGAAGGCCATCCTCCCGGTCGACCTCGCCGGCCAGCCCGCCGACCTCGACCCGCTCCTCGCCCACGGCATCCCGCTCGTCGAGGACGCTGCGCACGCCGCCGAGAGCGAGTACCGCGGCCGCAAGATCGGCTCGATCGCCGAGGCGACCTGCTTCTCGCTCTACGCGACGAAGAACGTCGCCGCGGGCGAGGGCGGGTTGATCTCGACGAACGACTCGAAGGTCGCGGAGACGATCGAAAACCTGCGCCTCATGCGCCGCGGCGACGGCTCGCTCTACGACATCGTCGTCCCGGGCTACAAGGCGAACCTCTCGGACGTTCTCGCCTCGATCGCGCTCGTCCAGCTCGACAAGATCGAGCGCCACGGCGAGATTCGGCGGCGCCAGTTCGCGCTCTACGACGAGGCGGTCGCCGAGCTCGACGGGATCGAGACGCTCGCCCGCGACCCGCGTGACACGCACGCCTACCACCTGTACGTCATCCGGATCGACGCCGAACGTGCCGGCGGCACCCGCGACGAGTACCAGCGGCTCCTCGCGGAGGAGAACATCGCGACGAGCATCCACTTCCTCCCGGTACACAAGCTGACCGCGTATCGCGAGCTCCTGCCCGACCAGCCGCCGCTGCCCGTCGCGGAGCGTGCCGGCGCCGAGATCCTGTCGCTCCCGCTTTCCCCCGCGCACTCGGACGACGACATCGCGGACGTGATCGCCGCGCTCGGCCGTGTGCACTCCTCGCTGACCCGATGAAGCGTCCGCTGCGCGTCTCTCTGACGCTCCTCGTCACGGGGCTCTGCCTCGCGTACCTGATCTGGAAGATCGACCTCGGCAAGACGCTGCGGGTGATCGCGGATGCGAATCCGTGGTACCTGGCGCTCGCGCTGGCGCTGATGCTCGTTGACCGTCCTGCCGATGGCCTGGCGCTGGCAGCTCCTGCTCAGGGCGAAGGGCGTCGACGACACCATTCCCTGGCTGACGCGGGCGTACTTCGTGGCGTACGCCGCGGGGCAGATCCTGCCCACGTCGGTCGGCGGGGACGCCGTTCGCATCTACGAGACCGCTCGACGCCATCCTGGTCACGGCGACACGGGTGCGGCGACGGTGCTCCTCGAGCGGGCGATCGGCGGGGCCGCGACGCTCGTGCTGGCCGCGGTCGGCTTCCTGCTTGCGGTCGGCCACTACGACGTCGGCGCCTACCTCTGGATCGAGGCGTTCTTCGTCGTTGCGACGATCGTCCTCGGCTTCCTGCTCTTCTCGCGCCGGGCGCAGCCGTTGCTCAAGCTCGGTCGCCCGGTGCTCGCATGGGTTCGGCTCGACAAGCTCGTAGCGCGCGTCTACCACGCGATGCACTCGTACCGGGACCACGTCGGTGTCCTCTTCGCCGTCTTCGTCGATCACGCTCGGCGTGCAGTCGGTCCGGGTGCTGGCCGTCTGGCTCAGCGGCAAGGCGGTCGGGATCGATCTCTCTCCTCGGCCCTACTACGTGATGGGCCCGCTTCTCTTCCTCGTGATGCTGATCCCGTTCACGATCAACGGGTTCGCCGTGCGCGAGTCGTTCTTCGTCAGCTTCCTCGGAAAGCTCGGCGTGAGCTCCGACCAGGCGTTCGCCGCCGGATTCCTCTTCTTCGTGCTCACGATCCTGCTGGCTGCCCCGGGGGCGGTGATCCTCGCCTGGGAGGGCATGCGCGGGAGGAGTCGCAGTGCGCGGATCCCGCGCGAAGCCGATGGCTGAGCCGGAAGTCAGCGCGGTCGTCGTCACGCACAACGCGGCGCCGTGGATCGAGCGCTCGCTCGACAGCCTGCGCGGGACGGAGCGCCGAGGTGATCGTCGTCGACAACGCGTCGACGGACGGAACGCCCGACCTCGTGCGCGAGCGGTTTCCGGAGGCGCGCCTGATCGAGCAGGACAACCGCGGGTTCGGCGCCGGCAACAACGCGGGCATGCGGGCCGGCTCCGGGCGCTACTTCCTGCTCCTGAACCCGGACGCGTGGCTCATGGACGGCGCGCTCGAGGCCATGGTCGCGTTCGCGGACGAGCATCCGGAGGCCGCGATCGTCGGCCCGCGGCTGCTGAACCCCGACGGCACGCTCCAGCGCTCGGTGCGCGGCTACCCGAGCCCGTGGCGGATCGCGACCGAGTACTTCTTCCTGCGCAAGCTGGCGCCGCACTCGCATGCGCTGAACGCGTTCTTCGGCGAGCAGTTCGACCACGAGTCGGTGCGCGAGGCGGAGTACCTCTTCGGCGCGTGCCTGCTCGTCCGCCGCGAGGCGGTCGACTCGGTCGGCGGGTTCGACGAGGACTTCTTCCTGATGAGCGAGGAGGTGGACTGGTGCTACCGGTTCCGCCAGGCGGGCTGGAAGATCCTCTTCTTCCCGGGCGCCGAGGTCACTCACGTCGTCGGCGCGTCGCTCAATCCCCGGCAGTTCAAGGCGATCGTGCGCGGCCACCTGCAGTTCCTGCGCAAGCACCGCGGCCTGCGCGTCGCCGAGCGCGCCAGGCGCGTGATGCTCTGGGGGCTGCGGCTGCGCGGGGTGTTCTTCCGGGGCGATCGGGGGCGCGCCTATCGTGAGGCCGCGCAGTGGCTGGGGTCAGGCAACACCGCAGCGCTCCTAGAATCGGCCCGGTGAAGGCCGTCGTCGTCGACGTCGGCTGGGTCAACGGCCTGGCCGCGATTCGCTCGCTCGGACGGGCCGGGATTCCGGTCTTCGCGGTGGATCACCGGTCGAGCCCGCTCGGGTTCCGCTCGCGCTACGCCCAGCCCGTGACGGTGCCCGATCCGCTGGCCGACGAGGACGCGCTTCGTCGACGCCGTCGCGAAGATCGGCGGCCCGGCGGTCGTCTTTCCGACCCACGATCCGCCGCTGAACGCGCTCGCGCGCCACGCGGATCGCCTGGACGGCTTTCTGTTCCCGTTCCCCAGCTGGGAGCGCCTCGAGTCGATCCAGGACAAGCGCCACCAGCTCGAGACGGCCCGCGAGGCGGATGTCGACATCCCCGAGACGCTGTATCCGACGACCGCGACCGAGGCGGCCGGGCTTCCGTTTCCGGTCCTCGTCAAGCCTCAGCATCCCGACGGCTTCAAGCGCCGGTTCGGCAAGCAGGCTTTTCGCTGCGAGACGAAGGCGGAGCTCGAACGCGCGTATGCGGACGCGGAGCCGTTCGGGCCGATGGTGCAGGAGCTCGTCCCCGGCGGCGACGAGGAGCTGTACAGCTTCGGCAGCTACCTGCGCGCGGACGGCGAGCCGCTCGGGCTCTTCAGCGGGCGCAAGCTGAAGCAGGTGCCGCCGGTCGTCGGCACGTGCCGCGTCGGCGAGGCGGTCTGGGTGCAGGAGGTGGTGGACGCCGGCCTGCGCCTCCTGAAGCGCTCTTGGCTTCCACGGGATCTCGCAGGTCGAGTTCAAGCGCGATCCGCGCGACGGCCGCTTCAAGCTGATGGAGGTCAACCCGCGCCTGTGGCAGTGGCACGGGCTCGCGGCGGCGTGCGGCGTCGACCTGCCGCTGATCGCGTACCGCGACCTGACCGGTGAGCGGGTCGAGCCGGTTTCGATGAACGGCACGCGGCGCACGTGGTCGATCTCGCTGATGCCCGGCGAGCGGCCCGAGCTCCACCGGCCGCCGTACGTGGACGCGGTCTTCGCGCGTGACGACCTCAAGCCCGGGCTCGTGCATGCGGCCCGGGTCGCGCGGGGCGTGTTCCGGTGATTCCCGAACGCGTCGAACGGCGGGCGCGCTGGGTGCTCGACACGATCGGCGCGCGCGAGCTCGGCTTCGGTGACGACGTGCCCTACAGCGCCGAGGCGTGGGAGCAGGTCGAGCGCGGGCGAGCGGCCCGAGGGCGATCACCTCGCGGAGGCGTTCTTCCACCTCGCCCGGGTCGAGGAGCGAAACGGGGCACGGGATGAGCACGACCGGTTCCGGGCTGCGTCGTCGTGCCTCGACCCGCTCGATCCGCCACTCGAGCGGCTGCGGGCCCAACTTGGTGTCGAGCCTCCGCGCTGGGGCGGCGCCCGCTTCGCCGTTGCGCTGACCCACGACGTCGACGTTCCGTGGAAGTGGACGCGCCTCGGCGTCAAGGGAGCGGCCGCGAGAGCGAAGACCGACCTGACGAACGGGCGCGTGCGACCCGGGCTGCGCGAGCTGCGCGGCCTCGCCGGCGCAACCGTGCACAAGGTGCGCGGCACCGATCCGTACTGGAGCTTCGACCGGATCCTCGAGGACGAGCGGCGCTCCGGTGCGTCGTCGACGTTCTTCCTGCTCGCCGACCACGCGCACGAGTTCGACGGAGCCGCGGCCGAGGCGTACGAGCGGCTGCGGCCGAGGCTCGTCGAGACGCTCCAGGAGGGCAAAGCGGAGGTCGGGCTCCACGGCAGCTACTCCGCCGCAGACGACGCTCAACGGATCGCCGACGAGAAGGAGCGGCTCGAACGGCTCTCCGGCCCGGTCCAGGGCCAGCGCTACCACTATCTCCGCATCGACCCGCACCGCAATCTCGGCGCGCTCGAGGCCGCGGGCTTCGCGTACGACTCGTCGCTCGGCTTCGGCGACGCCGTCGGCTTCCGGGCCGGAATCGCGCATCCGTTCCGGCCGTGGGACTTCGAGCGGGACGCGCCGCACGATCTGATCGAGGTCCCGCTCGCGGCCATGGACGTGACGCTGTCCGCCGAGCGGTACCTCAACCTCAGCGTCGAGCAGGCCGGCAAGCGGCTCAGCGCGCTGCTCGACTGGGCCGAGAAGAACGGAGGCGGGTTCGCGATCCTGTGGCACTCCGAGCAGTACGACTCGGCGCTCCTGCCCGGGTGGGACGTCCTCTACCGCCGCCTGCTGGAAGAGGTGCGCGCTCGCGGCGGGAGCATGCCTCCAGGCCGGGGCCCTCGCGGAGGAGGCTCGCGCGTGGCTGTCGTGACCCAGCCGATGCGGATCTACCGCGTGGGCGCGGGACGGCTCGGCTCCTCGGCGCTCTTCCTCGCGCTCGTGCTCGCGGCACCCGCCGCGCTCGTGCTCGGTCGCGCCCTGCCTGCGCACGGGCTCGGGCTCATCCTGCGGCTGACCGCAGCGTCGGCGTGCGTGCTGATCGTCCCGGGTGCGGTCTTCGTGCGCGCGCTGGGCCGTCCGCACACGTTCGGCGTCGCGATCGCGGCGTCGTTCGCCTGGAGCCTGGCCGCGCTCGCCGGAGCGCTCGCGCTCACCTTCGCGTTCGGCGAGACGATCACGACGACGCTCTGGCTCGTCGCCGCCTTCTCGGCCGTGTCGCTCGTCCCGGCGCTGATGCGGGCGCCGGTTCCCTCGGAGGAGAGCGAGCGGCTGACGATCGCCGGAGTGGCCGCCGCGGCGACGCTGTTCGCGGGCGCGGTCTGGTGGGCGTCGAACACGGTCTACGGCGACGCGCTCTTCCACCTCGGCCGCGTGCGGAAGCTCGAGTCGTTCCATCTGACCTCGCTCAGCGTGGTCGACGAGTTCCGCCACGGCGGCCTCCATCCCGGCTACGCGTTCCCGGTGTGGCACGCGGGGCTGGCGATGGTCGCGCGGCTGGCCGACGTCGACCCGACCGTCGTCATGCTGCACCTGCCGGCGATCCTCACCCCGCTGGCGGTCGTGCTCGCCTACGCCGCCGGCGCCGCGCTCTTCCGCTCGTACGGCGCGGGCGTCGCGACGGCGGCCGCCCAGGTCGGGCTGATCGGCTTCTCCCGCGCCGGAACGGGCTCGTTCGACTTCCTCGCGCTGCCGCCGACGGTCGCCCGCGCGCTGATCGCCCCCGCGCTGCTCGCGCTCGTCTTCTCGCTCGTCGCGGGTGGACGGCGCCGCCAGGTGCTCTCGATCTCGGCCGCGTCGATCGCGCTCGCGCTCGTGCACCCGACGTACGCGTTCTTCGCCGCGGTGCCGCTCGCTGGGCTTCCTGCTCGCGCGGGTCGCCCTCGCGTCGTCGCTCTGGCGCGAGAACCTGCGCATCGCGGCGTCGTTGCCGGCGGTGCTCATCCCCGCCGGCCTCTACGCGCTCTGGTTGAAGCCGATCGTCGACGAGACGGTCACGCACAGGCCGGATGCCGCCGAGCGGGCGCAGCAGATCGCCCACTACAGGGGCCAGATCGACGTCGTCCACGGGCTGCTCCGCCTCGCCCCGGAGACGATCTCGCGCGGAGGCGCGATCGCCGTCGCCGGCCTCGTCGCGATCCCGATGGCCGCGCTCGCGGGAACCCGGCGCTGGGCCGCGTACGTGCTCGGCGCGTCGCTCGCCGTCCTCGCTCCTCGTCCTCCTCCCGTGGGCGTTCGACAGCCTGTCGAACGCGGTCTCGGTCTCGCAGGCGAGGCGCCTCGCGATCTTCCTCCCGATCCCGTTCGCGGTCGCCGGAGCGGCTTCCCTCATCGGCCGCTACCGGCTCGCCGGCTGCCTGGCCGCGTTCGGCGCCGGCGGCCTGCTCCAGCTCGTCTACCCGGGGGAGTTCTCGTACTTCCTCGTCGTCGGCGGCCCGCCCTGGCCGGTATGGCTCGCGCTCGCGGGAGCGGGCATCGGGCTGATCGTCGCCGCGATCGTTCGCAGATCGGCGCCCGAAGCCGCGCCGCTGTGGACCGCCGCCGTGGCGCTGTCTCTCGTCGCCCCTGTCGGGCTTGCGGGTCTCGCCTACGTCAAGCGCGACGAGCCGGACCGGCTCCGCCTCACCCCGGGGCTCGTCCACGCCCTACGCACGACCGTGCCGGCCCGCGACACCGTCTTCTCGGACCTCGAGACGAGCTACCGGATCGAGGCGTACGCGCCCGTCTACGTCTCCGCCGCGCCTCCGGCGCACGTCGCCGACACGAAGGACAACGATCCGAACGAGCGGCGCGACGACGTGATCAAGTTCCTGAACAGCGGCAGCGTCTCGATTCCGCGCCGCTATCACGCGCAGTGGATCGTGGTCGCGAAGCGCCGGTTCGACCTCCCGCTCAAGCTGCCGAAGGTCTACTCCGACTCGCGCTTCGACCTGTACAGGCTCAGCCCGCGTTCGTGACCGTGAACGCGAAGGAGGCCTGGCCGACGTTCTCCTGCTCGTCGAGCGCGTCGACCTGGAGCACGTAGGAGCCGTTCGCAGCACGCGCGTGTCGAACTGGTGCGCGAGGTAGAACTCGTAGCGCCCTCGCCGACCGGCCTTGTTCTGGAACGTCCCCGGCGCGTAGACGAAGTTGAAGAGGTTGAGCGGGAGGAGGAACGTCCGGAAGTCGACCGGCGTCTCCCACTGCCTGATCGTGTTCTGGCCCTGGACGATCCGCCAGCGGATCAGGGACGGCGTGTAGATCACCTGGTTCCAGGGCAGCGGGATCGGCACCGGCGGCGTGTCGAACGCCTCGGCGGTGATGTCGACCGTTCCCGTCACGCCCTCGGGCGGGATGGGCCGCCCCGACGAGAGGAAGGTCAGGCTCGGGATCTGCGGCACCGTGTCGTCGATGTACGGCGCGAGCCCGCCGAGGCGCAGCGGGTTGATGTACGTGCCGTCCTTGTACTCGGCGAGGTGCACGTGGCCCGCGCCGACGACGACGTGCCCGATCAGCTGGTGCCGGCGAACGCGCTGGCCCTTGACGACGGCCGGCACGACGTGCCAGTAGGAGAGCTGGTGACCGCCGCGCTTCGGGAAGACCGAGACCGTCTGACCGTGCGACGCGCACGCTTGCCCGGGCTCGATCGCGTAGACCGGCGTCCCGTCCGGAGCCAAGATGTCGACGCCGAAGTGGAAGCCCGGTCTCGTCGCCGGACAGGCGCGGATCGTTGAAGTAGCCGCGAATCGGGTGCTGCTGGTAGAAGGGCCTGATCGGCCATCCGTACGCGGATGCGGCCGCAGGGACGAGCAGCGCGAAGGCGCTCAGGGCGAGCAGGAGGCGAAGTGGGCCGCGCACGACGCGAAAGTTGTAGCACCGAGGTTCGTTAGGGTGCCGCTTCATGGCCAGGCAGGAAACCGTGGAGAAGGCGCCCGCGAAGAGCTCGGTCTACGCGGAGCCGCGCGCCGTCACCGATCTCGAGGAGTGCTACTTCTACCACTCGATGGAGATCCCTGGGTACGGGCTCGTCGAGGGCCCGTGGGACATTCGCGGCGGTGTAGACGACTACCTCGGCAACGTCGAACTGAACGGCAAGCGGGTGCTCGAGGTCGGGACTGCGAGCGGTTTCCTCTGCTACACGATGGAGGGCCGCGGAGCCGACGTCGTCGCCTACGACCTGTCGGACAAGCAGTCGTGGGACGTCGTTCCGTACGCGCAGTACGACCATGCGTCGTTCGACTCCGATCGCCGTGCAGCACCTGCGCAAGCTGAACAACAGCTGGTGGCTCGGGCACGGCGCCTTCGAGTCCTCGGCGAAGGTCGTCTACGGGACGGTGTACGAGATCCCCGAGGAGATCGGGCGCGTGCAGGTCGCGACCTACGGCAACGTGCTGCGGCACTTCCGCGATCCGTTCCTCGCGCTCGAGCGCGGGCTGCGATTGACGACCGAGACCGCAATCGTCACCGAGAACCCCTCGCTCCGCTACTCGCTTCCGCAGATGGCCGCGAGCCTGCTCAAGCCGAACATGGCGTTCCTGCCGAACTACGAGCGCGTCCAGCCGCGTGAGTCGTGGTGGCACTTCACGCCCGCCGTGATCAAGCAGATGCTCGGCGTCCTCGGGTTCGAGGACACGAAGGTGAACTACCACGTGCAGCGCTTCTCCGGTCGGCGCAACCCGCAGTTCACGGTGGTCGGCCGCCGGACTGTGCCGCTGCCGGACTAGGCGCCATTGACACTCCCGGTGCGAGGGAACATCCTTCGCGCGATGCCGTACAAGGCGGTCGGGATCTCGGCGGCGACCCTTCTGCTGGCGCTCGTCGTGGGCGCGTCGGTCGCACGCTCGGGCCAGCCGCCTCCAGCGGGCGTCCGCGGCTCGACGAGCCAGAGAATCGCATTCACCAGTGGGACGAACAGCGGTTGGCGGCTCTTCGTCATGAATGCGGACGGATCGGGCGTCCAGCCGATCACTGACGACACGGCCTTCGACTTCGAGCCCACGTGGTCGCCTGCGGGCGATACGGTCGCGTTCGTCTCGAACGGGCGCGGCGGAGCCTCGGGCATCTTCAAGGTCAACGTCGACGGGACCGGTCTCGTGCCGCTGAGCGACCAGGCGGACTACGACCCTGCGTGGTCCCCGGACGGGCAGCGGATCGCCTTTGCCTTCTCGACGATCGACATCTACGTCATGGACGCCGACGGGTCGAATCGCAGACAGCTCACGCAGGACCCGGCGCCCGAGAACCAACCTGCCTGGAGCCCGGACGGGACGAAGATCGCGTTCGTCCGGGACAACCGGGAGCTCTACGTGATGGAGTCGGACGGCCGGCTGCCGAGGCCGCTCGTCTCGCTGCCGTTCGCCGCCGAGCACCCGTCCTGGTCGCCTGACGGCACGCACATCGCGTTCGTGGGACATCCCCAGCCGCCGCCTGTGCCGCCTTCTGTGCCGCCCGGTTCCGGGCCTCCTCCTCCGCCTCCCCCGCCGCCCCCGATTCCCGGAGAGATCTACACCGCGACCGCCGACGGGACGAACGTGACGAGGCTGACCCAAAACGCGGTCGACGACCTCGATCCAGCCTGGTCGCCGGACGGCGAGCGGATTGCCTTCGACTCCGACCGGGACGGGAACTTCGAGCTCTATTCGATGCGCTTCGACGGCACTGACGTCGTTCGGCTGACCTTCGATTCGGCCCACGGCGACGCGTCGCCGACCTGGGCGCCGCTCGCCCCGCCCCCACCTCCGCCGCCACCCCCGCCACCACCTACACCTCCGCCTCCGCCTCCTGTCCCACCACCGCCCCCGCCTCCTCCTCCTCCACCACCACCGCCGATTCCGCCGAGTCGTTGCGTCGTCCCGCGCGTCCTGGGGCTCCGGCTCGCGACGGCGCGGCGAAAGATCCAGCGCGCCCGGTGCAGAGTGGGGCGCGTGCTGAGAGCCCGGTCGCGGCGCGGTCGCGTCGGTCGTGTCCTCCGGCAGAGCCCGAGGCCCGGCGCCGTTCGCTCGAGGAACTCGCGGGTGACGCTGGTCATCGGTCGTCGGTAGCTGCGCGGCCGACTACCGTTCCTGCGATGCGGGTGCTGCTCGTCACGATGTACTTCCCGCCTGCCGGCGGCGGGGGCGTCGCGCGGCCGACGAAGCTCGCCGGTCATCTGGCCGACCTCGACTTCGAGGTGCACGTGCTCGCGCCCGACGACTCGAAGTGGCTCTACCGCGACGACGAGCTCGCGATCCCGCCGAACGTCGAGGTGCACCGCGCGAAGTACGTCGGGCCCAAGGGTCGCCTGCCGGCCGAGGAGCTGCACGGGCTCGACGGTCTCGACCGCGCCCTGCGCCAGGCCGGCCTCTTCTCGCGCCGCCTGCTCGTGCCCGACGAGTTCGTCAGCTGGGGCCTGACCGCGATTCCGGCCGCCCGCCGGATCGTCCGCGACGAGAAGATCGACGTCCTCGTGACCACCTCGCCGCCCGCCTCGGTCAACCTGATCGGCGCCGCGGTCAAGCAGGTGACAGGCGTGTACTGGGTCGCCGACCTCCGCGACTCGGTGGCCGCGAATCCGGACCGCCGGGTCGACCGGCTCGCCGTGCGCATGAAAGAGCAGACGCAGGAGGCGGTGGCGAAGCTCGTTGCGCGCTGGGCGGACGCCGTCGTCACCGTCTCGGACGCGATCTCGGGCGAGATGCGCGCACTCGGAGCTGAGCGGGTGGAGACGATCCCGAACGGCTGCGACTTCGAGGACTTCGAGGAGCTCGAGTACCACCGGGCCGAGCGCTTCCGGATCACGCACACGGGGACGTTCTTCGGGCATCGCGACCCACGGCCGTTCCTGACCGCGCTGGCCGAGGTCGACGGCGACGTCGTCGCTCGGTTCGTCGGCGGCCTGCGCTCAACCGACCGCGAGTTCGCCGAGGGGCTCGGGCTCGGCGACCGGATCGAGGAGATCGAGCACGTGCCGCGTCAATCCGCGCTCGAGCTGCAGCGCGACTCGGACGCGCTCCTCCTGCTCCTGCCCGACGCGGCCGGTCGCGGCAAGACCGTCCCCTCCGGGAAGATCTACGAGTACCTCGCCGCCGAGCGGCCGATCCTCGCAGCGGTGCCGCCGGACGGGGTTGCGGCCGAGCTCGTCCGGCGCGCCCACGCGGGCGTCGTCGTCGCCCCGGACGACGTGCCCGCGCTGAAGGCTGCGATCAGCGGCCTGCGGGCACGCTGGGAGAAGGGCGCCCTCGAGAACGGGAGCCTGCCGCCGGAGCTGAAGGACGAGCTCTCGCGGCGCACGCGCTCCCAGGAGTTCGCCGACCTGCTGAAGGACGTGGCATGAGCAAGGTCGGCGCGCGGCTCACGACCTTCTTCTTCCTCGCGACGGTGTTCTCGGTCTCGTTCCAGAACGTCTACTGGAACGTCGCGGGGCGCGTGAACCTCGCCGACATCCTCGCGCTCTTCTTCCTGATCGCGTTCATCGCCGGCCGGATCTCCGAGCGCGACAAGCTCGTGCCGCGGACGACGCTCGTCGTGCTCGGCTTCGCGGCGGCGCTCCTCATCGTCTACCTCGGCGGCTTCTTCAACATCGAGACGAAGCAGGCGCTGTCGCTGTACGAGAAGGGCCTGACGAAGTTCGCGATCCACTTCGCGTTCCTCGCCGCGGGCGTCGCCTACCTCGCGCGCCGCTCCGAGCGCTTCTACTGGCGCACGGTCTGCTGGTTCGCGGCCGGATTCGCGGCGAATGCGGCCTACGGCGTGCTCCAGCTCGTCGCGACGCTCGGCGGCCGGAACCTCGACGCGCTCGTGCTGAACCCGATCACGGGCGGCGCGGCGTCGATCAACATCTGGGGCGCCGTCGGGCAGTCGAGCGTCTACCGCGTGAACGCGCTGACCGGCGACGCGAACCATCTCGGGGTGATGCTCGTCGTCCCGCTGCTGCTCCTGACGCCCGTCTACCTGCGCCTCGAGCCGGGGCACAGGCTGCGCCTGCCGCTCGCGGCCCTGCTCGGCTTCCTGCTCATCGTCGAGCTCGCGACGCTTTCGCGGAGCGGCCTGCTCGGGCTGGCCGCCGGCGGCCTCGTGCTCGCGGTCGTCTACCGGCGGCTGCTGCTCTCGCGCGCGATGCTGATCCCGCTCGGCGCGGTCGCGGCGGTGCTCGCGTTCATCGTCACGCGCCGGCTCTCGTACTTCTCGAACGTCTTCCACGCGCGGCTGCAGACGAACGACAGCTCCTCGACGCTGCACTTCCAGGTCTACGACTTCATCCCGCAGACGATCCACGCGCACCCGCTGTTCGGCTTCGGGCTGAACACGTTCTCGGTCTACTTCGAGTTCGTGACCGGGCGGACGAAGTGGGGCGCCCACTCCTACTACGTGGCGACGGTCGTCGAGACCGGGCTCGTCGGGACGATCGTGTTCGCGCTCTTCCTCGTCTACCTCTTCCGGCGGCTCGGCGCGGCGCGGAGGATCGGCCGGGCGCTCGCGGCCGCCGGCGATCCGATCGCCGCCCGCGTCCGGCCGCTCGCCTGGGGGCTGACGGCGGCGCTCGTCGGGACGATCGCGGCGAACGCCTTCTACCTGACGATGCAGTTCTACTACTTCTACGCGCTCGCCCTGCTGGCCCTGGCGACCCCGATCGTGTTCGCCCGCCGCCTGGAATCTTGAAGGTCGTCGTCCTGACGACGTCGTACCCGCGCGGGCCGGGAGACGTCGCCGGCCTCTTCGTCGCCGACCAGGTGGAGCACATCCGCGGGCGAGGCGTCGACGTCCGGGTCGTCTCGCCCGCGAGCTTCCGCCACTACGGGATCGCCTACGGGTCGGGAGTGGCCGGAAACCTCCGGCAGAAGCCGTATCTCGCGCTCGCGCTGCCGCTGATGCTCGCCGGGTTCGCACGAGCCGCGCGGCGGGCTGCCGCGGACGCGGATCTCGTGCACGCGCACTGGCTCCCGTCCGGCGTCGTGGCGATGGCGACGGGGAAGCCGTTCGTCGTCCAGGTCTGGGGGACGGACATCGAGCTCGCGCGGCGGGCCCCGGCTCTGGCGCGGCGGGTGCTCAGGCGCGCGCGGCTGGTGATCGCGCCGTCGACGGCCCTGGCGGACGAGGCGCGACGTCTCGGTGCGGAGGACGTGCGGATCATTCCCAGCGGCGTCGAGCTGCCGGCCGAGGTGGGGGAGGAGGCGGAGCCGCCGGAGATCCTCTACGCGGGCCGGCTCTCGCCGGAGAAGGGCGTGCGCGAGCTCGTTGCGGCGGCCGACGGGCTGCCGCTCGTCGTCGTCGGCGACGGGCCGTTGCGCGGCGAGGTCCCGGGCGCGCTCGGGTTCCTCCCGCACGACGAGCTCGAGCAGCGCTACGCGCGGGCGGCCGTCGTCGCGTGCCCGTCGCACCGCGAGGGCTTCGGCGTCGTCTGCGCCGAGGCGATGGCCCACGGACGGCCGGTCGTCGCCGGAGACGTCGGCGGGCTTCGCGACCTCGTCGTGCACGAGGAGACCGGGCTGCTCGTCCCACCGGGCGACGTGGCGGGGCTGCGGGAGGCTCTCGAGCCGTCTGCTCGGGGACGCCGATCTCCGCCGCCGCTTCGGCGAGGCTGGACGGGCGCGAATCGCCGAGCACTTCACCTGGCAGCGCTTCGCCGACGAGACTCTGCGGGCCTACGAGGACGCGCTCCACTAGGCTCGAACACCGATGCTGGCGCTGAAGATCGTCTTCTGGACCTCGCTCGTCCTGCTCGTCTGGACGCATGTCGCCTACCCGCTCGCGGCGGCGCTCGCGGCGCGCCTGCGGCGACGTCGCGTCGAGAGCTCGGCGATCGAGCCGACGGTGAGCATCGTCGTCGCGGCCCACAACGAGGAGGACGTGATCGAGCGCCGCGTGCGGAACCTGCTCGACCTCGACTACCCCGCCGATCGCCTGGAGATCCTCGTTGCCTCCGACGCCTCGATCGACCGCACCGACGAGATCGTGGAGCGCCTGGCGGCCGAGGACGATCGCGTGAAGCTCGTCCAGTGCGCCCGTGCCGGAAAAGTGTCGGCGCAGAACCGCGGAGTCGCCGCGTCGACGGGCGAGATCGTGGCGTTCTCCGACGCGAACGCCGTCTGGCAGCGCGACGCGCTGCGGATGCTCGTCCGCAGCTTCGCCGACCCGGCCGTGGGCTACGTCACGGGGCGCGCGTCGTACGAGGCGGCGGACGGGACGAACCGCGAGGGCGCGTACTGGCGCTTCGAGCTCTGGGTGCGCGCGCAGGAGTCGCGGCTCGGCTCGATCACGGCGGGCAACGGGCCGATCTACGCGGTGCGTCGCGCCGACTGGGTCGACCTCGAGCCCTGGTGCGGCCACGATCTCGGGCTCCCGTACCTGATGGTGCAGCGCGGCCGGCGCGCCGTCTACGACCCCGACGCGGTCTCCGTCGAGAAGCCGTCGCGGGACATCGAGGACGAGTACCAGCGCAAGGTGCGGATGCTCCGCGGCGCCTGGGTGCACGTCTTCCGCGGCATGCTGCGGCGGGTCGGGCCGGTCTACTTCGTCGAGCTCGTCTCGCACCGGCTCCTGCGCTACGGGAGCGGGATCCTCCACGTCCTGCTGCTCGTCTCGAACGCGGCGCTCGTCGGCGAGGGTTGGGTCTATCAGCTGGCCATGGCGCTCCAGCTCGTCTGGCTCCTGCTCGCCGGCGCGGGGCGGCTGCGGCTGCCGATTCCGGGCGCGGGCCTCGCCTACTACTACCTCGTCGTCACCTGGGCGACACTGGCCGGCCTCGCGCGCTACGTCCGCTTCGGGCCGCCGCTGCTCTGGGAGCGGATCGAGGGCACTCGGTGAACCGCGCGCTCGACGTCGCCGGCGCGTCGCTCGGGCTCGTGCTGGCGAGCCCGTTCCTGGCGGCAGCGGCGCTCGCGATCAAGCTCGACGGCGGGGGCCCGGTGCTCTACCGCCAGCAGCGGGTCGGGAAGGACGGGCGCGAGTTCGAGCTCGTGAAGCTGAGGACGATGGTCGTCGGCGCCGAGCGGCAGGGCGCGGGCTGGGCGGTCGACCACGGCGATTCGCGCATCACGCGTGTCGGCGCGGTGCTGAGGCGTCTTTCGCTGGACGAGGTGCCGCAGCTCTGGAACGTCGTGCGCGGCGAGATGAGCCTGATCGGCCCGCGGCCGACCCTCGCCTACCAGGTCGAGCAGTACACGACGCACCAGCGGAGGCGCCTCGACGTGCGGCCCGGGATCACCGGGTGGGCGCAGGTGCAGGGCCGGGCGTCGCTGCCGTGGGAGGAGCGGATCGAGCTCGACGTCTGGTACGTCGAGCACCGGTCACCGCGGCTCGACCTGAAGATCCTGGCCCGCACGCCGCTCGCCCTGTTCGGCGGGACGTACAAGGGGAAGACCGGCGGCTGGCGGGCGGGCGGCGAGCCGCCGAAAGCGCCATAGAGAAGGCACAGCCCACCTCCTCCCCGTCGCAATCGTATGAACGAAGTTGTCACGCGTGTGAACCCTGACCGCACCAATTGGGTGACGTTGTGCGGAGGATTTTTCGGTCTTTTCGTTACGCTCTTCGCCGTGACCACCGTCCTCTTCACATACGCCGGCCAGCGCGTCGACATCGTCTCGGCGTTCGGCCGGGCCGGTGCGACCACGATTGCGGTTGCCGTCCCCCCGCCCGCGCCGGCGCTCCGGCGGCGCCGGGTGGCCGGATCTCCCTCCAGCCAGCGCCGGACGCCGTAGTGGTAGAACTGCTTGGACCAGAGCATGCCCGCCGAGGGCCTGGCGCATGGATCAGCCGCTCGTCCTCGTCGAGGTGTCCGGGATGCACCCGGTCGTAGAACTCGTCCGCCTCGCGCTGCCGCGGGCGAAGATCTCGTCGAACTCCGGCCCGAACGCCGGCCGGCGTGCGCGCGTTGGCCAGCCGGAGCCGGACGACGCCGTCTCGCCCGGCGCCGATCGCAGCGCGATAGTGCGCGGCGGCCTTGGTCCCGTCCCGCGCCGGGTTGACCGCCTCCGCGCGGCCGTGGACCACGTAGTCGTCGATCGCCGTCCTTGACGTACGGGGTCGGGTTCGGCGCCCCGAAGAGGCGCTCGGAGTTGGTCTCGTTCTCGGTGAACAGGAGCTCCGGCGCGCCCTCGCACGCAGAGCCAGCGTAGGCCGAGCGACTCGTGCTCGGCCTCGATGACGCCCGCGCGTCGCTCGCGGCCAGCCGCGGGCGCGGGCTCGCGCCGCGCTCCCACGACCACGTGTTGCGGAACCAGAGCGTCGGCAGCAGGTGGAGCGTCGGCCGCTCGGGCCCGCGGTTGGTCGACGCGTGATGCGGATCAGGATGTCGTCGGGTCGGCCTTGGCGTACTCGACCAAGACGTCGAAGTAGCGGTCCTCGTCGAAGACGCCGGTGTCGATCAGCTCGAACTCGGGTGCGTCCGGCCGCGCCGGCGGTTCTCCGTCCACCAGGTCGGCGTACGGGAACTCGCGCCTGCGGATACTTGTAGAGCGTACTTCATGTAGGAGTGCGTCGGCGTGGAGTCGAGGTAGAAGTAGTACTCCTTGACGTCCTCGCCGTGATTGCCCTCGTGGCCGGTCAGGCCGAACAGCCGCTCCTTCAGGATCGGGTCGCGGCCGTTCCAGAGCGCGAGCGCGAAGCAGAGGCGCTGGTGGTCGTCGCGAGATGCCCGCCGAGGCCGTCCTCGCCCCAGCGGTACGCGCGCGAGCGCGCGTGGTCGTGGGGGAAGTACTCCCAGGCGGTGCCGTGTTCATACTCGGCTCCTCCCCAGTAAGTCAACAACTGGTGACTTAGACACTAAGCCGGGGTGCGATAGATGTCAACGGTTGGTGACTTATTCTCGTCGCATGGCATCCTCGCGGACCCGCAACGCCGTGCAGACTCGCGCCGACATCCTGGCCGCGGCACGCCTCCGCTTCGGGTCCGACGGTTACGAGCGGACCACGCTGCGGGCGGTCGCTGCTGACGTCGGCGTCGACCCTGCGTTGGTCATCCGGTACTTCGGCAGCAAGCAGGACCTGTTCGCCGCCGCGGCGGAGTTCACTATCGACCTGCCTGACCTGACGGCACTACACCCCGACGACATTGCAGATGCGTTGCTGTCCAGCTTCTTCGCCGTGTGGGAGGACGACACCTTCGTGGCTTTGCTGCGCGCGGCGATGACCAGCCAGATCGCTGTGGACGCCATGCGCCGGATCTTCGCCACCCAGGTCGGCCCGAAGCTCGTCGCCGTCACACCCGATCATCCGGCCCAGCGCGCCGGCTTGATGGGCGCCTTCGTCATCGGCCTTGCCACCACGCGCTACGTGCTGGCCAACCCCGCCGTAACGGCCCTCAGCCATGACGAACTGAGTGCGTGGGCCCGCCCGGTGATCCGCCAGCTGCTTGTCGGGCCGGCGCCGGGGTGATTCGACAACCTGCACTAGAACGTGTTCTAGTGCAGGTGTGCTGGACTGGACCCTGGAGAACCTCAGCGCTGACGACGTCGCCAGGCTGCGGTCCATCTACGAGCCGCTCACCGAGTCGGTGCGGGCGCTGATCGATGCGACCATCCGCACGGAGGCCGGCGCCGAGACCGTTGCCGCGGCCAAGGCGGAGATCGATGCGGCGACCGCCCGACTGCGCAGCGAGCAAGTCGACGGCTCGTACGGCGTCCGATTCACGGCGGACGGCGATCAGATGCCGTGGGGCAATGTCGTGATCGGGGTTCGCAATCCCGTGGCGCCGCCCTTGGTGATCGAGCAGAGCGCCGACGGCGGCGTGTTCACCGATTTTCATCTCGGCGCGGCCTACGAAGGTCCGCCAGGACACGTGCATGGGGGAGTCGCGGCCCTGGTGCTCGACCACATCCTTGGCGCCGCCGCCAGCAGCCCGCAACGACCACGGCTCACCGGCACCATCACGCTGCGCTACCTGCGGCTCACCCGGCTCGGCCGGCTGCACGCGCAGGCCCGGATCACCCGCACCGAGGGCGTAAAGACATTCACCGCAGGACATCTCGCCGACGAAGAGGGCGTCACGGTCGAAGCCGAAGGCGTGTTCATCCAGCCGCGGTGGGCTCGCGACTAGTCGGAACCCGTTCGGCGCGTTCACTTCTCGACTTCCTCGGGTGGGTCGGTGTTGCCGTGGAGGAGTTCTTCGGGGTGGTGGGCGTGGTTGATGTCGGGTGGTTGGGTGCCGTCGGTCCAGGCCAGCCGGCCGGTGTCGGTGACTGCGGTCTGATAGTGGCCCTCGCTGACGAGTTTGTGGTCGGGTGGCGCAGGCGAAGAACAGGCAGTCGGCGTCGGTCGCGCCATCCGGTGACCAGTCCGGGCTGTGGTGCACCTCGCAGTGGTAGCCCGGTGCTAGACAGTCCGGGGCGGGTGCAGCCGCCGTCGCGGGCGTAGCAGATGATGCGCTGATCGGCGGTGGCGATGCGGGTTTGGCGGCCCAGGTAGATCGGGCGTTCGCTGTGGTCGTCGAACACCGCCAGGTAGTGGATCCCGTCGGCGGCCATCCGGATCGACGTCGCGCATCGGCAGCGCGGTGTCCCCGCCGGTGCGCGCCGGCGGCGGCATCGGGATATCGGGGTTGGTCACGGCGTGGGCGGCCTGGTTGAGTTCGGCCAGGGTGGTGCGCACGATCACCGTCACCGGGTGCCCGCGGTGGGTCCCCAGCCCGCCGGAGGCGATGCCGGCCTTCAGGCCGAGTTTGATGCCGTCGTGGCAGCGCTGGGCGCCGCTGCGGTCATCGGGCGTCTCGACCAATGTGCCGTCGGGTCAGGTGGCGGCCCGGGCGCACCGCGGCGGTGACCGCCTCCACATAGGCGCGGGTTTCCGGGTCGATCCAGCCGGACAGCCGCGACATCCCATCAGGGCCCTGCTGCCCCAGTGTCAGGCCGCGCCGGCGCGCCCGGTCTGCTTCGTCGAAATCCCCGTCGGGGTTGAAGATCTCATCGATACGGCGGGCGACGGCCTTGACGATCTCGGCATCGTTCTTGGTGGCTTCGCGCACCAGGCTGCGCTCCACCTCGTCGCGATCTGTGACCGACACACACGACGGCAGCAAGTCGATGGCCCGGCCGATCACCCTCAGATGATCCTCACCGATTTCACCGGCCTCCACCGCGGCGGCGACATGCGGCAGCGCCGGCGGCAGCGGTGGGCCGGTCAGTTGGCGGCGCGGCCGGATGCGCGCGGCCACCTTCATCCGGCGTTTGACCTCTCGGGGCGCGATCCGCAGCCGCGCCGGCCAGGCTGTTCACCACCGCCGGCACCATCGCGGTCTGATCGGGCGGATCGGCGATCTCACCGAACACCCGATACATCAGCCCGCGGTTGCTGCGCTCCTGGGTCTCCAGCCGTTCGGCCATCTCCACCCGGAACTCGTTGCCCACCTCATCACTGGACAGGCAGCGCATCTCGGCGTAAGCGGACTCCACCTGATCGGACAGCGCGCGAAACCGCTCGCGCGCCGCCTGCCCAGTCACGAATCCAGCCATACCCCAACGCTATCCACCACCACCGCCAAACAAGCCAGCCCAAATCCGACCCTCACAGAATCTGCGGATGAAGTCAGAACTGTGGACAACTCGCGCGAACGCCCCGGATTTGTCAGCGGCAGATGCTAAGCGCTGGCCGCCGTTACTGCTTGGCCATAGCGATGTTGAAGCGGTCCTCCGCGGTGATCAGGTGGTCGTGGCTGTCCTCGCCGAGGTCGATCTGCACCCACTCGATCTCGCCGGTGAACTTGTTGTCGGTGGGCCCATAGTCCGGCGAAGCCGGTGAGCCGGTGTCCGAACCGACGTCGCAGGCCTCGTCGGCCGAGAACGCCATTGGCTGGGTCTTGTCGACACGCCCCTTCCCGACGGCCTTGCCGTCGTAATACAGCGTGACGTCGCCGCCCTTCCCGAGACCGCCACCGTCATAGGTGAATTCCATCCGCACCTGATGCGCGCCGGCGGGGATCTTCTTGGTGGCCTCCACCATGAAGTGTTCGATGCCGAAGTAGCAGTAGCAGTACTTGAGCCTGCCCTCGTGCGCATACAAGGTCCACCCACCCGCGCTGCCGCCCTGGGTGACGATCACGCCCGTCGCACCGTCCTTGGGCACGACGACATTAGCGGTTACCTGATGCGACTTGTTTCGCATCGAGACCACACAGCCCTCGGCGACCCGCATGCCGGAGAACAGCAGTTGCGAGTTGCCCTTGATGAGCTGGGGACGTCCCGCGATATCCGGGTTGATGCGCTCGAAGCCGCGGTCATCCAACGGAACGACGTTGTACTTCACCGCTTCGATGAGCCAAAGCCGTTGCAGCTCAGCGAGTTTCTCCGGGTTCTCCGTCGCCAGGTTGTTGGCTTGGGTCCAGTCGTCCGGCCCGTACAACTCCCACACGTCGGTGTCGAATGGCGGTGGTGTATCCGCTTTCCACGGGGTCCGGTGCTTCGTGACAGCGGTCCAGCCCTGGAAGTAGATGCCGCGGTTGCCCATCATCTCGAAGTACTGCACCTCGTGGGTCTCCGGCGCCTTCGCGTCGCGCAGCGTGGACATCATGCTCACGCCTTCCAGCGGTGCCTGCGTGATGCCATTGACGGATGCGGGCGCAGGCAGCCCCGCGGCTTCGAGGATGGTCGGCACCACGTCGATCACATGATGGAACTGGTCGCGCATACCGCCCTTCTCGGCAACGCCGTTGGGCCAGTGCACGATTGCGCCGTTGCGGGTGCCGCCCCAGTGCGACGCGACTTGCTTCGTCCACGGTAAGGCGCGCAGAGGGCGTGCGCCCAGCCGACCGCGTAATGGTTGTAGGCAGCAGGCGTGCCGAAGTCATCGATCTTGGAGAGTAGGAACTCGGTCGTCTCGATGCCCGGCAGCCCGTTGAGTGTGGTCAGTTCGTTAAAGCATCCGTTGAGCATGCCCTCGGCGGAAGCGCCGTTGTCACCGATGATGTAGTAGATCAACGTGTCATCGAGGACTCCGAGATCGTCGATGGCATCGACGACCCGGCCGACCTCATGGTCGGCCTGCTCGAGGAATCCGGCATAGATCTCCATCTGCCGGGCCAGCACGGGCTGCAGCTCCTCGGGCATATCGTCCCACGCCGGGATCTCGTCGTGCCGCTTGGTCAACTTCGCGTCCTTCGGCACCACGCCGAGCTTCTTCTGCCGGGCAAGTGTCTTCTCTCGCAGTACATCCCAGCCGTCATCGAACTTGCCTTTGTACTTATCCGACCACTGCTTCGGCACGTGGTGTGGCGCATGGGTGGCGCCAGGCGCGAAGTAGACGAAGAACGGCTTGTCGGGCATCAACGCCTTCTGCTGACGAATCCAGGTGATCGCCCGGTCGGCGAGGTCCTCGGTTAGCGTGTAGCCGTCCTCCGGGCTCTTGGGTGGATCGACGGCCGTAGTGCCCTCGTACAGGCCCGGGTAGTACTGGTTGGCCTCGCCACCCACGAAGCCGTAGAAGTGTTCGAATCCCGAACCGGTCGGCCACTGGTGGAACGGGCCCACCGGCGAGACCTCCCACACCGGCACCTCGTGGCACTTACCGAACTGCGCGGTGGAATACCCGTTGAGCCGAAGGGTTTCGGCGACGGGCGCCTTCTCTTTCGGCCGGATGCTGTTGTTGCCAGGAGCCGACGTCGCCATCTCGGTGATCGCGCCCATTCCGACCGAGTGATGATTGCGGCCGGTCAGCATCGCTTGGCGCGTCGGCGAGCACAACGCGGTCGTATGAAACCTGTTGAGTTTCAATCCATTCGCTGCGAGCTTCTCGGCCACCGGTGTCTTACATGGTCCGCCGAATGCCGATGAGGCGCCGAATCCGACATCGTCGATCAGGACGATCATGACGTTCGGTGCGCCCATCGGAGGCCGTAACGTTGTGATAGGCGGGTATTTGGTGTTCGGGTCTTTTGCATCATACGTAGTCAGGCCTACGTGTTTGAGGTCGGGGATCGGCAGCACCTCGCGCGCGATCCGCGCCTCCGGTGCAGGGGACGATTTCGTGGCCTTTGTTGGCGTCGCCTTCTTGGCCGAAGCCTTCTTCGTCGTTTTCGCCATATTGACCTCTCAACGATTGTCCGTAGGCCCAGAAGCGGCTCAGTTTACGCCGCCGAAAACCGCATCGGAGGCATGTTCATCCAGCCGACGTCGGCTCTCGAGCAGCGGCGATGCCCGCCAGGCTTCTGGTGATGGTCGCGACTTCTGCGACGAGCACGCGCGCCGCCGCATTGTCGGCGGCAAGTCCCGCACCTTGCTCGCGCACCTGTTGATTCGCAGCCGTGAGCTCATCGATGTCGACGGTCCACGGCGTGGCTGCGCTCGGACGTGCGCCCCGCAGCGCGTCGACGTAATCATCGACCGCAGCGACGAATTCGGGTGTGAGCGCCGTCGACGGTTCACTGGACAGAGTGCCTTCCAGCGAGGTGCATGCGCTCGTCACGGCGTTCAGCGCTGCGCGGTAGGACCGCAGCCACCGCCGTAGCTCACGCGAATCCGCCCGCGTCGCACCGGACGCCGCTTCAAACGCCGCGCGGGCCCGGAACGCTCGCTGCCAAGCCGCCGACAACGCTTCGGCCGGGTGATCGAGCTCGTGCACGAACGCCTTGACGACCGCTGCCGCGTAGTCGATTTCGGACTTGAGCAGCTCACCGGCGCGCTGGTGCAGCCGAATCAACCCGTGATCCGGCAGCACGACATGAGCCATTACCGCCAGGCCACCGCCAATGACTACCGCAAACAACAGGTCTTCGATGGACGGCCCTGCCTTCGCAGGGTCGACGTCGAGCAGGAACGTGATCATCGCCGCCAACGCCGAAGTCACCGCCAGGTATCCGAACCGCGCTGCCGCATACGTCACCGCGAGAAAAACCACCGCCACAACGACCGCCGACGAAGCCGCGGGCTGCCAGATCGAACTCAGCGCCGAGGCGACCAGGACTCCAACGGCGATGCCCCCCACCCGCCCGACGCAACGCGTGTAGGTGTGCGCGGTCTCCGGACGCAGCACGATGAGCACCGTCAGCGCGATCCAGTGGCCGTGCGCCACGGCGACGAATCGATCCGCTGCCACGCCCAGCGCGGTAGCCGCCGACAACCGGATGGCATGCCGCAACACCGGCGACGTCCACGTCAGGTGGCCACGCATCACATCGACGGCGGCGAGCACAGAGCCGATCAGGTCGGGGCGCCGGAACTCACCGAACCGTGACGCGGCGGCTTCATGAAGTTGCTGTGAAAACCGTTGCGCCGCGGCCGTGTGCGACCCCGTCACCGCCGCCGCCGTGGCATCGACGCGGGCCAGCGCGTATTCGGCGTCCCGCCGCGCCGTGTGGTTGTGGCTCGCGATGGCGTCGAGGAATTCAGCGGCGGGGGACAGCAGCAACGCGACGGCCTCGTCCCCGCCGCCCAGGGCACCAAGTGTCGCAGTGATCCGCTCGGGCAGCCGGTAGCCGCCGTGGTAAGCCAGCGGGCGTCGGGTTGCGTCGCTGTCGACGAACGCCTCGCGCAGGGAGGTGAGAGGGGCGGTGCCTACCGACGCGTCGCGGTCGGCGGCGACCCGGCGGGCATCCTCGGCGAGTTTCCGGTAGGCGCCCGTCAGCGCCTCGCGTTGCACCCGCCAGCGCTGCGGCGGCCAGACGGCGATCAGCACCGCCTGAACACAACCTGCCACCACGGTCAGCAGCGTTGAAAACACCACCCCGGTCACCGAAGGCGCAACCGGCGGTGAGATCACCAAGAGCGCGGCGCAGGCGGCCCCGACCACTCCCGGATTACTGCCCAGCGCCCACTGCATGCCTGCCGCAAAGCACCAGATCGCGACGACGGCGATGAACACCCAGCTGTAGGACGCGGTCAGCGCCCCGAGGAAAACGGCGACGCCCATCTGTAGCGACACCACAATGACCACCGGCACCCGGCCAGCCGGGCTGTCCTGCATCGCGACCGCGCCTGCGATCGCCGCGGCGCCCGCCGCCCACACCGCAGCCGCCGGAGACACCGATGCCAGCGCGACAGCCGCCACCGCAAGCATCGCCAGCAGACTGCGCGACACCGCAGCGACGTCTGGTGTCGTCAGCCGCAGGGCTTGATACCAGCCCCGGCCCGCCTGGGCGAGCAGCCGACCGCCCGTGGTCATCCGCCTATTCTGACCCCACCGAGGTCACCGAATGGTGGAGTACACGCGTCAAATGCTGCGCCGTTGCCCAGGCAGTTTCGCCAGGCCGGCGGAGCAACGCTGCGCGAACCGCGGATCAGAATCTTGCGTTCGAAATTTCACAACCGTCAAATGCTTTGCGGCACAGCGCATACCCCTTAAGGCTGCGCAATTCTCGTGAGATTCTGAGGCCGAATGTGACCACATCACCAGGCCGTCGGAGGTACGGTCAGCCAACCGGTTCAAACGGGCAACTCTGGAGGGCCGATGGCCAACAATGCTGTCGTCGCCGACCGCGTTGCTGGAACTTTTCGGATCTTCCGGATCCCATGCATTTCTTCGCGTCAGGTCCTGGTTGCGTTTTGCGCGACTTTGCGCCGAATCACACCCCTGTCCGAAAACTGAATGGAGCTGTCATGAGCACGGCCGCCGAGCGTGCAGCACAACTCGATCTCGTCGCCCGATTGAAGTCGGCCTATCCCGAGCTTCCGGACGCACCGACTCCGGACATGTTGGACCACGAGCGCATCACCGCCTACCTGAAGCCCGTCCATGACGTGGGCGGCGAGCCGGATGCGCCGATGAAGTACGAGAACAAGCAGTACGAGCTGTGGGAACACATGACGTACGTGACCTGTGAGGTCCTCGGGTGGCGTGGCATCTGGCTGTCGGAGGAACGTCGCCGGATGGGCAACGTCGACGTCGGCCGGGCCGAGTATCTGGGCCTTCCGTATTACGGTCGCTGGCTGCTTGCCGTCGCGCGCATCCTCGTGGAAAAGCATCACATCGGCCTTACTGAGTTGAGCGAGCGGATGGCCGAGGTCAAGGAACGTTACGCAGGCGGGCTCGCCGGCAAGACAGTCGAGGCCAAGCCGAAGTCCGAAGGCGACGGCTCACAGGTCAAACGCAACGAGCACCACAAGCACGCACTCGGAAAAGGGGACCCGCAGGTATATACCGGCCAGGCCGGGCCGCCGAAGTTCAAGGTCGGCGACGCGGTGGTGGTGCGTGAGCTTCCAGTCGTCTTCTACACCCGCACCCCGGAATACGTGCGCGGCGCGAAAGGTGAAATCGAAGCTGTCGCATACGAAAGCCCCGCCGCCGAGGACGAGACATGGGATCGTCCCGCCACACCGGAGTGGTTTTACATCGTTCGGTTCAACATGTCCAAGCTCTGGTACGGCTATACCGGAACGGCCGATGACATCATCTCAACCGAAATTCCCGAACGCTGGCTGCAAGCCGCCAAATAAGCTGCCCGGAAAGGAATTTGCATGACTGATCACGATCACGACCACGAACGCACCGTCGCACCGATGGTCGACGAGATCACCGATTTCGAGGTCTTGGAAATCGCACTGCGCGAATTGTGCATCGAGAAGGGCATCTTCACCGCCGAAGACCATCGGCGGATGACCGAATTCGCCGAGCAGATCGGCCCAACGCCCGCCGCGCATCTGGTGGCCAAGGCATGGCTCGACCCCGAGTTCAAGAAGCACGCGCTCGCCGAGCCGATGACGGCAAGCAAAGAGGTCGGCGTCGACTGGCTGGAGCCCACGGGTTTCGGCACACCCAGCGACTTCACCGCCTTCCAGATCCTCGCGGACACACCAACGCTGCACAACGTGATCGTCTGCGCATTGTGCTCGTGCTACCCGCGCCCGATCCTCGGTAACTCGCCGGAGTGGTATCGAACACCCAATTACCGCAGGCGCCTGGTCCGCTGGCCACGCCAGGTGCTCGCCGAGTTCGGGCTGTACCTGCCCGACGAAATCTCCATCCACGTACAGGATTCCAACCAGAAGCATCGGTTCATGGTCATGCCGATGCGCCCCGAAGGCACAGACGGCTGGAGCGAAGACCAGCTGGTGGAGATCATCACCCGCGACTGCCTGATCGGTGTCGCACTGCCGAAGGCAGGCGTCACGACCAACGTGATCACCGATACCCGTCCGGCCATCCACCCGGGGACCGCCGGATGAGCATCGAGCCGACCCGCATTGCGGCGCTGGAGGAGATCGTTGAGCGCAATCAGGTCTGGCCGCGCATGGCGGCCAAGTGGGGCGTCGAAAACCCCGTGCCACCGTGGAAGACAAGTCTGGACGGCATATGCGACGCGCTCGACCACGCCGCCTGCGACGAGAACATCCCCGACTTCAAAGAGCGCCGCGATGAGGAAGACGCGCTCTCGGCGACGGTCTACGCGAACTTGCCCTACCCCGAGAATCAGCTCGTTTCGCTGGCACATTCACTGCTGGCTCGCGGCATCATCGGCGAGGCCGAACTGAAACAACGACTCGCGAGTGTCCGCGAAAGGCTGGAAGCCTAGAGTCAACTCGTGGAAAAGGTGATCATCACCCTCAGGGCGGCCCAAGCGGATGAGGGTTGGTGCGAGCGACTGCGCGACGACGTCGCCGCCGAGTTGCTCGACCTGGGGATGCCCGGGCTCGCGGTCAATGTTCGCGACGACGCGGTGCGCCGGTCACTGATGACTCTGACGACGTTGGATCCGCCCGTGGTCGGGTTCGTGACGCTGTGGACGCAGCAGTCCTATGGCGACCAGGTGCGCTCTGCACTGACGCGGTTGGACAAGGAGTGCGACGACATGGCGGCGTACCTCGTGACCGAGTCCGTGCCGCTGCCGCCACCGGACACCGCGCCCGGCGAGCGCAGCGCGGGATTGGCCAACGTCGCACTGCTTCGCAGGCCCGGTGAGCTCGACGAGGCGACGTGGCGTGAGCGCTGGCACATCGACCACACACCGGTGGCCATCGCGACGCAGTCGACGTTCGGGTACACGCAAAACGCGGTAGTGCGGCCGCTGACGGCGGGGGCTCCCGTCATCGACGCGATCGTCGAGGAACTGTTCCCGCTCGAGGCGATATCCGATCTGCACGCGTTCTTCGGAGCGGCCGACGACGACGATCTACGCGACCGGATGGAGCGCATGGTGGCCAGCACCGCCGCGTTTGGTGCCAATCGCGATGTCGACACCGTGCCGACGAGTCGCTATGTGTTGCGCACGCCATTCGTTGGAAGGGGAACCTATGACCACTCTTGACGACGCGGTCGCGCTGGCCTCGGACGAGAGCGGGCTCGCGGTGGTGTCGACGCTGCGCGCCGACGGCACCATCCAGGCCTCGCTTGTGAACGCGGGAAAGATGCCGCACCCGGCGACCGGTGCCGAAACCCTTGCCTTCGTCACCTACGGCAGAGTGAAACTGGCGAATCTGCGGGCGCGTCCCCAACTCGCGGTGACCTTCCGCAAGGGCTGGATGTGGGCGACCGTCGAGGGCACGGCAGAGCTTGCCGGTCCGGACGATCGGCAACCCTGGCTCACCGACGCCGAGCAGCTACGGCTCCTGCTGCGCGAGGTGTTCACCGCCGCGGGCGGAACACATGACGACTGGGATGAATACGACCGGGTGATGGCCGAACAGCGCCGGACGGTGGTGCTTGTCGCACCCACCCGGGTGTACAGCAACGGCTAACGCTTACGCTGCTGCGGTGACCCTCCAGATCACCGACGACAACCGGGTACGCACGCTCACCCTCAACCGGCCCGACGTGCTCAACGCGTTCAACGAGGATCTGTACCACGCGACCGCAGAGGCGCTGCGCGACGCGGCGACCGATCCTGAGGTGGCTGTCGTGCTGCTGACCGGTGCGGGGCGGGCGTTCTCCGCGGGCAACGATCTGAACGAGATGCAGAGGCGCGTCACCGATCCCGCGTTCAATTCGCAGGGCAGCCACTTCTCCACCATGATCGACGCGCTCACCGACCTGCCCAAGCCGCTGATCTGCGCGGTCAACGGTGTCGGAGTGGGCATCGGCGCAACCATTCTCGGCTATGCGGACCTGGTGTTCATGGCGTCGACGGCGCGGCTGAAGACCCCATTCACCAGCCTGGGCGTCGCACCCGAGGCGGCGTCGTCATACCTGTTGCCGCAATTGATCGGCAGGCAGAACGCGGCATGGCTGTTGATGTCGTCGGAGTGGATCGACGCGGCCGAGGCGCAGCGGATGGGGCTGGCCTGGAAAGTGTGTGAGCCGGCCGATCTGCTGCCCGAAGCCCGCCGCCACGCCGAAGTCCTTGCCTCCCGCCCGATTTCGAGCCTGGTCGCGGTCAAACAGACGATCGTCGAACCGTCGCGCGCGGAAATCGCGGCAGCGACCGCCAGAGAGATCGCTCACTTCGCCGAGCTTCTCGGCGCGGCGGCCAACGCCGATGCGCTCGCCGAGTTCACCCAAAAGCGCGCACCCAACTGACATGGCATCGCCCGGCCGTCCTGCGGCGGATGAGATCGCCGCGCTGCTGGAGCCGATCGCGCGGCAGAGGATACCCGGGGCCACCGATGCTCGCATCACCAATTGGCGCGCCGCCAATCGCGGCCTGTCCACCGAGACATTCCTGTTCGACCTGCAGCAGGATGGGGTGGACGGGCCGACGACCTTGAAACAGTTGGTGTTTCGGCGACCGCCTGGCGTCAGCTTGTTCCCGGACTACGACCTCACACGTCAAGTCATGGTGATGAACCGGCTGCGCGATACCCCGATCGTCGTGCCGACCGTGTGCTGGCTGGACCGGGACGACAACGACCTCGGCACGCCGTACTACGTGATGGAGCAGCTGCCGACGATCGGCACCGCCGCCGACTTCCCCTCGTACCACTTGCAAGGTCTCTATTTCGACGCCACCCCCGAACAGCGAGCCACCATGTGGTGGGGCTGCGTGCAGGCCATCGCGGATGTGCACGCGCTGGACTGGCGCAGCCTGCGCCTGGACAAGCTGTTGATGCCGCAGCGGGGAGCGCACCCGCTGGAACAGGTCGTCGAGTACTGCGACGAGTTGTTGGCGTGGGGGTCGCCGAACAGCCGGCGCCAAGAGTTTGTCGACGCCGTGGAGTGGTTGCGCGACAACATCTATGAGCCTGAGCACATCGTGCTGTGCTGGGGCGACAGCAGGCTGTCCAACATCCTCTACGGGCCGCAGTTCGAGGTCACTGCGGTGCTGGACTGGGAGTTCGCTTACATCGGTGATCACGAGGCGGACCTGGCGTGGCTGCTTTTCGTCGACTGGGCCTGCTCGGAGTTCGAGGGTGTGCCGCGGCTCGACGGCACTCCGAGCCGCGAGGAGACCGTCCGTCGGTACGAGCAGATGTCACGCCGCACAGTGCGGAACCTGCGTTACAACGAGGTGCTGGTCGCGGTCCAGCTCGCCATCCCGGTTACTCGGCTGGAGACCAGGCTGCGCAACGAGGGACTCCTCACCGGCGATTTCGACCTGGCCGGCTTCTGCGTCGAACGCGTCCGGCAGCTGCTGGACTAGCGGCGCAAGGTTTCCGGCGCGCGGCCGTTGACCGCGTAATGGGCCTCGATCATCGCCCGCAGCGTGCGGCGGCACCGTCCGCAGTCGCCGCCGGCGCCGCAGGCCTCCGCGATCTGCTTGGAGGTCTTCGCGCCGTTCGCCACCACCTCGTTGACCACGTGGCTGGTGGCTCCGGTGCACAGGCAGACGAACATGTGGTCAGACCCGCTCGCCGATGCTCATCAGATGCGCGAACCTGCCGACGAACTGAGTGGGGTATGCGCCGAAACCGGCCCTGGACATCCACTCCGCGGCGGCGTCCGGATGGTCGATCCACTGCCGGGCGCTCAGCTCGTCACCGATCTCCTGCAGGATCATCACTTCCCGTCCGTCGTCGAGCGCCCGATAAACCCAGATCTTGCGAACACCACCGCGCTTGAATCGCTCGATTCCGTCGTGGACCTTGTCCATCACGGACGACACGTCGTCGACCGAAGCCATCACGCCGACCACCACGCGGCCGACCTCGTCGTCGGGGGAGGGCCCGTAGAGGTCGATCTTCTCCACGACCTCACCACCGAATATCGGCGGAATGTCGTCGGCACCGGAAATGTCGAACCACTCGAATATTGCGGGGGACCGCAATACCTCGCGCATTGAGCCGGCCTGCCGGATGCCGATTGTCACCAACACCCGCCCGGGCTCCCAAATTGACGTGTACAGCACCACGTGATGGGCACCGATGGAGGCCAACGGATCGTGGTGCTTCTTAAGCCATTTCCACATCCGGTCGACATCGTCGACGCGAAAATCACACGCAAGAATGAGTGAGTGTAAATCGTACTCACCCATAGGTTTTCCCTGCCTGTCCGAAGCGGCCGCCAACTGTTAGCGCAGTCTAACCTTACTTAGCCTAGCCAGTCCAGAGCACGTCGCTGGTCTGCGCGCCCCGCTGCACGGATCGATGGCGGCAAAGCCGAAAACACGCCTGTCTCAAGGCCCAAAGGGGCGCTCCTGCGTCGCTGCTGCATTAGATTGGTGAGGCACCACGGACAGCGACGCTCGACCCAGCCCCCACGTTCTTAGGAGCGACCATGCAAGGCGATCCGGACGTTTTGAAACTGCTCAACGAGCAGTTGACAAGCGAACTCACGGCGATCAACCAATATTTCCTGCATTCCAAGATGCAGGCGAATTGGGGCTTCACCGAAATCGCCGAACACACGCGTAAAGAGTCGTTCGAAGAAATGCAGCACGCGGAGGAAATCACCGACCGCATCCTCATTTTGGACGGGCTGCCGAATTATCAGCGCCTGTTCTCGCTGCGCGTCGGCCAGACTCTGCGCGAACAGTTTGAAGCGGACCTGGCAATCGAATACGAGGTGATGGCGCGGCTGAAGCCCGGAATCGTCATGTGCCGCGAGAAGGAAGACGCGACCACCGCGAACCTGTTCGAGAAGATCCTGGCCGATGAAGAGGATCACATCGACTACCTCGAGACCCAGCTGCAGCTGATGGACAAGTTGGGCGAGCAGCTCTACCTGGCGCAATGCGTGTCCAGGCCGCCGTCGTCCCTGTAGGCAGACACACTGTTTTCGCCCGCGAGTGCGCGGCAATCCTGACTCCCGGAGCCGCGGCCGTAACTTTTATAGCTTGTCTAACGATATGGCTATGGAGATCGGTCGTCCGATGAGAGGCAGGTATGACAACAACGGCAGCGACGGCCACTGTCGCGGATCCCGAATCCGGCAGTGCCCTGGTAAGTCCACAGCGCCGCAACCTCATCTTCGTTGCGGTGCTGCTCGGCATGTTTCTGGCCGCGTTGGACCAGACGATCGTCGCCACCGCGCTGCCGACGGTGGTCGCGGACCTCGGCGGTGCCGGTCACCAGTCCTGGGTGGTCACCAGCTATCTACTGGCGTCAACGATCGTCACCGCGGTCGTCGGTAAGCTCGGCGACCTGTTTGGCCGCAAGGCGGTATTCCAGGCGTCGGTTCTGTTTTTTCTCGGCGGGTCGGTCCTGTGCGGGCTCGCCGGATCGATGACCATGCTCGTCGCATCGCGGGCACTGCAAGGCATCGGTGGTGGCGCGATCATGGTGACGGCGATGGCCGTCATCGGTGAGGTCATCCCACTGCGGGACCGAGGCCGATACCAGGGGGCCCTCGGCGCGGTCTTCGGCGTCACCACAGTGATAGGGCCCCTTCTCGGCGGGTTCTTCACAGATCACCTCACTTGGCGCTGGGCATTCTGGATCAACGTGCCGGTCGCGCTCGTCGTGCTGGCCGTCGGAGCGATGGCCATCCCGTCACTGGCGAAGGCCGCACGGCCCGTCATCGACTACGCAGGCATCCTCTTCGTCGGCCTTGGCGCCGCAGGACTCACGCTCGCGACCAGTTGGGGTGGCAGCACCTACGCGTGGTCCTCACCCGTGATCATCGGACTGTTCGCAGGCTCGGTCGCGTCACTGGCAGTCTTCGTGTGGGTGGAAACCCGTGCAGCGGAACCGATTCTGCCGATCCGGCTGTTCGCCAGCCCGGTGTTCACGGTGTGCTGCATCCTCGGGTTCATCGTCGGGTTCGCGATGCTGGGTGCGCTGACATTCCTGCCCACGTTCATGCAATTCGTCGACGGCGTTTCGGCAACGACATCCGGATTGCGGACACTCCCGATGGTCGCGGGCATGCTCATCACGTCCATCGGTAGCGGAAACATCGTCAGCCGCACTGGTCGCTACAAGATGTTTCCCATTGCGGGCACCGCCATCATGGCCGTGGCGTTCGTGCTCCTGTCCCGGATGGACGCCACGACGCCCACCTGGCAGCAGTCGCTGTATCTGTTCGTGCTCGGCACCGGTATCGGCCTGTGCATGCAGGTCCTGATATTGGTCGTGCAGAACACCTCCAGCTTCGCCGACCTCGGGGTGGCGACCTCGGGGGTAACCTTCTTCCGGACCATCGGAAGTTCCTTTGGCGCAGCGATCTTCGGCTCCTTGTTCGCCAACTTCCTGGCCGACCGGATAGGTCCTGCGCTCGCCGCCAGCGGAGCGCCGCCGCGTGCCGCCCAGTCTCCTCAGGCACTGCACGCCCTGTCACCGCAGGTGGCCGCCCCGATAATCGACGCCTACGCCGACTCGCTCGGCAGAGTGTTCCTGTGCGCGGTACCCGTCGCGGTCGTCGGCTTCGTTGTCTCACTGTTCCTGAAAGAGGTGAGGCTGCGCGAGGTCGAAACGGTCTCGGCAACCGATCTCGGCGAGGGATTCGGAATGCCGAGCACCGAATCGCCCGAGAAGATCCTCGAAGTCGCTGTCGGGAGGCTGTTCCGGGACGCGCCGGAAATTCGGCTGCGCAGTCTCGCCCAACAGCCAGGGTGCGAGCTGGCGGTCCCGCATATGTGGGCGCTGCTGCAGATCTACCGGCAGAACCAGGTGTTCGGCTCGGCGACGCTGACCGATACCGCGGAGCGGCTCCGAGTGCCCTACGAGGTCATCGAACCCACCTTCGACGGCCTCGTCCGCGATGGTCTGGCGCTGCGCACCGGCGGCCGATTGTGGCTGACTCAGGCCGGAATCAAACAGGTCGACGCCATATCGGCGGTCATCGTCGGCCGCATCGTCGACAAGCTGGCCACATCGTCGTCGTTCGAGGGACGCCCGGACCGGGCGCAGGTGGAGGCCGCCTTGGAACGGATCGCCCACCGCATGCTCGTGCAGCGGGACTGGGCGGATGACCGGGGTGAGCTCGTCGCCGCGGGCTGAACGGCAAAACTAGAACGTGTTCCAATTTTTCATTCCCCGGCGTACCATGCCGACATGAGCCGAATTGGACCTTTCGCCGACGACGACGCGGCCGCCTGGGTGGCGAAGTCCCCCGACATCGGGGTTGCCATGGCCGGTTTCACCAACGCGGTCTACAACAAGAACCGCCTGCCGATGCGGGTTCGCGAATTGGCGCGGATGGTCATCGCGCTCGACAACGAATGCGTGGTATGTCAGAACACCCGTGACTCGGAGGGGATCGCGGCAGGCGTCGACGAGGACCTCTACGACCACGCTGCAGAATGGCGGACGTGGCCCGGCTACAGCACGCAAGAGCGCATCGCAGCCGAGTTCGCCGAACGCTTCGCCAGCGACCACACCGGCCTGCGTGACGACGAGGACTTCTGGGCGCGCTGCAGCGAACAGTTCAGCGACGAGCTGCTGACGGACCTGGCGCTGTCGTGCGCGATGTGGTTGGGCATGGGCCGGATGCTGCGCACGCTGGACATCGGCCAAACCTGCAAGATCACCTTGTAATTCGCTGTGCGTCAGGCGGTTTTGCTGCTCGACGCCTCCGACAGCTCGAAAATGGCACATGGCTGAAACCGTCATCGAGTACGTCTTGAGGCGACTCAAAGAGATTGGTGTCGACGACGTCTTCGGAGTCGCCGGGGACTACGCGTTTCCCGTCAATGACGCGATTGTCGAGCATCCATCGGTCAGTTGGATCGGATGTTGTAACGAGCTCAACGCGGCGTACGCCGCTGATGGATATGCGCGGATGCGCGGTGTCGGCGCGGTATGCACGACCTACGGGGTTGGGGAACTCGCCGCGATAAGTGCCATTGCGGGTTCGTACGCCGAGAGTCTCGCTGTTTTTCACTTGGTCGGCACGCCCAACCTGCCGACGCAGGAGAGCCGGGCGCTGGTGCACCACACGCTGGGCAACGGTGAGTTCGACGTCTTCAGTGGGATGGCCGCCGCCGTCGTGTGCGCAACCGCGATCATGACGCCGCAGAACGCGGCGTCGGAGACCGAAAGGCTCATCGCCGCTGCGCTCTACCATCGGCGGCCTGTCTACATGGCTATTCCCAGCGACGTCGCGGACAAGCCCGTGCTTGGGGCCGCGCCCTCGCTCAGCCCGCCGGCAAGCGACCCCCAGACTCTTGCCGCGGCGACCGATGCCGTGAGCGCTGCGTTGAACAGCGCAGGGCAGGCATGTGTGCTGCCAGGGATGCTGCTTAGGCGGCTGGGTCTGCAGGCTGCGGCGGCGGCGTTCGTCGACGCCTCAGGCTTGCCCTTCGCGACGATGTTCGGCGACAAATCAGTGCTTGCCGAAGACCACCCCGGCTACATCGGCATGTACGCCGGCCGGCTGATGGAAGAGCCGGTACGCGCCTTCGTCGAGTCGTGTGACGTGGTGGTGCTGCTCGGCGCCATCCTCAGCGACGGCAATACCGCGGGGTTCACCGCCCGGCTGGACCTGCATAAGACGATCAGCATCGGCCATCACCGCACCATCGTGGGTGACACGGTCTACCGGAACGTGGAGATGGCCGACATTCTGGCGCAACTGTCCATGCGCGTCTTCACGAGTGCTCAGCGGCCGGCCATCGCAGCGGCCACGCTTGGACCGGCCGTGGGCGATGGTGACGACTCGATCACCGCCGATGGCCTCTACCCGCGCTGGGCGGGCTTCTTTCGGCCCAATGACGTGATCGTGACCGACACCGGAACGTCCTCGCTGGGTTTGGCGTTCGCACAACTGCCCAACGGCGCGGAGTTTCACAACCAAACCCTGTGGGCGTCGATCGGATGGGCGACCCCGGCGGCGTTCGGCGCCGCGCTCGGAGCGCCGGATCGTCGACTGATCCTCATAACCGGGGAAGGGGCGCACCAGATGACCGCTCAGGAGATCGGCCAGTTCGGTCGGCATGGGCTGCGCCCGATTGTCTTCGTGCTCAACAACTCTGGCTATCTCAGCGAGCGCATGTTGGGTAAAGACCTAACCATGGCCTACAACGACGTCGCAGCATGGAACTATGCCGACCTTCCGCACACCTTGGGCTGTCAGGGATGGTTGACGGCGCGAGTGACCACCTGCGGGGAGCTCGACGCCGCACTCAGGACAGCCGAGCAAGCCGATGGCGCTGCCTACATCGAAGTCGTCACCGATGCCTACGAGGCGCCACCGCTATACAAAAAGCTGCATGAGAACGTCAAATCGTTCTACAACGTTCAATAGCCGAACGTCCGCAAGCGGTCGCTGGAACGCATGTGTACTCAACTCTCAGATCTTAAGCTTCACTAATGGCAGCCAAACCCCTCGCCGCAGCGGCCATCGCCCAACTCGAGGCCGACGGGGTCGCCACGCTGATCGGGACCGTCGTCAACCCGGCCGGGCTCACCCTTGCCAAGACGGTTCCGCTGCGCCGGATGGGCGCGTTCGCCGATCCAGGACTCGGTGCCAGCCCGGTGTGGCACGTCTTCGCCATCGACCAGGCGGGCATCGTGTTCGGCGACAACACCGGCGTGGTAGGGGACCAGCGGATCCGTATCGACCTGAGCGCGCTACGGATACTGGGCGACGGATTGGCTTGGGCCCCTGGCGCTTTCTTCAATCAGGACGGTTCGCCCGACCAGTATTGCAGCAGGGGTGTGCTGCAGCGGGTGGAGGACAGGCTCACCGACGCCGGCATCACCACGGTGGTCGGCCACGAGATGGAGTTTCTGCTCGTCGGGCCGGACGGCAGTCGGCAGCCGTCACACCTGTGGGCGCAATACGGCCTGGCCGGAGTGTTGGAATTCGAAGGCTTCGTTCGCGACGTCATGAATGCGGCGACCGGTTCCGGCATCACCATCGAACAGTTCCACCCCGAGTACGGAGTCAACCAGTTCGAGATCTCGCTGTCGCCACAGCCACCCGTTGCGGCCGCCGACCAACTGGTGCTGATGCGGATCATCATCGGGCGAGTGGCCCGGCAGTACGGGTTGCGCGTCAGCCTGTCGCCAGTGCCTTTCGCGGGCAGCGTCGGATCGGGTTCACACCAGCACTTTTCGATGAAGCGCGACGAAACGCCGCTGTTCTCGGGCGGAGCGGGCGCCGCCGGCATGACGCCCGAAGGTGAATCGGCGATCGCGGGCCTGCTGGCGGGACTGCGAGAAGCGCAGGGTGTCCTGTGCGGTTCGATCGTGTCGGGTATCCGGATGCAGCCCGGTCATTGGTCGGGAGCATATGTGTGCTGGGGGACCGAAAACCGGGAAGCCGCGGTGCGATACCTGATCGGCGGGCCGAGCAATCCACAAGGCGCGAACGTCGAAGTCAAGGTCATCGACCCGTCCGCCAATCCGTATCTCGCGACCGCGACGATACTCGGCCTGGCACTCGACGGCATCGAGCGCAAACTCCCGCCGCCGCCGGAGACGACCGTCGACCCCGCCACCCTCACCGACGCCCAGCGCGAGCAGGCAGGCATCAAGCTGCTGGCTTCGAGCCAGGGCGACGCCCTCGATGCACTCGACCAATCCGCGCTGGTGCGCGGCATTCTCGGCGATGCACCTGTCGATGCCGTGGTCGCGGTGCGACGCTACGAGCAGCAGAACTTCGGCGACCTGAGCCCGGACGAGCTCACCGAGAAGTTCCGGCTGGCCTGGAGTGTATGAGGATTGTCGCGGACGTGAGGAGCACATCGGCGTCACAGCTGGCCGAGCACATCGAGAACATGCCGCTGGTCGACCATCACGTGCACGGCTGCTGGCTGACTGCCCCTGACCGCGCCAAGTTCGAGAACGGGCTCAACGAGGCCAACGTGGCGCCGCTTGCGGATTTCGATTCGGCGTTCGACACCCAGCTCGGGTTCGCGGTCAGGGCCCATTGCGCACCACTGCTCGGATTACCGCGGCACGCCGCGGCTGATGCGTACTTCGACCGGCGCAGTCAGCACACCGAGTCCGACCTCGCCCAGATGTTTCTCTCCGATGCCAAGGTGTCGGATTGGTTGGTGGACTCCGGATTCGCCCGTGGGGTAGCTGATCTCGATGCGCTGCGTGGGCTCTCTGTCGGAGACGTCCACGAGATCGTCCGGCTGGAGTCGGTCGCAGAAGAGGCCATCCAGACGGCCGACGACTACGCGACGGCGTTTACCCGCCTCCTGCACGAGCGGGCGATGACCGCTGTGGGGACCAAGTCGATACTGGCCTACCGCGGTGGCTTCGACGGCGATCTGTCCGAGCCGGCGCCCGCGGAGGTGGCTGAGGCGGCGAGCAGGTGGCGGGACAGCGGAGAGCCCCGGATCACCGACCGGGTGCTGCTGCGGTTCGGACTGTATCGGGCGCTCCGTCTGGGTAAGCCGTTGCAGTTTCACGTCGGCTTCGGCGACCGCGATTGCGACCTGCACAGAACGAATCCGCTACATCTGCTGGACTTTCTGCGCAACAGCGGCGACACCCCGATCATGCTGTTGCACTGCTATCCCTACGAACGCGAGGCAGGCTATCTGGCGCAGGCCTTCAACAACGTGTACCTCGACGGCGGGCTGTCGATCAACTACCTCGGTGCTCGCTCTGCGGCGTTCATCGGCCGACTGCTCGAGATGGCGCCGTTCCGCAAGATCCTGTACTCGTCGGACGGTTTCGGCCCGGCCGAACTGCACTGTCTCGGGGCGCGGCTGTGGCGCAACGGAATACAGGCCGTGCTCCAGGAATTCGTAGACGCCGACGAGTGGAGCGAACGCGACGCCGTCCGCGTGGCCGACCTGATCGCACAGGGCAATGCGCGTCGCGTTTACCGGCTGGGTTGACTACCGCACGCCCCGAATCAACCCGCCCGGCCTGGCACCGGTGTCGACGCCGTGGCGCCGGGTGACCGCCCCGCTGACCACGGTGGCGTCGTAGCCCTTTGCGCCCTGGATCAGCCTACGGCCGCCGGCGGGCAGGTCGTAAACCATCTTCGGCAATTCGAGGGTGAGGGCACCCATGTCGATGACATTGATGTCGGCTTTCTTGCCGACGTCGATGACCCCGCGGTCGGAGAGACCGAAAAGCGTTGCGGTGTCGAGAGTCTGCTTGCGCACCACGTATTCGAGCGACAGCTTCGGGCCGCGGTGGCGGTCGCGTGCCCAGTGGGTGAGCAGGAAGGTCGGATACGACGCATCGCAGATCAGTCCGCAATGGGCACCGCCGTCGGAGAGCCCCGACACGGCGGCCGGATGCGTCAACATGTCATAGATCGCATCGTGATTGCCCGCGGCGTAGTTGTAGAACGGCAGCATCAACAGCGCCGAGGCGTCGGACTCGAGCATCAGATCGTACATGGCCGCCAGCGGGTCCTCGCCGCGGCGCTCGGCGATCGCGGCGACAGTCCGCTCCGGCGTGGGTTCGTAATCCGGCGGGTCGCCGAGCGCATATATGCGGTCGGCGCTGTGCTGGATCAATCCGTACATGCCGTCGAACAACGGAAGCGGTTGCGGGGGAAGGTCACTGTCGGACAGGATCGCCGCTCGCACCGCCGGGTCGGCCAACCGTCGAGCCAACTCCTCCCGATCCAGTTCCGCCTTCAGCTTGCGGTACGTGGGCCGGTGCGTGAACGCATGGTATCCGGGGAAGCCGAACAACATCCCGAACGGCCGCGCCGCGATCTGCGCGTACACCTCGATCCCGTTCTCGAGCGCCTTTCCTGCGCGATCGAGCATCTCCCGCCACAGGTCCGGGGCGCCCGGCGTCTGGATCATCGCGAACGACACCGGCCGTTCGATTTCGGCCGCCAGCTTGGTCATCCACTCGAGTTCGCGGATCGATGCCTCGGCGGGACTCTCACCGGCCACACCCTGCGGTGCCACCTCGAAGACCGCACGGCCGCCTGCGGCCATCGCCCGGCCAAGGCCGAACAGTTCCTGTTCTGCGGCGTAGGTACCCGGTACCGCCTCGCCGTCGATGGCACGGTGTCCCTCGGTGCGGGACGTGGAGAAACCAAGCGCCCCAGCCTCGATGGCCTCCTGGACGATTCGGGCCATCGCGGCGATGTCCTCGTCAGTGGCTTCCTCGTTGCGGGCGCCACGGTCGCCCATCGCGTAGCCGCGCACCGCGCCATGCGCGATCTGCGTGCCGTAATCGACGGCGAGCGGCCGCTTCTCGACGGCGTCGAGGTATTCGGGGAAGCTCTCCCACTGCCAGGTGATGCCCTCGGCCAACGCTGAGCCGGGAATGTCCTCGACTCCTTCCATCAGCTCGATGAGCCACTGTTCGCGGCCGGGGGTGACCGGTGCGAACCCGACGCCACAGTTGCCGCCGACCACGGTGGTGACGCCGTGCAGGCTCGACGGCTCCAAGAGCGGATCCCAGCTCACCTGTCCGTCGTAGTGGGTGTGGATGTCGACGAACCCCGGTGCCACGATGCGACCGGTCGCGTCGAGCGTCTCCGCAGCGTCACCGTCGAGACCCGGATCGTCGCCGTTTCGCCGCCGCACTTCGACGATCCGGCCGTCCTTGACACCGATGTCGGCGCGGAACCGGTCGGCGCCGGTTCCGTCGACGACGGTTCCGCCGGTGATCTTCAGATCGAACATCGCTCCTCCTCAGACCAGGCCGGTCGCGTCGAACACCCACGACATGTCGGCGTTGGCGAAATCCTCCATCCAGGACGGCGGCGCGAAGTTGGTCAGCGCCCCCATGTCCCAGTAGTCCTTCCACAGCGTGATCTTGCCGTCACGTACCTGATGCACCGTGACGAACTTCATGACAGCCGATTCCCCTGTGGGCCAGTGCCATTCCTCGCTGTGCTCGTACATGACGTCTGTGCCGTTGTCGAGCATCAGGCCGTCGAAGTTCTCATAGGAGATCAGCGGTTCGATACCGATCTTGAGTCGTTTGACGATGTCTTCAGGTCCGCGTGCCGCCGCTGTCGGGCCCACAGGCATGTCGAGGTAGATGCAATCGTCGGACAGAAACGCCTTCAGCGATTCCCAGTCCCGCGTCGACAGCGCCTTCCACATCCCGCGAACAGTATCCTCAACTGACACTTGCGAACTCCATCTGTTGGGCGGCGATGGCCGGGGCCTGGTGCGCGGCACGGAGGAAGCGCCCCGTGCGCTGCTTGCCGACGATTTCGGTCGGCTTGCCGCCGAGGAAGACCGCACGGCCGCCGACGAACACGGCGGTGACTGTGCCGTCGTTGCGGTTGACCATGCGGGGCAGCCCGCCGTACTGCTCGACCCGGTCCTCGGCGTAGCCATCCAGCGTCGCGTCGAGGCGTTCGGGGTCGATGACCACGACGTCGGCGCGGTCGCCGATGCGCAGATGGCCTGCGTCGAGGCGATACCAGTCGGCCAGTTCGCCGGTCAACCGGTGCACGGCCTGCTCGACGGTCATGAACGGCTTGCCTGCCATCTGCGCGTCGCGGACATGCCGCAGCAGCCGCAGGCCCATGTTGTAGAACGCCATGTTGCGAAGATGGGCTCCCGCGTCCGAGAAGCCCATCTGGATGCCGGGCTCGCGTGCGAGTTTCTTCAGCACCTCGGGGCGGTGGTTGGAAATCGTGGTGCGCCAACGCAACGCCGTGCCGTGCTCGAGCACCATGTCCAAGAACGCGTCGACGGGGTGCAGCCCGCCGCGGACCTGGCCGACCTCGCCGAACGACTTGCCGATCACCGAAGCGTCAGGGCACTCGACGATCTTGGCGTCGAAGAAGTCGCGGTGCCACACCCGCACGCCGAACTTGCTCTCGTACTGCTTGCGGAACTCGCGGCGATACGACTCGTCGCGCAACAGCTCGTTGCGCTCCACCTCGTCACGCAGGTGCAGCGCCGCCGCGCCGGCTCCGAACTCCTCGAAGACCACGAGGTCGATGCCGTCGGCGTAGACCTCGAACGGCACAGGCAGATGCTGCCAGCGGAAGTTGCCGCCGAGACGGTTGATCAGCCGGGCGGCGGGTCCCATGGCCCAGACCGCGTATGGGTTGGCCTTGACGTCGGCGGCCGACAGCAGGCTGGTCTTGAGCGGGTTGCGGAAGACACCGAGCGACTGGGCCAGCTGCGAGCCGAGGTTGAACGGGTTCTGAATGTCGGGCCCGGACTGCAGGATTCGGCCTGCACGGCGCAGCAGAGACTTCAGCCGCCGCAGTTCGCGCGGCTTGGCATACGTCGAGGGCAGAGTTCGTGACCGGCAGACGTCGCCGTCGAGCTTGTCGAAAAGCAGTTGCTGCGAGGACATTCCGACGAAGCCTGCCCGCAGCGCCTCGGCGAGCATGCGCTCCATCTGGGCCTGTTCGCTCCTGGTCGGTCGTTGCTTCTTCTGCGTGGCGCGATCCAGGCCCATGGTCGCGGCACGCATGTCGGAGTGTCCGATGAACGCCGCCAGGTTGGGGCCCAACGGTCGCGCCTCGAGCGCCTGGATGTACTCCTCTGCATTCGTCCAGGTCTTGTGCTCGTCGACGGCGCCGATCACGCATTCGCGGGGGATGGCCTCGACGCGCCCGAAGATGTCGCCTGCGTCCACACCTCCGACGTGGACGGTGGACAGTGAACACGACCCGAGCATCACGGTGGTCACCCCGTGGCGAAGCGACTCCGACAGCGACGGGCCGACCAGCACCTCGACGTCGTAGTGGGTGTGGATGTCGAGCATGCCGGGCAGCACCCACTTGCCGGTCGCATCGATGATCTGCGGGCAGTCCTTGTCGTCGAGGGCATCGGGCGAGATCGCGACGACGTGGCCATCGCGGATGCCGATGTTGCGCACCGCGGACGGCGCGCCGGTGCCGTCGAACCAGCGCCCGTTGCGGATGATCGTGTCGTAGGTCACCAGGTCATAGAACAGCGCGTGCTGGCGGGTGTCAACGAAATCCGTGAACAGATTCGGAAAAATGTCTACTTTGGATGCTGACCTGGGCTTATACCTCCGCCCAGCCGTCCGGCTGGTGGCCGTCGATGTCGGTGAAGCCGTACTCGCGGGCCAGCTCGGCGGAGGTGACCGAGCGCTGGTTCCAGCGCGAGCGGTTCTCGTCGGCGGCCATCGCGGCGATGCCGCGTCCGACGTACCGCGGCGACTCCGATACGGCGAATCCCGGGGGAGCTGTGGGGCCGTCGGACCGGGCCGGGTTCAGCGCGATGTGCCAGTTCTCCTCCGTGACGCGCCAGTTGTCGAGCATCATCTCCGAGCGCAGCCAGCCCGGCGTGACGGCGACGGCGGTGGCGCCGAAGCGCTGGAGGTCGTGACCGAGGCTGTAGCCAAGCCGGTTCACCGCGACCTTCGACAGGTCGTAGAACACCGAGATCCGGTAGACGTGATCGTTGTATTCCTTTGTCCCGTCGGTCACTTCGATGTGTAAGCCGCCGGGCCGCGTGACGAGTAGCGGAAACAGGCAGTGCGCGGTGATGAGGTGAGTGTCGATGCCCAGCCGCAGTATTCGCAGGCCGTCGTCGAGGTCGTGTTCCCAGATCGGCCGGTTCCACGTCGGCGGGTGACCCTTGAGCACCTCGGCACCCCAGATGTCGTTGACCAGGAGGTCGATAGCGCCGTAGTCGTTCCGGATGCGATCGGCGAGCGCCTGCACCTGCGCCGCCTCGAGGTGGTCGACCTGGATGGGAATACCGACGCCACCGAGTGACGTGACCAGTTGCGCTGTCTCTTCGATGGTTTCCGGACGGTCGTAGTCGGACAGCGCATTGCCCGACACGCTGCTGCGCCCGGTACAGATCACCGTCGCGCCTGCCTCGCCGAGCGCCGCCGCGATACCGCGCCCCGCGCCGCGGGTGGCGCCCGCGACGAGCGCGATGCGGCCGCGCAGCGCATCTGCATCCGGCGTCCAGTTCATAGGGGCATACTCGCGAACGTGACACCCTTACAGCGCTATATCGCCGAAGAAATTGCCACTGATCATGTCGACGGTTTGTTGTCCAGGCGCGAAGCCCTACGCCGGCTGGCACTGCTGGGGATGACCGCCGCGGCGGCCACCGCACTGATCGCCGCTTGCGGCGAGAACAAAACGACCACCTCCAACGCCCCGGTGACGTCCAGCGGAGCTGCGACGTCCAGTGCGTCGCCGCCGGGATCGGCCAAGGCGCTGCCCACCACGCCGATCACGTGGGCGGGACCTCAGGGGGAACTGCAGGCAGCGTGGGCAGAGGCGCCGAATGCACGCGGCGGCATCCTGGTCATCCATGAGAACAAGGGCCTCAACGACTGGGTCCGGTCGGTGGCGGGCCGGTTTGCAGGCATCGGCTACTCGGCCCTGGCGATCGATCTGCTGTCCGGACAGGGCGGCACGGCGAAATTCACCGACCCGGCGCAGGCCACCGCGGCGCTGGGTCAGATTCCGCCCCAAGAGTTCGTCGCCAACCTCAAGTCCGGCGTCGACGAGCTGGCGCGGCGCGTTCCGGGCAAGAAGCTCGCCGTCGTGGGGTTCTGCATGGGCGGCGGGCTGACGTGGCAGCTTCTCGCCGCCGGCGAGCCGCGACTCGCCGCCGCGTTCCCCTTCTACGGGCCTGCCCCGGACAATCCCGACTTCCGCGGTTCGAAAGATGTTGCCGTGCTTGCGTTCTACGGCCAGCAGGACCAGCGCGTCAACGCCACCGAACCCACCGTAAAGGCGGCGCTGGAACAAGCCGGGATGGTTCACGAGCTCGTCACCGAACCCAATGCCAACCACGCGTTCTTCAACGACACCGGCGACCGCTACAACGCGACCGCGGCCGACGACGCCTGGCAGCGGGTGCAGGACTGGATGACCCAACACGTGGGCTAGCACTGCTCGCGGTAATTCACGACCTGTTTTCCTACAGGTTGATGTCGCTTTGTTGACCGCACACGCGTGCCGGTTCTGATCAGCGCATGCGGGTTGTACAGGTTGCGAACTTCTACGGCCCGCGTTCGGGGGGCCTTCGGACGGCGGTGGATCGCCTCGGCGCGGAATACTGCGCCGCAGGTCACGAGGTGTTCCTGGTGGTGCCGGGCCGATGCTCCGAATGGCACGAGCTGCCCTCGGGCGTCGTTCGTATTTCCTTACCCGCCAGGCTGATCCCGTTCACCGGCGGCTATCGCGCGGTGCTGCCGGGCCCGGTCACCTCACTGCTCGGCCGGCTCTCGCCTGACGCACTGGAGGTATCGGACCGGCTGACCCTGCGATCGCTGGGCAGCTGGGGCCGACGACACGACGTGGCCACCGTCATGATCTCCCACGAACGACTGGATCGCCTTCTCGGACAGATACTTCCCCCACGCATGGCGCGCTCGTTCGCCAACGTGGCCAACCGCAGGACCGCCGCCACCTACGACGCCGTGGTCTGCACGACGGCGTTCGCCCGCGAAGAGTTCGACCGCATCCACGTGCCGAACGTCGTCACCGTGCCACTCGGTGTGGATCTCGACCAGTTCCATCCGCGTAGGCACTCGGCGACGGTGCGGCAGCGCTGGGCCCGCCCCGAGCAGACCCTTCTGGTGCACTGCGGGCGCCTCTCGGTCGAGAAGCACGCGCATCGCAGCATCGATGCCATTGCCGCGCTGCGCAATTCGGGAGTCGACGCCCGGCTGGTGGTGGTCGGGGAGGGCCCGATGCGCTCGCGACTGGAGCGCCAAGCAGCCCGGCTGCCCGTCGACTTCACCGGCTTCATCGGCTGCCGCGACACCGTCGCGACCATCCTCGCCACGGCCGACGTCGCGCTCGCGCCCGGGCCGCACGAGACGTTCGGACTGGCGGCCCTCGAGGCGCTGGCGTCCGGAACGCCCGCGGTGGTGTCCCGGACGTCGGCGCTCGCCGAGATCCTGACCACCGAAAGCGGCGCCACCGCTGACAACGACCCGGACGCCATCGCCCGTGCGGTGACGTCGATCATCAGCAGGCCGGAAGGGCTGCGCCGCAACAGCGCGCGCAGGCGCGCCGAACAGTTCACCTGGCCCAGGTCGGCCGCGGGCATGCTCAACGCGCTGGGCGCAAGCTAGGCGCACCGCGGGACTGCGGCTACGTTGTCCGGGTGAGCGGCCCCGACACCGGACCCAAGGACACCGAACGCGCGAGAAGTTTGTGGTTCGCGCTGCTGCTCACCCTGGCCAACGGCTTTCTCGACGCCCACACGTACATCGCTCGCGGCGGGGTGTTCGCCAACGTGCAGACCGCCAACGTGATCTTCGGCGCCATCGACACCTCGAAGCGGGAGTGGGCGTTGGCGCTGGCACACGTCTGGCCGCTGCTCGCTTTCATCGCAGGCGTGGCGCTGGCGTCGCACATCAAGTCCGGCCGGGCAGAACGCGTCGTGCCCCGGCCGCTGGTCTGGACGATGGCCATCCAGGCCGTCGTGCTCGCGGTCATCGGCTTCGTCCCGGCGTCGGTGCCACACAGCTACGTCACCGTGCCGATCTCCTTTCTGGCAGCCGTGCAGATCGGCTTGTTCCGCAACATCGGCGAACTCGTCTACCTTCCGGTCGCCACCACCGGCAACCTGATGCGGTTCGTCGAGGCGGGATACGACGGGTTGGTCGAGAAGCGGGCGGAGTCACTCCGCGCGTTCGGGGTCTACGGCGCACTGATCCTCGCGTTCGCCGCCGGCGCGTTGATCGGCGCATTCGCCAGCCGGGCGTTCGGAGTGCACGCGATCTGGCTGCCCGCCGGTTTCCTCGCGGTCACGCTTTGCCTGTTCATCATCGATGAGAGGTACATGAGTTGAATTACCATCCAGGCATGAGCCGGTCGCCGATCGCTCTCACCGCCGCAGTGGTGTTGACTCTGAGCGGGACTGCGGCCGTGGCAAACGCCGAGCCAAGCGCTCCGCCGTGCTCATACCGGCTGTCGCCGCCACAGGTCGTGCAGCTCTCCGGTACCAATGTGGTTACGGCGACGCTGTCGCCGGCAGCGTGTAACCAATCCACCGCGTACCTGACCGTGGCCTGCGTGCAGTTGCAGGGCAGTGACGGACCCGGCCAGTGCGCGCAGCAGAACGGGATCCTGACCGCGCAGGTGTTCTACCAGCCGTACCGTCCGGGTGGGACGTACGTTTCGACGGGCAGGGGGTGCGCCAACACCGGCAATCCACCGCAAGGCGTCTGCGTGCCGATGGGCCCGCTCACCGCGACCCTGTAGAGCTCAGGCGCGGCGGGCGCCGACGCCTGCGGCCAGATACTGGACGTCGGCGCCGGGATCGAAGCGGTAGCCCCGCCCGCGGATCGTCGTCAGCACTCTCGCGTGCGGCCCGAGTTTGGCGCGCAGCCGCCGCACATGCGTATCGACGGTCCGAAGCGACACCTCGCCGCCCGGCGCCCGGTCGTGCCACACCTCGCGCATGAGCTCGGCGCGTGACACGGGCCGCCCCGGCAGCGCCGCGAGGTAGCACAGCAGCTCGAATTCGCGGTACGTGAACCGCACCCGCTCGCCGTTGATGCGCACCTCGCGGTTGAAACGGTCGATCGTCAAACCGGCCGATCGGACCGCGGTGGCCATCCTCGACGGTGTGGCGGACACAACCGCCTTGCGCGCACGCACCCCCGGCACCGAGTGTGCGATCAGCCGACCGAACTCGTCGGCCAATTGCGTCGTGCGACTTGCTAATTCCGCCGAGCCCGCCGGAACGTCGAGCACGAGCACCACCCGGACGGTGTCGGCGGGTGGCCTCGCCGGCCGCGGCGCCGCTTGGTACACCCGTTTACTGTCGCGGCAGGGCGATGATCGGGACAGGGTTTACGTCGCCCTGAGCGCAACTCAGAACGCCGCCAGCACCTGCCCGGCATAGGTGTTCGTAATGAACTCGCGGGTGGCCTCGGCGTTCAACACCTCTGCCAGCACGCGGACGTCGAAGCTCTCGCGGTTGTCTGCCCGCGCCACCAGGTATTCCGCGTAGGCGGGGTTGCCGCGATCGCAGTACAGCGAGCTGCCGGTGTCGACGCCCCACTCCATCGCCTGGTTGCCGAACAGGAACACCACGTCAAAGTCCTCGCGCACGCCGCCCAGCAGCCAGCTGGTCAGCTCCTTGAACACCAGGCGCCGCGGATTGGCCCGTACATCGCCGACGGTGGCCAGGGACCGGCGCGCGGGCGCGCATTCGATCAATCCAAGCCGGTCGAGCATCATCAAGGACCGGTCCACGTTCACCGGATCCGACGGCAGCGCAACCTCGGCGTAGTCGGGGATCGCGCCGAGGTCGGGTATCGACGACGAGTACAGCCCGAACGGCTCGATGTGGACGGGCACGACCGGCACCAACCGGTTGCCGGTGCGACGGTTGAAATCGTCTAGGAACGGCAGGTACTGGAAGAAGTTCGCATGCAACCGCCCTGCGACCAGCAGGTCGTTCGGCTCTTCGAAACTCTCGAAGATCTCGATCTGCAGGTCGATGTCGCGGGCGGCCAGCGGCTCCCGCACGAAATCGAGAATCTCGGCGTGAGGCACCGGGGTGGCTCCAACGCGCAACGGCCGCTTGCCCTTGGCGCCGACGGCACGCACCGAGCTGCTCACCGCCCGAAGACTACCGACGCCCGGCGATGCCGCAAGCCCGGGCGGATCGGCGAATGTGTCCAATTGTTACAACATATGACTCACGGTGACTCCAGATGTGGTGCCGCCCATGGTGTTCCTCCTATCGTCCCGCTAACTACCACCGACAGGACGGTTACCCATGTCCGAAACCACCGCCACCCCAGAGGCTTTGGGAAAGCAGCCACAGGCGCCGGTACGTCAGCTGCAGGGCAACCTCGGCGTGGCCGTCGATCGTGTTCATGGTCGTCGCCGCGGCGGCGCCACTCGGCGTGATCGGCGGCGTCGTGCCGCTCGGTCATCGCCTCGGGCAACGGCGCCGGCTTCCCGGCGACATTCATCGTCTCGACGGTCATCCTGCTGTTCTTCGCGGTCGGATTCACCGCGCTGACGCCGTATGTCGAGGAGGCGGGGGCGTTCTTCTCCTATGTCCGTACAGTCCCTGGGCTTCCCCGCCGGCATCGGCATCGCGTTCGTCGCGCTGGTCAGCTATGTGGCGATCGAGGCGGGGGTCTACGGCCTGCTCGGCCCGGCAGGCGGCGCCGTCGTCGAGCTGTTCGGCGGCCCGGCACTGCCGTGGTGGGTGTTCGCGGCGGTGGCATTCGCGGTCACCACGTTCCTGGGCTACCGCAACATCGAGCTGTCCAGCCGAGTGCTGGCCGTGCTGCTGACCGCCGAGATCGCCATCGTGTTGGTGCTCGACGCCGTCATCGTCGTCGCAGGGCGGCGACCACGGGCTGTCGAACGGCATCGTCAACCCCAGCGCGATCTTCTCCGGCTCGCTGGGCATCGGGCTGCTGTTCGCGCTGATCAGCTACGTCGGCTTCGAGGCCACCGCGATCTTCCGCGATGAGGCCCGCACCCCTGAACGCACCATCCCGCGCGCCACCTACGCCGCGCTCATCCTGATCGGCGTGTTCTACGCGGTGACCAGTTGGGCGCTGATCTCCGGCTGGGGCGACGAGGAAGCGGTCAGCCGAGCCACCGATTCCGGCGGCACCTTCCTGTCCGACACCGCGCAGCGCTACATCGGCGTCGTCGGCACCGACATCATCACGGTGCTGTACTTCACCAGCCTGTTCGCCTGCATCCTGTCGTTCCACAACGTGGCGTCGCGCTACGTGTTCGCGCTGTCACAGCGCGACGTGCTGCCCGAGTCGCTGAGCCGCCCGCACGACCGAGCACGGCTCGCCGCATCAGGCGTCGCTGTGGATCTCGGGCGTCGTCGCGGTCAGCATCGTCGCTGGCCGTGGTGTTCAAGCTCGATCCGGCCGCGCAGTTCTACACCTGGTTCGCCGGCGCCACCACGGTCGGCTTCGTGGTGCTGCTGATCGCCACATCGCGTGGCGGTGCTGGTGTTCTTCGCCCGCGACCGTCGCGGCCACTCGCAGTGGCGGGTGCGCATCGCGCCCGCCCTCGGGCTGGTCGGGCTGGCCGGTCGCGCTGGTGCTGATCCTGGCCAACCTGAAGGATCTGGTCGGCGGCTCGAGCATGCTCGGGCTGGGTGATCGTCGGCCTGCTGGTGGTCGCGTTCGTCGCTCGGTGTCGTCGTCGGCACCCGGGTCGGCGACAACACGGTCGGCGGCATCATGACGCAGACCGTCGATTCGACGTCGACGCAGCCGAGCGTGCAGTCGGCTGCCGAGCGGGAGCTGCGCGACGGCCTCGACGACGGCTCGCTCGACCGAGATCGAGGTGGCCTGGAGCGATCCGTTCGGACACGCCCAGGGCAAGCGGATCCCGGCCGCGCAGTTCCTCGACCGGGCCCGCGGCACCGGATTCGCCTTCTGCGAAGCCTCGCTGGGCTGGAACACCGACGGCACCGTCATCGACTCGCTGCGGCTGACCAACTGGGACGGCGGCTATCCGGACGTGTTCGCGGTGCCGGACTTCGCCACCTTCCGGCCGCTGCCCTGGCGGCCGCGGTGTCGGCCACGTCATCTCCGACATCGTTGCGCACGACCGCAGCCCGTCGCTGCTGGATCCCGCGCGCCGTGCTCAAGCGGGTGCTGGCTCGGCTGGCCGGGCTGGGCTACACCGCCAAGGTCGGCGTGGAGCTCGAGTTCTATCTGCTCAACCCGGACGGCTCGCCGTTCCAGGACGACATCCACGCCTACTCGCTGGAGAACGCCAACGCGCTCGATCCGCTGCTCACCGATCTGTACGAAACACTGGGCGCGTTCACCCGCTTGGAGGGCATCCAGACCGAGTACGGGCCCGGCCAGGTGGAGACCAACCTGGTCTACACCGACGCGCTGGAGGCCGCCGACGACAGCGCCCGGCTCAAGTACGCCGCCAAGGAGGTGGCCCGCAGGCACGGCAAGCTCGCCAGCTTCATGGCCAAGCCGTTCTCCGAGCACTCGGGAAGCTCCGCGCACCTGCACATCTCGCTGTGGCGCGACGGCGAGCCCGCGTTCGCGGCCGTCGACGGCGCCGAGAACGAGCTGGCGCTGCACGCGATCGCCGGTCTGCTCGAACACCTGCCGTCGATCACGCTGTTCGGCGCGCACTCGGTCAACGCCTACCGCCGGTTCGCGCCCGACTCGTTCGCGCCTGCGACCGTCACCTGGAGCCGCGACAACCGCAGCGCCGCGGTGCGTTCGCTGATCGAGCCCGACCCGTGCCGCCACCCGCATCGAGCTGCGCACCGGCGCCTCCGATGCCAATCCGTACTGGTTGATCGCCTCGGCGCTGGCCGCGGTGGTCGCCGGGCTGGAGGCCGGACGCAAGCCGCCGCCCGCCGAGGGCGGCAACCTCTACGGCGACGGGCACGCCGCTGCCCGAGTCGCTCGGCGTGGCCGTCGCGCTGGCCACGCGGACGACACCATCCTCGAGATCCTCGGCGCCGATTCGGTGCTCGACTTCGCCGCCATCGCCCGCAGCGAGTGGCCGGAGTACTCCAACGCATGTCAGCGACTGGGAGCGCCGGCGCTACCTGGCACGTTCGTGAGCGCGCCGCGGTTCGGGGTGTGGGCGCCGGTGTACGGAAACCACGGCGCGCGCCACCATCCGGACGACGCGCCGGACGCCAGCTACCGCCGCACCCGCGACCTGCTGCTGCGCGCCGAGCAGGCCGGGTTCGACTCCACCCTGCTGGCACAGCACGTCATCCATCCCAGCGATGTCGAGGACGACGTGCTGGAGACGTGGTCGACGCTGGCCGCGCTGGCCGAGGCCACCAGCCGCATCGAGCTCATCGGTGCGATCAAGCCGCTGCTGTTCAACCCGTTGGTGTTCGCCAAGCTCGCCGCCAACATCGCCGAGATCGCCGACGGGCGGCTGGCGATCAACGTCGTCAGCGGCTGGTTCCTGCCCGAACTGGAGGCGCTGGGTCTCGACGCCGCTCGACCACGACGACCGCTACGCCTACACGCGGGATGGCTCGAGACGGTGCGGAGCTGTGGGCAGGCAAGCAGGTCGACGATCGGCGACAGCGGCGGCCACCGGCGCTGGTGCGGCCGGTACCGCGCCGACGTCGCCGCCGCGTCTACGTCGGCGGCGAGTCCGAGCCGGCCCGCGCGTTGGCCGCACGAGCACGGCGACGTGTTCTTCATCAACGGACGGCCGCTGGACGACACGTCGACGTCATCGACGACCTGCGCGCCCGCCCACGCGACCGCGACCCGTTGCGATTCGGCTTGTCCGCGTTCGTGATCGCGCGCGAAACCGAGGCCGAGGCGATGCCGAGCTGGAGCATCTGCAGGCGCTGGTCGATGCCGAGCGACGGCCCGAGATCTCCGGCGGCACCGACCCGAAGACCCAGATGTACAAGGTGCTCGCCGGGCACCAGCCGCGTCGGCTCCAACGGCGGCACGCTCGCCGGCCTGGTCGGCAGCTACGAGCAGGTCGTCGACCGCATCGAGGCGTTCCATGACGCCGGGATCGAACTGTTCATGCTCCAGTTCCAGCCGCTCGAGTGCGGAGCTGGACCGGTTCGCGGACAAGATCATTCCGCAATTCCGACTGAGTGCCAGGAGACAGCAGTGACTCTTGAAGTGGCCGGGGCTCGCCGACCGCCGTTCTCCGCAGAGCCACTCGGTGGCTCGACCGCGGACCGGCTGGCCCGGCTACCCGCGATCGTCGACGAATTGCGTTGTGCCGACGCCGCCGCCGAACGCGACCGGGTGCTTCAGTACGGCGCCGTCGAACGGCTGCGCCGCACCGGGTTGCTCGGCCTGCGGGTTCCGGAGCGCTACGGCGGCCCCGGCGGCAGTGTCGCGCGACGTGCTTACTGCGGTCATCCAGATCGCGCGCGGCAGTTCCAATGTCGCGCAGGCCCTTCGCGCTCACTTCGGGTTCTCCGAACGGCTGCTGAGCAACCGCGCCACCGAAGCCGAACGCGCGGCAATGGTTCCCAGTCGTCGATCTCCGGATTGGTGTTCGGCAACGCCATCACCGACGCCAAGGGCAAGGCGCCGGCAAGTTCTGACACCACGCTGCTCGCCGACGCCGACGGGCGTGCTGCGGCTCAACGGCTACAAGTTCTACTCCACCGGCACGCTGTTCGCCGACGTCATCGCAGTCTCCGCCGTCGACGCCGACGGCAGGGACCTGCAGGCGATCGTTCCAGCCGACCGGCGCCGGCGTCGAACTCTACGACGACTGGGACGGCTTCGGCCAGCGACTCACCGCCAGCGGCGGGACCCGATTCACCGACGTCGCGGTGGCCCCGATCGAGGTGACCACCGTGTCCGACGGCAAGCACCTCGGCCACTCGCACGGCATTCCTACAGCTGTACCTCGCAGCGGTGGCGGCAGGCATCGCATATGGCGTGCACGACGACGCGGTGTCGTACGTGCGGGAGAAGGCGCGCCCGGCTTCGCATTCGCTGGCCGACACGGCGTCGGAGGATCCGTTCATCCTTGCGGCCGTAGGCGATATCGCCGCCGACGCCGCCGCGGCCGAAGCGCTGGTGCTCACCGCCGCCGACGCGATCGACGCCGTGGTCGACGATGCGCGGCAGGCCGATCCAGATGCGCTTGCCGAGCTGTCGATCACCGTCGCCAAGGCCCAGCTGGTCGCGGAACGCCTGACGCTCGCGGCTGCAGAACGATTCTTCGACACCGGGGGCGCGTCGGCGACGGCCCGCAAACTGAATCTGGACCGGCATTGGCGAAACGCCCGCACTCGTGGCCAGCCACAATCCGTTGGCCTACAAGGCCCATGCGGCAGGCAACTACGCGGTCAACGGCGTCTGGCCTCCCGCCAACGGCTACTTCTGAGGTCGCGCGCAAGGCCTCAAAGACGGTAAATTGGGTCTACTTTGAACTAATTAGTACCGCTGAACGTGTCTCTCCCGAGGGTCCAATCGAGAGGGGTCACGATGAAGAGATTCGGTTTGTTCTGGGCCGCCATGTGTCTCGCCGCGGCGTTGGCCACGGCATGCGGCGGATCGAACAACTCCACCCAGGCAACGGGGACGGCGACCGCGACCGCCTCGGCCAGCGGCAGTGAGGCGACAAGCGCGCTCGCGTCCGCCAGCACGGCCACCATCACGATCGCGAGCATGAACTACGGCGATCCCGTCATGGTGCCGCCCGGGGCCCAGATCGCGATCAAGAACAACGATTCGGTCGAGCATTCGGTCACGTCGGACACCGCAGGCAAGTTCACCGTCGACGTCGACGGCAACGAACAGGCGCCTTCAACCAAGGCTGGTCGGCAGCGGACGTACGACGGTGGCTGGAGCGGCATTCCACCACCGGAGTCCCCCAGCCTCTCGCTTACCTCGTTGACGATGTGGCGAGGCGGCACGGCAGCATCCGGGTCGTCTCCTCCGTGCCGCGCGCACTGCGGCACTCATTGCCAGCGGCCCGGCAAAGGAACCGGTCACCGGATTTCGCGAGCGTGCCCAGCAGGACCTCTATCCTGTGCTTTCCCCGGAGGGCGACGCGAACATCGCAGGCAAACTTGACTTGTTGCTGGGTGCTGATCGCGCGGCCCGCGCATCCGATCCGCGCATCGTGCAGGTTCGCGCCGGCTACTCCGACGAGCTGCGCCGCATCCTCGTCGCCGGGTCCGACGGCACCTTCGCCAGCGACACCCAGCCGCTCGCCCGCCTCAATGTCTTCGTCATCGCCAAGGACGGCGCGCAACACTCGCGCGCGGCTCCGCGGGAGGCGGCGGCCGCGTCGCGAGCTGGACCACTTCGCAGACCGAAAAAGCTCCGGAGCAGCTTCGCCACGCGAAGCTGCCCGCAGGCGATCCTGCAACTCGGCGCCGTCGCCGGCCCCGGCCGGCGAGATGGAAGTCGTCCTCGGCCCGGGCTGGCCCGGCGTCCTGCTGCACGAAGCCGTCGGCCACGGCCTCGAAGCCGACTTCAACCGCAAGAAGACCTCGGCCTTCGCCGGACTGATCGGCCAGCAGGTCGCAGCCTCGAAGGTGCACCGTCGTCGACAACGGCACGCATGCCCAACCGCCGCGGCTCGCTCAACGTCGACGACGAAGGCATCGCCCACGCAGGAAACGTCCTCATCGAGAACGGCATCCTCAAGGGCTACCTGACCGACAAGCTCTCCGCGCGCCTCATGGGCACGCCGAACACCGGCAACGGCCGCCGCGAAAGCTATCACGCACATCCCCATGCCGCGCATGACCAACACCTACATGCTCGCCGGCGACGACGCGCCCGAGGACATCATCGCGCTCCGTCAAGCGCGGCCTCTACGCCGTCAACTTCGGCGGCGGCCAGGTCGACATCACCAACGGCAAATTCGTCTTCTCCGCGTCAGCGAAGCCTACCTGATCGAAGACGGCAAGGTCACGGCGCCCGTGCAAGGACGCGACGCTGATCGGCAACGGGCCGGAAGCGCTGAAGTACGTCTCGCATGGTCGGCAACGATCTCACGCTCGACGAAGGCATCGGCACCTGCGGCAAGGACGGCCAGAGCGTGCCCGTCGGCGTCGGCATGCCCACCATCAAGCTCGACCGCATGACGGTCGGCGGGACCAGCCGTTCATGATCGAGACGCTCAACCAACATCAGGACCTCACCGCCGCTCTCGCCACAGAACTCATCGACCGGGCGCTCGCAGCCGGAGCTACCGATGCCGAAGTCGTCCTCTACGAAGGCGATGAGTTTGAAGCTCTCGTTCGTAAGGGCGAGGTCGAACGGTTGAAGGAATCCGGCTCGCGCGCCGCAGGATTGCGTGTCTTCCTTGGCTCGCGTGCTGCCTCTACTTCGACCAGCGACCTGACATCCGCCGGTCTGGAACGCCTTGTCCACGGCGCAATCGATCTTGCGCGCGTCACCTCGGAAGATCCGTTCTCAGGCTTGCCTGATTCCAGCAGCTTCGGCCAGCTCAGAGATGATTTGCGTCTCTGCTCCGATGATGTCGCCGGTTTGCCTGCTGCCGAGCGCATCGCACTCGCTCGCCGCGCCGACGCAGCATGCTTCGCGGCCGATCCGCGCATTACCAATACTCGCGGCGGTTCCTTCGATTCCGGCGCAGGCCACAAGATTCTCGCCAACTCGCGGGGCTTCCTCGGCGAGTACCGCCGCTCCATCTGCTCGATTTCCGCCAGCCCAATCGCGCAGTCTGCCGATGGCCAGATGCAGCGCGACTACTGGTACTCGAGCGCACGCTCGGCCGCCGCACTCGAATCACCAGAATCGATCGGCGCGGAGGCCGCGCGCCGCACCCTCCGGCGGCTCGGCGCTCGCTCCGTGCCCACACAGCAGGCGCCGATCGTTTTCTCGCCGGAAATCGCGCGCTCCATCGTGGGCCACATCTTCGAGGCGGCCAACGGCTCGCTCATCTATCACCAGTCGTCCTTTTTCGCCGGCAAGCTTGGCGAACAGGTCGCCAGCCCCGAGCTTACGATCATCGACGACGGCACACTCATCGGCGGCTTCGGCACCGCGCCATTCGACGGCGAAGGCCTACCCACGCGCCGCACCGTCATCATTGAACGCGGCGTGTTGAAGAGCTATCTGCTCAACACCTACATGGCGCGCAAGCTCAACATGCAGTCCACGGGCAACGCATCGCGCGGCATCACCGGCGCGCCCGGCATCGGCGCAGGCAATCTCTTCCTCGAATCGTCATCGCCGCTGCCCTCCGCATGCCATTCTCGCCGGCGTCAAAAGCGGCCTCTACGTCACCGAGCTGATCGGCCAGGGCGTCAACATGGTCACCGGCGACTACTCGCGCGGCGCCTCCGGCCTCTGGATCGAGAACGGCGAGCTCGCTATCCGGTCGAGGAGATCACCATCGCCGGCAACCTGCGCGAGATGTTTCAGCACATCAGCGCCACCGGGGACGATATGGTCTTCCGCAGCTCGATCGCGTCGCCCACACTGCGCATTGACGGAATGACGATAGCTGGCGCCTGAGCGTCCGGACAGAAAAAGAGGGCCGCCATGACGGCGGCCCTCTGCTGGTTTACTGCCCAGCTTAGAAGCTGAAGCGCGCTCCAAACTCACCAGTGAACGACTTAGGAAGTACTGTGCTGTTCGGTGTGATGAAATCAATTGGCTTTAGGAAAGTGCTGACGCCGGGATCGGGATCAAAGTCAGACACGATATTGTCAAGGTTGCTCCCAAAGTTCGCGCGATTTGTCAGATCGAATCCCTGGAAGAATAGGTTGATGTTGTACCGGTCGCCAATCGTAATCATCTTGCTGATGCGCGCATCAAGCTCGGCAAACGCCGGGCCACGGAAGTTCGCGTACGAGACCTCCTGGCAGGTGCCAGCCGTCAAGCAGGCCTTGTAGTCGTCTCCACTGATGCCGGCGAACGCCACGTAGTTTGCGCGATTCGCGATTGATTGGCCGGTAGGTACGATGGCATGCGGATTGGAACGGCCGCTGCCTACGCCCCAGAGGTCACTGCTGGATTGCTGGATGTCCACCGGGCGGCCCGTTCCGATCTGGAAGATGGGCGAAACAGAGACCTTCCAGGGCAAGTTGAGCGTAGCAGACGCGGTTACGTGGTGGCGTTCGTCACTCGGCGTTGCACCATAGTCCTGCCGCCGGAGCTGACCCAGGAAAGGATTGGTCGCGGTATTGCGGAAAGAGGCGGCTCCGCCTTCAAATCCCAGCGCCTTGGCATAGGTATAGTTCACCGTTCCCGTGAAGTGCCTCCACATCTGCTGCCTGTAGCCGACGTTCAGCCCGTCGTAGTACGAGCGGCCGATCGACTGCTCATCCGCGATGCGGCCGAGCTTTGGTACGCCTGCGGCGGCGAAGGCTGCAGAGAAGGGCCGGGTGTTGTCGCTGAAATACTGGATTGGATTGATATTGACAGTCTTATTGTCATGCAGGCCGCGTGCCTGGACATAATCCACTTCGATGACGGAGAAGTTATTCGGCGCGTACTGGAATCCAAGGTTGATCTGCTGGGTGTAGGGATTGCGATAGCTCGGGTCCATGATGCGGCCTGTAGATCCCGGAGCCAGATCATGGCCCGCCGGCGGAATCGCCGGCGCCGGATCGATGCCGTAGCGGTAATTGCTCAGCAAAATTCCGGTGCCGGGCACATCGTTATCCGATGAGCATGACGTGTCGCCCGGTCCGCTGCAAGCAATGCTGAAGGTGTTTGCAAACACCTGGTCGTTCGCCTGCTGGAGCATGAACAACGGAATATTCTCGAAGGCCTGGCCGAAGTAAAGGCCGTAGCCGCCGTGCACGAGGAAGCGGCCATTGCCCGAAAGATCGTACGTGAAGCCAATGCGGGGGCTGATGTCCAGGGGGTCATTCTTGGGCAGCCCGGTGAAGACTCCGCCAATATTCGAGAGGTCCGGCGTATAGCCGGTGACATAGGTGGTGGGATTCACAGTTGTCGGCACCGTAGGAACGCCGGTGGCTGCCGCTGCAACCAGTTCCTGATGGGTGCGGCTGTTCTTTTGCTTGTCGACGCCATACGTGTCAATGTCGCGATCGTAGCGGATGCCAGCATTGATGAGCAGCCGTTGCGTGATGCGGAAGTCATCTTCCACATAGAACCCAATCATCTTGGGAGACAGATTGAAGCTGGGATCGCCTGCGGTTCCGGTCATGCTGATAACGGCGCCGGGCGTCGAGAATCCATTCGCATATTTCGTCGGATCCAGCAGATTTTGAGGTGAATCTACAAAATCAAACTCCGGCGTAGGGTTGTTCTCGAAATAACCGCCCACCTGCGGTTCATAGACAAAGTCCACGCCACCACGCACGGTATGCTTTCCATGCGTGTAGGAGAGGTCATCGCGGAACTGGAACTTGTGCTGGCTGGATTTCTGCGGCACGTTCACGTTTGTTCCAAACTGGGTCGTGTCAGGAAAGGTGATGGTTGGGGCGCGCAGTGTCGAATCAATCAGGTTGTTCCAATATTGGAAGCCCGCCGTGAAGTTGTTCACCATATTCGGTGTCAGCAGCGAGCTGAGCGTGAAGTTAGTCAGGATCAGGTCGTTGATGGTGAAGTTGCCCTGCGTCAGATCGACGCGCGCATTGGCCTGATCGTTGTTGCTCTTGTTGTCCTGCGCCAGGTAGCTGACGAATGCCCGATTCTTTTCGTTGAAGACGTGATCGATACGGCCGTTATAGCGCTTCTCATCGAACGGAGTTGGAATGGTATGCGACGGCTGCGGTGGCACTGCGAACAGATTGGGTTGCTCCTTCGCCACCTGCGCCACAAGCGCTAGTTCATTGTACGAGTCCGGGTTAACGGAGATACTGGAGCGTTCGCGCAGTCCCTCGTAGGCAAAGAAGCCGAAATCCTTGTCCTTGCGAATCGGTCCGCCAATCGAACCGCCATACTGCTGGCGGCTGTAATCCGGCTTCGGCTGGTTTCCCTGTTTTGCGAAGTAGTTATTTGTCTGGAAGGCCTGAGTGCGGAAGAAGCCATACGCACTGCCGTGGAACTGGTTGGTGCCCGATTTGGTCACCACATTGAGCGCCGCCCCCTCGCTGCGACCATTTGCTGCAGAGAAGCGGTTGGGGCTGATGATGAACTCCTGCACGGCTTCGAGCGGCAACTGCATGACCGCACCGCCCACCGTGTTGTCCTTGTTGTCGATGCCATTGACGGTCGTATTCGTATTGCGCCCCGTCGAGCCATTCACCGCATAAACCGCATAGCGGTTCTTTGTCGGATCGTAGCTGTCTACCTGTTTCACGCCCGGTGCAAGGATCGCGAGGTTGGCGAAATCGCGTCCGTTCAACGGCAACTCTGTGATCTGCCGCGGCGTCACCGCAGTTGAGACATCGCTCTTCTCCTGATCGATGAGCTGATTATTGGCTTGCACCTGCACCGTCTCGCCCGCGGTGCCAGGCTTCAGTGGCACACTCGCGGCAGCCGTCGTTCCCACCAGCAGATCAATATCTTTGATCTGGCCCGCGGCAAACCCCGGCGCTTCTACGTGAATGCTGTAGTGACCAACAGGCAACAGATCGAAGCGATACTCGCCGGTCGCGCCGGTCTTCGCGACTCGCTGTGCATTGGTTTCCAGATTTGTCGCCGTCACCGTAGCACCGACGATTGCGGCACCGGAGGAATCAGTGATGGCACCTGCAATTGCGCCGCTGGCTGTTGCCTGTGCATAGAGCGCCGGTGCGAACGACGCCATCATGGGAACGCCCAGCAAGCTAATAGCCAGCCGGAATTTGATACCGGTATACCCGCGTGCAAACATCTACGATTTGGCCTCTCGGAAGGGAAATAAAATTAGCGCCCGGGCTCACGTGGGTCCGGGTCATTTGGTGATTCTTCATCCACTGAGATTTCGTGGATCATATGGGAGTCATTTTGATGTGTCTACAAAAATTAACACGGAATGGACATTTTTTCGCGACGAATGCCGACCTCGGTCCACACCTCCGGGACTTCGTCACTCGATTCCATACGATACTGTCGGCAATTTTTACTCGGAATCAGGCGTATCGGATAAATAAATGCAACTCTTCTAAGTACGAATTTTCCACACCACTGCCGAGTACCCCGATATGGACCGCTCGTCCCCGTTTACGCGCGCGAATTGGACGCCGTCTTTGGCATCGAGCGACGGCCCGGTCAGCTTCCAGCACTCCATCGCTCTGGTCATGCTTCCGTGCAGCCTCATTTGCACTGCGGCCGCTCGACTTGTTCACGATGGTCACCAGCAGTGCGTCTTTTATACGTGCCGCGTAGGCCGTCACATCGTCCGCATCGGCATCGAGCGAAACTCCGATGAAGGCCGCGCCTGCGAACTGCTGGGCCAGCATCATGCCGTAATACTCCGGCCGCAGCTTCGTACCATTCGCGTCACCAGTAATCGGCGCGTAGTACCCCTACCGCCACCGTGCAGGTTCACACCCGCGTAGCCAGCCTGTGCCACACGCAGTAGATAATCCGCAGCCCACAGTGCGGATGCGAACGCATCGCTTACCCCGGGCTGGCCACCGTGATAGCAACTATTTCCTTCTGTCATCCGATATGGGACACCCGCGGTTTTGCCGGCGGAGACCAGCACCGGCATCTCCCGCGCGAGCCGTGGATCATCGCTCAGGAGCTTCTGTGCGTCGATACCCGGAGCGCCTGCGGGACCCATCGCATAGTAGTGCGACGAGATCAGAACCGCATCGCCCTTCGCGCGGCCCGCAAACTGCGTTACCCAGTCGACCTTGGTGCGACATCCGGACCCGCAAACGGCGCACCGGGTACGCGGGCACGCACGGCCTTCAAGAATTTCGATACTCGTTCCAGTAGCGCTCAAAGTTCCAGGCACCTTCGCGAAAGGCCGGGCCATAGAGGTCTGCCTCATTCCCCACCTGAAATGCCAGCAGGTGATTTCCCGCATATTTCGTCACCAGGGCGGCTTCTTCGGCCGCCCGCTCCGGTGTTCCGGTGCCCAGATTCAATCCGTACAGCAGCTTCCAGTCTGTTGCATGCAGGAAACCTCCGAGAGCCGCGATGCCGTCGGGACCAATCGTCGCGGGTCGCTTGCTCGAAGCTTTTGCGTCCACAAGCCGCCATTCATGAAAGCTCTGTATCTTCGCCGATTCCTCGGGTGCGATGGTGTTCGCCGCGCTGCCGGCCCATCGCGTCACGTCACTCAAGTTGCCGCCCAGCCGCAGGACGCCATGCGGGCAGAGCTTGCGAAAAGCACTGACTAGCGTCGCATTGCTCGCAGAAAAGAATGCAGGATCGGCTAGTTGCGCAGACTCGTAACTCAGCCCAAGGAAATCCCGCGGCATCGTCGCCAGCTTTTTGTCTGCATCAACAGTGACATTCACAACCCGTGGCTGTGCAGCCCGCGCTTTCGTCATCGCAAACCCTGCCAGTGACAAGCCCGCGCCGTTTAGAAACCTCCGCCGGTTCATCTGCATAATCATCTCCAGTACCAAAGGCAGCCAGCATATCCCAAGGGACGGCGCCTTCCGCTTCCTCTGCGCGTTCGCCCAGGGCGCCGCTAAAATTAGGGTGTGCTGGCGCATACTCTATCCTTCGCCCAAGCAGGCGATTCGGCGGAGACGAATCAGCTTGCGGAACTGCCGGCAGCACCCGCTGTCTTTTCGCTCGGGTTCGGCGAACGCCGCGAACCGTACATCGCACGCACTACCAATCTGCGCCGCAGGCTGCAGCGTATGCTCGCTCCTGATGGCGCCCTCTCGCGCCGGCTGCAGTTGCTCCCTTTCGTACGCGAGATCGCATGGGCGCCCTATGGTTCGGAATTTGAAGCCTCCCTGCTTCTCTATCGCGAGATCGTTAGCGCCTTCGCGGCAAAAGATGCGACCCAGATCCGCAAGCGCCTCCGACTGCGGCCTCCCGCATACCTGCGCATGGCAATGGAGAACGACTTTCCCCGCCTCTTCGCGACCAACCGCTATGTGCGGAGCGCGGCCGATCGCAGCTTCGGCCCATTTCCCACACGCGCCGCGGCAGAGCGCGCCTGCGATGCGGTGCTTGATCTATTCCAGTTGCGTCGTTGCGTCGAAGATCTGCACCCTTATCCGGAGCATCCCGCCTGCCCCTACTTCGAGATGAAGAAGTGCCTGGCGCCCTGCAATCAAAGCTGCACGCCGGACCGTCACCGTGGCGAGGCCAATGCTGTCTTCGAGACGCTTCGCACGCACGGAAAGAGCCTTCTGTCATCGCTCGAGCGCGAACGCGCCGCAGCCTCCGAAGCTCTTGAGTTCGAGGCCGCTGCCGCCATTCACCAGCGCTATGAAAAAGCGGAGACGGCACTCGGCGAGCTGCCAGAGTCAGTGCGTCTACTCTCCGACCTTTCGGCCGTCATCATCCAGCCCTCGTCCGATCCCGGCGAGGTAACCCTCTTCCTGCTCACGCGCCAAGGACTCGCCGGCCCGGTCGCCTATGCAACAGTCGGTATGCGGCTGCACAACGAGCAGTCCGGCTCGTCATCGCTGTACTCGCACCCCATGGCGCTCGCCGCGGTTCCGCTCGAGCCGTCACGCAACGCTCCCGAAGTCGACACGCTAGAGGCCCGGTTGGAGAAAGCCCTCGCGTCGCTCGAAGCGATATCGCCCTCTCGCCCTTCGACCTCGCAGATCGAAGACCACCTCGCACTCTTCACCCGCTGGTGTTTCCGTCCAGCAGCGAAGCGCACAGGTGAAGCGGTCTTCACGGACCCTGCCGGCCCCCAGCCTGACAGAATTGTTCCGCACAAACCGCTCCTGCGCGCTATCTCCCGGGTGGCCCGCGCGGCCGTTGTCCCTGCCGCGCCCGTTACGGCGTGAGCCATGTCCCGCTGATACACTGACCGCGTGGTTGAACTGTTGCCCTCTATATTGTCGGCAGACTTCGCGCGGCTTGCCGAAGGCGTTGCTGCAGCCGAGCGCGGTGGCGGCACTGTCATTCACGTCGATGTGATGGACGGTCACTTCGTCCCCAACATCACGCTCGGGCCGCCGGTGGTGAAGTCGCTGCGCAAAGTCACGAAATTGCCTCTCGATTGCCACCTCATGATCGAGAATGCGGATGAATTCATCCCTGCCTTTGCCGAAGCGGGAGCCAACTGGATTGGTGTGCACTACGAAGCCTGTGTCCATCTGCACCGGACCATTGAGCACATCCGCGAACACGGCATGGAACCCGGCGTGGTCCTCAACCCGGCAACCCGCGTCGATCTGCTCTACGATGTGCTTCCCATGCTCCACCACGTCCTGATCATGAGCGTGAACCCCGGCTTCGGCGGACAGAAGTTCATTCCCTTCTCGCTCGAGAAGATCCGGCGCCTTCGCGAACTGCGTGCAGAACGCAATCTTGGCTTCCGTATCGAAGTGGATGGCGGCGTGGCTCACGACACGGTCGCCGCAGTCGTCGAAGCAGGAGCAGAGTTGCTGGTCGCCGGCAGTGCGGTATTCGATGGTGGTCAACCGGAACGCAAGGCACGGCAATTATTGGAGGCGGCCCGCTCAGCAGAGCTTGCCGCCGCACATTGAACGGAATCCCGTCGGTGAAGACTTGGAAGAAGAAAACTATGCGGTTTCTGGTCGCAAAACTGCACTTCTGTGCGCTGAACGAACACAGGAGCGGGAGACCGCTCTAGAATGGTCGTAACGAGAAACCCACAGGCGAAATCGAGCGCACGCTGCCGGTGGTCTTTTGCCAAATCTCGAGGGATGTCGATGTCAATGAACCGGAGTTTTTCCGCCCGCTTGCTTGCTCTTTCCGCCACTGCGTGCCTGGCCGCCGCATGCACGATCGGCTCATCCGCCCAGGTTCTTCATCATTCGAATAAACCCAAGAAGGTCAGCCCCACGGACCCGCTTGCGGGCGTCACCTCCAAGCAGCCGGATAAGGAGCTCTTCGACAAGGCGATGACCGCCATGAAGAAGGGCCGCTACGATGTTGCCCGCCTGGATCTGCAGACGCTTCTGAACACCTATCCCGAATCGGAATACCAGATGCGCGCCAAGCTGGCGATCGGCGATAGCTGGTTCAAGGAAGGCGGGCACGGCGGCGCTGCACGCAGGCCGAAGCAGAGTACAAGGATTTCATTACCTTCTTCCCCAACCAGCCGGAAGCTGCGGAAGCGCAGATGAAGGTGGCCGACATCTACTACAGCAGATGGAAAAGCCGGACCGCGACTCAACAACACGGACCGCGCCGAGCAGGAATACCGGCAGATGATCCAGCAATTTCCGGATTCCACGCTGGTGCCCCGCGCCAAACAGCGGCTGCGCGAAGTGCAGGAAGTGCTGGCCGAGCGCGAATTCCAGATCGGCAGCTACTATGCGACCCGCGAAAACTACGCCGGCTCCATCGCTCGCCTGCAGACGTCGTGGACACCTACCCGCATCTACAGCAAGAGCGACCTGGCGCTGTTGACCCTGGGCGATGCCTATGCGGCGGAAGGCCAATATCGCCAAGATGAATATCCCACCGGCCGCGAAAGAACGGCTGATTGCGGTTTACAACGATCGTGCGGCCGAATCCTATACCAAGATTGTGACGCGCTATCCCATGGCTCCGCACGTGGAAGAGGCCAAGGAGAGGCTGATCGCACTGAACAAGCCCGTTCCCGGAGCCCACCCCGAAGCCCTGGCCGAGAACGAAGCAGAGATGCAGAGCCTGATCAACATCAAGCTGAAGGACCGTGCGTTGCTGCTGGTGAAGACGGCCCTCCACATCCAGGCATCTCGCGTGGGAGAACCGACGCTGGTCGATCCCAAGAGGACAACGGCGCCCGACGTCTCCAAGCAAACTGTCGATACCTTTAACACTGCGATGGGCGTAAAGCCGGAAACCGACGGCAAGACTGCTACAGCCGGCGGCAGTTACGGCCGGAACGGCACCGCCCCGCGAACCGGAGATACGGGGCGCGGTGAAGCTCGAGGATGTACCGGCGAAGGAAGCGGCACCTGCAGATTGGCGCGACAGCATTGTTTCCGCTCCAACCAGCGGGAACGGTGCTCCGCTGCCAAACGGCGAGGTACACCGCGCGCCTGCCACGGGCGCGCCCGGCACTGCATCCATTGCCTCCGTAGGTCCGGCGGACGCGACTCCGCTTGCCCCCGGCCGAGAAAGCAGCGGAGGGTGCTCCCCAGGTGAACGACATCCAGAATTCGGGCGGCAATACGGCGGCAACTCCCGCAACGACAACCAATGGGAAGACTCCGAAGCCGGCATACGATTCGAGCACGGATTCGTCCAGCAAGCACAAGAAGAAAAAGGGACTGGAGAAGCTGAATCCCTTTTAAACCAACCTTAACAAAGCTCGAATATCAACGGAAGGCGCCGCATGCAAGCGGCGCTTTCTGCTTTGCGCAGCGGCCCGGAACGACGGTTTCGCTGTGCTATCGTGAAGAGTACCTCGTAAAGAAATGTATGTCTCACGATCTTCCGAAAGCATACGATCCCACCGCAATTGAAGACCGTTGGGCGGAGTACTGGGTTAAGGAACGGCTGTTCGATCAGCCCCCCCCGGTAGCCGGCGCCACGCCGCTCAATCTGCGTTCACCATTCTGCTGCCCCCGCCGAATGTTACCGGGCGGCTGCACATGGGCCACATGCTCAACCAGACGGAGATGGATATCATCTCCCGCTGGCACCGCATGCTGGGCCAGAAAACGCTGTGGGTTCCCGGAACCGACCACGCCGGCATTGCCACGCAGATGATGGTGGAGCGGCAACTCGCCACCGAAGGCAAGACGCGCGAGGGGCTGGGCCGCGAAGCATTTGTCGAGCGCGTGTGGGAATGGAAGCGCCATTACGGCGGAGCCATCTTCGACCAGATGAAGCGGCTGGGCGCGAGCGTTGACTGGTCGCGCGAATACTTCACCATGGACGACCACCTCTCGCTCGCCGTGCGCGAGGCCTTCGTCCGCCTGTACGAGCAGGGCCTGATCTATCGCGGCGCTTACATCGTGAACTGGTGCCCGCGCTGCCAGACCGCACTCTCCGATCTCGAAGTGGTGCACGAAGAGCAGCAAGGCAAGTTGTGGGAGATCCGCTACCGCGTTGTCGGCTCGACGCATCGTCCTCGTCGCCACCACGCGGCCGGAGACGATGTTCGGCGACGTAGCCGTCGCCGTTCACCCCGTCGACGAGCGCTATCGTCATAACATCAACGAGCTCGGCCGGCAGCCCACGTTCGCCGAGATCCGCAGCTACCTCGACAACGCAGGGCTGGCGTCCTTCGGCACCCACACCGGCAGCCTCGGATCGCAGCTCACCGGCACGGTGGCGACGCCTGTACAACCCGACCACCGGTGGCCTGTCGGCCGGTGGGCAGACCCAGCTGGACATCGCCGCCACGCTCGGCCACACCATGATGGGCATGGCAGGAGATCCAACGAGCCTGGCAACCCTCGCCAACAGCGCCACCACGGCGGGGTGGACCGAGATGGCCCATCGGGCCAACGTGGTCGGCCAGGCCCTGGCGGACCACGGCATCCGGTGGTTCTGGCACACCGAGCAGAACGGCTGGCGGTTCTTCACCACCCGGGCCTCGAGCGCACGCACCGGATCGACTGGTTCGCCGCCAACACCGACCCGAGCCTGGTGGGCTTCGAGCCTGACACCTTTCACTCATACTCCGGCCGGGCACGCTTCCCCGACCCGGTCGATGGTTCGCTGTGGGACGCGTTCGGCTTCTGGAAGGCAAACTCGCACCGCCTGGTCGGCTGGCACATCAAGGACGGCAGCCGGCTGGTCCCGGCGCCGGGCCCTGGCGTGACCCCGTTCACGCAGGTCGTGGAGCGGCCACCGACCTTCGTGGAGCCCCCTCCGCAACGAACATCGGTCGCGACGCCATCTACGTGGGCGAGGGCTCGATCGGGCAGGGCTACCCCGTCGACCCCGACCCCGCAGTCGTCGGCTACAAGCGCATCTTCGGCGAGGTCGGCGAGAAGGGCTCCCGGTTCTTCATCGTGGAGAGCGACAACGCCATCGGCACCGCTGCCGACCCGGGGCGGTCCTTGCGTCACGCCAAGATCTCCATCGGAAACCTGCTGGGGCTGCGCGGCGGCTACAAGGGCAACGGCCAAAGCACCGTTGTCGATGACGCGGAGTTCGAGAGCGTGGGACAGGCGGCCGGCTGACGCACATGCGCTCGGTCCTGGCCCGCCTTCTCGCGGGCACGCTGGTCGGGGCGGCGGCGATCTTCGCCACCGCCCCGGCCGCGTTCGCGCACGGTGACCCGTCCAGCCATTTCCTCGAGCAGGACGTGCTCTACCCGGCCGTCGGTGACCGCCCTACCCAGGATACCGAGTTGCGGCTGCTCGGGCTCCTCTACGCCGCGCGCGACGCGGGCTATCCGATCAAGGTCGCGCTGGTGGCGAACGAGCAGGACCTCACCGACGACCTCTCCATGCTGCACGAGCCGCAGGACTACGCCGAGTTCGTGGTGGCACAGCTGGGCCTGTCCCGCGCCTTGCCCGTGCTCGTGATCACGCCGGGGGGATACGGCCTGGCGGGGGCCGCGCCAGCCGCCGACGGCCGGGCGCACCTGATCACCCGACCGGAGGCCGCCCGGGTCATCAGCTCGCTCCCGCCCGTCGGTCGGGGGCGAGGCTCGCAGTGTCCGCTCTCGGCGCGGTCCGCCGGCTCGCCGCGCAGTCGGGCCACCCGCTCCCGGCCGTCGTCGCGCCGGCCCGCCCATTGCAGTCGTCTCTACCGCGACGGCGCCGACGGGTTCTCGGCTCGACTGGCGACTGCCGGCTGGTGTCTTCGTGGCGGTGATGATCTTCGCGGTCGCTGTCTTCGAGGTGCAGCGCCGGGTGGCCGGAACCGACGTACCGGCGACTGGGGTTGCCTCTGACAAGGCCGCCTGAGCGTCGGGCTCTCACCCACGTCGGATGAGGACGCGGTCGCGGCCGGCGCGGACAGTAGAGAGACCAGCCGCCAGGGACGGAGACCGTCGATGACCGACACAGCGAGCGCCCGTCCCCGCCTCTCGACCGACGAGCTGGCGCAGCTGCTCAGCCTCCTCGAGGGCGCCGACACGGTCGAGCTCAAGCTCACGGTGCCGGACGAGGGGCACCGACCAGCTGTCGACGCCCTCGAGATTGACCCGCTGGACGCCAACCTGCGCCAGGTCTTCTTCTTCGACACGAAGGATCTGCTGCTCAACCAGGCCGGTGTC
>CAWGVD010000008.1:0-25816 GCA_963825795.1 uncultured Actinomycetes bacterium | reverse complement strand
CGCCTTCTCGGCCGTGTCGCTCGTCCCGGCGCTGATGCGGGCGCCGGTTCCCTCGGAGCAGAGCGAGCGGTTGACGATCGCCGGCGTGGCCGCCGCAGCACGCTGTTCGCGGGCGCGGTCTGGTGGGCGTCGAACACGGTCTACGGCGACGCGCTCTTCCACCTCGGCCGCGTGCGGAAGCTCGAGTCGTTCCATCTGACCTCGCTCAGCGTGGTCGACGAGTTCCGCCATGGCGGCCTCCATCCCGGCTACGCGTTCCCGGTCTGGCACGCGGGGCTGGCGATGGTCGCGCGGCTCGCCGACGTCGACCCGACCGTCGTCATGCTGCACCTGCCGGCGATCCTGACTCCGCTGGCGGTGGTGCTCGCTTACGCGGCCGGCGCCGCGCTCTTCCGCTCGTACGGGGCGGGCGTCGCGACGGCGGCCGCCCAGGTCGGGCTGATCGGCTTCTCCCGCGCCGGAACGGGATCGTTCGACTTCCTCGCGCTGCCGCCGACGGTCGCCCGCGCGCTGATCGTCCCCGCGCTGCTCGCGCTCGTCTTCTCGCTCGTCGCGGGTGGACGGCGCCGTCAGGTCCTCTCGATCTCGGCCGCGTCGATCGCTCTCGCTCTCGTGCACCCGACGTACGCGTTCTTCGCGGCGGTGCCGCTCGCGGGGTTCCTGGTCGCGCGGGTCGCCCTCGCTTCGTCGCTCTGGCGCGAGAACCTGCGCATCGCGGCGTCGTTGCCGGCGGTGCTCATCCCCGCGGGCCTCTACGGGCTCTGGTTGAAGCCGATCGTCGACGAGACCGTCACGCACAGGCCGGATGCCGCCGTGCGGGCGCAACAGATCGCCCACTACAAGGGCCAGATCGACATCGTCCACGGGCTGCTTCGCCTTGCTCCGGAGACGATCTCGCGCGGAGGCGCGATCGCCGTCGCCGGCCTCGTCGCGATCCCGATGGCCGCGCTCGCGGGAACCCGGCGCTGGGCCGCGTACGTGCTCGGCGCGTCGCTCGCCGTCCTCCTCCTCGTCCTCGTCCCGTGGGCGTTCGACAGCCTCGCGAACGCGGTCTCGGTCTCGCAGGCGAGGCGTCTCGCGATCTTCCTCCCGATCCCGTTCGCGGTCGCTGGAGCGGCGTCCCTCGTCGGCCGCTACCGGCTCGCCGGCTGCCTGGCCGCGTTCGGCGCCGGCGGCCTGCTCCAGCTCGTCTACCCGGGGGAGTTCTCGTACTTCCTCATCGTCGGCGGCCCGCCCTGGCCGGTATGGCTTGCGCTCGCGGGAGCAGGCATCGGGCTGATCGTCGCCGCGATCGTTCGCAGATCGGCGCCCGAAGCCGCGCCGCTGTGGACCGCCGCCGTGGCCCTGTCTCTCGTCGCCCCTGTGGGGCTTGCGGGTCTCGCCTACGTCAAGCGCGACGAGCCCGACCGGCTCCGCCTCACACCGGGGCTCGTCCACGCCCTACGCACGACCGTCCCGGCCCGCGACACCGTCTTCTCGGACCTCGAGACGAGCTACCGGATCGAGGCGTACGCGCCCGTCTACGTCTCCGCTGCTCCTCCGGCGCACGTCGCCGACACGAAGGACAACTATCCGAACGAGCGCCGCGACGACGTGATCAAGTTCCTGAACAGCGGCAGCATCTCCATTCCGCGCCGCTATCACGCGCAGTGGATCGTGGTCGCGAAGCGCCGCTTCGACCTCCCGCTCAAGCTGCCGAAGGTCTACTCCGACCAGCGCTTCGATCTGTACCGACTCAGCCCGCGTTCGTGACCGTGAACGCGAAGGAGGCCTGGCCGACGTTCTCCTGCTCGTCGAGCGCGTCGACCTGGAGCACGTAGGAGCCGTTCAGCAGCACGCGCGTGTCGAACTGGTGCGCGAGATAGAACTCGTAGCGCCCTCGTCGCCCGGCCTTGTTCTGGAACGTGCCCGGGGCGTAGACGAAGTTGAAGAGGTTGAGCGGGAGGAGGAAGGTCCGGAAGTCGACCGGCGTCTCCCACTGCCTGATCGTGTTCTGGCCCTGGACGATCCGCCAGCGGATCAGGGACGGCGTGTAGATCACCTGATTCCAGGGCAGCGGGATCGGCATCGGCGACGTGTCGAACGCCTCGGCGGTGATGTCAACCGTTCCCGTCACGCCCTCGGGCGGGATCGGCCGCCCCGACGAGAGGAAGGTCAGGCTCGGAATCTGCGGCACCGTGTCGTCGATGTACGGCGCGAGCCCGCCGAGGCGCAGCGGGTTGACGTACGTGCCGTTCTTGTACTCGGCAAGGTGCACATGGCCAGCCCCGGCGAGGACATGCCCGATCAGCTGGTGCCGGCGCACGCGCTGGCCCGTGACGACGGCCGGCACGACGTGCCAGTACGAGAGCTGGTGACCGCCGCGCTTCGGGAAGACCGCGACCGACATCGACTTCATGCGTGCCCGCACGCGGCCCGGCTCGATCGCGTAGACCGGCGTCCCGTCCGGAGCCCAGATGTCGACCCCGAAGTGGAAGCCCTCCTCGTCGCCGGACAGCCGCGGATCGTTGAAGTAGCCGCGAATCGGGTGCTGTTGGTAGAAGGGCCTGATCGGCCATCCGTACGCGGATGCGGCCGCAGGGACGAGCAGCGCGAGAGCACAGAGGGCGAGCAGGAGGCGAAGTGGGCCGCGCACGACGCGAAAGTTGTAGCACCGCGGTTCGTTAGGGTGCCGCTTCATGGCCAGGCAGGAAACCGTGGAGAAGGCGCCCGCGAAGAGCTCGGTCTACGCGGAGCCGCGCGTCGTCACCGATCTCGAGGAGTGCTACTTCTACCACTCGATGGAGATCCCTGGGTACGGGCTCGTTGAGGGTCCGTGGGACCTCCGCGGCGGCGTCGACGACTACCTCGGCAACGTCGACCTGAGCGGCAAGCGGGTGCTCGAGGTCGGGACTGCGAGCGGCTTCCTCTGCTACACGATGGAGGGTCGCGGAGCCGACGTCGTCGCCTACGACCTGTCGGACAAGCAGTCGTGGGACGTCGTGCCGTACGCGCAGTACGACCACGCGTCGTTCGACTCCGATCGCCGCGCGCACCTGCGGAAGCTGAACAACAGCTGGTGGCTCGGACACGGCGCCTTCGAGTCGTCGGCCAAGGTCGTCTACGGGACGGTGTACGAGATCCCCGAGGAGATCGGGCGCGTGCAGGTCGCGACGTACGGCAACGTGCTGCGGCACTTCCGCGACCCGTTTCTCGCCCTCGAGCGCGGGCTGCGGCTGACGACCGAGACCGCGATCGTGACCGAGAACCCCTCGCTGCGCTACTCGCTTCCGCAGATGGCTGCGAGCCTGCTGAAGCCGAACATGGCGTTCCTGCCGAACTACGAGCGCGTGCAGCCGCGTGAGTCGTGGTGGCACTTCACGCCGGCTGTGATCAAGCAGATGCTCGGCGTCCTCGGGTTCGAGGACACGAAGGTGAACTACCACGTGCAGCGCTTCTCCGGGCGGCGCAACCCGCAGTTCACGGTCGTGGGGCGCCGGACCGTGCCGCTTTCGGACTAACGCGCCGACTAATCTGGCGCTCGATGCGGGTGCTCCTCGTCACGATGTACTTCCCGCCTGCGGGCGGCGGTGGCGTCGCGCGGCCGACGAAGCTCGCGGGTCATCTGGCCGACCTCGGCTTCGAAGTACACGTGCTCGCACCGGACGACTCGAAGTGGCTCTACCGGGACGACGAGCTCGCGATACCGCCGAACGTCGAGGTGCACCGCGCGAGGTACGTCGGGCCCAAGGGGCGCCTGCCGGCCGAGGAGCTGCATGGGCTCGACGGTCTCGACCGCGCGCTGCGACAGGCCGGCCTCTTCTCCCGTCGGCTGCTCGTGCCCGATGAGTTCGTCAGCTGGGGCCTGACCGCGATTCCGGCCGCGCGCCGGATCGTCCGCGACGAGAAGATCGACGTCCTCGTGACCACCTCGCCGCCCGCCTCGGTCAACCTGATCGGCGCCGCGGTCAAGCAGGTGACCGGCGTGTACTGGGTGGCCGACCTGCGCGACTCGATCGCGGCGAACCCGGACCGCCGGGTCGACCGGCTCGCGGTGCGCATGAAGGAGCAGGCGCAGGAGGGGGTGGCGAAGCTCGTGGCGCGCTGGGCGGACGCCGTCGTCACGGTCTCCGATGCGATTTCGAGCGAGATGCGCGCGCTCGGAGCGGAGCGGGTGGAGACGATCCCGAACGGCTCCGACTTCGAGGACTTCGAAGGCCTCGAGTACCACCGGACCGAGCGCTTCCGGATCACGCACACGGGGACGTTCTTCGGGCATCGCGACCCACGGCCGTTCCTGTCCGCGTTGGCCGAGGTCGACGGTGACGTCGTCGCGCGCTTCGTCGGCGGCCTGCGCTCTGCAGATCGCGAGTTCGCCGAGGAGCTCGGGCTGGGCGACCGGATCGAGGAGATCGAGCACGTGCCGCGCCAATCGGCGCTCGAGCTGCAGCGCGACTCGGACGCGCTCCTCCTGCTCCTGCCTGATGCGGCCGGTCGCGGCAAGACCGTCCCCTCCGGGAAGATCTACGAGTACCTGGCGGCCGAGCGGCCGATCCTCGCTGCGGTGCCACCGGACGGGGTCGCGGCCGAGCTCGTTCGGCGCGCGCATGCGGGAGTTGTCGTCGCCCCGGACGACGTGCCGGCGCTGAAGGCGGCGATCAGCGGCCTGCGGGCGCGCTGGGAGAAGGGCGCCCTCGAGAACGGGAGCCTGCCACCGGCGCTGAAGGACGAGCTTTCGCGGCGCACGCGCTCCCAGGAGTTCGCCGACCTGTTGAAGGAAGTGGCATGAGCAAGGTCGGCGCGCGGCTCACGACCTTCTTCTTCCTCGCGACCGTGTTCTCGGTCTCGTTCCAGAACGTCTACTGGAACGTCGCGGGGCGCGTGAACCTGGCCGACATCCTTGCGCTCTTCTTCCTGATCGCGTTCATCGCCGGCCGAGTCGCGGAGCGCGACAAGCTCGTGCCGCGGACGACGCTCGTCGTGCTCGTCTTCGCGGCGGCGCTCCTCATCGTCTACCTCGGCGGCTTCTTCAACATCGAGACGAATCAGGCGCTGTCGCTCTGGGAGAAAGGCCTGACGAAGTTCGCGATCCACTTCGCGTTCCTCGCGGCGGGCGTGGCGTACCTCGCGCGTCGCTCCGAGCGCTTCTACTGGCGCACCGTCTGCTGGTTCGCGGCGGGGTTCGCGGCCAACGCCGCCTACGGGGTGCTCCAGCTCGTCGCGACGCTCGGCGGCCGGAACCTCGACGCGCTCGTGCTGAACCCCATCACCGGCGGCGCGGCGTCGATCAACATCTGGGGCGCCGTCGGGCAGTCGAGCGTGTACCGCGTGAATGCGCTGACCGGAGACGCGAACCACCTCGGAGTGATGCTCGTCGTGCCGTTGCTGCTCCTGACGCCCGTCTACCTGCGGTTGGAGCCCGGCCACAGACTTCGTGTGCCCCTGGCGGCGCTCCTCGGCTTCCTGCTCATCGTCGAGCTTGCGACGCTCTCGCGGAGCGGTCTGCTCGGGCTGGCAGCGGGCGGGCTCGTGCTCGCGGTCGTCTACCGGCGGCTGCTGCTCTCGCGCGCGATGCTGATCCCACTCGGCGCGGTCGCGGCCGTGCTCGCGTTCATCGTCACGCGCCGGCTCTCGTACTTCTCGAACGTCTTCCACGCGCGCCTGCAGACGAACGACAGCTCCTCGACGCTGCACTTCCAGGTCTACGACTTCATCCCGCAGACGATCCACGCGCACCCGCTGTTCGGCTTCGGGCTGAACACGTTCTCCGTCTATTTCGAGTTCGTGACCGGGCGGACGAAGTGGGGGGCCCACTCCTACTACGTCGCGACGGTCGTGGAGACCGGGCTCGTGGGGACGATCGTCTTCGCGCTCTTCCTCGTCTACCTCTTCCGGCGGCTCGGGGCGGCGCGGAGGATCGGACGTGCGCTCGCGGCCGCCGGCGACCCGATCGCGGCTCGGGTGCGGCCGCTCGCCTGGGGCCTGACGGCGGCTCTGGTCGGCACGATCGCGGCGAACGCGTTCTACCTGACGATGCAGTTCTACTACTTCTACGCGCTCGCTCTGCTGGCCCTGGCGACCCCGATCGTGTTCGCCCGCCGCCTGGAATCTTGAAGGTCGTCGTCCTGACGACGTCGTACCCGCGCGGGCCGGGAGACGTCGCGGGCCTCTTCGTCGCCGACCAGGTGGAGCACATTCGCGAGCGCGGCGTCGACGTCCGGGTCGTGTCGCCGGCGAGCTTCCGTCACTACGGGATCGCGTACGGGTCGGGAGTCGCCGGAAACCTCCGGCAGAAGCCGTATCTCGCGCTCGCGCTGCCGTTGATGCTCGCCGGCTTCGCCCGGGCCGCGCGCCGGGCCGCTGCCGACGCAGATCTCGTGCACGCGCACTGGCTCCCGTCGGGGGTCGTGGCGATGGCGACGGGGAAGCCGTTCGTCGTCCAGGTCTGGGGGACGGACATCGAGCTTGCGCGGCGGGCTCCGGCTCTGGCGCGGCGGGTGCTCGGGCGCGCGCGGCTCGTGACCGCGCCGTCGAGGGCCCTGGCGGACGACGCGCGGCGTCTCGGTGCCGAGGACGTCCGGATCATTCCCAGCGGCGTCGAGCTCCCGGCCGAGGTGGGCGAGGAGGCGGAGCCGCCGGAGATCCTCTACGCGGGCCGGCTCTCGCCGGAGAAGGGAGTGCGCGACCTCGTCGCCGCGGCGGACGGGCTGCCGCTCGTGGTCGTCGGGGACGGGCCGTTGCGCGACGAGGTCCCGGGCGCGCTCGGGTTCCTCCCGCACGACGAGCTCGAGCAGCGCTACGCGCGTGCGGCGGTCGTCGCGTGTCCGTCTCACCGCGAGGGGTTCGGGGTCGTCTGCGCCGAGGCCATGGCCCATGCGCGGCCGGTCGTCGCCGGAGACGTTGGCGGGCTTCGCGACCTCGTCGTGAACGAGGAGACCGGGCTGCTCGTCCGACCGGGCGACGTGGCGGGGCTGCGGGAGGCGTCTGACCCGTCTACTCGGGGACGCCGATCTCCGCCGCCGCTTCGGCGAGGCGGGACGCGCGCGGATTGCCGAGCACTTCACCTGGCAGCGCTTCGCGGACGAGACCCTGCGGGCCTACGAGGACGCGCTCCACTAGTCTCGAAGACCGATGCTGGCGCTGAAGATCGTCTTCTGGACCTCGCTCGTCCTGCTCGTCTGGACGCATGTCGGCTACCCGCTCGCGGCGGGGCTCGCGGCGCGTCTACGGCGACGTCGCGTCGAGACCTCGGCGATCGAGCCGACGGTGAGCATCGTCGTCGCGGCCCACAACGAGGAGGACGTGGTCGAGCGGCGCGTGCGGAACCTGCTCGACCTCGACTATCCCGCCGAGCGCCTGGAGATCCTCGTCGCCTCCGACGCCTCGATCGACCGCACCGACGAGATCGTGGCGCGCCTGGCGGCCGAGGACGATCGCGTGAAGCTCGTGCAGTGCGCCCGCGCGGGGAAGGTGTCGGCCCAGAACCGCGGGGTCGCCGCGTCGACGGGCGAGATCGTGGCGTTCTCCGACGCGAACGCCGTCTGGCAGCGCGACGCGCTGCGGATGCTCGTCCGCAGCTTCGCCGACCCGGCCGTGGGCTACGTCACGGGGCGCGCGTCGTACGAGGCCGCCGACGGGACGAACCGCGAGGGCGCGTACTGGCGCTTCGAGCTCTGGGTGCGCGCGCAGGAGTCACGGCTGGGCTCGGTCACGGCGGGCAACGGGCCGATCTACGCGGTGCGTCGCGCCGACTGGGTCGACCTCGAGCCCTGGTGCGGCCACGACCTCGGGCTCCCGTACCTGATGGTGCAGCGCGGCCGGCGCGCCGTGTACGACCCCGACGCGGTCTCAGTCGAGAAGCCGTCGCGCGACATCGAGGACGAGTACCAGCGCAAGGTGCGGATGCTCCGCGGCGCCTGGGTGCACGTCTTCCGCGGGATGCTGCGACGGGTCGGCCCCGTGTACTTCGTGGAGCTCGTCTCGCACAGGCTCCTGCGCTACGGGAGCGGGATCCTCCACGTCCTGCTGCTCGTCTCGAACGCGGCGCTCGTCGGAGAGGGTTGGGTCTATCAGTTGGCCATGGCGCTGCAGCTCGTCTGGCTCCTGCTCGCCGGTGCGGGGCGGCTGCGGCTGCCGATACCGGGCGCGGGCCTCGCGTACTACTACCTCGTCGTGACCTGGGCGACACTGGCCGGGCTCGCACGCTACGTCCGTTTCGGGCCGCCGCTTCTCTGGGAGCGAATCGAGGGCACTCGGTGAACCGCGCGCTCGACATCGCCGGCGCGTCACTCGGGCTCGTGCTGGCGAGCCCATTCCTGGCGGCGGCTGCGATCGCGATCAAGCTCGACGGCGGGGGCCCTGTCCTCTACCGGCAGCAGCGGGTCGGGAAGGACGGGCGCGAGTTCGAGCTCGTGAAGCTGAGGACGATGGTCGTCGGCGCCGAGCGGCAGGGCGCGGGCTGGGCGGTCGACCATGGCGATCCACGCATCACGCGGGTCGGCTCGGTGCTGAGGCGTGTTTCCCTGGACGAGCTGCCGCAGCTCTGGAACGTCGTGCGGGGCGAGATGAGCCTGATCGGGCCGCGGCCGACGCTCGCCTACCAGGTCGAGCAGTACACGCCGCACCAGCGGAGGCGCCTCGACGTGCGGCCCGGGATCACCGGTTGGGCGCAGGTGCAGGGCCGGGCGTCGCTGCCGTGGGAAGAGCGGATCGAGCTCGATGTCTGGTACGTCGAGCACCGCTCTCCGCTGCTCGACCTGAAGATCCTGGCGCGCACGCCGCTCGCCCTGTTCGGCGGGACGTACAAGGGGAAGACCGGCGGCTGGCGGGCGGGCGGCGAGCCGCCGAAAACGCCTTAAGAGAAGGCACATCCCACCTCCTCCCCGTCGCAATCGTATGAACGAACTCGTCGCGTGTGTGAAACAGAACTGCACCAAAACGGTGACGTTGTCGCGAGGAGTTTTCGCGCCGAGTCGTTACGCTCTTTCGCCGTGACCACCGTCCTCTTCACGTGCGCCGGCCAGCGCGTCGACATCGTCTCCGCGTTCGGCCGGGCCGGCGCGACCACAATCGCGGTCGACGTCAACCCGCTCGCTCCTGCGCTCTACCACGCGGATCGCTACGAGCTCGTCCTGCGCGTCGACGACCCGGGCTACGTCTCCGAGCTCGCAGCCCTGGTCGCCGAGCACGCCGTCGACCTGATCGTCCCGCTGACCGACCTCGACCAGCTGATCCTCGCCCGAGCCCGGGACGACATCGCCGTGCCGGTGCTCCTGTCGCCGGCGGACGTCGTGGAGCAGATGGGCGACAAGTACCTCGCGCACGGAGCTCTCGGGCGTCTCGGGCTCGCGTCACCTCCGAGCTGGCTGCCCGAAGACCTGCCCGCAGACCTCCGCTACCCGGTCGCCGTCAAGGCCCGCGAAGGCTTCGGCTCGCGCCACATCTACGTCGCCCACGACGACGCGGAGCTCGAGTACCACCTCGCCCACACGCCGGTCCCGTCGTTCGTCCAGTCCTGGTGTCTCGGCGAGGAGTTCTCGATCGACGTCTTCTGCGACTTCACGGGCACGTGCCTGAATGCGATCCCGCGAACGATGATCGAGTCCAAGGGCGGCGAATCGATCAAGGGCATGACGATCAAGGACTGGGAGCTGATCGAGCACGGGCGCCGGGTCGCCGAGGCGCTGCCGATCTGGGGACCCGCGAACATCCAGTGCTTCCGGGAGGAGGATGGGTCGCTGCTCGTCACGGACGTCAACCCGCGCTTCGGCGGAGCGTTCCCGCTCCCGCTCGCGGCGGGAAGCCGCTACCCGGAGCTGGCCGTCGCGCTCGCCTCGGGAGAGCACCCCGAGCCGACGGTCGGCGAGTTCCGCGAAGGGGTCGTCATGACGCGCTTCTTCTCCGACCTCTGTCTCACCGAAGGGAGCGACGGGCGCCTCGAGCCCTTCGCCGAGGAAATCCCGGAACCGGTGGCCAGCGAGCCGGGGGAGGCATGACCGCCACGACCGAACGCCCCCGCACGCAGCCGGATCCCGAGCCCGAGCGCGAGGTCGACTTCAGCCGGTACCTCGACGCCCTCGTCGCCCGCTGGTGGCTGCCCGTGGCGGGGCTGATCATCGGCGCGGCGATCGGATACTTCGTGGCTCTCGGCGGCAAGGACGTCTACCGCGCTCAGGCGACGGTCTACGTCGGGACGCCGTTCGGGCCCGGCGGAGCGAACGCGCTGAACACGATTGCGACGAACCCGAACACCGTCGAGCCAGGTCGCTCGCGGACAGCAGACGCTTCAAGCAGGTCGCTCGATCGTCCGGGATGTCCGTCCGGGAGCTTCGAGCCGGCGTCTCGACACGCCCGATCAAGAGCGGCGCCCCGAAGACGGCGCCGAACCAGCTCTACGCGGTCACCGTCGAGGGGCCGAAGCGGGGACAGGTGAACGCGGCTGCCGCGGCGATCGCCGACCGAATCGTCGCCGTGACCGGCGGATACGCGAGGCTGAAGATCAATACGTTCAAGACGCAGATCGCGTCGCGATCAACAGCAGCTCGACGCGATCAATCACCAGGCCGATCAGGTTCGCGCCCAGCTGAACAACGCATCGTCAGACGGAACGGCTCACGCTCGGAACCCTTCTCCTGACGATGGAGCAGCGGCGCGGAACGCTCGAGCAGGACCGCCTTCAGGCCCGGCAGCTGCTGGCGCTCAGGCGGAGCAGGTCGAGCTGCCACGTGTGATCGACCAGGGCGTGGCCGCGAAGGCAACCGCCCGCAGCCCGCGCAACTCGGTCGTCGTCGCCGGCCTGATCGGGCTGATCATCGGCCTCTTCGCCGCCCTCCTCTGGGAGCCGATCGCGGCGCGCACCGGACGCGAGTAGTGCTGGACGGCAAGACGGTCGCCGTCGTCGTCCCGGCGTTCGACGAGGAGCACCTGATCGGGACGACGATCGCGAGCATCCCCGAGCTCGTCGACCGGGTGATCGTCGTCGACGACGCCTCACGCGACGGAACCGCAGCCGCGGCAGGATCGAGCGGCGACCCCCGCGTCGAGGTGATCACGCACGAGAAGAACCAGGGAGTCGGCGCCGCGATCCTGACCGGCTACCGCCGCGCGCTCGAGCACGGCGTCGACGTCACCTGTGTGATGGCCGGTGACAACCAGATGGACCCGGCCGACCTGGAGGCGATCGCCGGCCCTGTCGCGCGCGGCGAGGTCGACTACGCGAAGGCGAACCGCCTCTTCACGGGGCGCGCCTGGGAGCTGATCCCGCGCAACCGCTACCTCGGCAACGCCGTGCTCTCGCTGCTGACGAAGATCGCGTCCGGCTACTGGCACGTCGCCGACTCGCAGTCCGGCTACACGGCGATCGGCAAGAGCACGCTCGAGCTGCTCGACCTCGACCGGATCTACCCGCGCTACGGCTTCCCGAACGACATGCTCGTCCACCTGAACGTGATCAACGCGCGCGTTCGCGACGTGCCGTCACGGCCGGTCTACGGCGTCGGCGAGAAGTCGGGAATCCGGCTCAGCCGCGTGATTCCGTCGATCTCCTGGCTCCTGACGAAGGCGTTCTTCTGGCGGATGCGGGAGAAGTACGTGATCAGGGACTTCCACCCGCTCGTCTTCTTCTACGTGTTCGGGCTCTTCTTCTCGCTGCTCGGGCTCGCGCTCGGGATCACGGTCACGGTGCTCCGGATCGGCGGCAACGAGCTGACCGTGGCGACGGTCGTCCTGATCGCCCTGCTCCTGATCGCAGGGCTGCTGTTCACGCTGTTCGCGATGCTGTTCGACATGGAGTCGAACAAGGACCTGCGCTAGGGCCTAGCCCGGGGGCTCGTCCCAGAAGTCGTCGCTCCGCATCTTCCAGATCGCGGCGACGGTAATGACGACCAACAGGATGATGCCGCCGATGAGGAGGAAGCCGAAAAGGCTGACTGCGAGGAGAGCGGCGAGCTGCATGGGGCCAGCATCTCGCCCTCAGCCGCCCTTGTCAACGAGGAAAGGGGCCGCGGTTAAGGCTTCGTAAGAATCGACAGGCCGGTCCGGGGCCATGGCTATCCTGCGCCCTCGTGCCTACCGCGGTCGTCACCGGCGGAGCCGGCTTCCTCGGCTCACATCTCTGCGAGCACCTGCTCGAGCAGGGGCAGCGCGTCATCTGCGTCGACAACCTGGAGTCGAGCTCGCTCGCGAACCTCGAGCACCTCCGGGACGACGCGTTCACGTTCATGAACCACGACGTGATCGAGCACATCGAGGTCGACGAGCCGGTCGACTACGTCTTCCACCTCGCCGCGCTCGCGAGCCCGATCGACTACCTGCGCCAGCCGCTCCATTCGCTCAAGACCGGCTCCTACGGGACGCACCACGCGCTCGGCCTGGCCAAGTGGAAGCGCGCCCGCTTCCTGCTCGCCTCGACGAGCGAGATCTACGGCGACCCGCAGGTGCACCCGCAGCCCGAGACGTACTGGGGCCACGTGAACCCGATCGGCCCGCGCGGGGTCTACGACGAGGCGAAGCGCTACGCCGAGGCGCTGACGATGGCGTACCACAACCAGCAGGGCGTGGACACCGCGATCGTCCGGATCTTCAACACCTACGGGCCGCGGATGCGCGCCCACGACGGCCGCGCGATCCCGACGTTCGTCCGCCAGGCGCTCGAGAACAAGCCGCTGACGGTGTTCGGCGACGGCTCGCAGACGAGGAGCTTCTGCTACGTCGACGACCTGATCCGCGGGCTCTACCTGCTCGCGGCGAGCGACGAGCACCTGCCCGGTCAACCTCGGCAACCCGAGCGAGTTCACGATCCTCGAGCTCGCCGAGACCGTGCTCCGCGTGACCGAGTCGAAGAGCGAGATCGTCTTCGAGGCGCTGCCGGTGGACGACCCTCAGATCCGGCAGCCGGACATCACGCGCGCCAAGCAGCTGCTCGACTGGGAGCCCGAGATCGATCTCGAGGAAGGCCTGCGCCGGATGCTGCCGACGATGGAGCGAGTCCGTGCGTAAGCAACTCGTCCTCGTCGCGTTCCTCGCGGTCGGCCTCGCGGTCGTCGCCGGCCTGGTCGCGCCGTCCGCGCAGCCGCGCCAGCAGTCGCGGAACCTGATCGTCGGCATCTTCGACGAGCAGGCGACGCTCGGCGACCCGACCTGGGCCTTCGACCAGTACAAGCTGCTCGGCGTCGAGGCGCTCCGCGTCAACCTCTACTGGGGCGGCCCGAGCGGCGTCGCGCGCAAGAAGCGCCCGGCGAACGCGCTCAACCCGAACGATCCCGCCTACGACTGGTCGGTCTACGACGCGATGGTCAAGCAGTCGGCCGACAACAAGATCAAGCCCGTCTTCTCGATCCTCTGGACGCCTTCGTGGGCCGGCCCGGCGAAGAACACCGCGCCGCGCCGGCACGATCGACCTCCGGAACTTCGCCTTCGCGGCCGCGAAGCGCTACAGCGGCAGCTTCCATCCGACCCCCGACGCGCCCGCCCTGCCGGCCGTCCGGCTCTGGGTGGCCTGGAACGAGCCGAACAACCCGGTCTTCCTGAAGCCCCAGTTCACGAAGATCAGCCGGCACAAGTACCGGCTCGCCAGCCCGCGGATCTACGCCGGCATGTGCAACGCGATCATGTCGGGCGTCCACCTGACGGGGCTCGCCGGCGAGAAGGTCGCCTGCGGCGTGACCGCACCGCGCGGCAACAACACGGGGACGCAGCCGAGAGCGTCGGTCTCACCGCTCATCTTCCTGCGCGGCCTCAAGCGGGCCCACGCGCGCTTCGACGTCTACGCGCACCACCCGTACTACCAGCATCCGAACGAGTCGCCGCGCAAGCCTCCGCCGGGGCCGCGCGCGATCACGCTCGGGAACATCAACGAGCTGCTCCGCGAGCTCACGCGGCTCTACGGCAACAAGCACCTCTGGATCACCGAGTACGGCTACCAGACGAATCCGCCCGATCGAAACTTCGGCGTGTCCTGGGCGAAGCAGGCCAGCTACCTGTCGCAGGCGTACGGGATCGCGCGCGCCAACCCGCGCATCGACATGATGATCTGGTTCCTCATGAAGGACGAGGCGAGGATCGGAAACGGCTGGCAGTCCGGCCTCTACACGGCCACCGGGCGCCGTAAGCCCAGCTGGCAGGCCTTCCGGCGGATGCCGAAATAGCGCCACTGGGCCGTATCATGAAACGGCCCGTGGCTACCGAACAAGCGCCTCCGGCCCACCCGCCGAAGACCGCCCCGAGCCCCCGAGACGCCGATCTCGAGACCGCCCCGCTCGGAGACATCCGTTCGACGACGCCGTTTCTGCCTCTGCAGGGCGCGCTTCGGCGCGTGGCCAGCGTCGCTGCGCTCGTCGTGCTCGACCTCGTGCGGGCTCGTCCTGGGCGTGTACGCGGCGCTCACGCTGCGCGCGTTCGTCTACGGCAACGATGTCTCCCAGTGGGGCCTGCGCTGGAGGGTCGAGACGGACTGGCTGCCGTTCCTGACCGTGATCACCGTGCTCGTCTTCTGGCGGGCCGGGCTGTATGCCGAGCGCGAGCGGCGAGCCGGGTTCGGCCGCATCCTGGCTTCGCTCGCCCTCGTCGCCGTGGTCACGCTGATCTTCACGATCGGCACGGGCCACAACTTCCGGACGTACGGGCTCGCGCCGACCGCGGTCCTGACGAGCGCGGTCTTCATCGGCCTCCTGCGCGGGAGCTACGACGTGATCACCGGCGACCTGCTCAAGGTCGCGGGCGTCCGGCGGCGCGCGATCCTCGTCGGCACCGGTGAGAGCCTCGCGCGTCTCAGGCGCACCCTCGGAGCGAGCCGCGGCGGGATCGACTACGAGTTCGTCGGCGCCCTCTCGACCTCGCCGGACAGCGCGGGCCTGCATCGGCTCGGGCCGCCCTCGGCGATGCCGGCCGTGCTCGCAGCGCACCAGGTCGACGAGCTGATCGTCACCGACTCGGACTTCAGCGACCGCGAGCTGATGGAGATCGTCGAGCAGGCACACAGGCGTGGGGTGAAGGTGCGTATCGTCCCGCGGGCGACGGAGCTCCTGATCGAGCGCCGAGGCGAATACGTGCCCGGTCAGGGCGTGCCGCTGTTCGAGCTGCGCCCGCCGGTCTTCGTCGGAGCAGACTGGCTCGTGAAGCGCGGCTTCGACCTCGTCGTCAGCGCGCTGGTCGCGATCGTCGGGTTCCCGCTCTGGGCCTTGATCGCGCTCGCGATCAAGCTCGACTCGCCCGGGCCGGTCTTCTACCGCGACAGCCGAATCGGCTTGAACGAGCAGATGTTCGGGATGATCAAGTTCCGGACGATGCGCGCCGACGCCGAGGCCCAGCAGGCGGAGCTCGAGCGTCGCAACGAGGCCGAGGGCGCGCTCTTCAAGATCAAGGACGATCCGCGCATCACGCGCGTCGGAGCGTTCCTGCGCCGCTTCTCGCTCGACGAGATCCCGCAGGTGCTGAACGTCCTGAGCGGCGAGATGAGCCTCGTCGGCCCGCGCCCGCTCCCGGTGCGGGACTACGAGCTGCTCGAGCCGTGGCACCGCAAGCGCTACCTCGTGCTCCCCGGGATGACCGGCCTGTGGCAGGTCGCCGGCCGCTCGAGCCCTCGGCTTCGACGACCTCGTCCGGCTCGACTTCTACTACCTCGAGCACTGGTCGATCTGGCTCGACGTCTCGATCCTGTTGAAGACGATTCCCGCGGTGCTCGGCGCCCGCGGCGCGTACTAGGAGCGCATGGCCTCGCGGCGCAGAGTCCTGTCGGTGGTCGGGACGCGGCCGAACATGATGAAGATCGCGCCGATCGCGTCCGAGCTCGCGCGGCGCGGCGACGAGTTCGAGCACGTGCTCGTGCACACGGGCCAGCACTACGACCGCGAGCTGTCCGAGATCTTCCTCGAGGAGCTCGGAGTCGGCGAGCCGGATTTCGCGCTCGGAGTCGGCTCCGGTTCGCACGCGCAGCAGACGGCGGGCGTCATGGAGCGGCTCGAGCCGGTGCTGCTCGAGACCGAGCCGGACGTCGTGCTCGTCCCCGGCGACGTGAACTCGACGCTGGCCGCGGCGCTGACGGCCGCCAAGCTGCAGCTCCCGGTCGGGCACGTCGAGGCGGGGCTGCGCTCGTTCGACCGGACGATGCCGGAGGAGATCAACCGGATCGTCGCCGACCAGGTCTCGCAGTTCCTGTTCATCCACTCGCCGGAGGCGCGCGACAACCTGCTCGCGGAAGGCTGTCCGGCCGAGGCGATCCACGACGTCGGCAACACGATGATCGACTCGCTCGTCGCGATGCGGGAGCGGATCGACGAGGCTGGTGCGCCGGAAGCTCGCGGCCTGCGTGCGCGGCGAGTACCTCGTCGTCACGCTGCACCGGCCGAGCCTCGTCGACGGGCCGCTGCTGGCAGAAGCCGTCGCGCAGCTGGAAGTCGTCTCGGACGCGCTCGAGGTCGTCTTCCCCGTCCATCCGCGGACGCGCGCGTCGCTCGAGGCGCTCGGCGTCGACGTCGCCTCCGAGCGGCTGCGGCTGATCGAGCCGGTCGGCTACGTCGAGTTCATGAGCCTCGTCGGCGGCTCGGCCGGAGTGCTGACCGACTCGGGCGGGATCCAGGAGGAGACGACGTACCTCGGGCTGCCCTGCCTCACGCTGCGCGCGAACACGGAGCGGCCGATCACGGTCTCGATGGGCACGAACACGCTGCTCGGGCTCGATCCGGCGCGGATCGGCGACGTGCCGGCCCTGCTGGACGAGGCGCGTGAGCGCGAGACGCAGGTTCCGCCGCTCTGGGACGGGCACGCGGCGGAGCGGATCGTCGACGTCCTGTCTCGGACGCTCGGCAGCGAGCCCGCCGAGCAGCTGGACGTCGCCGGGTGACGCTGCCCGGGCTCCGTCGTCAGTACGTCAAGCTCTGCGACCTCCGCGACTTCGACGACCCGGACGTTCAGGAGCGGATCGACGACATCGTTCCCGGCCTCGACCCGTCCGAGCGCGTGCACCGCAAGAACTGGGAGTACGCGCTGCTGGCGCTCTTCCTCGAGGACGCGGGCCTGCTCGGCGAGGAGACTCGGATCCTCTCGGTCGGAGCGGGGCACGAAACGGTGCTGTTCTGGCTCGCGAACCGCGTTGCCAAAGTCGTGGCGACGGACATCTACGGGGAGGGCATCTTCAGCGGGCTCGAGGCCGATCGCACGATGCTCAACGACCCCGCTTCGTTCTCGCCCTACGCCTACCGCGAGTCGCACCTCGAGGCGCTCCACATGGACGCGAAGCAGCTCGAGTTCGAGGACGGCTCCTTCGACGCGGTCTTCTCGCTTTCGTCGATCGAGCACTTCGGCTCGTGGGCGGACATCCGCCGTTCTGCCGAGGAGATCGGCCGCGTCCTGCGGCCCGGAGGCGCGGCCTTCATCGTGACCGAGTGCTTCCTCGGGCGCAGCCTGCTCGGCCCGCGCGCGGTGCAGGAGGTCGGGAGCAAGGTCGCCTGGCCGATCCGGATCTTCACGCCCTAGACCCTGCGGTCCGAGATCGTCGAGCCGAGCGGGCTCGAGCTCGTGCAGCCGCTCGAGGCGGAGCCTCCCGAAACGGGTGGCAACGTGATCGAGCTTGCACGGCGGCGGTCGGATCACCTCCACGACCGGCGCCGACTATCCGCACATCGCGGTTCGCGTGCAGCGGTTCGGTCTGCGCACGCAGGCCTGGACCTCGGTCGCCCTGGCCATGACCAAGTCGGCTGTCAGCGGCGCCTGAGCGCAAGCCCGAGCACGTTGTTCGGCGCGGGGTCGTCCACGGTGCCGAGGCGCATGGCCCGCCGTCCTAGAAGCGGGAGCACGGGCCCGAGGAGGTGGCCGACCGGCCAGCCGCTCGGGATGATCCTGTGGGCGCGAGCCTGAGCCTGCGGGACGCCTTCCTTTCGCCACAGCACCTGCTCGACGACGTCGAATGCGCCGCTCGCGAGAACCGCTCCTGCACGGCGTCACCGGAGTAGTGGCGGCAGAAGAAGATCGGCTCGCCCTCGAAGCGCGTCCCGTAGAGATCGTGTTCGACGAACTCGTCCTCGAACTGCTTGCGGTAGGGGAAGGTGAGGACGAGCAGCGCCCCGGGGCGCAGGACACGGGCGAGCTCGGACATCGCCTGCGCGTCCCCGTCACCTGGGATGTGCTCGATCACCGAGACGCTGTAGGCGGCGTCGAAGCTCTCGTCCGGGTAGGCGAGCGCCGTTCCGTCCGCGGTTTCAAGCGTGAGCCGCCGATAGCGGTTGCCCGATGGGTCTCGGCTCGGATCAGTCGCCGCCAGCGTTCGACCTCGACCGGCCACAGGTCGGTTGCGACCACGCTCGAAGCGGTGTGCTCCGCCAGCCAGGCCGCGAGGAACTTCGGGCTGGCGAGGTCGAGCACGCGCGACGGCGACTCCGCGCTGATTTGCCCGCCCGGCCCACGGAAGCTCGACCACCCGGTCGACGTCGAGCGGCATCCAGACCCGCCGTGCCGCCTCGCCGCCACCGCCCCGCAGGAGGCCTCGAGCACCGAGGGCGGCGCTGTAGCGCACGAGCTCCCCGGCCGTGGGCGCGGCCCTCGCCCAATCGAGGACGGACATCGAGGGGAACGATAGCCCGCTGGTAGGGTCACGCCCGTTTTCGGCGTCGCCTCCTCCGCGACAGGCCGAGTGTTTGTGTAGCCGGCCGCCAGGCGGGCGATCAGGCGCTTGATCGCCGGCCGGCTTCGCTCGGCTTCGAGCACGGCCGCGACGGCGTCGCGAAGCGACTCGTCCACGACGGTGTCCCGTGTGGATCCGAACACGTCGAGGTGTCCCGCGTCGTCGTAGGTGTTCGCCTGCCACTCGGCCTCGAGCTCGCCGCGCGCGATCATGTGCCCGAAATGCCGTGCGTGCCACCCGAGGTCGGCCGGCCAACCGGCCGCAGCCTGTCGGCGGCCCCGATCGGCCTTGGCCTCCAGCGCCGCAACTGAGCGAAGCGGTGCGTGGAGACAGCGCAGCGAATCCGTCGGCTGCGATGGCGCCGTCAGGCCCCCGACCACATGGTTCCCGGGCCCAATCGTGAGCTCCCGGCCGGCGCGGCTGACGAACTTCGGCGGATAGAGCATCTCTACGAAGGCGATTTGCCGAAGTACTTCAACGAGCCCGCGCGTCCGCTCGAACGGACCGATCGGCCGCTCGACACGCCGCGTCATCGATAGGAGCCGTCGGCCGTCTGCCGCTCGCCTGGATCTCTGCTGGATGAAGTTCACGACAGGCGCCTCGAGTGCGCCTGCATCCGTGGTCGAGAGCAGCGCGCGGAGGCTCGTGCCCGGCGCCACCCAGAATCGTCTGCGTCGAAAGGAACGACCGAGTCCGCCCCCAGGCGGAGCGCCTCTCGGGCGAGCGCGGTGACATCGCCTCCTGACGCCACTCCGACTGTCCTGCTAGGCGGCGACGTGGCTTTCGAGTCCGAGCTCTTCGACGCTCTCCCTGTCTCGTCGGAAGAACGGTTGTCCACGAGCAGCACATGATCGACGCCGGCGCGCAAATGGTGAAGAACGTCAGCCGTACGATGTCTGGCTCGTTCCGCACCATGCAGAAGCCGAATATTCTCACGTCGTCACTGCTAGGACTTCGGCAAACACGTCGTTGTGAGTTCCAGCGCGCGATCGCCGGTACTTGTGCGTGCTCGACGAGCGGACTTCGACTGTCTTGTCGAGCATCGCGGCGGCAATCATGACGTGTGCCCGATCCGTGCGGATGCGCTCGTGACGGGCGATCGTCCAGAGCCAAGCGTCAAGGCTCGGCGACTGCGCGGAGATGTCGACGTTGTCGCTCGGAAGCCCGCGCTTCACTCGCCAGCGCACAATCGCCCCGGCGTTTCCAGCGACACCTCTAGCAGCGTGCCGTCATCGGCCGCGCTGCCGGAACCGGATCGATCGGCGCCGACGGCGACTTCGGCAACGCAACGCTCCCGCCGTGTCCCGCTGTAGAGCCGGAACCGCAACGAGCTTCAGGAGCCAGAGGAACTTGCGATCCTTCGACGCCGGCCGCGAACAGGCGCTCCTCACCGCTGGAGTCGACGACGTAAACCTCACCCCACAACGGCGACTCCGATCCGCACGATGCGCGGCGAGCTCTTGTACCGCCGCGCCGATACGACACGAAATCAAAGAAGAAGGCGCAGTCGCACGCGAGCTGTGCTCGGCAGACCCGAGAAATCAGACGATACGAGACAGGCTCACGAGCGAAGACCACCCCGCGGTTTCGGGCCAGTGCCCGTCGGACCGAGGGGACCTCCAGGTCGAAGGAGGATGGCAGGACGACCACGCGCTCGAACGACGCGTCCAGCGCGCCGAGGACCTCCGGGAGGAGCTCATGGTATGGCTGCGACCAGGCGCCTCCGCCCGACAGGCGCACCGGTGCCGGAAACTCCGTCAGTTCGCCGATCCGCTTCGCGATAAGCCACGTCGGCCAGCAGCCGACGCGTTCCCGCCGAGATCAGCTCATCGCCGACGTTCCGATCGACCGGACGAACGTGACGTCGCGAGAGCCCGTCAGCGCCTCGAGCAGCCGACTTCAACTTGACTCGATCTGCCGTTGCTTGAGCCGGTGGACCCATCCACGAGACCGGGCTGAGCGCCTCGAGTGCTCGGGCGACGGGCATCTGGAGACCATAGCCCGCTGGTAAGGTCGCGCCGTGTCCGGCTCGATCGCCGTGACTGGAGCGAAGGGCTTCGTCGGAGGTCATCTGCTCGCCCGGCTCGGTGCGCGGGCGATCGCGCTGGACGCTGACGTCACTGATGCTGACGCACTTGCGAATGCCGTTGCTGCGGCGAGCGCGGAGCGTCATCCATCTCGCGGCCGTCTCCTCGGTCGCCGCCTCCTGGACGGACGCAGCCGAGCCCTGGCGCGTGAACGTGCTCGGCACCGTGATCCTCCTCGACGCCGTCCGTCTCGCACGCGTCCGGTGCGCGCGTGCTCCTGGTCTCGACGGGTGACGTCTACGGCCAGGCCGACGAGATCCCGACCCGGAGACGGTTCCGTTCCGGCCTACCTCGCCCTACGCCGCCTCCAAGGCGGCCGCAGAGCTCGCCGTGGACCAGTTCGCGCGCGCCGGCTCCGACGTGGTCGTCGCCCGCGCCTTCCAGCATGAAGGGCCCGGACGGGACGAACGGTTCGCCGTCGGCTCGTGGGCCGCCCAGATCGCGCGTGCGGAGGAAGCCGGGCGCGGAACGGTGCTCGTCGGCGACCTGAGTCCGAGACGCGACATCACCGACGTTCGCGACGTGGTCCGCGCTACTAGGCCCTGCTTGACCCGGCCGTCCCGGCCGGGATCTACAACGTGGCGTCCGGGCGGGCGGTCGCCGATGCGAGAGGTGCTCGACATGCTCGTGTCGCTCGCGCAGCTGCCCGATCGAGGTCGAGGAGGATCCGTCGCGCTTCCGGGCGAGCCGAGTCACTATGCTCTGCGGCGATGCGTCGACGTGCGGGCGGCGACAGGCTGGGCGCCTCATTCCGCTCGAGCAAACCCTGGCCGACGCGCTGGACGCGGCGCGGGCGGCCGTTGCTGAGAGGATGACGAGCGCGTGAGCGGCAAAGCGCGCCCTCATCACCGGCATCACCGGCCAGGACGGCTCCTACCTCGCCGAGCTCCTGCTCGACAAGGGCTACGAGGTGTACGGCATGGTCCGGCGCTCGTCGACCGAGAACTTCGAGCGCATCGCGCACCTGCGCGACCGGCATCGCGCTCGCTCCAGGCCGACCTGCTCGACCAGTCGCTCGCTCATCGAGGTGCTCGAGGAGGTGCGGCCCGACGAGGTCTACAACCTCGCCGCGCAGAGTCTTCGTCCCGACCTCGTGGCAGCAGCCGGTGCTGACCGCCGAGTTCACCGGCGTCGGCGTCACGCGCCTGCTCGAGGCGATCCGCGCGCGTCGACCCGGACATCCGCTTCTACCAGGCGTCCTCGTCGGAGATGTTCGGCAAGGTGCGCGAGGTGCCGCAGACCGAGACGACGCCGTTCTACCCGCGCAGCCCGTACGGCGTGGCCAAGGTCTACGGCCACTGCATCACGGTCAACTACCGCGAGACCTACGGCCTGTACGCCGTCTCCGGGATCCTGTTCAACCACGAGTCGCCGCGCCGCGGCCTCGAGTTCGTCACGCGCAAGGTCACCGACGGCGTCGCGCGCATCAAGCTCGGGCTCGCAGGACGAGCTGCGCCTCGGCAACCTCGACGCGCAGCGCGACTGGGGCTTCGCCGGCGACTACGTCGAGGCGATGTGGCTGATGCTCCAGCAGGACGAGCCCGACGACTACGTGGTCGCCACCGGCGAGACGCACTCGGTGCGGGAGTTCGTCGAGGTCGCGTTCGCGCACGTCGGGCCTCGATCCGGACGCAGCACGTCGTGATCGACCCGCGTTCCTCCGCCCGGCCGAGGTCGACCTGCTCGTCGGCGACGCGACGCAAGGCCGCGCGAGCAGCTCGGCTGGGAGCCGCACGTCGCGTTCGAGGAGCTCGTCGAGATGATGGTCGACGCCGACCTCGAGCGGCTCTCGTCCACGGTCGCGACCCCCACGTCGTAACAGCCGGCCTCGAGGCCCGCGACACGGGAGCCTGATGCAGACGGACGCAGACGACATCCTGCGCTCGCCCGAGGCTGGGCAGCGTGTGATCCGCGGAGGGACGATCCGCGGCCTCGGGTACGGGCTCGGCGTCGGGCTGACGGCAATCGCCTCGGTCTTCCTGCTCCGGTACCTCGGCGTCGACGACTTCGGGCGCTACGTCACCGTGCTCTCGCTGATGGCGATCGTGAGCGGAATCACCGACGCCGGCCTGACCGCCGTCGGGGCACGGGAGCTCGCGTTGAGACCCCGGGGCGAGCCTCGCCGGCAGCTGCTCGAGAACCTGATCGGGCTCCGCCTCGTGCTGACCCCGATCGGCGTCATCGCCGCCGTCATCTTCGCGATCGCGGCCGGCTACGACAGCACGCTCGTGATCGGGACGGCACTCGCCGGGGTCGGCCTCGTGATGATCAACGCGCAGGCGACCTTGATGCTGCCCCTGTCGGTCGAGCTGCGGATCTTCCAGATCGCCATCGCCGAGGTGCTCAAGCAGGCGGTGGCGGTGGTCGTGATCGCGCTCCTCGTCGTGGCCGGCGCCTCGCTCGGGCCGTTCTTCACGGTGCAGATCGCCGTCGGAGTCGTCCTCCTCGGGATCACCCCCTGGCTCGTGGGCAGGAGTTGGCTGGTGCAAGCCCGGCGTACCGAGCGTCCGTCGTGGAGGTTCCTCATCCGCGAGGCGCTCCCGGTCGCCGCGTTCCTCGTGATGAACGTCCTCTACTTCCGGATCCTGATCATCCTCATGTCGTTGCTCGCGACGGCACGCGCCACCGGCCTCTTCGCCACGTCGTTTCGCATCTACGAGACGCTGTTCGGGCTCCCGGCACTCGTTCTCTCCGTGGCGCTGCCGGTGATGGCGACCGCCGAGGCCGACCGCGAGCGGCTCCGCTACCAGCTGCAGCGCATGGTCGAAGTGGGGCTGATCGTCGCGGCGTACCTCGTGTTGATGGTCGTCTTCCTGGCCGAGCCGCTGATCAGGCTGCTCGGCGGGAGCCAGTACCTCGACGCCGTGCCGTTCGTTCGGATCCAGAGCGTCGCGCTGCTGGCGGTGTACCTCGGCCTCGTCTGCCAGTTCGCGTTGATCGCCATCCGCAGGCAGGGCGCGCTGGCGATCGCGAACGGCATCGCCCTCGCGATCGTGATCGCGCTCGGCCTGATCCTGATCCCGCTCTACGAGGACGTCGGCGCGGCCGTGGCCGCGGTCGTCGGCGAGACGATCCTCACGCTCCTGCTCCTGCTCGCCCTCGCGCGGTCCCAGATCGCCTGCTCTTCCCCAACTTCGCATTCGCCTGGAAGGTCGCGTTGGCGGCCGGAGTGGCCGGTGTCGCGTTCTTCGTGCCTGTGCCGCCGGTCATCGCGTTCGTCCTCGCGACGGTGCTCTTCGCCGGTGTCGTCTGGCTCACGGGCGTCCTCCCGCCCGAGGTGAAGGAGGCGCTGCTCGGATCGAGAGGCCGCTGACGGTCAGAATGCATCGCATGTCCGAAGCACTTCCCCTCGGCGAGAAGCCGGCCGGCTACTACGGGCAGGAGCGCGAGAACCTGATCAGCCGAGCTGCCGAGGCCGCTCGGCCGCGTGCTCGACGTCGGTTGCGGCGAGGGCGGCGTCGAACGGGCCTCTCCGCGCGGCAGGCGCGACGTACGTGATCACGGGATCGAGCTCCTGCCCGAGGCCTGCTGCGGAGGCGGCGAAGCGACTACGAGCGCGTCGAAGTCGGCGACGCCGCTCGAGGCGCTCACTGCGTATCTCCGACGAGTTCGACACGATCCTCTGCTACGACGTCCTCGAGCACCTCGTCGATCCCGGCGGCCGTCCTGACGCGGCTCCGCGAGCTCGTCGCGGCCGACGGTGCATCTCAACGTCTCCGTGCCCAACGCGCGTCACTGGTCGCTCGCCGGCGACCTCATCGTGCGCGGCACGTTCGGCTACACCGAGATGGGCCACCGGGACGCGACGCACATTCGCTGGTTCACGAGCAAGGACATGAAGCGTCTGCTCGACGCAGGCGGGTGGGCTGTCGAGCGGTCGACCTCGTCGATGACACATCGGCTGCGCGAGCTTCGCCTGCACCGTGCCGGCCGGGGTCTCCAACGGCCTCGCCAGGCGAGTCTCTCGGCCGCGTCTGGTACCTGCTCGCCCAGTCCGGTGTGACCGGAATCGACGTCATCATTCCGACCTGGAACGGGCGCGACCTCCTTGAGCGCTGTCTCCAGCATCTCGCCGCCCAGACGGTCGAGCACCGGGCGATCGTTGTCGACAACGGCTCCCAGGACGGCACATCGCCGGGCTGGTCCAGGCAAGGTTTCCTAGCGTCGACCTCGTCGAACTCGAGCGCAACTACGGCTTCGCCGGAGGGGTGAACCGCGGCGTCGAGCAGGGGAGTGCGGTTCGTTGTCCTGGTCAACAACGACGTCGAGTGCGATCCACCTTTTCTCGAGCGGACTCGTCGCCCCGCTCTAGCGCCGAGCGAGTGGGGATGGTTGCCGGGCTCCTCCTGCGGCCCGGCGAGAGGCGATCGACGGCTACGGATACGAGTGCGACGCAACGCTTTCGGCCTACGCGCGCTTCGCGGGTGCGACGTATCCCGATACGCGATGGACGACGACGGCCTCTTGGGGCCTAGTGGAGGGGCCGCCGCATATCGTCGGGAAGCGTTTGAAGGCGGCGAGCGGGCTCGACGAGGGCCTGTTCGCCTACATGGAGGACGTCGATCTCGCGTTGCGCCTTCGCAGTCCATGGGCTTACTTCGGCTGCCGGGGCGCCGGGAGGCGACCGCCATTCACTTGGGCACGGCGACCATTGAGCCACGCAGGCCGCGCGCCCAAGTCGAGATCGCAGGTGCGTCGCGCGCATACATGCTCCCGGAAGTACGGGGTTCTCAGGGGCGGACTCAAGACAGCTGGGCCTGGGCGCTCGCCAGCGAGGTGGGCGTGACCATGGTCGACACCGCTCACGTCTGGCGTGACCTGGCCGCTGTGCGCGGGCGGCTCAGCGGTTGGAAAGCGGCAGCCAGGCGCCGGTCGACAACGCCGTCATTCCCGATGGAGGCCGGTCAATCCCGACCTCGGCTTTCGCGAGGGTGTGCGCCGCCGCGCCGCGGTGCGCTAGGCGAGAGCGCGCTCGTAGCTCGCGATCGTCGCCTCCGCCGTCCGCGCCCAGCTGAATTGCCGCGCGCGCTCCCGGCCCGCCTCGACGAGCCGTGCGCGCAAGTCTGCGTCGGACAGGAGCGAATCGATCGCGCGGGCCATGTCCTCCACGTCCGTCGGCTCGAAGTAGCGCGCCGCG
>CAWGVD010000007.1:0-20832 GCA_963825795.1 uncultured Actinomycetes bacterium | reverse complement strand
GCCCAGCAGCTGGGCCAGACGCTCGGCTAACCGCTGGCCCAGGCTAATGCGCGTCGCCCTCAGCATGTTGACCCTCGTCCCGCGGATCTCGGGCGGTAGTCGAGACGTATGCCCGGGAGCTCGCGGGCGCTCTCTCGCGGGTGGGACGCCACACGTACGAGGCGCTCGTGCCGACCCTCGCTCCAGATGCGGGCGCCGACCTCCCCACGGTCGTGGCGACCGGATACCACGCCTCCGCTACACCCGCCGGAAGGCTTCGCGCGATGACGTCGGCGGCCGTCCGTCCGGGCGCTCTCCGAGCAACGCTGGAGACCGCCGAAGTCGTGCACTATCCCCTCACCGTGCCGGTTCCGCGGGTGTCGCGTCCGACGGTCGTGACGCTCCTCGACGTCCAGCACCTCGATCTGCCGGAGCTCTTCCCGCTAGGCGAGCGGCTCTTCCGGCGGCTCGCTTACGACCGCGCTTCACGGCGGGCCGACCAGGTCATCGTGATCAGCCAGTGGGTGCGCGAGCGGACGATCGAGCGGCTCGAGCTGGATCCGGAGCGGGTGCACGCGATCCACCTCGGCGTCGACCTCGCGCGCTTCTCAACCGAGCCCGCGGTGGTGCGCGAGCCGTTCGTCCTGTACCCAGCCAGGCCGTGGCCACACAAGAATCACGCCAGGCTGTTCGAGGCGTTCGAAGCGGTGCGCGCCGCCCATCCGGAGCTTCGTCTCGTGCTCACCGGCGAGGGCAACGACACGGCGAGGTTGCCGACCGGGGTGGAGGCCCTCGGAAGCGTCTCGCGAGACGAGCTCGTGTCGCTCTACCGGCGCGCGGCCGGCACTCGTGTTCCCGAGCCTCTACGAGGGCTTCGGGTTGCCGCCGCTCGAGGCAATGGCCTGCGGCTGTCCGGTCGCGGCGTCGGCCGTCGCCTCGCTCCCCGAGGTGTGCGGCGATGCCGCGGTGCTCTTCGACCCCTACGACACCGTTGCGATCGCGGCCGGGATCGAGCAAGCTCTGGCCCGCGCGTCCGAGCTCTCGGCGGCGGGTCCGGCACGCGCCGCGTCGTTCACGTGGGACGCGACGGCCCGCGCCCATGACTGGGTCTACGAGCTTGCCGCCAGATCGCGCTGAAGGCGAGCAACGTCCGCGTCCACGAGGATCCGGACAAGCTCGTCGAACCCAACCTCGGGTACCCAACCGAGCTGTTTGTGTGCCTTCGACGCGTCCCCGACGAGGTCGTAGAGCTCCGCCGTGCCGCGGTACAGCGCGGGGTCGGAGCGCACGTGCTCGCGCCAGTCGAGCGAGACCGCGTCGAACGCGCACGCGACGAGTTCCTCGACCGAATGCGATACACCGGTCGCGACGATGTAGTCGCCCGGCTCGTCGTGCTGGAGCATCAGCCACATGGCGCGGACGTAATCGCTCTGCGTAGCCCCAGTCGCGGCGCGCCGACAGTCGCCGAGGACGAGCTCGCTTTCGAGCCCGAGCGAGATCGCCGCGGCGGCGCGCGCGACCTTGCGCGGCAGGAAGTCGACGGGCCGGAGCGGCGACTCGTGGTTGTAGAGGATCCCGCAGCAGCGTAACATGCCGTACCGCTGCGGTAGCTCGCGCGATGAAGTGCGCGTACGCCTTCGCGACCCCGTACGGCGTCAACGGGCTCGAGCCGCGTCGCCTCGGTCTGGGGTGTCTCGGTGGGCTCGCCGAAGATCTCGCTGGACGAGGCCTGGTAGAAGCGGATCGTCGGGTCGACCTCGCGGATCGCTTCCAACATCGAGGTGGCTCCTACGGCAGCGAACTTTGCGGTGCGAATCGGCTCGTCCCACGACTGCGGGACGAACGACGGCGGCAGCGAGGTTGTAGACCTCGGCGGGACGCGTCGCTCTCCAGAAGCCGCCACGAGCGAGGCCTGGTGCAGGAGATCAGCCCGCGACGAGCTCGATTCGCGACGCAACATCGGCGAGGTTGTCCGCGTACTCGGCGCGGGTCGCGGCGGACGACGCCGCCGACCTCGTAGCCCTCGTCGAGCAGTAGCTCCGCGAGGTAGGAGCCGTCCTGGCCGCCGATTCCGGTGACGAGCGCGCGGTCGGTCACGCCGTCATGCTGGTCGCCGCACGAAGTGCGCGATCGTTCCGGCCCCGCGCGCAGCCTCGAACCCGCACCAGCCGGGTACCTCCGACATCGCCGTTGGATCCCCGGGTAGAAGTTCCCGTAGCCCCCGGTATCGACGGCGTCGTGAAAGAGAGTGGCCACCCGCGCGGCAACGTGCTCACCCACCGTTCAGATCCGCTCTTCGCGCCCTCGTACGTGTGGTCACCGTCGACGAAGAGGATGTCGATGGGCCTTGCGGGATCTCGACGGTCCGGGAGTCCCCGACGACGATCTGACCCGCGTCGACCCCAAGCCGCTCGAGCGCGCCTCGAGCTCCGCGTCGAGGTCCGGCCCACGAGATCATCCCGCGCTGGGACGTGGAGGTCGTACGACCACAGCTCGACCCGGGGGCCATCGCGTCGGCATATCAACGTACTGCCGCCCTTGAACCGGCCGATCTCGACGATCGCGCGGTGCCGGCGTCCCGCGCCAGCCGTAGAGGAACGCGGCCTCGTCGAAGCGCAGCGACGCCACTCCATGGTTCGAGCTGGCTGCTCGTGAAGATGAACGCGAGTCCTCGAACCCGCACGCGCTCGGCGCCACACGGGGACCTCTCTGAACGCTCGGCGGTGAGGTCCGGAAGAGTCGCGGCATGCAGCAGCTGCTTGCCCACGGTCGTGCGCGATCCCCGAGCGACGAGGCCCTTGATCCTCTCTCGCATCGGGGCGACGTAATCGAATCACGGATCGGTCCTGGGCGGCAGGAGGACCCTCATCGGCGCCTGAACAGAAGCCGGACGACGTCCCCGTCCGGTCCCGACCGCTCCGCGGGCGAGCAGGCCGAAGAAGGCCCGAGCGGGACGAGGAGCGGGAAGGCCCGGATGTAGGCAGTGCTGAGGTTCGGCGAGAGCCGCACGACGTCGACGCTCGACGAGCTCGACGGCCGGAACCGCGGCGACGAGGCGCTCGACTTCGGCGTCGTCGTACCAGCGCTGGAAGAAGACGCTGCCCCATGAAGTCGCGCTTACCTGGTCGACGTACGCGGAACCTCGCCGGTACTCGATCCGGAACGCGGGCGCGTGGGGAAGGGTGATCGCCAGCCGCCCACCGGGCCGCACGCAGCGCGCGAGCTCCGCGAGCGCAGCGGCGTCTCCCCGCTCGCCGCCCACGTGTGTCGAGAACCGAGATGCTCGTCGCGTGGTCGAAGCTCGCGTCCTCGAAGGGAGCGTCCGGCCGTCCGCGACGCGAAGCTCGAGGTTCGCCTCGTCGCGTGCGATGCTCCTCCACTTCTCGATCTCCTCGGGGAGCTGGTCAACAGACGTCACCCGCGCGCCGTGCCGCGCGAGCACCACGCAGAGGAGCTTGGGGCTCGCCAGGTCCAGCACGGTCTCGCCCGGGCGCACGTCGAGCCGCCGCACCGCCCAGGGCAGCTCGAGGTAGCGGCTCGGGTCCATCGGAACGACGACACGGATCACGGCATCGCGGAGATGGCGCCGGCGGGCGAGCTCACGCACACCGAGGCCGATGCTCACCCGGTACGGCTCGACCCATCCCCGCATCGCGATCCTACGTCTGGCGGCGCGGGCCGAACCGTCCGCGCCTGAAGTCTCGCCACGCGGCGAGGACGGCCTGTGCTCCCGCGCGGCGGCGGTCGGAGCGTAGGCGCCTGCGCCAGGTAGGCGGCAACGGCTTCCGCGCGGCGAGCCCAGGTGCCGACGGGCCCTCGCGGCGCCCACCGCTCGGCAACGACGAGCCCGTTTCGCAGCGCGTAGTAGAGGGTGTCTGGGGACGACGCACCTCCCGACGACTCGGAGACCGCGTGCCGGACGACGCTCGCTGGGACGACGAGCACGTGGCGGCCCCTCCTCGCGGCCCGGAGCGACCAGTCCGTGTCCTCGGCGTACGCGAACAGGGACTCGTCGAAGAGGCCTACGTCGGCGAGACATGTCGGAACGGATCGAGCATCGCACCGCCGCAGGCCCGGTCGGTTGTGTACGGCGGGACTGTCTCGTCCAGGCGTGGCTGATCGTACCCCTGGTTGGTGCCGTGGTGCCCTCGTCCGGGCCTGAAGTCCGCACCTGCGTACCAGACCCTCTCCGGCTCGTCGAGGAACACCGATCTGCGAGCACGCGGCCGCTGCAGGCTCGTCGAGCTCGAGCGCCTCAACGAGTGGCTCGAGGAAGTCCGGCTCGACGACGGTGTCGTTGTTAAGGAGCATCACATGGTCGGCGCGTCGAGCGAGGGCCGCTTCGATGCCTGCGTTCATTCCCCCGGCGAAGCCGCGGTTGACTCCAGGCGGACGAGCGTGGCGCCCGGGTGCTCCGCCGCGACCGCCTCCGGGCTTCCGTCGCTCGAGCAGTTGTCGACCACGACGACGTCGAGCCGCGGGTACGAGGCCTCACCCAGTGAGCGAAGGCAAGCGAGGGTGTCCTCCCGTCCGTTCCAGGACAGCACCACGACCACGACTGACCCAGTCATGCGAGTGCCCGGAGGTATCGCCACGAGGACACCAGCCCGCTCGGCCGCACGAGCGCAATGAGCACCGCGGCCAGCGCGAGCCCGAGCACACCGCCCGCGACCGCGTTGTCGAGGAGCAGGGCCGGCGCGAAGGCGAGCGCGAAGACGACCAATACGACCGCTAGGGCGCCGGCGAGCCCTCGTAGGGTCGGGGCCAGCGCGCGGAGGAGGTGGAGCAGCCAGGCCCCAGCGAGTGCGGTCGAGGCGGCGAGGGCAACCGCGAGACCCCAGAGGCCTGCGATCTGCTGACCGGCGAGCGCGAGCGGCACGTGAGCCGCGAGCACGGCGAGCCCGACGAGCGGCATGCGGCGCCCGAGGCCCGCGACGAAGACGAGCGGGAACGTCACCGAGAGTACGACGGACACCACCATGTACGGGGCGAGCGCGACGACGAGCCGTGCGATCTCCGTCCCGACGTCGTCGCCGTACGCGCTGCCGAGGACGCGGGCGGTGACGTCCGCGCCCGCGACCGCAAAGAAGCCGGCCGTCGCCCCCACTGCCATGAGCGCCAGCCAAGAGGAGGCGTCGACATGACGCGCGACGCCCTCCGGGCTGAGGCCCACACGGGTCAGAGGGACGGCCGTGACGAGCCCGAGCGACGAGGCCGTGACGCCGACGACGGCCGCAGCGATCAGGTACGCGAAGCCGAAGCTCGTCACGGCGCCGACGCCTTCGCGCGCGGCGATCGGAAGGCAGACGAGGTAGATCGCCTGGAGCGCGAACGGCAGCGCGACGCCCGCTCCCAGATCGCGCAGCCTGCGCCCTGTGCTCCTGAGGTCGGCCCGGACGGCACCGGCGGGCATCCGCTCGCGGCGCGCGCGGAGCCACAGCCAGCCAGCGGAGATCGCGGTTGCGAGCACGGCGTTCAGTGCCATCCCCCACGCGACGGCGTCTGTGCGGTTCTCGTCGATGCGGATCACGATCAACAGGAGTCCTGCGACGCTCCCGGCGATGTATCCCAAAGCGGGCACCATGTATTCGTCGAGCGCGGCGAGGGCGCTCGCCAGCAGCCCGGCCGTGAACTGACCGAGCCCGGCCACGATCATCCACGGCAGCGCGGCCGCAGCGGCGTCGACCGCGGCGCCCGGGCCGAAGCCGGTCAGGACCTCCGCGATCGGCCACGCGGCGATCGATTCCGACGACGAGGACGGGTACGCCGATCCAGGCGACGGCGACGCCGTAGGACGCCGTCTCGGACGAGAGACGGCCAGACGCGCGTGCGCGGGCGAGCGGCGGAAGCAGCGTCACGCGGATCGCGGTCGCGGCGAGCAGTGAGCACGATGAATACGGCGTAGGCCGCGAAGAAGCCGTCGGTCTCGGCGGTCCGCCCCAGCTCGCGGGCGATGATCACGCCGACGACCGCTGCAAGGCCGGTCTGCACGGCGAGCCCGAGCGCCGTGACAGCGCCCGTCGCGAGAGACCCTAGACCGGTCGAGTCGGTACGCTTGCCCACCGACGCGGAAGCGTACGCACCATGACGACCGACACCATCTGGACAGCAGGCGAGCACGACCGAGCTGCGCGCCGACTTCGGCGACGTCTACGGCGGCCGCACTGTGCTCGTCACCGGCGCCGACGGCTTCATGGGCTCGCACCTCACCGACGCGCTCGTCGAGCTCGGCGCGAACGTCCACGCGTTCGTGCGCGCGACGTCGAGCGGCGCGCTGAACAACATCGGGCACCTCCGCAACCGCCTCAAGGTGCACTTCGCCGACCTGACCGACCGCACGTCGGTCGACTACCTCGTCCGCGAGCTGAAGGACGCGCCGGACCGGCCTTACGTCTTCCACCTCGGCGCCCAGGCGCACGTCGGAGAGTCGTGGCACCGGCCGTACGAGACGGTGATGGCGAACACCGATCGGCACGCTCAACCTGCTCCAGTCCGATCGTCGACTGGGGCCTCGAGCTGGAGAAGTTCGACACCGCCGGCACGTCGGAGGAGTACGGGAACGTCCGTGACGACGTCGCCCACCATCACGACTTCGACGACGGCTCACCTCATCCTCCACGAGCGCTCGCCGATCAACCCGAAGTCGATCTACGCGACGGCGAAGGTCGCCGCCGACTTCCTGACGATGAACTACCACGACGCGTTCGGAGTGCCGGGCGTCGTCACGCGGATGTTCAACAACTACGGGCCGCGTCAAAACCCTCGCTACGTCACGGGCACGATCATCACGCAGGCGCTGACGCGGCCCGAGATCGAGCTCGGCGCGCTCGAGCCGCTACGCGACTTCTGCTTCTGCACCGACGGGGTGCGCGGCCATCTGACGGTCGCTGCCCATGGCGTGCCCGGCGACGTCTACGTCTACGGGCAGGGTGAGAACATCTCGATGCGCGACTGGGCCGACCTGATCGTCCGCACCGGCGTCGAGCACGGCTTCTGGCCCGACGACCGGCAGGTCGTCACCAGCGATGCCCGGCTTCGCCCGGGGGCGACGGACGTCATGGCGCTCCGCGTGGGGCACGAGAAGCTCACGGCCGAGACTGGATGGCTGCCGAAGGTTTCGTGGGAGGAGGGCGTGCTGCGCACGATCCAGTGGTACGCCGAGCATCGCGATCGCTGGATCGGCCGCGTCGACTGGCTGCCGACGGGCGCTCCTCAGCTCACCAGGTGAGCAGGATCCTGGTCACGGGTGGAGGTGGGTTCCTGGGCTCGCGGCTCGTCGAGCGCCTCGCGGCCGACGGGCACGAGGTCGTTGCCGCACAGCATGCGGAGTTCGACTTGACCTCGGCGGAGGACACCAAGCGTCTGTTCGACGAAGTTTCGCCCGAGCTCGTGTTCCACCTCGCCGCAGAGGTAGGGGGGATCGGCGCAAACCGCGCAAACCCCGGTCGCTACTGGTACGCGAACCTGATGATGGGCGCCCACGTGCTCGAGCAGGCGCGGCTGCACGGTACGCCAAAGCTCGTGATCGCCGGAACGATCTGCGCGTATCCCAAGTTCGCCCCGATCCCGTTTCGCGAGGACGACCTCTGGAACGGCTACCCCGAGGAGACGAACGCCCCCTACGGCGTCGCGAAGAAGGCGATCCTCGTCGGAGCGCAGGCCTACCGCGAGCAGTACGGCACAAATGCCGTATTCCTGCTCCCGGTCAACCTTTACGGACCAGGCGACAACTTCGACCTCGAGACGTCGCACGTGATACCCGCGCTGATCCGCAAGATGGTCGAGGCCAGCGAGCGAGGCGAGGAGGAGATCACGCTCTGGGGCGATGGCTCACCGACTAGAGAATTCCTCTACGTCGACGACTGCGTCGAGGCCTTCCGCCTCGCAGCCGAGCACTACGACGGCGCCGACCCGGTCAACGTCGGAACCGGCGGGGAGATCTCGATCCGCGAGCTCGCCGAGCTGATCCGCGAGGCAACCGGATACGAGGGCGCGATCGTATGGGACAAGACCCGGCCGAACGGTCAGCCGCGCCGAACGCTCGACACGTCGCGTGCCGAGGCGGCCTTCGGGTTCCGCGCGACGGTGCCGCTGCGCGAAGGGATCGGGCGCACCGTCGCCTGGTTTCGCAGCGCACACGTCCCGGCGTGACGAGCATCGGCCCTAAGTTCACCGGGAAGCGCTCATCTCGGGCGTCCTGAGGTTGAGCAGCTCGAGCAGGCGTCGCGCCCTGTGCCGATACGTGTGCTCGTCGAGGACGCGCTCCCGGGCTCGAGCGCCCATCGCCTCGGCCTCCGCCGGGTCGTCGAGCAACGCGCGGTAGGCCGCGAGTGCCTGCTCGGCGGTCTCGACGACGACGAGCTCTCTGCCGGGCTCAAACCAGCGCTCGATCCCGGCGTGGGGGCTCGAGACTATCGCCGCGCCAGCAGACGCCAGTTCGAATGGACGGCACGTCGAGGATGCGAAAACGGTCGCGTGCGACCGCCGCGTGATGTTGAGGTTCACGCGACCCGCGGAGATCGCTCGTGCGAAGACGTTGAATGGCACGTCGCCCAGTAGGCGTGCACGCCCTACGTCGCCCTGGAAGTCGCGGCCGCCGAGCGCGACGTCGATCAACGGGTCCATCCGGCTGGGCTCGCCGATGAGCGACGCCATCCATTCTCGCCGGAACCTGTCGCCGTAACCGTAGAAGAACACGTCGTACTCCTTTTCGACGGCCAGCGGCCGGAAGAACTCGGGATCCGCCGCCCAGAAGATGGTCTCGACCCTTCGCGCGCCGAGGTCGAGGAGCCGTGGCATCCCACCCTCGGAGTTGGAGAGGAGGAGGTCGTACTCGGAGGGATCGGCACCGTGGTAGTAGTTGAAGCCGGTGTCCATGCCCCCGAACTCGGGCAGGCTGGCCGGGACGTCGCCGTCGTAGAAGACGACCGGGATCCCGAACCGCTCCCGCAGGAACGCCGGAATTCCCCGGAAGTGCGCCATCGGAACCGTGAAGACGAGGACTGCGTCCGGGCGCTCCCGCTCGACGATCCTCTCGAGGTGTCGTCGCCAGCGCGGCGTGACGACGCGCCAAATCGTCTCCCGGGTGGCCCGGTCGAGCGCGGTGTCCTCCGGCGACTCCTCGCCGCGCCTGAGATGGCTGTCGCCCTTGAGGCGTGCGAACCCGTCTCGGACGGCGGCGTAACTCTCACCCAGGTGGTACGCCGGGTTCGGTGCTGCGCGCCACCACGGCGACTCGATGGGCCGGCCGCGGTAGGGCGTGACGATGAGATCGACGCCCGACTCGCAGAGGCCCTTCCAAAGCTGCCACCAAGCAGGCGTGCAGCCGTAGCGGAAGTCGAGGTCGACCGAGGACGCGACGGCGAGGATCCGCGGCACGCCGCGATTGTAGGGCGAGGGTGCGGCGCCCATGGCGGGCGCAGGAAATGCCCACAGAAGGTTTACAGACCGCTAAGCGGGTCGAAATGGGTGGCCGAGTAGAATCCCTGACCTTGTGAAGGCCGTCGCCGAGACCCGTCCGGCAACGTACGACGACCGGATCGTGGCCGTGCGTCGGGTGGCGATCGTTCCGGCTCTCAACGAGGAGGAGACGATCGTCCGCGTGATCGAAGAGATCCGGGCCATCGACCCAGGCTTTGAGATTCTGGTGATCGATGACGGGTCCACGGACAGAACCGCGGCCGAGGCCGAGCGGGCCGGGGCCATCGTCGCGCGTCTGCCGTACAACATCGGAATCGGCGGCGCTGTCCAGACCGGATACCAGTACGCGCGCGACAACGGCTTCCAGGTTGCCGTGCAGATTGACGGGGACGGCCAGCACGACCCGAGCGAGCTTCCAAAGATCATGGGCCCGCTCCTCTCGGATGAGGCCGACATCGTCGTAGGCTCGCGCTTCGCCGGAGCGGGGGCGTACCGGGCTTCAGTGCCGCGCAGATTCGGAATTCGAATCTTCAGGCACTTCGTGTCCGCCTTTGTCGGACAATCCCTGACTGACACGAGCTCTTCATTCCGGGCAATCAACCGTCGCGCCCTTTGCTTGTTTGCACAGGAGTACCCGCACGGTTACCTGGAAACGGTCGAGGCGACGGTGCTGGCCTCCCGCTGCGGCCTTCGCATCAAGGAGGTCCCCGTTACAGTGCGGCCACGCGAGGTCGGGCGGTCCACGCTCACGATTCCGCTCTCGATCTTCTACGCCCTGAAGGTCGTTGTCGCGGTGTTCGTAGGGACGTTCAGGAAGTCGACGTTCGACGCGAGGGAGGATCTATGACGCTCCGAATCTCGATCTTCGCGGCCATCGGTTCACTTCTGCTGCTAGCCGTGATCTTCGAGCTAATACGCAGTCGGCGGCTCCAAGAACGCTACGCGCTCCTGTGGTTATTGACGGCGTTCGTCATTTTCGTGTTCGCAATCTGGCGAGATGGGCTGAATGTGCTCGCCGGAGCGGTTGGAATCGCTTATCCGCCGTCGGCGCTGTTCGTTATGGCCTCGTTCTTCATCCTGGTCGTGCTGCTCCACTACTCGACTGTGATCTCCGAGCTGTCGGAACGAAATGTCTCGCTCGCGCAGCGAATTGCGCTACTCGAGCAGAAGGTCAAGGAAACGGAAGCCTCCGAGAGCGCGGACCGGTCATAGCCGGCTAGCTGTGCCGGCTCCTGGCCCAATGCCGGAATATCCGCCCGATGGATGAGGCGGTGAAGCAACCGGAAGCCCGGCCCGCGCGCTCGACCGCACTCGCTCGCTGGATCGCGCGGCCCGAGGTGCTGACTGGTGCGCTGGCCGTCTTCGTCCTCGTCCTCGTCGTGATCCGGGTCTGGCTGGCGCGCAAGATCGCGACGCCGTGGATCATGAGCGACGAGTTTCTCTATTCGGAGCTTGCACGCAGCTTCGCCGACTCTCATCAGTTGCTCGTCCGGGGTGCGGACTATCCGATCAACAGCGTCGGCTACCCGCTACTGGTTTCTCCGGCCTGGCTTGCGGCGTCGATGACGACCACATACGCGCTCGTCAAGACGATCAACGTGGTCTTGATGACGATCGCCTTGATCCCGGTCTATCTCTGGTCTCTGCGCCTGATGCGACCGGTCTACGCGGTCGTCGCAACTGCCCTCGTCGCTCTCCTACCCGCGTTCGTCTACACGGGGATGATCATGACCGAGAACGGGGCGTTCCCGACCACGATCCTCGCTTTCTTCGTGATCGCCCTGATGTTGGAGCGGCCGACTCTCTTGCGCCAGCTGCTGGCCCTTGCGGCCATCGCGCTGGCCTACTTCGTCCGGACACAGTCACTTGTGCTCATGGTCGTGCTGCCGCTTGCAGTCGTGCTCAAATTGATCCTCGACGCGCGTGCGGAAGAGGACGGCCGGCGGTGGGAGGCGCTCAAGCGCGGGTCGCGCCACTACCTTCTGCTCGTTGCGATCTACATCGTCGGTGCGCTTGGGTACGTGCTCTTCCAGGTCGCGCGCGGCGCTCCTCTCAGCGGCGGCCTTGGTGCTTATTCGAGCATCACGACGGCCCACTACTCGGTTGGGGATGTGGCGAGCTGGACGGTCGAGCACGCGGCCGAGCTCGGCCTTGCTGTCGCCGTGTTTCCCCTCAGCGCGCTCGTCGTCCTACTCGTCCTTGCGGTCGGGCGCGGGTCGGAGGATGGCGCGGAGCGCGCCTTTCTCGCCGTCGCGACGTCGGCGGTCCTGCTGTTCGTCGTCCAGGTCGCCGCCTTCGCCTCGAGGTTCTCGTTCCGAATCGAGGAGCGCTACATGTTCTTCGTTGTCCCGCTCCTCTTCATGGCGCTGGCGCTGTGGCTTGACCGCGGCCTGCCGAGACCTGTCGTGACGACGGCGGTCGCGACCGCAGTTCCCGTGCTGTTGCTTCTCGACCTGCCGCTCGAGAAGCGCCTCAACGTCTCGATCACCTCGGACACGTTCGGCTTCATTCCCCTGCTTCGGCTCTCATACCACTTCTCGATTCCGACCGTGCGCTGGCTGATGGTCGCTGGAGCGGTCGTCGCAGCCCTGGCGTTCGCCCTTCTCCCGCGCCGCTTCGCGCGGGTCGTCCTCCCTTTGGCGCTCGCGCTCTACCTCGCGCTGACGACGGTCCAGGTTTTCCGCACGGTCCGCGACTTCGCCCAGAACACGCGCGCAATCCTCGACCCGACGCAGCTGACCTGGGTCGATTCCACACTCCCCAGAGGCGCGTCAACTGGGGTGATCTTCGGCTCGACCGCCGATCCCTTCAGCGAGGCCCTACGGATGTGGCAGGCGGAGTTCTGGAACCGCGACGTGAAGGGCGTCTACGACCTGACGCCCGAGCCGACGCCGTTTCCGAGCAAGACGATCGCGCTCGACCCGCTCTCCGGGATGCTCGTGACCCAGGGTCACAAGCCGTACCCCTACCGCTACGCATTGGCGGCGAGCGGCCTCGCCCTCTCCGGCCGAGTTATCGCCAGCAAGCCGCCCTGGGCGCTGTACGAGGTCCGAAAGCCGCTGCAGCTGTCGCGGGTCGTCGAAGGCGTCTATCCCGACGGCTGGATGGGCTCGCTCGCGGCGCTGACCGAGCACGCCGGCTCTTCGGGACGGCTCTCGATCGGGCTCTCGCGTCAGGCCTGGCGCGGGCCCCTCGAGCCGGCCCACGTCACGATCGCGGTCGGAAGGCCGGCTCTCGGTGCGGATGGCAAGGTGACGCTCTCGCGACAGCTCGTCCGTCGGCAGTTCGTTCTGGGGCGTCAGCCGCGCACCGTCACCGTCGCCGTTCCGAAGCCGCCGTACCGCGTCGAGATCCACCTCGAACCGACGTTCTCGCCCGCGGACTCCGGCCAGGCCGACACGCGCGAGCTGGGAGCCCAGGTCAGGTTCGGTCCGGCTCCAGGGACGCGCTGAGATGAGCGCCTCGTTCCTAGAATGGCCCACGTGACTGAGCCGCCTGCGCAGGCAGAACTGGTCCCGGTCGACCGCATCATCGACCGGCTCGAGGACGAGCTTCGGCAGTCGAGGCGCGTCGACAGCTCGTCACCAAGGCTCGCCGCACGGGCCGAGGCGCAGCGTCTGGCCGGGGTCTCCGCCGACCGGCCGTTCCTCCACAAGCCGGGCCTCGTAGGGCGGATCCGCGGCTACGTCCTGATCCGGTCAAGTGGGTCCTGCGAAAGCTGATGCGCTGGTACGTCGAGCCGGTCGCTGCGGACCAGCGCGCCTTCAACTCGAGCATGCTCGCGCTCGCCGATTCGCTCGCCGATTCGTTCGCCGACTCGCTCGCGGAGCACATCGAGTCCGTCCGCCAGGAGACCGGCACGCGGCTCGACCAGATCGCACAGGCTGTCGAGCAGGGCGAGGCCGAGACGCGGGCGGCCACCGCCGGCCTGTCGACGAGGCTGGCCGAGCACGACGACCGGCTCATACGCGTCGAGCGGAGGCCCGCAGCTCCGGCGAGCCCGCAGCCCGCGGCCTCCGTTCCGGTCCGCGAGCCGGCGGCGCAGCCCTTCGACTACTTCGCCTTCGAGAGCCGCATGCGCGGCCCGCGGGAGCTGATCCGCGATCGCCAGCGCGCGTACGTCGACGACTTCCGCGACGCGGCTCCGGTGCTCGACGTCGGCTGTGGGCGCGGCGAGTTCCTGTCGCTGCTCGCCGAGGCGGGCGTCGAGGCCAGGGGCGTCGACCTCGACCCGGACATGGCCGCCTTCTGCCGCGGCCAGGGCCTCGACGTTGAGGAAGGCGATGCGCTCGCGTATCTGGAGCGCCTCGACGAGGGGTCGCTGGGCGGGATCTTCGCGGCGCAGTTCGTCGAGCATCTCGAGCCCGGCCCGCTGACGAGGTTCATCGCGCTCGCGGCCTCGCGGCTCCGACCGGCCGGCGTCATGGTGCTCGAGACGATCAATCCGCTCTCGCTCTTTGCGCTCCGCAACTACTTCGCCGACCTGACGCACGCACAGCCCCTGATCCCGGACACGCTCTCGTTGCTCGTGAAGGAGGCAGGCTTCGACCGAGCGGAGGTCAGGTTCCTGAACGAGCCCGAAGAAGCACAGGTCCTCGAGAGCGTCGAGCTCCCGCCCGGCCCCGAGTTCGACCCGGCCCGCAGGGCGCTCGAGTCGAATCGGGCACGGCTCAACGAGGTCGTGTTCGGCCCGCAGGACTACGCGCTCGTCGCGCACCGTTGAGGATCCTCGTCTGCCATACGCAGGTCCCCTTCGCGCGCGGCGGCGCCGAGGTCCTGGTCGAGAACCTCGTCGACGAGCTCCGCGCGCGGGGACACGAAACGGAGCTCGTCGCGATCCCGTTCAAGTGGTATCCGCCAAGCTCGGTCATGACGCAGTCGCTCGTCTGGCGTCTGCTCGACCTCGACGAGGTGCAGGGCCGGCCCGGTCGACCTCGTGATCGGGACGAAGTTCCCCTCGTACGTCGTTCGTCACCCCAACAAAGTTGTCTGGCTGGTGCACCAGTTCCGGCAGGCGTACGACCTCGACCGCACCGAGCTCGGCGAGTACGGCGAGGAGGCGTTCGACCGGGCCGCTCGGCGCGCGGTACACCGGCTCGATCGCGCGACGCTGTCCGAGGCGCAGCAGCTGTTCGCGATCTCCGAGAACGTCGCGTCGAGGCTCGAGCAGTCGGTCGGGCTCGAGGCCGAGGTGCTGCGGCCGCCGCCCCAGCCGCTCGAGTACCGGTGCGACGAGTACGGCGACTTCGTCCTTTCCGTCGGGCGACTGGACAGGGCGAAGCGGGTCGACCTGCTGCTCGAGGCCGCGGCCGCCGACGGGAACCTGCGCGTCGTGATCGCAGGCGAGGGGCCGGATCGCGGCCGTCTCGAGGAGCTCGCGGAGACACACCAGCTGGACGGCCGGGTCGTGTTCACTGGCCGCCTGGACGACGACGCTCTCGCCGATCAGTACGCGAAATGCCTCGCCGTCTTCTACGCGCCGATCGACGAGGACATGGGCTACGTTCCATTCGAGGCGTTCCTCGCCGAGAAGCCCGTCGTCACCACGCGCGACGCGGGCGGCCCGCTCGAGGTCGTCGAGGATCGGCGAACGGGGCTCGTCTGCGAGCCTACTCCCGGCGCGGTCGCCGAAGCGCTCGCCTGGCTCCGCGCCCATCCCGACGAGGCTCGCGCCCAGGGCCAGGCCGGCAAGGGCGTGGCCGCGCAGCTGACCTGGGACACGACCATCGACCGGCTCCTCGCGTGAGAGTCGCGTACTACTCTCCGCTGCCGCCCGACCGCTCGGGGATCGCCGACTACAGTGCGCACCTGCTCCCCGCGCTCCAGCAGCGGGTCGAGATCAAAGTCGCGAAGAACCGGCGGCGTGCCCCGCGCGGCTGCGACGTCGCGCTCTACCACCTCGGCAACAATCCGGACGCGCACGGCTGGATCGTCGATGCGTTCCGCAAGCGCCCGGGTATCGTCGTCCTGCACGACGTCGTGCTACACCACCTCGTCGCCGGCATGACGGTGGGGCGCGGCCAGCCGGACGGCTACCTGGACGCGATGCAGCGCGACTCGGGGGTGGTCGGGCGGTTGCTCGCCCACGGCGTCGTCGACGGGCTGTTGCAACCGCTGTGGGAGGACCGCGCCGCGGACTTTCCGCTGACGATGTGGGTCGTCGAGCCTGCGACCGGGATCATCGTCCACTCGCAGTTCGCAGAGCAATGGGTGCGCGAGCTCGGTTTTACCGGCCCGGTGTGGCGGATCCCGATGCCGGCCTGGGAGGTCCCGCCGGCCGCGGTCGAATCGCGGCACCCGGACGTCGTCATCGGCTGTTTCGGCCACATGAACACGGCGAAGCGGATCCCTCAGCTCCTCGATGCCTTCGGACGGCTGCGGCTGCGCCGGCCCGAAACGCAGCTCGTCCTCGGCGGGAGCCAGTCGCCTGGGTTCGATCTGACGGCGCTGCTCGAGGCGAGAAGCCTCGGCGACGCAGTCGTCCAGCACGACTACCTCGCGGAAGAGCGACTCTGGCAGCTGATCGCCGACTCCGACGTGCTCGTCAACCTCCGCTCGCCGACGATGGGGGAGACGTCGGCGATGGTCGTCCGCGCGCTCTCGCTGGGCAAGCCGCTCGTCGTCAGCGACGTCGGCTGGTTCTCCGAGCTGCCGGACGAGGTAGCGGTCAAGGTTCCGGTCGACGATCATGAGACCGAGGCGCTAGTCGACGCTCTCGAGCGCCTCGGCGGCGACGCTGCATACCGGGACCAGATGGGCAAGGCCGCCGCGGACTGGGCGCAGCGCGAGCACGACCTCGACCGGACCGCCGACCTGTACGTGGCCGCGCTCGAAGAAGTGTTTGGCCTCCCAGACGTCGAACGCGCGGTGCTCAGCGACGTCGCGACCGCCGCGGCCGACCTCGGCGTCGACCCGGACTCACCCGAGCTGACGGACGTTGCGACGCGCCTGCGCGAAGTCGGGCTCGGACGGGACTAGCTCAGAGCGCGCGGAGGCGCTCGGGGTGTTTGCGGACGAAGCGCCCGATGCCGCGCCAGTGCCACCAAGTCCGGCGGGTGAGGAAGCGGCGATCCGTGACGGCCGCGTGCGCGTGGGTCACGATCGCCTCGGGGACGTACCAGCGCTCCCAACCGGCTTTCGCGGCTCGGTAGCAGAGGTCGATGTCCTCGCCGTAGAGGCGGAAGCCGGGATCGAAGCCGCCGAGCTCGGTCGAGCATCTCCCGACGAAGAAGCAGGAACGCCGCCGAGCATCCAGTCCGCCTGGACCGGTTCCGTCGGGCGCTCGTCGAGCTGGTAGTGGTCGACCTGGCGCGTCTCCGGGCGCAGGACTTTCCGAAGCGGCGTTCGCCGGACGAGCGTGCCCGCTGACGGTCGGGAACCGGCGGCGAGACGGCTGCCAGCTTCCGCCGGGAAACTGCAGCTGCGGGCCCACAACCCCGGCGCGCGGATGGGTCTCGGCGAACTCCCGAAGGAGGCCGACCGCATCGGGCCGCGCCTGGGTGTCGGGGTTGGCGACGACGACGAGCGGTGCGGTCGTGGCGGCGATCCCCTGGTTCGCGTTCGCAGCGAAGCCGAGCGGGCGCGCGTTCACGATCAGCTCTGCGTCGACGGTGGGGGCAGGCGGGTTCGCGACGACGACGAGCTCGTCCACTTGCGGTCCGAGCGCGGCGAGGCAGCATTCGAGGTCCGGATCCGGCCCGTGTGTGACGACGACGCCGGCAACGCTCACAGGAGCTCTCGATAGACCGCAAGCGTGCGGCGAGCGGTCTCCGTCCAGCTGAACTGACGGGCTCGTTCCAGTCCGGCCGCGACGAGGCGCTCCCGCTCGTCGAGCGCACGCCTGATTCCGTCGGCGATCGCCTCGGGATCGCCCGGCTCGACGAGTATCGCCGCGCCGCCCGCAACCTCGGGCAGAGCTCCGGCGGCCGCGGCGACGACCGGCGTCCCTGAGGCCATCGCCTCGAGCACCGGCAGCCCGAAGCCCTCGTAGCGGGACGGGAAGACGAGGCAGGCAGCGCCGCGGTAGAGCGCCGCAAGCTCCTCGCGCTGGACGTGCCCGGCGAGGTTGACCCGCTGCTCGAGCCCGAGCCGGCTCACCGTCCGGCGCACCTCGTCTCCGCCGCGCTTCTCCGCGCCGACCACGACGAGGCTGAGGTCGCCGTCGAGGAGGGCGAGCGCCTCGATCGCAGCCAGCGGATCCTTCCTCGGCTGGATCCCGCCGACGAACAGCAGGTACGGCGGCCGGTCCGCAGCGCCTCCGTTCGGGTGGAAGAGAGCATCGACCCCATATGGCGTGACGACCACCTTCTCCTCGGGGATCCCGTAGTGCTCCGCGAGGTCGTTCTTCGTGTGCTCGGAGCCGGCGAGCACACGATCCGCGCGACGAGCCGAGGCCGGGACGAACCTCCGGAAGAGCAGGCGATCGCGCCGCCCCATCAGCCAGGGCATCCGTTCGAATGAGAGGTCCTGGATCGTGACCACCGAGCGCCCGCGGTAGGTCGGTGGTATGACGTAGCCGAAGTGCGTCAGCGCCGGCTTGAGCCGCCTGAGTAGGCGTGGCAACGCGTACGCCATGCGCACCGACTGGCTTCGGGCCGGGAGCGTAAGCGGCTCGATGCCTTCCGGAACGAGGTCCGGGCTGCGAGCGACCGCGGCGAGCCGCTCCTGATCCGCAAGTGGAACGAGCTCGCGCAGTAGGGCGGCGAAGTAAGTCTCGTCGCCGGTGCGGCGGCGTCCGAGGACGTCCGCGTCGATCACGACGAGCGGCTTCACCCGGCGAGCTCCCGGTAGAGATCGACGTGCGCCCGGACGGCGCGCTCCCAGCTGTAGTCGGCCGCCCGCCGTGCGCCCACAGCCTGATGTCCCGCCGCGACAGCGCGGCGCAGGCCCTCCGCGATCGAGTCCGGGTCGCGCGGATCGACCTCGAACGCGACGCCGCGGGCGAACTCGCTGAACGGGCGGCCTGTAGGGGCCACGACGGGCCGTGCACAGGCCATCGCCTCGAGCACAGGCAGGCCGAAGCCCTCGTAGAGCGACACGTAGGCGACTGCCGCCGCGCCGCGGTAGAGGCGCGCCAGCTCGTCGTCGTCGACTCCCGTCAGCCGGTGCACCCGCTCGCCGTCCACGCTCACGCCGCCCCAGCCCTCCGCCCCGACGACACGGAGCTCGAGGCCGTCGAGGCCGGAGCGCCGGAAGCCCTCGACCAGCCGGGTGAGATTCTTGCGCGGCTCGAGCGTCGAGACGGCGAGGATGTAGGCGCCGTCGGCAGCCGGTCCATCAGCCGTGAACGGCGGGCCGACGCCGTACGGGATGACGCGGATCTTGCTTGCCGGCACATCGAGGAGCTGCACCAGCTCGTCGCGGGTGAAGTCGGAGCCGGTCACTATGCTCTCCGCCGCCCGGACGACCTTCGGCAGCGACCTCGCGCTGTACGCGCGCGTCCAGCGGTTGAACGCGTCGGGATGCCGGAGGACAGCCGCGTCGTGGATCGTCACCACGAGCGGCACCCGCGGGCGGAACGGAGCCCGCATTGTCGGGCAGTGCAGCACCTGGACGCCGTCGCGCTTCGCGGTCCGGGGAAGCGTGAAGCGGTACCAGCCGGTGTCGCGCACCACGCGCGTCGCCTTGCCGTCGCCGCCCCAGTCGTACCGGCGCAGCTCGAGCTCGGGGTCAGCCTCGAGCCCGTCGAGGACGTTCGTCAGGTAGCGAGCCGTCCCAGCTCGGGTCAGCGTCAGCGCCGAGGTGTCGAGGCCCACGCGCAGCATGGCACAAGTGTCTCAGAGCGCTGTTTGAAATCCATGGAGGTGGGCCTCGCCACAGGCCCGCCACGTGAAGCGCTGCGCATGCTCGAGGCCGAGCGGGACGAGGCTCTCGTGCTTCGAGAGCGCTCCTTCGATGCCCTCGGCGATCGCCTCGGCACTGGTCGGGTCCGCGCGGACGGCCGCGTCGCCGCAGGACTCGTCGAGCGACGGATGGGACGAGGCAACCACCGGCGTTCCGCACGCCATCGCCTCGACGACCGGGATCCCGAAGCCCTCGAAAAGCGAGGGATATGCGACGACGCTTGCGCCGCGGTAGAGCTCGGGGAGTTGCTCGTCGGGGACGAACCCGAGCGCCGTCACGCCGTCCCCCCCGAGCTCCGCCTCGGCCCAGTGGACCGGCGCGCCTGCGACGACAAGCTCGAGCTCGGGCCGCTGCTTGCGGACGAGGGCGTGCGCCGCGACCAGCGCGGACAGGTTCTTGCGCGGCTCGAGCGTCGCCACGGCCAGGACGTACGGCCCTTCGCGCTCGGCCTTGGGCCCCTCGGGCGTATATCGCTCATCGACCCCGGGATAGGCGACCGGGATCCGCTCCCGCGGAAACCCAAGCGTTGCGGCGACATCCTCGGCGGTGAACTGCGAGATCGCGAAGATCAGGTCGCCCGTCTTCGCCGCGTTCGCGTACTTGCGGCCGTGCATCCGCCGGGTCAGCGGCGCGACCCAGTCGGGGTGGTGCAGCGGCGACAGGTCGTAGACGGTCGTCGTCCGCAGCCCGCCGCGCTGCGCGGGGTACATCCAGTCCGAGAAGTGGAAGACATCGAGCGCTCCCGCGAGACGCTCGACCTTCGGGAAGCCGAGCCGGCTCCACGCGGTTCTCCACGTGTGGGAAGAGGGTGGGACAACGACGATCCGCTGTTCGACCGGCAGATCTGCCACCGCTTCCTTGATGCGAGTCGCGCCACGCGGACCGACCACGGCGAACGCGACGAGCTCGTCGCTTCCGGCCGCAGCCTCGCTCGTTCCGCGGAGCATCCCGAGCAGGTAGTTGCCGATTCCGGTCCTCGGCTGGCTCAGCGGCGTGACGTCGACGACTATGCGCATGGCGCTGTATCAGCGCACGACCGGCGCGATGAGCGGGCTCGAGCCCAGGTCCGAGAACCACGCGATGCCCTCGCGGACGCAGTCGACAGCGATCTCGTTGGCGTCGCCTGCCGCGTGACGTGGGACGGCGAGCTCGAGAGTGAGCTCTTCGCCGGGCGGCACGGCACGCGGGAGCGCGACGCGCGGGAGCTCGCGACGCGATCCATCGGGGAGCGGCACATACGGCCCGATCGTGACCACACCGTGTCCGAAGGGCCCCGTCGGCCAGAAGGCGTCGCCCGTGTTCCGGATCCTCGCGCCGAGCACGAGTTGGCGTCCATCCTCGTTCGGCCGCCACGAACCGGCGGCGGTGATCTCCGCTGAGAACCCCGCTCCAGCCCCACCGCCGAGCGGCTTCGTCGCGATCAGGATGTTCGTCTCGGGCGCCCGGCGGCCCATGCGGAACGAGAACTGCTCGCGCATACGGTTGAACATCCCACCCACGTCGCCGACCTCGACCAGCTCGTCGATCTCGACGAACCGCCGGACGTCGGTGAAGCCCGCCTTCGCCACGACCTGCTCGATGTACGCGGGA
>CAWGVD010000006.1:0-180427 GCA_963825795.1 uncultured Actinomycetes bacterium | reverse complement strand
GAGACGGTGACGTCGTCGAGGAAGACGTCGCAGTCCGGCGAGCGGCCGACCGTCGTCTCCTCCTGCTCGAGCAGGAAGTGCTCTCCGGCCCGTCCTCCGCCGGACCGGACGACGAGCGCTGGCCCCTCGGCCTTGATCTCATCGAGGATCGGCGCCGGATTCGTCGTCGCCCTCCTCGGGCGTGTAGCTCATGGTCGTGTCGGAGCCGCCCTCGTCCCGGACGAGCAGCGCGCCGCACTTCGCGCAGTAGTTCGCGCCTCCGGGTTCTGGAATCCGCACTCCGGGCAGTACACGTGGCTCAAGCGCTTTCCTCCGACGGCGGCGAGGCCTTGCCGGCGAGGATTTGCGCGAGCCGGTCGACGTCGACGTCCTCGAGCGGGCTCTTCCCCTGCTCCGCTCGTTCTGGAGCCGGGCGACGAGCTCCGTCCGCAGCATGTCGATCCGTCCGTGCAGGAGCCGCCGGCGGTACGACACCTCCTGCTCCTCTTCGGTGAGCTTCTCGATCTGGCCTTGAGATCTTTGTCGGACATGGAGGCGAGATTCGGGAAACGGTTCCACGCGATCAGCCTTTCGTTGGGAGGAGGGCGCGCCGCTGGCAAGTAAAGCAGCCGCGCCCACAAGGTTCAACCTCAACTTGAGATTATCGGCCTCTTCGCTGCAGGACCTCCTCGACGAGCTGCCGCAGCTCTTCCTCGAGCTCGTTCGACGTCCGCTCGTCGCGCCCCTCGGCGTAGATGTGGACGAGCGGCTCGTCCGGATCGGGCAGCACCTGCGCCCACCCGCGCCGGTCGTTGACCTTGATCCCGTCGAGCAGATCGAGGTCACGGCCCTTCAGGCGTTCGGTGAGGACCCGCATCACGGCCCCTTCTGCCCCACGGGCACGGCAGCTGCCGGTGGACGAGGGTCGAGACGGGCAGCTCCGCCACGAGCGCGGAGAGCGGCTGCTCGACCGGCGCCAGGAGCTCCAGCAGCTTGCAGAGGCTCGCCATCGCGTCGTACGCGGGCAGGAAGTCCGGGAAGACGTACCCGCCGCCGATCGCGCCGGCGAAGATGACCCCGTCCTGCGCGGCCGCCTTCGTCAGCTCGCTGAGCGAGGCCGGCGTGCGGATCACCTCGAGGCCGCTTCCCTTCAGGATGCGGTCGACCTGGCCCGTGACGGTGACCGGGAACGCGAGCTTCCCGCGGCGCCCGTTCGAGCCGATCAGCTGCAGGAACAGGAGCAGCGCCTGCTCGACCGGGATCTCGCGGCCGCTCTCGTCGATCAGGTACAGGCGCTCGGCGGCACGGTCGAAGACGACGCCGAAGTCCGCGCCGACGGCGTTGACGAGCTTCTTCGTCTGACCGATGCAGGCTGCGCAGGTTCGCCGCTCGGCCGATGTCCTCGCTCGGCGAGAACGCGTGCGCCGCGACGGCCTCGACGCCGAGCGGGCCGAGGACGAGCGGGAGGACGAGCGACGCCGCCGAGTAGCCGTAGTCGACGACGATCCGGAACTCGCGCTCGCGGATCGCGTCCTGGTCGAGGGTCTCGAGCAGCTCCTCCGCATAGATCTCGCGCGGCCGCACCGGATAGTCGACGTTGCCGACGCTGTCGCCTGCCGCACGCCGGAGCTCGCCGCGGTTGAAGTGCTTCTCGACCTCCTTCTGGAGCTCGGTCGTCAGCTGGATGCCAGGCTCCTCGTAGAAGCGGATCGCGACCACCTCGGCGTCGACCGCGGAGAAGCCGACGTGGAAGCCGGCCGCGTAGTCGTGCGTCTTCAGCAGGTGCCGCCCGACCGCGCTCGGAAGCACGCGGAGGTCGGCGACGCCGACGCCCGTCGAGTTGAGCCCGGCGATCATCGCGCGCTCGATCATCCGGCACGCGGCGGGCGCCTCGCGGCTGGACACGATCCGCGCGCCCCGGGGAAGCGCCGTTCCCAGCGCGACCGCGAGCTTCGTCACGACCTCGGGCGTCAGGTCGACGTTGACGAGGCCCGAGACGCTGTCGCGCTCGAAGAGCCGCGACGAGACACGGGACTCCCAGATCAGGTTCTCGTAGATCTGCGCGCCGCTCTCGACCTCCTTGTACGGGTAGATGCGCACGCCGGGCATGAGGACGCTCTCCTCGCCGATCTTGACCTCGTCGCCGAGCGCCACGCCCTCCTGCAGGCGCGCGTGGGCGCGGATGTCGCACGAGCGGCCGATGATCGCGCCCTCGACCAGGCCCCGCGGCCGATGTGCGTCGAGGCGTCGATCACCGAGCGCGTCGGTGCGCGCGCGCTCGCGGAGCGTGACGCTCGCGGACGAGGACCGAGTACGGCGCCGACCTGGGCGTCCGGCGCGATGCGGCAGTAGTTCGAGATCAGCGCCGGCCCTTCGACCTGGTCGAGGTCGTCGAGCTCCACGCCCTCCCCCAGCCAGACGTTGCCGCGCAGGCGGATTCCCGGCATCCTCGAGCACGACCTGCTCGTCGAGCGCGTCGAAGTTCGCCTGCCGGTACTGGTCGAGGTTGCCGATGTCCTGCCAGTAGCCGTCCATGACGCAGCCCGTAGAGCGGGCCGCCCCATCTCGAGCAGAAGCGGGAACAGCTCCTTCGAGAAGTCGTACGGCCGGTCGGCCGGGACGTGCTGGAGCACCTCGGGCTCGAGCACGTAGACGCCCGTGTTGATCGTGTCCGAGAAGACCTGGCCCCACGAGGGCTTCTCGAGGAAGCGCTCGACCCGGCCGTCGTCGTCGGTGACGACGATCCCGAACTCGAGCGGGTTCTCGACCGACTTCAGACCGATCGTGACCGCCGCGCCGCGCTCCCTGTGGAACTCGACGAGGCGCGTCGAGGTCGAAGTCGCAGAGCGCGTCGCCGGAGATGACGAGGAACGTCTCGTCGAGCTTGTCGGCCGCGAGGCGCGACCGAGCCGGCCGTGCCCGAGCGGCGACTCCTCGACGGAGTACTCGATGTGCACGCCGAGCGCCTCGCCGTCGCCGAAGTAGCTGCGGATCGCCTGCGGCAGGAACGCGACGGTGACGATCACGTCTTCGAAGCCGTGTCCGCGGAGCAGCTCGACGATGTGCTCCATGCACGGCTTGCCGACGATCGGGACCATCGGCTTCGGCTGGTTCGAGGTGAGCGGCCGGAGGCGCGTGCCCTCGCCGCCGGCCATGACGACCGCCTTCATTCGCTCGCTCCTCTCACGACCGAGTAGGCGTACTGGGCTCCGGCGGCGAGCGCGAGCACGAGGCCGATCCAGAAGAGCCAGAGCGGCCACTGCGTGCCCTCGTGGGTGACCATCACGAAGACGAGCGACGCGTACAGCACCCAGGTCGCGAGCTTCCCGAGGAAGTTGACGTCGAGCTCGTAGCCGTCGGGCACGAGCAGCTTGTACCCGCCGATGAGCAGCGCGTCTCGGGCGAGGATGAGCACGAGGGCGACCCACGGCAGGCGGTCGTGGACGCGACGAGCAGGATCACCGCCGCGTCGATCATCAGCCGGTCGGCGAGCGGGTCGGCGACCTTGCCGAACGCCGACTCGACGTGCCAGCGCCGGGCGAGCCAGCCGTCGACCTGGTCGGTGATCCCCGCGACGCCGAAGACGATCGCGGCCGGCCAGCTGTAGCCCCCGTCGGCCGGAATGAGCAGCGACGACGAAGACCGGGATCAGGACGAGCCGCAGGATCGTGAGCGCGTTCGGAACGCTGCGCCAGCGGAGCGGAGACCGCGGGTGCGGACATCGTGGTCAAGGATAGAGCGCTGCGCGGCTCGATTGCTCCGCATTTGCTCGCCTTTCGTGACAGACACGTGCGCCTTTCCTCGATACGATCGCATCGGGGAGGAGGTCGGGGGTACCGGCTAAGGAAGGCGCCGCGAGGCTGATAGCGTCGCCACGTGGCGAACCGGCTCACGATCCCCGGCTTCGTCAACGCGCACAGCCACGCCTTCCAGCGCGCGCTCCGCGGCCGCACCGAGGGCGGCGACTTCTGGGCCTGGCGCGACGCGATGCTCGCGCTGGCCGACCGGCAGACGCCCGCAGCGCGTCCGCGATCGACTACGAGCGGCGTCTACGGCGAGATGCGCGCGCGCGGGCTACACCGCGGTCGGCGAGTTCCACTACCTCGGCTTCGAGCAGGCGCTCGCGGCCGCCGAGGCCGCGGAGGCCGCCGGGATCGACTTCGTCCTCCTCTACGCCGCCTACGCGCGCGGCGGCCTCGAGCGCTTCCGCCAGGCCTCGGCCGCCGAGTACCTGAACCAGGTCGAGACGCTGCGCGAACGCGGGCATCCGGGTCGGCCTCGCCCCCCACTCCGTCCGCGCCTGCCCGCCCGACTGGCTCGAGCAGATCGGCCGCTACGCCGCGCGAGCACGACCTCCCGCTGCACGTCCACGCCGACGAGCAGCCGCGCGAGATCGAGGAGTGCATCGAGGAGCACGGCATCCGGCCGATCGAGCTCCTCGCCGAAGACCGGCTGCCTCGGCCCGCGCACGACGATCGTCCACGCGACGCACGCCGACGACGCGGAGCTCGACCTCCTCGCCGAGAGCGGGCGCGCGCATCTGCGTCTGCCCCACGACCGAGGCGAACCTCGGCGACGGCTTCCTCCCGGTCGAGCGCGTCCTGCGAGCGCGGCATCGCGCATCTGCATCGGCTCGGACTCGAACGTGCGCATCGACCCGCTCGAGGAGCTGCGCGAGCTGGAGGGCATCGCGCGCCGGCCGACGCTGCGCCGGAACGTCATCCCGCTCGACACGCTGCTCCGGATCGGCGCCGACGAAGGCGCCGCGTCGCTCGGCCTCGACGCCTGGCCGGACGTCGAGGTCGACCTCGAGCACCCGTCGCTCGTCGGGCTCGACGAGTCGGACGTCCGCGCGGCGCTCGTCTTCGGCTGCTCGGCGGACGTCTTCGTCTAGAGGATCTTCACGCCGAACGCGCTCGCCGCCAGCTCGACCGCCAGCCCGGCCGTCGTGTTCTCGTGGTCGTGGATCGGATTGACCTCGACGAGGTCGAGCGCAGTCCAGCACGCCGGCCTCGGCGACGAGCTCCAGCGCGAGATGCACCTCCCGGTACGAGAGGCCGCCGCGCACCGGATCGCCGACTCCGGGCGCGACCTCCGGATCGACGACGTCCAGGTCGACCGAGACGTGGACGAACGACCCGCCCGCAACGCGCTCGAGCGCCTCGTCGATCACCGGCTCCATTCCGCGCCGGTCGAGGTCGCTGATCGTGTAGACGGCGACGCCGAGCTCGCGGACGAGCTCCTGCTCTCCCGGGTCGAGCGAGCGGACGCCGACCAGGGCCACGCGCTCCGGCTCGACCGCGGGCAGTCGCAGGCCGTCGCGCGAGAAGCCGTCACAGAGCCCGAGCGCGGCCGCGAGCGGCATCCCGTGGACGTTCCCGCGACGGCGTCGTCTCGGGCGTGTTCAGGTCGCCGTGCGCGTCGAGCCACAGCACGCCGCCCGGTCCCGACGCGGCCAGCCCGCTCAGCGAGCCCATCGCGATCGAGTGGTCGCCGCCGAGCACGAGCGGCAGCGAAGCCGTCGCCACGGGCCGCCTCGACCTCGGTCGGCGACCCGCGTGCACGTCTCGAGGATCTCGTCGAGGAAGCGGGCATTGCTCCGTGCCGGTCTCCCGCGTCTCCGCGAGCGCCGCCTGGACGTTTCCGCGATCCTCGACCTCGATCCCGGCGCCCTCGAGCCGCTCGCTGAGGCCGGCGTAGCGGATCGCCGACGGCCCCATGTCGACGCCGCGGCGGCCCGCGCCGAGATCGAGCGCAGCTCCGATGATCGCTACGCGAGTCGGCGGCACGGGCGAAGCCTACGGCCGTTGTGACAGCTACGTCGCTACGTCTGGATCGACTTCGTCCGCACGGCGGCGCGCTTCCTCGGCCTGCGCGCGCTCCTGCTCGGCCTGCTCGGCCTGTTCCTTGGCGAGTGACGCGCGCTGGCCGGCCTGGGAAGCCTGCTGGTCGGCCTGAGTCCGAAGCTCACCCGCTTCCTGTCGCTTGTTCTCGAGTTGTCGCTCCCGCGCGCGCCGGCCGCCGACGATGATGATCGCGGCGACGACGAGCACGGCGACGATGATCAGGATGATCCACCACATGGGTCCTCCTCTCTGTCGGACGGCAAGTATGCCCCTCACGAGGAGAGACCAAACGAGCTGTTGGAGGAACCGGCCGTCAGCGGGCCGAGTAGGGCCACCTGTGAAGACATCCGGGTTCCGTGTTCGGGTAGGGAGGGTTCCTAAGTAGAGCCCGGGCCTACATACAGGTGGCCGCCAAAAAGTGTAGCTACATGACCCATTCCTACCGCGAGCCCGGAGGCCTTCACAAAGTCCTTACGGTCTGGCGTTACGACAGGTATGGAAGGCGGGTACTACGACCAAGGGGCCCTGCGCGACGCGGGGTTTGCTGCGGGGCCCCTTGGTCTTGATTCGCTCCGTGAGGCCGGCGGGGATTCCGCGAGCGGCGTCGCGGGTCGGCCTTACAGAGGTTCTACTGGACGGCCGCAGGGCGCCAGCGTATGCCTCGGCCGACCTCGCTTCAATCCTGGCACTCCCGAGATTTGAACCGGGTTCTCGGGAAACACGGGACATATGCTCACGGCGTTCCTGTTCGACGAGCGAGAGTCCGAGCAAGTCGAGGACTGGCGAGCCGCGCTCGAAGGTCTCGCCGACGACCAGTTGCTCTGGCTCGCCCTGCGAGACCCGACCGAGGACGAGGTGGCGGCTCTGCAGGAGGCGCTCGAGCTCGGCGACGAGAACGCGCAGAGGCTGCTCGAGCAGCCCAGCCGAGCGTCTCTTGCGGACGCGGGCGAGCGTATGCACGTGACGCTGTACGCCGCCGGACGTCGAGGAGGGTGAGCCCGTCCTCACTCCCCTCGAATGCGCGCTGGGCCGGAACTGGATCGTCACCGCTCATCATGGGAAGGTCGACGTGCTCGAGGAGTTTCGCGAGCGCGCCGAGGGCGGAGGACAGGTTGGTGCGCTCGATGCACCTTCGTTTGTCGCAGCGATTTTCGAATGGATCGTTGCCGGCTACTTCCGCGCCTTCGAGGCGGTTGAGAGCGAACTGGAGGAGCTGGACGCGAGGGTCATGTCCGGCACCCCGAACGACGTTTCCGACGATCTGGCCCGGCTGGTCGAGCTCCGCCGCTCGATCGGGACGCTGCGACGGGCACTCGCCCCGCACCGCGAGGTCGTTGTCGCTCTGGCGCACCCCGAGCTCGATGCGCTCTCGACCGAGCGCTCGGCGGAGAAGTTCGCCGCCCTCGAGAGTCGCCTGACCCAGGCGCTGGAGGCCGCCCGCGAATCGAAGGAATCGACCTTCGGGTCGTTCGACCTCCTCGTCGCCCGCATCGGCCAGCGGACGAACGACATCATGAAGGTGCTCACGCTGGTCACGGTCGTCCTCTTGCCCTCGACCGTGCTCGCCGGGATCATGGGCATGAACTTCCAGGTCGGCCTCTTCAACGCCGTCTGGCTGTTCTGGGTGGTGCTCGCCGCGATGCTCGGCATCGCCTTGCTCGTACTCTCAGTCGCCCGCAGTCGCCGCTGGATCTAGCGACTTCATCGGAGCGCCGAGATTTGAACTCGGCCTGGCGAGAGCGATCTCAGATGGCGTACACGACTAGCACCGCCACAGTCGCGACGACGACTGCGACGCCCGCGGTGACCTCAGCTAGCCGGTCGCGGCGGCCGCTCACTTGGAACGCAATGAAGACCCACAGCGCCGCGAACTGACTAATGAAATCCAGCCGCACGTCGAGGGTTCCGGCCGAACCCGGGGATGCGGCATGGGCTCAACTCAAGGTGCAACGGATGCCAGCTCGAGCGGACTCGGCGTTGGCGTGCGGAGCATCCCGAGGCTGAGGAGCGCTACAACGAGGAGCGGAGGCGTCGTTATCGGCCGAGCATCCGCCACTAGAGAAGGTGTGCGTCGTATGCGGTGCGACGTTCACGGGTCGACCGGATCGGATCGTCTGTTCCCTCGAGTGTCGGCGAGCTCGACAACGCGAGCAGCGGCGAGAGCGCCACAGGACGTCAGCGACCCCCGTCGTTTTCGGCTCCTCTGCATGAGCGACGCGTGAGCGCCGCGTGAGGCACCGCCTCGACGCTTGGGCGAAGCGAGTGTCGGGAGGTGATGGAACTGGATCAGATCGTGTGCGTCGGCCGGAAGGTGGGTCAAAGCTGGCATTGGAGAGTTCCGTTCTCGCTGCCTGCGATGGAGACCGCCTACCTCGGCAGCCTCAGCCCCTCTAAGGCTGAGGCCCATTCAACAACTTCATCCGTAAAGGAGAAATTCGTTGCATCACATACGCCAACTTCTGCGCGGCGTTCTTCAACCGCGCCGCATGTTCAACGCAAGACGACTCCTGCCCGTCATCGCCCTTAGCGCAGCATTGGCGGCGGGGGCGCTCATCCTCATGCCGGCCTCATCCGAGGGCAGCACACAAAACAGCAACCGCCTCTCCGCGTATGTCGTGGCGACCAACCGCGGGCCACTGCCGGCGTGTCATGGAGATGACTGCACAGCGGCCAACTTCGTACGGCATTTGATCTATGTCACGAACAAGAACGACCTTACGACTCAGGTCGAGGGCGGGACGAGAGACACCATGCCCAACGCGTTCGTGGTCAGTAGCGTCGATGAGAGCATCTTCGTCGACGGAGTGCAGTTCGGCGACACCGCCACGCTTACGCCGCCGCCTAACGCTGTGCGCCGGGGCGTATCTGGGCACTGGCCGGCAACCGTCACCTGCCCGCCACCATTCGAACCCTGCAACATCGTGGGAAGTCCCGCGATTCTCCCCGGCGAGAACACCGTGATCTTCTGGGTACGGCTGGTTCCACGGCGGCCGAGGAACCGAACGGCACCTACGTGTTCACCTACACCGATCCACGGGACGCTGAACGGAACCCCGGTCGACCTGACGGCGAGCGGGCCAAGGATCCGCATGACGGACTAGCTGCAGCAAGAGAGTCGAGCGACTCTCCAACACCGGGATGAGCCCGGCCCGACTCACTGGATCGGCTCATCCCGGTCTCTAGTCGGGCTCGACGACTAGCGTCGTCGTTCCTCCGAATAGGCCAATGCCCAAAGGGCGGGCTCAAGGTTCCCTGAACGCAGCCCGATCTACACGGGTGGCATGTCTCCAACACGCGTAGGCACCCAGTGAAACTCCCAACGGGTAAGCACAGGCGGGTCGCGCTCATCGTCGGCGGCATCGTCGGGGTGTACGTCCTGCTCCTCATCATCGGCAACGTAGGAGAAAGGCTCTCTGGCTCCTCGGCGGCAGCTAGTCCCTCATCAACCCAGGAAACCACCACACCCCGCGTCGTCGAACCAGGCGCCGTCAAGGCAGATGGGGCCGCTGCGACAGGAACGGTGAAGAGCCTCAAGACGCCCGTTCCGAAGCCCAGGCCTCCACGAAAGAAGAAAACTCACCGGGCCCACCGGCAGAGCGAAGAGCAGCGCATGTGCGACTCGCGGCCCGTCCAAGAGGATAGGAACGCGTGCCACTTCTCGTACTCCGACTGCTCGGCTACGGCGGAGGCGGATGTCCGTAGGTACTACAACGGTCAGGGGCCAACGCTGGACACGATTGCCATCAGGTATGCGAAGGACACCTACGGAAGCGACTACCTCGACTGGTCAGCCGGCTACGCCGGGTGCCTTACTGCTTTGAGTGACGCTTACGACCGCCTCTACGGTCACTGAACCGTCGGCCCGATTAGGTGGCGACCTTCTGCAGGCAGCTCGCCTTAAGCCCTTCAGACGCTCTCGACGACTAGCACCGGGTCGTCCCCCTCAAAGCGCATCTCGATGACGCGGAGCATCCTGTCCGCGCCGAGCGGGATCGTGTCGCCGGGCCTCCGAGTTCGGTACGGCGGTCGGAGGCGGCGGCGAAGCTGGAGCACACATTGGCTGGGGGTTCGCCTTGGTCCGCTCGTTCGCCGCGAACTCACCGGCCGTGAACTCCACGACGAATTCCTCGCGCAGCACATCGCCGAGCCCTCGACGATCGCGACGCTCAGGTCACAACTCACCCATGTCGTCACCGTGTTCGGTGAGCGTCCCCTTGACCGTCTGCTCGTTCCGAACTCCGGGCGTGGGGTAAGCGGTTGCCTGAGGGCTCAGCGTGGCAGATCGTGAAGGCGCTGCGCCAGCTCCTGAACTACGCGGTGGCCTGTGGCTACAACACGGAGAACGTCGCCCGAAAGGTGCCGAGCCCGGAGCCAAAAAGGGGCGAGGTCGCGTTCTTCGACTCCTGGACGGACGGTGACGCCGTCGCCGACGAGCTCGTCTCACTGCTTCCGGTGATCATCACGGGCACCGGACTTGGCCCACAGGAGTGGATTCCGTTGGAGCGGCGTGATGTGGATCGGGAGAACGGCCTGCTCTACATTCGCCGCACCTACGTCAAGGGAAGTTGAAGACGTACGGGAAGACGACTCGGTCGCTGAGGACCGTTCCGTTGCGTGAGAAGGTCGCTAAGGCTCTGGAAGCGTTGCCTCCGAGGTTTGGATACGCCGCTGCTCTTTCCCGGCCAGCGCGGCGGCTACTTGAACCTGGGCGACTGGCGTCGTGACGAGTGGAACCCGGCGGTCCACGCTGCGGGACTCGAGCATTTGACGCCATACGCGATGCGCCACACGTACGCGGCGTTCGCGATCGGGGCCGGTGTCTCGCTGTTCGCACTCGCCCGTCGCATGGGAACGAGCGTGGAGCAGATAGACAAGACCTACGGCCACCTATTGCCGGACGCGGTCGAGTACGAGCGTGGCCTGCTTGACGCTTTCGACGCGAAGTCGGATACGTATGGGCAGGGATTGGACGCTGCCCACTAGTCACCGTTCGGCATATGGACACTGAAAAGGCCCTCGTAGCAGGGCCTTTTCTCATCGGGGCGCCGACATTTGAACTCGGGACCTCTTAGTCCCCCAGCCTAGTCCAGCGGCTTGCTACGGGTTGGCGGGAGGTTCGCCGAGTTGGCTTTTCCCTGCACATTCCGGGTATCGGGATAAACGATTTGGCTCTCCTCCATGCCCCGATCTTCTGCCGCATGGGCACGAAATGGGCACGACGTAGCCCTCGCTGGCAACGGCTACTTCCCCTCGAGGAGTTGCTTCACCCGCTGCCGGCTGACGCCCAGGCGCGCGCGACCATCTCGTGTGCGCGTGGTGTGCGCCGTCCGCGGAACTGAATGTCTCGGGACAGTGTTAACGTCGCAACAGATGAAGCGCCTCGTCGTCGCCCTCACGATGCTGCTCGTAGGACTGTTCCTGCCCACGTCGGGCGGGCAGGCGACGAGCCGGGGAAAGCTCCGGGTCGGGTTCGTGAGCACGGCCGGAGCCGTTCCGACGACTCGTACTCTCGAGGGCGAGCCCCTCGCCGGCTTCCTCCGAGCCGAGCGGGAACTCGGCATCGAGGGTCGCGTGCTTTACGCGACGCAGAATCCTTCGGAAGCGCTGGCCTCGTTTGCCCGCCAACGATACGACCTGGTCATCGATGCCTTCCCTTACGCGAACCCCGTCGACAGCGTCGCGGCGAAGTTCCCGCGCGTGCGGTTCCTGTTAGTCGATGCTCCCTTCGAAACGCTTCGGCATCGCCCGAAGAACGTCCAGGGCAGCATCTACCGAGTCGAGGAAGCCGGCTACCTCGCGGGGTACCTGGCAGCGCTGATGGAGGGCCGAACTAACGGTAAGCACGTCGTCAGCGCGGTCGGTGGCTTCGCGGTCCCGGGCGTCACGAGATGGACAGGCGGCTATGCCGCCGGCGCGAAGAAGGCCGACCCCGGCATCGTCGTCCGGATCGGGTACTCGAACGACTTCGTGAACCCTGCGAAGTGCAAGCGCGTCGCGCTCAGCCAGATCGCGCAAGGCTCGGGCGTGGTCTTCAGCGTCGCCGGCGCCTGCGGACTCGGCGCCCTTCAGGCGGCGAAGGAAAGAGGCGTCTGGGGGATCGGAGTCGACGTCGACCAGTCCTACCTGGGGCGGCACATCCTCACGAGCGCGGTCTTCAGACTCGACCGGGGAGTGTTCGACTCGGCCCAACGCCTACCGCGAGGCCGCTTTACGACCGGCGGAAACACGATCTTCAACCTCCGCAACGGCTTCGTCGGCCTCGGCCGGATCAGCCCCGAGGTGCCGAGCGCGTTCCGCCGCCGAGTCGACGGCGTCCGCAAGGCGATTATCGCGGGGAGAATCAAGGTGCCGCGACGCGGTTAGAACGGCTGGGCCTGGACGCCGACCCAGACGGCGCCGGCTCCTTCGGCAATCGCAACCGGATGCTGGCCGTTCCGTGCAACATGGTTGCTTGGCCGGTGCCCGCGTCGATGCGCCAGACGGTCCCGTGATCGTGGTCGGCCGTCCAGAGAGCGCCGTCGCCGCTCGCGAGGCCGAACGGGAAACCCTTCGGCAGCGATGTTGGGGCCGCCAGCGTGAGCGTGCTCCGGGTCGAGCCGCCAGATCTGCGGCGGATCGACGTAGACGACGAGCCAGAGCGAGCCGGCGTAGACGCGCGGGAAGTTCGCCGCGACCGAGAGGTCGCGCTGCGGCGGTCACCGTGGCGAATTCGTGCGTCGAACCGAAGTACATGCTCGTCCAACCTCGTCGCCCAGAGACCTCCGGCTTCGGCCACGAGTCCGGTGGTGTGGTCCGCCCTGACGTTCGCCGTCACGGCGTTCGTGCGTGGGTCGATCTGCAGCAGGCGGTTACCTCGCGTCAGCCAAACGCCCCCGCACCGGTCGCCAGCAGGAACACGGGCTGGGGCAATACCTTGCTGCTCGATCCGAGATCGACCGGCGCCTCGGCAGCGTTCTGGCGCGGGTCGATCCGCACCACCGTGCCGTCGTTTCCGCCCGCGACCCAGACAGAACCGTAGCCGAACGCGATACTGGTGAGGTCGTTGCCGAGACCGCCGATCGTCTTGACCACACGCTTCGTCTTCGGATCGATCCGCAACACGGTCTCGTCGTCGGCGTTGACGACCCACACGGCACCCGCTCCGAGAGCGATCGACACCGGCCGGCCGCCGATGGGCACATCGGCGATGATCCTGCCCGCTCTCGGGGTCGAGGACCGCCACCGAATTCGCCAAAACGGCAACCGACGAAGCGGATCCGCGCGTGATCACGATGACGACCGCGGCCAGTGCGCCGGCGAAAAGGAGCGCGCCGAGTGTAAGCGCCCAACGGGAGTGAGCCAGCAGGCGGAGCCGGCGCTCCTCGGCTTGCCCCCGCGCTCGGCCACGGTGAACTCCTGCTCTTCTGGGCCCGGCTGCGGGGCCGCGACGGGAGCGGCGAGGGCGGCATCGTGCTCGAGGATCGCCTTCCCGAGCTGACGCAGCTCGTCGCCCGGATCGAGCCCAAGATCCTCGGCGAGCAGTCGCCTCCCGCGTCGATACACCTCGAGAGCGTCGGCCTGCCGCCCGGAGCGGTAGAGGGCGAGCATCAGTTGCGCTCGGCGCCTCTCGCGTAACGGCTCCTCACGCACGAGTGCCTCGAGTTCCGGTACCAACTCCGCGTCGATGCCCAGCTCGAGGTCGGCGGCGATCCGGTGGTCGAGCGCAGCTGCCCGCTGGTCCTCGAGCTGGGCACGCTCGTGCCGCGCGAGCGAGTCGTCCAGATCCGCGAGCGCGGGGCCGCGCCACAACGCGAGCGCCTCTCGCAGCAGTTTCGACGCGGCCGCCGGCTGCTGCCCGCGCGCCTCTGCAACCAGCCGCTCGAACCGCTCGATGTCGAGCGCGCCCGGCTCGACCACGACCAGGTAGCCCGGAGCTCTCGTGACGATGGTGTCGCGACCCAGCGATTTTCGGAGCTGCGAAACGTAGACCTGCAGCGCAGTCGCGGCCGTGTCGGGCGGTGCGCCGTCCCAGAGCTCGTCGATCAGGCTGTCGCGCGAAACGACGCGGTTCGCGTGCAGAAGGAGAAGCGCGAGCAGCGCGCGTTGCTTCCACCCGCCAAGAGCGAGCCGCCCGTCGTTATCACCGACCTCCAGCGGACCGAGGATCCGGAACTTGATGCCCGTCGTCGACCTCCTTTAGCACCCCTTTAGGTCCCCGAAAGCTCCTTTTTAGTCGCTCATGGTCTCGTCTGCAAAGACCGCACGAGCGGTCGTGGACAGAGGAGGAACGATGAACATCTCGAGCATCATTCGCCGGCTCACGTTGATGGTCGCGGGGGTCGCGCTGCTGCTGGCACTCGCTGGACCCGCGCACGCGGCGACGTCGCGGCCGGCGGGCATGTCCAAAGCCGAATACCGGGCGCTACTGCTTCGGGGGGAGGCGCTCAACCACAAGTACGGGCTCGACGCGAACTCGGCCAAGCCTGTAGGCATTACGGCGACCGAGTACCGTGCGCTCATGCTACGTGGTCAGGCGCTCAATAGGAAGTACGGCCTCGGCGCGCCGAAGACGCCCTCGGCTATGTCGGTACCGCCGATCTCGACCCGCGCGTTCGCGTGGTCTGCGTTCGGAATCGGCGCTGCCTCAATGCTCGGCTTCGTGCTGCTGACCGCGGGCGTGTTGCTTGGCAGCCGCGCCGCGCAGCACACGTCGGCTGTTCGCACCTCATCATAGGCGGCGCAGCGTCCGTCGCCTCCGGGCTGACGCCCGGGGGCGACGGACGTGCGAAACCTTCACCGGCAAGAACGGTCACGACCGTGCATCGACCGAATTGCCGCGCGCTCACGGACGGCTCGCGCGGTCAGACAGGACCCTGGAAATCGGGAGAGCCGACGGCCGGACTCGAACCGGGGACCCCTTCATTTGGGCACGAGTAGCTGACCAGCACTCACCAGTGCCCGAAGCAGAAAGCCCCGTTTTGCGGGGCTTTCTTGCGATCGGGGCGCCGAGATTTGAACTCGGGACCTCTAGTCCCCCAGACTAGCGCGCTAACCAGGCTGCGCCACGCCCCGTGGCGCTCAGGTTAGCCGTTCTCGCCTGACCGTCTCGCCCTAGAAGTCACGATCCATTACCTCCTGCGCCGTATAGTCGGTGCTCGGTCGCGCAGGGTCTTGCTTCAGGCCCTCGGCGACTCGCTCGCGCTCGCGTCGCAGCTGTGCGAGGTTCGACTCGATAGCTCGCGCTCGGCCGCTCTGGCTCGCGGACGAGAGCAAGCTCTCCAGCCGGGCGATCTCTCGGTCGAGATCAGTCAGGTTCGTCGGCCTCGGCTTCGATAGCCCGCGTGAACTCGGCCACTCGACAAGGCGCGATCCGCTGCTCCTCCTGCGGCGCCACACTTTCAGTTTACAGCTTTCCGCTGCAAATAGGCACTTTTCTGCGCAACGCCCCGTGGGTGACTAGATTAGCGCGATGCCGACAGATCAGTACCACGAGCCGCCCGAGGAGCTCGGCGACGAGGCCCGCACGTTCGCCCGCGTGATCGCCTCCCTCCAGGAGGAAGCCGAGGCGATCGGCTGGTACGAGCAGCGCATGGCGGTCGAGACCGACGACCAGGCCCGCCGGATCATGGAGCACGCCCAGCGCGAGGAGTTCCTCCACTTCTCGATGGACCTCGAGTTCCTCGCACGCCGCAAGGAGAAGTGGCGCGTGGCGCTCCAGAAGATCCTCTTCAAGGAGGGCGACATCGTCGACCTCGCCGAGCAGGCCGAAGACGCCGTCGAGGACTAGCCCGACTAGACACGGGCGACGGGGCCTGCCGTGAAACGGGGCAGGCGGTCGCCACGATGGCAGCGTTGCGTTGTATCGCGGGCTCGACACGAGCACGCGCTCGCCGCTGCCGTCGGGCTTCACCGCGTAAATGCTCGTGTGGCCGTCAACGATGCGCTCGAAGGCGATCAAACGACCGCGCGGCGACCAGGCGGGACGAGCATCTGCGCCGATCTCGGTTACGCGACGCGGGTTCGTCCCGTCTGCATCCGAGACCCAGATGTCGCCCGCACCGCCCAACCGCGCATTCGGCGATCCAACGTAGGCGAGCTGCGATCCGTCGGGGCTGTACGCGGGCATCACCGCATCGGGCACGAGCAGGCGGAATCCACTCCCGTCGATCCCGATGGTGTAAACGCCTTCCTCGACATGGGGCGGTCTGAACAAATGCGCCGCGAACGCGAGGTGCCGGCTGTCGGGCGTCCAGGTCGGCGAGTCCGCGCCGCTCTCGAGATCGCCCGGGACCCCAGAGCTCGCGCCAGGCGGCCCAGCCACCGCCACGCGCGGGCACGATTCCCATCGAGGGAGCCGTGCCCACCGCCCTCGACGGCGATCCATCGTCCATCCGGCGACCAGACCGGGTCCTCCGAGCCGTACGAGAAGTGCCGGATGACATGACGGAGCACGCGGCCCCGCTGATCGACAACCACAAGGCCGCTTGCCCCCCGAAGGAGAGCCGCATACTTGCCTCCGGGACTCCAGGATGCTCGGCTGACCGCCCAAGGCACCCGCATGCGCACGAAACCGCTCCGCTGCGAACCGTCCGCGCGTGCGACGCAGATCGACGAGCCGGCACGGAACGTCAGTCGGACCGGTGCGAGCGCACGTCCTTCGACGTGCTGGCTCGGCAGTTGCGGCACCGGCGATCATGGCGATGCCTAGAGAGACGACAAGGAGCTGCAAGGCCACGCACGGCGCGTCGGACGATAGTGCGCTGCTGTTAGCAGATTGTTTGCCGAGGGCCGCGCTAGTTCTTCTCGGCGAGCCGCTTGTAGAGCCGGTCGATCAGCGCCGGCATCTCCTCGAGCCGCTCCGTGATCACGCGGATCCGGTACTCGCGGAAGTGCTCCGGCTCGACGTCGAGCGCGCCGGCCAGCGAGCGCACGATCTCGTTCGACGGCACCGGCCGGTTCCCGTGCACGAGGTGGTTCAGGTAGCCGGCCGAGAGCTTCGTCTTCGCGGCCAGCCCGCGATACGTGACGCCGTTCTCGGTCATCAGCCGCTCGAGGGTCTCGCCGAACGGGTCGTCGCTGAAGCGGCGCCTACGAGCCATCAGCGCGCAGGCTACCGAGATCTTCGATCGCCACTCTCTGTTCTTCGCCCGTTTCGCGGGAGCGGATGTCGACGGCGCCGTCCTCGAGCGTCTTCTTGCCGACCGTGACGCGCACGGGGAGGCCGATCAGGTCGGCGTCTGCGAACTTCTCGCCCGCGCGCTGATCGCGGTCGTCCAGGAGCACCGCGTCACCGGCTGCGTCTAGCTTCGCGGCTACCTCCGCGGCCTGCTCCTCGAGCCCGGGAAGCGCGACGACATGGACGTCGTAGGGCGCGACCGAGCGCGGCCACTGGATCCCGTGCTCGTCGTGGTGCTGCTCGACGATCGCCGCCATCGTGCGCGCAGGGCCGATCCCGTAGCTGCCCATGACCAGCAGCTTCTCCTTGCCGTCCTCATCGAGGAAGGTCGCCTCGAGCGGCTCGGTGTAGCGCGTCTCGAGCTTGAAGATGTGGCCCACCTCGATCGCGGTCTGGAGGTGCAGCTTCCCGCCGCACTTCGGGCACGTGTCCCCCTCGCGCACCTCGCGGATGTTCGCGAAGCGCGGCTCGAAGTCGCGTCCCGCCTGCACGCCGCGCAGATGGTGGCCTGTGCGATTCGCTCCGGCGACGAACTGACCCTCACGCAGCGCCTCGTCGGCGACGACCTCGACGGCGACCCCGACAGGGCCGATCGAGCCCGGATCCGCACCGAACGTCTCGCGGATCTCGTCCTCGGTCGCCGGACGGACCGCCTCACCGAGCGCCTCGACCATCTTCACCTCGTCCAGCCGGTCGTCGCCGCGCACGAGGGCGAGCACGACGCGCCCGTCTGCGACGACGGGCATCGCCTTCGACGTCGCCGCGTCGTCGATCCCGAGCATCTTCGCCAGGTCCTCGATCGTCGTCGCGCCGGGCGTCTCGACGTCCTCCGGTGCCTCCAGCGCGGCCGGGAACTCGGGAGCGCGCGGAATCCCACGCGCGATCTCCAGGTCGGCTGCGTAGTCGCCGCGCTCGCACGTGACCAGCGTGTTCTCTCCGGCGGCCGCAGGTGCGAGGTAGTCCATGCTCGCGCTCCCGCCCATCATCCCCGACTCGGCCTGGACGGGATAGACCTCGAGCCCGCAGCGCTCGAAGATCCGGTCGTACGCCCCCTTGTGCAGCTGGAAGCTCTTGTCGAGCCCCTCCGCGTCGCGGTCGAACGAATACGAGTCCTTCATGATGAACTCGCGGACGCGGATCAGGCCGGCGCGCGGCCGCGGCTCGTCGCGCTCCTTCGTCTGGAAGTGGTAGAGCATCTGCGGCAGGTCGCGGTACGACTGGATCTCGCGCGCGTGGAAGGTGACCGTCTCCTCGTGCGTCATCGGGAGGACGAACTCCCGGTCGTTGCGGTCGCGCAGCTTGAACACCTCGGGGATGTCGTAGCGGCCGGTCGCCTTCCAGAGCTCGGCCGGGGTCAGGACGGGCATGAAGAGCTCCTGCGCCCCGATCGCGTCCATCTCCTCGCGGATGATCCCGACCACCTTCTCGTGGACGCGCCAACCGAGCGGGAGAAACGTCCAGACGCCGGCGCTGACCTGGCGGATGAAAGCGCCGCGGACGAGCAGCTTGTGGCTGATCGCCTCCGCGTCGGCCGGAGCCTCGCGCAGGGTCGGCAGGAAGAGCTGGGACGCTCGCCGGATCATGCTCCGAACCCTAGTCGAGAGGAATTTCGGAAGCCTCGGCCATGGCCAGCGCCGCCGGCTTTGCCATCTTCAGGCGCTTCGGCCGCCGCATCCCGGCCTCGATCCACGTGTCGATCTCGTGGAAGAGCTCGTCGACGAGGATGTCTGACGAGACCTTCTTCAGCACGCGGCCGTGGGCGTAGATGAAGCCGACGTCGCGGCCGCCGGCGATTCCGAAGTCCGCGTCCCCGGCCTCCCCCGGGCCGTTGACGGCGCAGCCCATGACCGCGACCTCGAAGGCCTGCGGATAGTCGCTGAGCCGCCCCTCGACCTCGACCGCGAGGTTCTCGACCCCGACGTTGTCGCGCCCGCACGACGGGCACGCGATCATCACCGGGCCGCGCTCGCGCAGGCCGAGCGCCTTCAGGATCTCCCAGGCGACCTCGATCTCCTTCACCGGGTCGGCGGTGAGCGAGACGCGCAGCGTGTCGCCGATGCCGTCCGCGAGGAGAGCGCCGATCCCGATCGCGCTCTTGATCGAGCCGGCGAACGTCGTTCCGGCCTCGGTCACGCCCAGGTGGAGCGGGTACGGGACGCGCTCGGAGAGCATCCGGTACGCGCGGATCATCGTCGGCACGTGGGTCGACTTGACCGAGATCTTGAAGTCGTAGTAGTCGAGCCGCTCGAGCAGGAGCACCTCTTCGAGCGCCGACGCGACGAGCGCCTCGGCCTGGTCCTGCTGCGCGAGCTCCTGCAGGTGCTTCGGGAGCGAGCCCGAGTTGGCGCCGATGCGCATCGGGATCCCCGCCGATCGAGCAGCGTTCACGACCTGCTCGACCCGGTCCGGCCCGCCGATGTTCCCGGGGTTGATCCGGACCGCCGCGACGCCGGCCTCGATCGCCCGCAGCGCGAGGCTCGCGTTGAAGTGGATGTCCGCGATCACCGGGATCGGCGACAGGCGGACGATCTTCCGCAGCGCTTCCGCGTCCTCGATCTTCGGGACCGCGCAGCGCACGACCTCGCAGCCGGCGGAAGCGAGGGCCGCGATCTGGGCGGTCGTCGCGGGGACGTCGTGCGTGGGCGTGAGCGTCATCGACTGCACGACGACGGGTGCGCCGCCGCCGATCTGCACGTTGCCGACCTTGATCGAGCGCTCGCTGGACATCAGTTGCCGAGGTTGCCGATGTCGTTGGAGAGGCCGATGAAGAAGAGTAAGAGCACGAGGGCGATCCCGATCGCAGATGCACGCTCGTAGACCTCACGCCCGACCGCGCGCCCGCGGATGCCCTCGATCAGCGAGAACACGATGTGGCCGCCGTCGAGCGGCAGGAACGGGAGCAGGTTGAGCAGCGCGAGCGACAGGCTGAGCAGGCCGAGCACCCAGAGGTACGTCTGCGAGCCCCTGCGAGAGCGCCTCGGACGAGCCCTCGACGATCCCGACCGGGCTCGACACCTCTTTCCGGTTTCCGCGGACGAGTCGCGAGAGCGACGCCCCGATCTCCTTCGTGATCACCCCGGTCAGCTTCACCGACTGCCAGGTCGCCTGCGGCACCGAGAGCTTGCGGCTCCGAGCGTGGCCGGACCGGCCTGAGGACGTATCGCCTCGGCGTCGCCCTTGTGGCGGACGACGAGCGTGATCGGGCCGCCGTGCGACTGCTGGATCAGATCCGGCACCTCGGACACGTCCTGAACCTGCTGCGCCGTTGATCCTCAGGATCCGGTCGCCCGGACGCAGGCCGATCTTCGCTGCGGGGTGATCCGCGCGCACGTCGTGCACGATCGGCGGGTTCCCCGTCTCCATCGAGAAGCCGAGGCGGTACCCGCCGCTGCCGATCACGAACAGCGTCGCGAAGAGGATCACCGCGAAGAGCAGGTTCGTCCCCGGCCCGGCGAAGATGACGAGCACCTTCTTCCACGTCCTCTGGCGCCAGTACGCGTCGGCGCCGAGGCCGTCGGCGAGCTCGTTGAGGCCCTTCTCGGCGCTGCGCCGCGCCATCCGGCTGAGGTCGACGTGCTGCAGCGCCTCGGCGAGCGCCGGCAGCTGGCCGCGCGCGCCTTCCATGTCGCCCTCGTCGAGCTTGCGCTTGATTCGGTCGATCGGCGCCACCAGTTGCGGGGCCTCTTCGAGCGCCGGCCCGAAGAAGGTGCTCAGGTCCGACGGCGCGGGCCTGTGCATTCCCGGGATCTTCACGTAGCCGCCGAGCGGGACCGCGCCGATGCCGTACTCGATGCCCTTCCGCTTGACCTTGGCGAGCGCCGGCGGAAAACCGATGTAGAAGCGCCGCGGGCTCATGCCGACCGCTCTCGCGGAGAAGAAGTGGCCCGCCTCGTGGACGAGGACGAGCAGGCTCAGGCCGATGATCGCGATGAAGATGTTCACGGCACCAGCGCTCCGACCGCCTGCTCGGCGAGGCGACGCGCTTCTCCGTCTGCCTCGATGAGCTCTTCGAGGTCGCCCGCCGGGCGCGCCGCCGACGGCTGCGAGGGTGTCCTCGACCACGCCCGCGATCCCGAGGAACGGCAGGCGGCCGGCCAGGAACGCGGCCACGGCGACCTCGTTCGCGGCGTTGTAGGCGCACGGATGGGTTCCGCCGGACTCTCCGGCCTTGCGTGCGAGGGCGAGCATGGGAAACGTCTCGACATCCGGGGCCTCGAACTCGAGGGTCAGGCCGTTCGCGAAGTCCAGCCCGTCGACCGGCGTCGCGGCGCGCTCCGGGTACGTCAGGGCGTACGAGATCGGGACGCGCATGTCCGGGTACCCGAGGTGCGCGAGCGAGGCGCCGTCGCGGAAGCGCACGATCGCGTGGACGACCGAGGTCGGATGGACGACGACCTCGATCTGCTCGTACGGGAGCCCGAACAGGAAGTGCGCCTCGATCAGCTCGAGCCCCTTGTTCGCGAGCGTGGCCGAGTCGATGGTGATCTTCGGCCCCATGTTCCACGTCGGGTGGGCGAGCGCGTCGGCGCGGGTCACGTCCGCCAGCTGCTCGCGCGTTCGGCCGCGAAACGGGCCGCCCGAGGCCGTGAGGACGATCGAGTCGACGGAATCGAGGCTGGCGTCCCTCCAGGCACTGGAAGACCGCTGAGTGCTCGCTGTCGACCGGAAGGAGCAGCCCTCCACCCCGCTCCCGCGCTTCGAGCGCGAGCTCGCCGGCCGCGACGAGGCTCTCCTTGTTGGCCAGCGCGAGCGTGATGCCCCGCTCGAGCGCCCAGAGCGTCGCCGGGAGGCCCGCGAAGCCGACGACGGCGTTCAGGACGATGTCCGGCTCGGCCATGTCCAGCAGCGGCGTGAGATCGCCGCCGACCTGCGCGTGCTCCACGCCGCGTTCAGACGGCCAGCCCGTCGAGCTCGCTCGAGCCGGACGCGAGCGCGCACACCTCGAGCTCGTCGTTGGCGTCGATGATGTCGAGCGCCTGGCGCCCGATCGACCCAGTGGCGCCCAGGACCGCAATTCGCTTCACGCCCAAAATTGTAGGCGGCCTAGAGCTGTCCGAACGGCCGCCACCACGTAGTACGCGGCGACCCAGGCGAAGAGAAGCGCGTCGATCCGGTCGAGAACGCCGCCGTGGCCCCCGAGCAGACGACCCGAATCCTTCACGTCCGCGTCGCGCTTGAGAGCCGACTCGAACAGGTCGCCGAGCGGAGCCGCGATCGCGATTGCCAGCCCGAGCACGAGCGATTCCGGGATCGAGAGGAAGCTCTGCTTGTAGAGCGCGATGAAGGCGACGGCGATCGTCGCCACCGTTCCGGCCGCGAGCCCTTCCCACGTCTTGCCGGGCGAGACGGTCGGCGCCAGCTTGTGCCGCCCGAAGAGGAGCCCGATGAAGTACGCGGCGGCGTCGCCGGCCCAGACCGCCAGCACGACGGTGTACAGGGCGAGCACCCCGTGCTCGTCGATGTCCCGGAGCAGCAGCGCGTAGGCGAGGCCCAGACCGATCCACCCCACTCCGAGCACCGTCACCCCGACCGACGACGCCGAGGCCGCGCCCTTGAAGACGAACGCGAGCGCCAGCGTCGCGAACACGCCCGCCAGCGCCCAGTTCGTGCCGCCGAGCTCGGCTCCGAGCAAGGTGGCGATCGCGCCGAGATAGCCGGCGAGGACGACCGGGCGCAGCGTCCGCGTCATCCAGTACAGCTCGTGGAGCGCGATCAGCGCGGCGACGATGGCGAGCCCGAACAGCGGCCAGCCGCCGAGGTACATCAGCCACAGGACGAGCGGGATCCCCGCCGCCGAGATCAGGATGCGCGACCAGAACGAGCTCATCGCCCGCCGAACCGCCGCTGCCGTCCGGCATAGGCGGCCACGGCCTGCCGCAGCTCGTCCTCCCCGAAGTCGGGCCAGAGCGTGTCCACGAAGAAGAACTCCGAGTACGCGAGTTGCCAGAGGAGGAAGTTGGACATCCGCAGCTCCCCGGAGGTCCTGATCACGAGGTCGGGATCGAGCATGTCCGGGGCGTACAAGTAAACAGCGAACACGTCCTCGTCGACCTCTTCAGCGCGCAGGCCCGCCGCGATCATCGCCCGGGCGGCGTCCGCGAGCTCGGCGCGTCCGCCGTAGTCGAAGGCGATCCAGAGCTGGAGCACGTCGCGCCCCGCGGTCTCGAGCTCGAGCGCTTCCATCCGCTCCTGGAGCGACTCGCGGCGCACGGTCCCGCCGTCCGATGAAGCGCGTGCGCACGCCCTGCTCGGCGAGATCCGGCAGCTCGCGGTCGATCGTCTCGTGGAAGATCTCCATCAGCGAGTCCACCTCGGGCGGCGGGCGGAGCCAGTTCTCGGTCGAGAACGCGTACACGGTGAGCGACTCGATGCCGAGGTCGATCGCCGCCTCCACGGTCCGGCGGAGCGCCCGCGTCCCCTCGCGGTGCCCGGCCTCCACGGGCAGCCCGCGAGCCTCCGCCCAGCGGCCGTTCCCGTCCAGGATGATCGCGACGGAACGCGGAACTTCGCCCGGCAAGAGTTCTGGCGGGCGACGAAAAGCGCCGCGAATCCGCTCGAGCAGGGTCAGACCTCGGTGATTTCGGCTTCCTTGCGCGTCAGGAGGTCGTCGATCCGGCTCGTGTGATCGTCGGTGAGCTTCTGGACGCGCTCCTCCGCGCGGCGCTCGTCGTCCTCGCCGACCCCGCCGTTCGTCTTCAGCTCCTTCAGATGCTTGTCGGCGTCTCGGCGGACGTTGCGGATCGCGATCTTCCCGTCCTCCGCGATCTGGCGGACGATCTTGACGAGCTCCTTGCGCCGCTCCTCGGTCAGCTGCGGGATCGGCAGGCGGATCACCTTGCCGTCGTTCGACGGCGTGAGGCCGAGCTCGGACTCCTGTATCGCGCGCTCGATCTCCTTGATCGAGCTGGGGTCGAACGGCTGCACGGTCAGCATGCGCGGCTCGGGGACGTTGATCGTCGCCAGCTGCTTGAGCGGCGTCTTCTGGCCGTAGTAGTCGACGCTGATCCGGTCGAGCAGCGCCGCCGACGCGCGGCCCGTGCGGACGGTGTTGAACTCGACCTGGGTCGACTCGACCGACTTGTCCATGCGCCGCTCGGCGTCCTGCACGAGATCGTCGATGCCGTTCACGTCGCTCTCCTTCTCCGGGGGTTCGGATGATTGTGCCGACCTTCTCACCTGTGAGCACGCGCTTGATGTTCCCGTCGACCAGCTCGAAGACGTGGATCGGGAGCCCGTTCTCCATGCAGAGCGAGAGCGCGGTCACGTCCATCACCTCGAGCCCGCGCTCGATCGCCTCCAGATGCGTGAGCTCCGGCATGAGCTCGGCGGCGGGCTCGACCCGGGGATCGGCGTCGTAGACGCCGTCGACGCCGTTCTTGGCCATCAGGATCGCGTCCGCGCCGACCTCGAGCGCACGCAGGGCGGCTGCGGTGTCGGTCGTGAAGAACGGGTTGCCGGTTCCGGCGGCGAAGATCACGATCCGCCCCTTCTCGAGATGGCGGATCCCGCGGCGCCGGATGTACGGCTCGGCCACCTCGGCCACGCCGATCGCGGACAGGATGCGCGTGTGCGCCCCGAGCCGCTCCAGGACGTCCTGGAGTGCGAGCGCGTTGAGGAGCGTCGCGAGCATCCCGGCGTAGTCCGCCGTCGCGCGGTCCATGCCCTCGGCCGCCGCGGACATGCCGCGGTAGATGTTCCCCGCGCCGACGACGATCCCGATCTCGACGCCGGTCTTCTGGCAGTCGACGATCTCCTCGGCGATCGCCTCGATGCGCGGGAGCTCGAGGCCGAACTCCTTGTCGCCCATCAGCGCCTCGCCGGAGAGCTTGAGCAGGATGCGGTCGAACGCGGCTGTGCCCTTCGGTCTTCGTGACCGCGCTCTCCTCTTCCCTGACGGTCACTCCGCGAGGGCGTAGCGCTCGAACTCGAGCACTTTCAGCCCTTCCTCCTCGAGCGCCTGCGCGACCGTCTTCTTCGGCTCGTGGATCCACGCCTGCTCCGCGAGGACGTTCTCGGCGAAGAAGCGCTTGCCGAGCATGCCCTCGACGATCTTCGGCCGCGCCTGCTCCGGCTTGGACTCGACCTCGGGGAGCTTCTCGTAGATCTCCCGCTCCTTCGCGATCTCGTCCTCCGGCACGTCGTCGCGGGTCGCGAAGCGAGGGGCGGCGAATGCGATGTGCATCGCGAGCCTGCGCGCCGCCTCGGGCGAGCCTTCGGCCTTGACGAGGACGCCGATCTTGTGCGCCGGCGGATGGACGTAGGCGGCGATCGCCTCGCCGTTTCCACTCTCGAAGCGGGCAGCGCCGCGGACGAGGACGTTCTCGCCGATCTTGCCGACGAGCTCCTTGCGCTCGTCCTCGAGCGACTCGATTGCGTCCGGGCCGTTCTCGTCGACCGCGTCGAGCACCTTCTCGGCGAACGCGCGGAACTCATCGTTCTTCGAGACCGGCTCGGTCTCGGAGCCGATCGCGACGATCGTGCCCTTCGAGTCGTCCAGGCGGGTGAGGACGACGCCTTCCGGCGTCTCGTTTCCGGCGCGCTTGCCGGCCGAGGCCATGCCCCGCTCGCGCAGGAGCTGCTTCGCGGCCTCGAGGTCGCCGTCGGCGTCCACGAGGGCGCGCTTGGTGTCCATCATCGGCGCGCCGGTCATCTCGCGCAGTTCCCTGACCATGTCTGCCGTGACCTCGGTCATTCGGCGGGCACCTCCTCAGCCGGAGCGGTCTCCTCGCCGGCCGGAGCCTCTTCCGCAGCCGGGGCCTCTTCCGCAGCCGGAGCCTCCTCCGCAGCCGGCTCCTCCGCGGCCGGGCTCTTCCGCGGCCGGAGCCTCCTTCGGAGCTGGAGCCTCCTCCGCGACCGGCTCCGCCACGGCCTCGGCCGGTGCAGCCTCACGCGCCTCCTCGAACTCCTCGGGCTTCACCTTCTGCTTGCCCGCCTCGATCGCGTCCGCGATCGTCCGGATGATGAGGTCGCACGACTTGATGGCGTCGTCGTTGCCCGGGATGACGTAGTTGGCCTCGTCCGGGTCGCAGTTCGTGTCGACGAGCGCGACGACCGGCAGCCCGAGTCGGTGGGCCTCACGCACCGCGATCGCCTCCTTGCGCAGGTCGACGACGAGCAGCGCGTCCGGCTGGCGCTTCATGTCGGCGACGCCTCCGAGATGGCTCTCGAGGCGCTCCAGCTCGGCGAGCATCGAGATGCGCTCCTTCGGCGGCAGCAGGTCGAGCTGGCCCTCTTCCTTGAGCCGGCGCAATTCGTGCAGGCGGTCGATCCGCGCCGAGATCGTGCGCCAGTTGGTGAGCAGGCCGCCCAGCCAGCGGTGGTTGACGTACGGCATCCCGACCTGCTTGGCGTGCTCCTCGATCGAGTCCTGGGCCTGCTTCTTCGTGCCGACGAACAGCACCGTGCCGCCCCGCTCGGAGAGGTTCCGCGCGAACGCGGCCGCCTCCTCCAGGAGCTGGAGCGTCTGCTCGAGGTTGATGATGTAGATCCCGCCGCGCTCGCCGAAGATGAAGCGGCGCATCTTGGGATCCCAGCGACGCGTCTGGTGCCCGAAGTGCACTCCGGACTCCAGCAGCTCTCGCATGGTGACGACTGCCACGACCTGCCTCCTATGGTTGTTTTCGATGCAGCCGGCGGCGGCGGATGGAACCACTGTTACAGCGGCACCACCATCCACCCTCCCGCCGGGACGGGGTTACAGAGCGGCTGGAAGTCTAGCCTGTCCCCCTCAACCGGCCGAGATACGCGGCCAGATCGTCGGGCAGCGGCGACTCGACCTCGACCTTCTCGCCCGTGAACGGATGCTCGAACGCGAGCCGGTTCGCGTGCAGGAACTGGCGCTCGAGCGCCTTGTCCGGCACGCCGTAGACGCGGTCCCCGACGACCGGGAGGTCGATCGCGGCCAGGTGGACGCGGATCTGGTGCGTACGGCCGGTCTCCAGCCGCACGTTCAGGAGCGCGTAGGCGCCCAGTAGCTCGTCGACCTCGAAGTGCGTGACCGCCTCGCGCGGCGAGTCGGTGTCGAGCGAGCGGCGCGTCGGCTCGTCACGGTCGCGGCCGATCGGCGCGTCGATCCGCCCGCGCCACGAGCGCGGATGGCCCCGGACGAGCGCGAGGTAGCGCCGCTCGAGCTCTCGCTTCCGAACGAGCTCCTGGAGCCGCTCGTGGGCCTCGTCCGAGCGGGCTACGACGAGCAGGCCCGAGGTGTCGCGGTCGAGCCGGTGGACGATTCCGGGCCGGTCCTCGTCCCCGCCGGCGGTCCGGCCCGCGAGCCCGTGGACGAGCGTCCCGGTCGCAGTGGCCGGCGCCTGGATGGACGACGACGCCCGCCGGCTTGTCCACGACGAGCAGGTACTCGTCCTCGTAGGCGATGCGGAGCTCGACGTCCTCGGCCTCGATCTCCCTCGACGGCTCCGGCGGGAGCTCGACCTGAAGCTCCTCGCCGCCCTCGAGGCGGTAGCTCTTCGCGCGCGCTCGGCCGTCCACGCGCACGTTGCCGCCCTCGACGAGCCGTTCGGCCGCGGAGCGCGAGCCGATCTCGGGCAACTCGGCGAGATAACGGTCGAGCCGCGCGCCCGCTGCTTCCGGTGGAACCCTAAGCGCGGGCGTCGGGAACCGGGCGCGGCCGCTCGTGCGGGCGCTGCGGGAGCAGCAGCGCGGCGAGCAGGACGAGCACGCCGAGGACGATGAAGCTGTCCGCCAGGTTGAACGCGGGCCAGTAGCGCAGGTCGATGAAGTCGGTCACGTGCCCGAGCCTGATCCGGTCGAGGAGGTTCGACGCGCTGCCGCCGATCAAGAGGCCGAGCGCGACGGGAAGAATCGGGTGTCGCGAGCCCGAGCGGGCGAAGAAGACGAGCATCCAGGCCACTGCGAGAGCGGTCAGGATGGTCACGACCGGCGTCGCGCGCGCGAAGAGGCCGAACGCGATCCCGGAATTCTGGACGTGGTGGATCGAGAGCGGCCCGGCCACGTGGCGCGCGGCGTCGAGCGACAGGTGGCTGACGACGATGTGCTTCGTCAGCTGGTCGCCGACCAGCGCCGCCAGGGCGATCGCGAGGAGCCCGATCCATTGCTGCGTCCGTGCGTGCAGCGAGCGGCGAGCACCCGCCACGGGGGTCAGCGCGTCGGTCGAAGAGCCGACGCGGACGTCGACGTTACGCGGCGCAGACTCGCTCAACCGCGCTCCTCCAGTCGCTTGCAGTCGATGCAGTGCGTCGCCCATGGAATCGCTGCGAGCCGCTCTTCGGCGATCGGCTTGCCGCAGTTCAGGCACGTTCCATAGCTCCCGGCCTGGATGCGCTCCAACGCGCCGTCGATGGACAAGAGGACGTTCTCCGAGTTCTCCTCGAGCGTGTAGTCGATCTCGCGGTCGACCGTCACCGTCGCCGTCTCGGCGATGTGGTTGTCGGTCGTCTCGTCGTCCGTCTCGTCCTCGATCGAGCCCGGGTTCTCCTTCTTGAGATATTCGATCGCGTCGAGCACGCGCTGCCGCTCCTCTTCGAGGAGCTCACGGAACTGGTCGACGTCGACAGCCACGGACGAAGTCTAATCCGCGGTCAGGCCGCCTCGGCGGCCTCGTCATCTCCGTTCTGCTCGTCCGGATACTTCGAGCGCGGAGCGCAGCAGGGCTCGAATTCGGCTTGCTTCAGCGCGCAGGTGGTCGCGTTCGGAGTGCGCTTGCTGCGTGATCTGCCGAGCCTCCGCACGGGCCTCGGCGAGCACGACGTCCGCCTCGCGGCGCGCCTGTTCCCTGAGCTCCTCGGAGCTCCGTTCCGCAGTCACGAGCGTCTTCCGCAGCAAGGTCTCGAGGTCGCGGTAGCGGGCGATGTCCGACTCCAGCCGTTCGTTCTGGTCCTGGAGCTCGGCCCGTTCGCGCCAGACCTCCTCGAAGCTGTCCACGATCTCCTCGAGCAGACGGTCGGTCGCCGCTCTCCGGTAGCCCAGGAAGCCGCGTCCGAGCCTGACATGACGAATTTCGACGGGTGTGAGAGCCATCTGGTTCACCTCCTCTCTAGTGCAGCCGGTCGAGGATCGAATTGACGACGCGATCGAGCAGGAAGAGCGCCAGGATGGCGACGATCGGCGAGAAGTCGAACGCGCCGAAGGACGGCAGCAGCCGGCGGAAGATCCGCAGGTAGGGATCGCAGACGTCGTACAGGAAGCGCTGGATCCGATTCAGCCACGGCGAGTAGGGCAGCCGGACCCAGGACATGATGATGTACGCGAAGATGATCAGCACGTACACCGAGATGAAAACGGTGATGAAGTTCTGGATCGACGAGATCGCGTCGACCATCAGGAGCCATCCGCCCATGGCGGCGGTTTTCGGCTCAGACAAGCCGCTTCCTCTGCGTCTTTAGGCCTGGTTGAAGAAGCCGCCGCGCTCGAGGAGCCTCGCGCGCTCCTCGGCCGACACCTCGACATTTCGCGGCGTCAGCAGGAAAACCTTGTCCGCGACCCGCTGCATGCCGCCGTCGAGCGCATACGTGAGACCGCTGCCGAAGTCGATCAGGCGCTTCGAGAGGTCGGCGTCAGAGCCCTGCAGATTGAGGATGACGGGCGTGCCTTCCTTGAACTTGTCCGCGATCTGCTGCGCGTCGTTGAAGCTCCGCGGGACGACGAGGTGGACGCGCACCGACGCCTCGCCGGGCGCGGCCTCGACGGCGCGCGGGACGTGGGCGCATGACCGCCGTCCTCGAGCTGGCGGCGGCCTCGGGCTCGGGGTCGGTCCAGTCCTCGAACTCGTTGCGGCGCCGGCGCGGTGACAGCCTGCGGACGTTCGGCCGATCGCTGTACGAGCGCTCCAGCTCCTCGTTCGTGACGTAGCCGTCCTCGTCCCAGTCCTCGTCCTCCTCGGCGATGCCGAAGTAGACGAGCGTCCGGTTCCAGACGTCTGCAAATCCCATAGCGGCGGGAATGTTAACCCCGATACAGCACCGAACCTATTCGGATCATGGTTGCGCCCTCCTCCGCAGCCACCGCGTAATCCTGGCTCGTACCCATCGAAAGCTGGGTCAGACCGTGTTCTTCGCCCAATTCTCGCAGTTTGCGGAAGTACGGCCGCGAGTCTTCGGGGCTCTCCGCGGCCGGCGGCATGGTCGAGAGACCGCGCACGTCCGGGTAGAGCGCGAGCAGGTCCGGGAGCGCTTCGGGCGGCACGCCCGACTTCGATGCCTCGCCTGCGAGGTTGACCTGGACGAGCGCCGGGATCTCGAGCCGGCGCGCCGCAGACTCCGAGTCGAGCGAGTGGACGAGCTCGCAGATGCTGGTTCACGACCTTCGTCTTGCGGCTCTGCAGATGGCCGATGAAGTGCCAGCGGAACGTGTCGCCGTGGGCTGCGTGCTTGGCCTCGAGGTCCTGCGCGCGGTTCTCGCCCACGATGTCGATTCCGGCCTCGGCCAGGGTGGCCATGTCGTCGACGGAGACGTACTTCGTGGCCGCGACGATCGTGACGTCGGGGCCGACCTCGTCGCGGACGCGGGCGAGCCGCGCCGCGATCTGCTCAGCGGACAAGTCCAAGGACGCCCTGTGTCCCGCGCGGCCGGCCCGTGCGGCGCTCGCTGAAGAAGAGATCGGCCCGGCAGCGCGTGCAGAGGTCGAGGCGATCGACGGTGCTCGCTCCGGCATCGAGGGCCGCCTGCTCGGCCGCGGTCCAGAGGTCGAGGATGCGGTCGTTGACGATGCCGTCTCCGAAGCGGGCTCGGAAGGGGCTCGCCACCTCGTCGCCCACCTCGTAGCAGCACGGGCCGATCGTCGGCCCGACGACTGCCGCGAAACCGGGGCCGAGGATCTTCGCGGCCGAGTCGACGATCCCGTCGAGCAAGCCCCGCCAGCCGGCGTGCAGGACGGCCAGCGCGGGCTCGGAGCCGTTCGTGCGGGCCATGGCGATCAGCGCGCAGTCGGCGCCGAGGGCGAGCATCGGGATCCCGGGCTCGTCCGTCCAGAGCCCGTCGCCCGGAGCGCCTCGGGAGCCGGCTTCGGCGCGGTTGACGACCGTGGAGTGCGTCTGGAAGCCGAGCGTCAGGTCCTGCTCCTCGGCGCCCACCTCGGCGCACAGGCGGCGGCGGTTCTCGTCCACGCGCTCGACCTCGTCGCCGGTCCGGCGCCCGAGGTTGAGGGACTCGAACGGGCCCTTCGCTGACGCCGCCGTCGCGCGTCGTGAAGACGACCTCGTACGGGCCGGGAACGTCCCAGCGGAGGACCGGAACGCTCACGGCTGCTCGATCAGCTCCCGCGCGGCTTCGAGCTCCGACTCGCGTCCGTCCAGCTCGCCGTTCAGCTTCCGGCGGCGCACCTCGGCCAGGATCTCCCCCACTCGCGGCGATTCGCCCAGTCCGAGCTGCGCGAGGTCCGAGCCGTCGATCTCGAGCCCGATCGCTTCGAGGCGGCCGAAGAACTCGTGCAGCTGCGGCCGGTCGGCGAGCGCGAGTGCGAAGAGCGGCGCATCGGGGGCACGCGGCTCGGCGAGCGCGACGACGTCGGCCGGTGTGAGCGAGTCCTGTCCGACCTGCTCGGCGATCCGCGGGCCGTCCTCGATGGCGGCTGCGATCAGCTCGGCGTCACGGCGGCGCACCTTGAGGTCATGGAGCCAGGGCCCGATCTCAGCGTGCGGAAGCTTGCGGCCGAGCGCCTCGAGCCCGAGGCGCCAGGGGGGCACGCCGAGGCCGTACTGCGTGTTCAGCTCGCGGAGACGGTCGAAGAGGCGGACAGCCTCATTGTCCGCGACGACGTGCGGATGGATCTCCTTTTCGGCGCCGAGCTCGGCCAGGCGCGGGATCGCGTGGCTGACGTCGCCCTCCTCGAGGAGCGCGATCAGCTCGTCCCGAAGGCGCGCGCCCGAGAGGTCGCCGACGTGGCCGGTGGCGATGCATTCGCGGGCGAGCCGGGCCGTTTCCTCGTCCATGCGGAAGCCGTAGCGGTCCTCGTAGCGGATCGCGCGGAGGATGCGGGTCGGGTCGTCGACGAACGAGCGGTCGTGGAGGATGCGGATGCTGCCGGCCTGGAGGTCGGTGCGGCCGCCGAACGGGTCGACGAGCTCGCCGACTGCATCGCCTTTGAGCGAGACGGCCATCGCGTTGATCGTGAAGTCGCGGCGGTGCAGGTCCTCGTCGATCGTGCCGGGCTCGACGGCGGGCAGGACGGCCGGCGCGTGGTACGACTCGCTGCGGGCTGTCACCACGTCGACGCGCCCGTCGTCGCCGTAGAGGACGACGGCGGTGCCGAACGTGCGGTGCGCGCGGACGCGCCCGTCGAGCTTCTTCGCAAGGTCGTTGGCCAGGGCGATCGCGTCCCCTTCGACGACGACGTCGACGTCGAAGTTCGGCTCGCCGAGCAGGATGTCGCGCACCGAGCCGCCGACGAGGTACACGCCGTCGTACGGGTCGCTGACGGCGGCGACGGCGTCCAGCACCGGCGCAAGGCTGTCGGGAAGCTCGAGAGTCGCCATAGCGAGGCCATTGTGCCGCCCGCAACCAGGGCCTGTCCCTTGTTAGGGCCTGTCCCTCACGAGGGACTGTCCCTCGTTACAGGAGTGCGACGGCTTCGATCTCGACGAGCGCGCCCGACGGGAGACCCGAGATCTCGATCGTCGACCGCGCGGGCGGCGTGTCGCCGACCCGCTCCGCATAGACCGAGTTCATACCCTGGAAGTCGTCGAGCGACGTCAGGAAGACCGTCGTCTTCACGATCCGCTCGAGCCCGCTGCCGGCCGCGGCGAGGATTGCCTCGAGGTTGTCGAAGATCTGGCGCGTCTGCTCCTCGATCGTGTCGCCTGCCATCTCCGCGTGCCCGGGTGTCAGCCCGAGCTGCCCGGAGACGAACACGAGGCCGTTCGCGGTGATCGCCTGCGAGTAGGGCGCTCCCTGAAACGGCGCCGGCGCGTCCTCGGTCCGAACCGCGGTCTTGTCCATCTCACTCCCTCCGTTTCCGTGGCCGGCCGGCCTGTGCGAGCGCCACGCCGAGCGCCTTGAAGATCGCCTCGAGCACGTGCTGCGGATCGTCGCCGTCGATCAGGCGGACGTGCAGCGTAAAGCCTCCGCCCTCCGCGAGCTCGTGCAGGAAGCTTGCGACCAGGTCCGTGCCGAGCCCGCCGGTCCGCGCCTCGGAGAGATCGACGTTCGAGACGACGAGCGGGCGGCCGGAAGCCTCGAGCACGATGTGAGCGAGCGCGTCGTCGGCAGCCGCGACCGCCGATCCGTGGCCGCGCACGCTCGTCAGACGAGAGCGGTTCGCGGAGCGCCTGCCCGAGCGCCCGGCCCGCCGAGGCGACCTCGGCCTCCGGCTCATCGGGCGCGAGCTGGAGCTCGAGGTCGAGCGAGCCGTAACGCGCCAGCAGCCCGAGCAGATGATCGAGCACGGGCAGGCCGCTGCTCACGTTGCTCACGCCCTCTCCGTCGAGCGAGACGCGAACGCGCGCGTGCTCCTCCTGACTCAGCCGATCCGGCGAGGCCATCCCTCGAATCAGGGTACCGCACCCGAACGGCGCGGCCGACCTCAGAAAACAGGCCCTTTCCGCTCCCCATGCCGCCCGGATGCGCCCTCGAGCCCGCACCTTCCCCCGTCTGCCCGCCCTGCTGGTCGCAGCGCTGGCCGTTGCGGCGATCCTCGCGCCGAACGGGTCGACGAGCCGACCTGCGGCGACCCGCGCCGTCGTCGGCTTTCACTCGAACCGCGAGCTCGCGCGCGCGCTGAGCCGGTTTCCGGGCGCGAAGATCGTCAGGCGCCTTCCGCACATGAAGACGGTCGAGGTCGAGCTGCCCGGCCGCGCCGGCGACCTACGAGGGCCTCCCGGGCATCGCGTACTCGCAGACCCCGCGCGAGCGGACGACGAAGGTCGAGCCGGCCCTGGCCACCGCCCTGCGCCCGGGGCTCCCGTACGAATGGCAGTACGTCGCGACGCGGGAGAACGAGGTGCCCGCCGACGTGCTGCGCGCGGCGAGCGCGATCAAGATCGCCGTCGTCGACACGGGCGCCGACGTCACGCACCCCGACCTCGCGGCCAAGTCGCCGGAGACCTGGGACGTCGTCCACCACCGAACGAGCGGTCGCCGACAAGGACGGCCACGGGACCTTCGTCTCGGCACTCGCCGCGGGCTCGGTCACGAACGCGGAGGGCATCGCGGGCTTCGGCGGCGACGCGCAGCTGCTCATGGTCAAGGCCGTCGGAGCTTCGGACAGCTTCAGCGACGTCGACGAGGCGGCGGCGATCGTCTACGCGGTCGACCACGGCGCGAAGATCATCAACCTCAGCCTCGGCGGCGTCGGCGCCTCGGAGCTCGAGGAGCGGGCGATCGAGTACGCGGCTGAGCACGACGTCCTGCTCGTGGCGGCTGCCGGGCAACGAGTACGCCTCCGGCAACCCGATCGAGTATCCGGCCGCGGCGCTGCAACCGCCGGGCTCGAACGGCCAGGGCGGCGTCGGGCTCTCGGTCGCCGCCAGCACGATGGCCGGCACGCGCGCGAGCTTCTCGAACACGGGCTCCCACATCTCGCTCGCGGCACCCGGCGAGAACGTCTTCGGCGCGATCGCGGCCGGGTCGTCGCGCATGTGGTGGCCGCGCTCCAGGCTTCCCGGCTCCCATGCGGGCCTGTACGGATGGTCGAGCGGCACATCCTTCGCGACGCCCGAGGTCGCCGGCGCCGCCGCGCTCGTGTGGGCCGCGAACCCGGCGCTGACCGCCGCAGCAGGTCGCCGCGATCCTCAAGTCGACCGCGTCCGGCGGAGCCCGGTGGAACCCCCGGCTCGGCTTCGGTGTGATCGACGTCGCGGCCGCGGTCGCCGCCGCACGCGGCCAGCAGGTCGCGCCCCGCGTCAGAGCCGGCTCCTGGTTGACCTTCCGGCGTGTGCGTAGCCGTGACCTCCGATCGTCCCGTCGTCCCGGACGCAGACCGCTGAGGGCGCTCCGCCTCGCAGTCCACCTGCGAACGAGCGCGCCGGTCGTCACGCCCGACTACCGGACGATCACGCTCCAGGTCCGCCGCGACGGCCGCTGGCACCGCCTCGCGCGCACGACGACCCGTCGTGGCGGAGAGATCCACTGGACGTTCGGACTGCGACCCGGCCGCTACGTGCTCCGCGCCGTCTACCGCGGCCGCTGGGACCTCCACGCGGCGATCCGGCTCAGGCCGGTCCGCGTTCGCTAGGCCGGAACGCGTTCGATGCGCGCACCGAGCGCGCGCAGCCGCTCGTCGATCCGCTCGTAGCCCTTGTCGATCTGGTACACGGCCCCGATCGTCGACTCGCCCTCGGCGCACAGGCTCGCGAGCAGCATCGACATCCCGGCGCGGATGTCCGGGCTCTCCATCCGCTGGCCGCGCAGCCTCGTCGGCCCGGTGACGACCGCGCGGTGCGGATCGCACAGGATGATCCGGGCGCCCATCGAGACGAGCTTGTCCGTGAAGAACAAGCGGTTCTCGAACATCTTCTCGAACAGCAGCACGGTGCCCCGCGCCTGGGTCGCGACCGTCAACGCGATCGACGTGCAGTCCGACGGGAACGCGGGCCACGGTCCGTCCTCGATCTTCGGGATGTACCCGCCGATGTCGTCCTCGATGTAGAGCTCCTGGCCGGGCGGCACGCGAACCGTTCCGTCCCCGGCCTCGACGCGCACGCCGAGCCGCGCGAAGGTCGGCAGGATCGAGATCAGGTCGTCGTTCTTGACGCCGTCGATCGTCACGTCGCCGCCCGTGACCGCGGCGAGCCCGATGAAGCTCGCCACCTCGACGTGATCCGGCCCGATCGTCCACTCGCCGCCGCGCAGGCTCTCGACGCCCCGCACGCGGAGGACGTTCGACTCGATGCCCTGGATGTCCGCGCCGAGCGAGCCGAGGAAGCGGCAGAGGTCCTGCACGTGCGGCTCGCAGGCCGCGTTGCCGATCGTCGTCTCGCCCTGGGCGAGCGCCGCGGCCATGACGATGTTCTCGGTCGCCATCACGCTCGCCTCGTCGAGGAAGACGCTTGCGCCGCGGACGCTCTGGGCACGCATGTCGTACGCGTCGCCCGCCTCGACCTCGACGCCCAGCTTCGTGAAGCCGTGGATGTGCGGGTCGAGCCTGCGCCGGCCGATGACGTCGCCGCCCGGCGGCGCGACGATCGCGGCGCCTGCGCGAACGAGCAGCGGGCCGGCGAGCAGGAACGAGGCCCGCATCCGCGAGCAGAGCTCGCGATCGAGCTCCGTCTTGCGAATGTCGGCGGCGTGGACGCGGACGTCGTTCGGGCCGATCCACTCGACGTCGGCGCCGAGGTCGGCGATCAGCGCGAGCATCGTGTCCACGTCCCGGATGCGCGGGACGTTGTGCAGCACGACCGGCTCGGCCGTCATCACACACGCGGCCAGGATGGGCAGCACGCCGTTCTTGTTGCCCGCGGCGGTCACGCGGCCGTGGAGGGGCTGGCCCCCTTCGATCACGAATGACTCTGTCACTGCATTGGCGACGACCGTTTCGGTCATGGGCGAGGGGCTATGGTACCCAGCGCCTTGGAGGTCACTCGCGAGCGCGCCTGGGAGACGCTGACCCGCTACACGAAGAGCGAGGCGCTGCTGCGCCATGCGCTGGCCGTCGAGGCCTCGGTGCGGGCGTACGCGCGGAAGTTCGGCGAGGACGAGGAGCTCTGGGGCGTGACCGCGCTGCTCCACGACTTCGACTACGAGATCCATCCCACGCTGGACAAGCACCCGCAGGACGGCGCGCCGATCCTGCGCGAGGAGGGCTACCCCGAGGTCGTGATCGAGGGCGTCCTCTCGCACGCGGAGCACCTGGCGATGCCGCGCGACACGCCGCTCAAGAAGACGCTCTTCGCGTGCGACGAGCTGTCCGGGTTCATCCACGCGTGCGGTCTCGTGCGGCCGGACGGGATCGAGACGCTCGAGCCGAAGTCGGTGAAGAAGAAGCTCAAGCAGCCGTCGTTCGCGGCCGGCGTGCACCGTGACGAGGTCTACCGCGGCGCGGAGGAGCTCGGCGTCGAGCTCGACGACCACATCCGCTTCGTGATCGAGGCGATGCGCCCGATCGCCGGCGAGCTCGGGCTACGCACCGCCGCTGACGTCCCCACTGGCTAAAACCCGCATGTCCCGGGACCTGGTCCCAGGACGCGTCTAAGATTAGGCCAGGCTCGTGAGGAGCCGGTCGAGATCGCTGTCGCTCGTCCAGTAGCCGCACGAGACGCGGATCAGGTTGCGGCCAGGGAGCTCGCGGACGATCACGCCCTCGCCTCGGAGCTTCTCGACGAGCTCGGTCGGGTCGCTCGTCGGGCGGAAGGTGACGAGGCCGGCCTGGTTCGGCTTCGTGATGACCTCGAATCGCTCTGCAAGAGCCGCGCGGCACTTGGCGGCCATCTCGGCCACCCGCTCGAAGCGCCACTCGGGCGCGACGTCCAGGGCTTTCGACAGGCCGGCGAGCGACGGCGTTCCGATCCAGCCGCTGTCGAAGCGCTCCGCGCCCTCCCGGGCGACGTACGAGCCGTCGGGCTGGTGCTCGCTCTGCGCGAAGTAGCTCGGCAGCGCAACGCGCAGGTTCTCGGGCCGGGCGACGACGAGCGCACCGGTCACGTCCGGCCCGCACAGCCATTTCTGGCACGAGACCGCGTAGTAGTCGAGCGCACCGCTCTCGACCGGGATCACACCCGCCGACTGTGCGCCGTCGACGAGGATCGGGAGCCCGGTCTCGGCCTTGATCCGGACGGGATCGAGCGCGTTGCCGGTCACCCAGGAGACGTGCGAGATCGCGATCAGCCGCGTTCGGTCGGTGACCGCTTCGAGGATCCTGTCCTCGGGCGCGGTGACGATTCGCGCACCCGACGCGTGGAGCGGCCCGATCAGGCCGAAGTGCTCGACATCGCTCGTCACGACCTCGTCGTCCGGTCCGAGATCGAGCCCGGCGAGCACGATGTTGCAGCCGTCCGTCGTCGACCTCGTCAGCGCGACCTGCGTCGGCTCGACGCCGAACAGCGCCGCGAGCTTGGCCCGCACCTGGTCTCGCATGCCGAGCGCCCGCGAGAAGTACGGCTCTCCCCCACGCCCCTGCGCGACGTCGACGAGTTCCTCGGCGATCATCGCCTCGGCGGCGACCCGCGGGAGCGGGCCGTTCGTGCCCGCGTTCAGGTACGCGTACTGCTCGAGGACGGGGAAGGCGGCGCGGACCTCCTCGAAGCTGGGCACGGCCTAGTCTAAGCCGGATGCGCGTCCTGCTCGCCGACCCTCCGGCATTCACCCCGCCGTACGACCACGCGCTCGCGTCGGCGCTCGCCCGTGCCGGGGCCGAGGTCGAGCTCGTCACGTCACCGTTTCGCTTCGGCGAGGCGCCCGCGCCCGACGGCTATCGGCGATCGGAGCTCTTCTATCCCGTCAGCTCGAAGGTCTTCCGGCGATCGCGGCTGCGCATCCCGGTGAAGCTGCTCGAGCACCCGGTCGGGCTCACGCGGCTGAGGCGACGCAAGGCCGACGTCGTCCATCTTCCAGTGGCTCGCCGCGCCCGAGCTCGACGACCGGCTCCTCCGGGTCGACGCGCCGCTCGTCTTCACGGCCCACGACATCCTGCCGCGGCGAACCGCGGACAAACGCGACCTCTGGCGGCGGCTTTTCGGCCGTTTCGCGCGGGTGGTCGTCCACAGTGAGCGCGCACGCGACCAGCTCGGAGAGCTCGTCGAGCCCGACCGCCTGCGGGTGATCCCGCATCCCGTCTTTCCCAGCGAACCCGAGCGCCGCGACGACGGCCGCACGCTCCTCGCGCTCGGGATCATCCGCGAGTACAAGGGCCTCGGCGACGCGATCGAGGCGACGAAGCGGATCGACGGCGCGCGGCTCCTCGTCGCCGGCGATCCTCTGGAGAGCATCGACGGCTATCGAGCCGCCGCGGGTGATCGAGCGGAGTGGCGCCTCGGCTTCCTGTCCGAGGACGAGGTCGACCGGGCGCTCGGGGAGTCGACGGTCGCGCTCTTTCCCTACCGGCCCGAGATCGACCAGAGCGGGGCGCTGCTCCGCGCGCTGGGAGCCGGTGTCCCGGTCGTCGCCTACGACGTGGGCGGGATCGCCGAGCCGGTGCGGCGCTTCGAGGCGGGTCGGGTCGTGCCGCCGGGCGACCTCGACGCGCTCGCGGACGCCGCGCGCGAGCTGCTCGACGATCCGGCGGCGCTCGAGAGCGCCCGCGCCGGAGCCGAGCGGGCGCGTCGCGAGCTGACCTGGGACGCAGCCGCCCAGGCCCACCTCGAGCTCTACCGGGAGCTCCTGTGAGCTTCGAGGACGTGATCCGGCGGCAGCTCGACCTCTTCGAGGAGGAGTGCGCGGAGCTGATCGCCGACTGCGACGCCGCGGAGCGCGCGTACGACGCCGCCGACCGCGACGAGGCCGAGGAGAAGTACGGCGACTACCTGGATCTCGTCGAGACCGGCACGGACCGGCTCGCGGAGCTCCGCGACGGCTTCGCCTCGACCATGGACGAGGACGCCGCCGAGGCCTACGAGGCGGAGTTCAACCGGACGGTCCAGGCGCGGTTACCGCGGTTCGCGCTCGGAATCGAGAACGCCTGACCGCCCACTAGGATCACCGCATGCGCGAGCTGCGACCCGGCCTGTGGCACTGGGAGGCGCCGCACCCGCAGTGGGAGTCGACCGAGCCGTGGGGGCCCGAGGTCTCGTCCTATGCGATCGACGACGGCGAGCGCCTGCTGTTCTTCGACCCGATCGCCCCGCCGAGCGAGCTCGAGGGGCTCGCGGGCGACCGCGAGACAGCGATCGTCCTCACGTGCCCGTGGCACGAGCGCGACTCCCGAGGCCTCGTGGAGCGGCTCGGAGTCCCCGTCTACACGCCGCTGCCCGACACCGCCGAGGACCTCATGCGCACATGGGGCCTCACCGCCGAGCAGGCGGGCGACGGCTCCCCCGACGTCGTCTGGCTCCTCAAGGAGGGGATCGGCGAGGCGCATCCGTACGCGGCGGGCGACCGCCTGGACGTCGGCGTCGACGCGTTTCCCGGGGAGAAGCCGAACGACACGGTGCTCTGGGTCGAGAGCCATGGCGCGGTCGTCGCGGGCGACACGCTCGTCGACTTCGGCAGCGGGCTCGAGATCAATCCCCGCTGGCTGAGCGAGGAGATGACGCGGGAGCAGGTCGTCGAGGGGTTGCGCCCGTTGCTCGACCTGCCCGTGGAGCACATGCTCGCGACGCACGGCGTCCCGTTCGACCGCGCCGCCCTCGAGCAGGCGCTCTCCTGACGACCGCTTAGCCGCTAGACGAGACGAACGGCTTGCAGGACGGCTCGGCGGCCATCGCCTTGTTGAGATCGCCGACGTCGTACTTCGTGTCGAGATTCGAGAAGTGGTTGCCGGTCGCCGTCAGCTCGCCCTGAATCCTCTGCGCCAGCGACGAGAGGCCGGCGGCAAGGGCTTCCGGGTTGTTCGTCGGGAGCTTCTTCGCCTGTGTGACGGCGTGCTGGAAGCTGCCGCGCGCTTCGGTCAGGCCCGACTCGAGGTCGCGCTGGATCGCCGGGCCGTCCTTGACTGCAGGCGCTCCGGCGCTCTTCACGTCGGCGACCATCTTCTCTGTGCTCTGCTCGGCGTTCTGGAGGAACGCGACGAGCTTCTGCTTGACCGACTTGAGGTCGCTGCTGCTGCGCGATGTCGGAGCTCAGCTGCTGGCTCCCCGACTGGAGGTCGTCCTCCCACGTCTGGAGCGCTCCGCAGACGTCCGCCGACCAGGTCTCGGGCTTCGTGCCGGAGGCGCTCGAGCTGTCGCCTCCGCCGCCGCAGCCGGCCGCCGCGAAAGCGAGTACGGCGAGCGTCGAGAGGAGCGCGAGGAACCGGGTGAGGCGCACGCGGCGATCCTAGCGGTGCCCGAAATGGTGCGCGTCCGGCAGAGCCGAGACGAGGTCCGACGCTCCGGAGAGCTTGCGCGCAAGCGGCGCGAGGGTCTCGAGCTCGCGGACGACGACGTTCTGGTTCCGCTCCACGCGCTCGAAGACGCCGCGCGCGAGGATCAGCGGCTCGCCGCGGACGATCGCCCGGTGCCGCTCGTAGACCTGAGGCGGGACGATCAGGTTGACCTGCCCGAACTCGTCCTCGAGGAGCATGAAGACGACGCCCTTCGCGGTGGACGGCCGCTGCCTGGCCACGGCCATTCCGGCCACGGCCACATGAGACCTGTCCGGTGCCTGGCACAGGTCATGGCTCGAAAGGACACCTTCGGGGAGATGCGGGCGGATGAGCTCCATCGGGTGCACGTCGACCGAGAGGCTCGTGCGGCGGTAGTTCGCGAGCATCTCCTCCCATTCGGTCGGCTCGGCGAGCTCGGGCGTCTCGGCGGTCGGGTCGAGCGGAAGCGCGAGCTGCCGCTCCACACCGCCCGAGCCGGGGACGCTCTGCGAGCGAGGGACGAGCCCGAGCTCCCAGAGCAGCGCCCGGCGCGACGAGCCCAGCCCGTCGCACGCGCCGGACGCGATCAGGCTCTCGAGCCCCTCGCGGCCGATCGCAGTCCGCTGCGCGAGCTCGACGACGCTCTCGAACGGCGCCGCCCGAGCAAGCGCCTGAGCATCGTCCGCGCCGATCGACGTCACGTACTCGAGCCCGATCCGAACCGCGCCTTGTAACACAGTGTTACTTGGCTCGATGGTGCATTTCGCCTGGCTCTTGTTGACGTGCGGAGGCCGCACCTCCACCCCACGCCGCTGGGCGTCGCGGACGAGGCTCGCCGGCGGGTAGAAGCCCATCGGCTGCGCGTTCAGGAGCGCGCAGAGGAACTCGGCCGGAAAGTGGTGCCGCAGCCAGGCCGACTGGTACGCGAGGAGCCCGAACGCGGCCGCGTGCGACTTCGGGAAGCCGAAGCCCGAGAAGCCGACGAGCTTGTCGTAGACCTCGTCCGCGAGCTTCGCGTCCACGCCCTTGGCGACCGCGCCTTCGACGAACCGTTCGCGGAACGCCTCGATCGCCTCCTCGCTCCGCTTGCGGCTCATCGCGCGCCGCAGCCCCTCGGCCTCCCCCACGCTGAACCCCGCGAGCGCGATCGCGACCTCGAGCACCTGGTCCTGGAAGACGACGACGCCGAGCGTCTCGCGGAGCGGCTCTGCAAGCAGCGGATGGTCGACCGGAGGGACGAAGCTCGGGTCCTCGCGCAACCGCCGCCTGTGCTCGATGTACGGGTGCACCGCCTTGCCCTGGATCGGCCCCGGGCGGACGAGCGCGACCTGGATCGTCAGGTCGTCGAGGTTCTCCGGGAGGGTGCGGAGCAGGCTCTGCATCTGTGCGCGGCTCTCGATCTGGAAGTCGCCGACCGTGTCCGCCCGCTGGATCTCCTCGTAGACGTCCGGGTCGTCGAGCTCGATCCGCGACAGGTCGATCGTCCTGCCGCGGGTCTCGGCTATCTGGACGACGCAGTCCTCGACCGCGGACAGCATCCCGAGGCCGAGCAGGTCGATCTTCAGGAACCCGGCATCGGCGCAGGAGTCCTTGTCCCACTGGCAGATCTGGCGCCCTTCCATCGCAGCGGGCTGCACCGGGACGAGCTCGACGAGCGGGCGGCTGGAGATGACCATTCCGCCCGGGTGCTGCGAGATGTGCCTGGGCAGGCCGGCGATCTCGCGCGAGAGCACGCCGAGGGCTCGCCAGCGGCGTGAACGGAGCTTCGCGTCGCCGTCCGGGAGCCTGGCGATCTCCTCTTCGACGCGCCTCGGGTTGCCCTCCGTGACGCGGGCGAGGCGTTCGAGCTCGGCGAACGGGAGGCCGAGCGCCTTGCCGAGGTCGCGGATCGCGCCGCGCGAGCGATAGGTCGAGAAGCTCGCGACGAGGGCCGCGTGCTCGTGCCCGTAGCGCTCGGTCAGCGCGACGATGAGCTTCTCGCGGATGTCGCGCGGGAAGTCGAGGTCGATGTCCGGCACGGAGTCGAGCTCACGGTTCAGGAAACGCCCGAGCGACAGGTTCGCGGCGACCGGGTCGACGTGCGAGAGGCCCGTCAGGTAGCAGACGAGCGAGCCGACCGAGCTCCCCCGCCCGCGTCCCGGGGGCAGCGAGTGCCGCGGAGTGTCGCGCCCCCGCACCTCACGCGCGACATCCGCGGCCAACTCGAGTACTTCCCAGTGGAGCAGAAAGAATCCCGCCAGCCCGAGCTCGGCGATCAGCGCCAGCTCTTCGTCGAGCCGCCCCCTCGCCTGACCTTGTAACACAGTGTTACTTGGGTAGCGGGCCTCGAATGCGCGGTTGCAGACGCGGGCCAGCTCCGCGATCGCGGGCTCGTCGCGGTCGGAGAAGTCCGGGTAGCGGTAGCCGAGCTCCTGGGTGAGGTCGAACTCGAGCCGTTCGGCGAGCTCGGCGGTGCGGGCGACGGCGTCGCGGTCGTCGGGGAAGCGCTCCGCCAGCGCGTCGGGTGCGAGCAGGACGCACTCGTGGTTGCCGCGCCGCTCGCGTTCCGCGCCTTCGAGCGACGTCCGGTTCCGGATCGCGACCATCGCGTCCTGGAGGAGCGCGCGCCTGCGGTTGTGCGCGTGGACGTTGCCCGTGACGACGGTCTGCACGCCGATCGTCTCCGCGAGCTGCCGCAGCCGTGCGTTGCGCTGCGCGTCACCGCGCTCGTACGGACGCTGGAGCTCGACGAAGAACCGGTCGCGGCCGAAGACCGACGCGAGCTCGGCCGCTCCGTTCCCGTTGCGGACCGCGAGCCCGTCCCGCGCGCAGCCGGACAGGCAGACGAGGCCCTTCGTTGTACGTCGCGAACAGGTGCCGGTCGAGGCTCGGCGGGATCGGTTCTGTCGGTTTCGGGCGAGTGTCCCGCGTGCGCGGCGGTCAGGAGCCGGCACAGGTTCGCGTATCCGCGCGGCGACTCGACGAGCAGCGTGACGTGCGAGCCGTCCGAAAGAGACACCTCTGCCCCGGTGATCGGATCGCACCCCGAATGCCTTCGCCGCGTGGGCGAACTCGAGCGATCCGTACACCCCGTCGTGATCCGTGAGCGCGAGCGCCTCGTAGCCGAGCTCACGCCGCGCGCGCCGCGAGCTCCTCGGGATGCGAGGCCCCGTCGAGGAACGAATAGGCTGAGTGGCAATGGAGCTCGACGAACGGCACGCGATCCTCCTAGGCCCCGACGAGGGCGAGGAGCTCGAGGGTCCGCGGCGTGAGATCCGCGTCAGGTACGAGGGTGACGAGGTCGAGATCCTCGAGTTCTGGAGCGAGCCGGGCTTCGGCCCCATCGAGCCGCACGTCCACGACGACCACACCGATTCGTTCTACGTCCTCGAGGGCGAGATCGAGCTCACCATCGGCGACGAGACGTTCCGCGCCGGCCCAGGCATGTTCTTCGCCGCGCCGCCCGGCGTCCGTCACGGGTTCGCGATCCCGGGGCCGGCCCCGCCAGGTTCCTCAACATCCACGCGCCCGGAACCGGCTTCATCGACGGCGTTCGCAGACAAAGCCGCTAGCCATCAGACCCCGCGCTGGCTGAACCAGCCGCCGGCCTCTTCGTCCCGGTAGACGACCGCGCGCTCTCCTCCGTCCAGCACGACGTCGAAGTAGCGCCGCTGCACCGGCTCCTCGGTCCACCAGCGGTCGACGACGCGCCACTCCTCGCGAACGAGCGCCACCGACCCGACGATTGACCCTCCGCGGCGCCCCGTCGAGCTCCAGGCTCGACGAGAACCGCCCGCGGCGCGTTCAGTCGTCCCGCGCGACGAGCAGTGCCCGCTGTTCCGGAATCCGCGACCAAGGAGCCACCTCCACGACCGTGCACACACCGCCTTCGCCCGTGCTCGCCTTCACCTGGCGCAGCCCGTCGCGGAGCATCCCCTGGAGCTCGTCGCCTTCGGGCCGCACGAGCATCAGCTGCTGGCCCGTCGACTCCGTCAGCTCGAGCGCTTCCAGCTTCAGCTTCAGGACCGGCCCGGAGAGCTCGGCGAGCTTCGGCCCGAGCGCGATGCGCAGCCGGTCCGCCTCGGCGAACGGCTCACGCAAGGTGAGCTGCCTGCGCCAGGAACCGCCGCCGACGAGCGTCGCCGACAGCGCGACCTTGCGCAGGAACCGCTCGCCGCGCTCCGCTCGCCCGAGAAGGCGCTCGACGAGTACCGCGAGCGCGCGCCGTAAGCGTGAGCTCGTTTCCGATCGCCTCGGGAAACTCGAGCGTCTCGATGAGCTCGGCAGGGGCCCGTCTTCCCCGCACGCGCCCGCGGTCTCGTCCTCTCGCCAGGCTCCAGGCGCGCCGCCCGTCCGGCCCCAGTCGTTCGGCTACGGCGCCGCCCGGTAGCCCAGCAAGCTCGCCGACATTGCGCACGCCGAGCTCCTCGAGCTCGCGTCGCCGCTGCTCAGCGAGAGGGAGCAGGGCGAGCGGAAGAGGCGCGAGGAACTCACGCGTGCGCTCGTCGGCAACGATCAAGACCTGCCCGGGGCGCGCCACGTTCGCCGCAGCGAGTGCGGCGAACCGGCGCCCCGCAGCGCCGGCGCGTGGATCCCAGGCAGAACCGACAGCGGCGAGGGCGCGCTCGAGCGCAGCCTCAGCACCGCCGTAAAGACGTTCGACGCCCCGAGTCTCGAAGTAGACGCAGCCGAGATCGCCGGAGTCGACCTCGAACCCCGCGTCCTCGAGCCGCCGCAGAATCTCCTCCCAGGCCTGCTCGGCCGCGGACGGGTCCTGCTCGACGAGGACGAGCTCGGGACAGGTGGCGAGCGCCTCCCCCATGCGCATGCCCGGCTTGACGCCCTGAGCCTCGGCCGCGGCGGTGATCGGGCCGATCAGCGGCTCCTCGCCCTCGGCGGGCGCGAGCGCGGCGGGTCGCAGCGCGAGCGAGGGCCGAGCGCGCAGTGCCGCCCGCAGCTCGAAGCCAGGGATGAGGACGCATGCCACCATACGAACGTATGTTCTACACGAACACACGTTCGCTGTCAAATCGGTCTAGCTTCGCGAAGAAACGGGCTCTGCGGCCGGCGGAACCTCGGGCGCCAGCTCGACGGAATCCCGGAGCGGCAGAGCCGGGATCAGCCACGCGAGCGCGAACGCGATCACCGAGACGCCCGCGGCCGTCAGGAACACGGGATGCAGCGCGGCTGCGAACGCCTGCTCGAACAGCGAGCGCACCTCGGGCGGAAGCGCACGGATCGCCGCCGGGTTGTCCGCCTGCGGCGCGTGCAGCTCCCGGGCGGGAAGAGCGAGGCGATCTCGACGTGCAGCCGGTTGGCGAAGATCGCGCCGAAGATCGAGACGCCGATCGAGCCTCCGATCTGGCGGAAGAGCGTCGACCCGGACGTCGCGACGCCCATCTCCCGCGGGTCGACGGCGTTCTGCACCGCGAGCACGAGCACCTGCATCACCCCGCCGAGCCCGAGACCGAGGACGACCCCCGCGATCAGCGCGTGCCAGGTCGGCGTCCCTGCCTCGAGCCGCGAGAGCAGGTACAGGCCGATCGCCATCACGGCCGTCCCGATGATCGGAAACGGCCGGTACTTGCCCCAGCGCGTGATCAGGTTCCCGCTCACGATCGACGTGATCGAGCAGCCCGCCCATCAGCGGCGTCAGCTCGAGACCGGACCGCGTCGGGCTCGACCCCTTCGTCACCTGGAGGTAGAGCGGCAGGAACGTGATCGCTCCGAAGAGCGCGAAGCCGACGATGAAGCCGACCGCGCTCGTCGTCGCGAAGGTGCGGTTACGGAACAACGAGAGCGGCAGGATCGGCTCGTCCGCCCTGCTCTCCACGTAGACGAACGTCGGCAGCAGCACGATGCTCAGGAGGATCAACCCGATGATCTGCGGCGAGCCCCACGCCCAGGTCGTCCCGCCGAGGCTCGTGAAGAGCACGATCGAGGTCAGCGTCCCGGCAAGGAGAGCGGCGCCGAGGTAGTCCATCGCGTGCCGGCGGAACTCCGTCGGCTGGTGGAACGCGACCGCGATCACCGACAGCGCGAGGATCCCGACCGGCAGGTTGACGTAGAAGATCCAGCGCCAGCTCAGGTTGTCGACGAAGAACCCGCCGAGCAGCGGCCCGATGATCGTCGCGAGCCCGAAGACCGCGCCGAAGTAGCCCTGGTACTTGCCCCGCTCGCGCGGCGGGATGATGTCGCCGACGACCGCGAGCGTGACCACGATCAGGCCGCCCGCGCCCAGGCCCTGCAGCGCGCGGAAGCCGATCAGCTGGCCCATGCTCTGCGAGAGCCCGCAGAGCGCGGAGCCGACGAGGAAGATCACGATCGCGACCTGGAGCACGATCTTGCGGCCGAACAGGTCGCCGAGCTTGCCGTAGAGCGGGCCTGAGACCGTCGCGGTCAGGAGGTACGCCGTGACGACCCAGGACAGATGGTCGAGGCCGCCGAGGTCGCCGACGATCGTCGGCAGCGCCGTCGAGACGATCGTCTGGTCGAGCGCGGCGAGCAGGAGGACGAGCAGGAGCGCGCCGAAGATGAGCCGCACTCTCCGTTGCGACTCGGTCATGGGCTCAGCTGCCGTCGCGCGCTCGTCCTACAGCTCTCCGGGCATCGCGTAGCGGTAGAAGAACCGGCCCAGCCCGCCTTCGTTGATCGCGGTCATCAGACCGAGGTGATCCTCGAGCATGCGCGCGCTGCCGAGGCCGCCGGTCGCGACCGGGTGCAAGCCGGCGTCGCGGATCAGCAGCTCGGTGACCCCGACCGCCCCGTCCTCGGCCGCGTAGAGGCAGCAGGGCGCAACGCGCTGAGAGTCGATCTCGTCGTAGAGGGCCGCGTAATTGCAGTTGAACGCTTTTGCTACAGGTCCGTTCACGTGCGACTTGACCTGGTGCGCGAGCGACTCGAACTCTTCGTCGCGGCCGGTGAACGCGTTCGTCGCGTCGATGACGACCGCGTCGTTGATTCCGGCCACCTTCGTGAACGCGTTCTCGATCGCGTTCGACGGAATCGCGACGAGCACCGCGTCCGAGCCCGTGGCGTTGCCGCCTTCGCTGCCGAACTCGGTCACTTCGTGCCCTGTGGCGCGCCAGCGCTTCGCGAGGGCTCCGCCGATGTTCCCCCTACCGATCGTGGCGATCTTCATATGTCTCCTTTCGAGTCAGGTCCGAGGCTGGAAGAGCTCGACCGGATTGCCCGCCGGGTCGTCGACGAGGATCTGCGAGCCGCCGGGGCCCTTGACGATGTCGTTGCGGAACGAGAGCCCGGCCTCACGCAGGCGCTCCACCTCGGCCGCGAGGTCGTCGACCAGCAGATGGATGCGGTTCCAGCCCCCGGGCTCGGGCTGTCGTCCGTCCGGCATCGGGCGCGCCGCCGAGCTCTGCGGCCCGCTGAGGAGCAGCCGGAGGTTGCCGCGTTGCACGTCGGCAAATGCAGGCGCCTGGTCGGTCAGCAGCTCGAAGCCGAAATGCGTCGTGTAGAAGGCGATCGCCGCCTCGACGTCGTCGACCATGTACCGCACATGAACGGTGTCCCCGGGCACAGACTGGACGTTAACGAGCCGTGATCTCCGCGGAGCCGTCGACCATTCGGCTCAGACGCGGGACGACGTCGAGGACGCTCACCTGCGCGCAGAACGCGATGTCTTCCTCGAGCCCGGGCGGGCCGTACGTGCGGGCGAGGAGGCCCTCGTGGGCGTCCGGCCACGCGCGGGCGATCGCGTCCGCGGCCTTCGCCGCGTCGGACGGCTCGGCTCCGAGCAGCTGCACGATCCGGCCGGCGCAGTACGCGTCGTCGAGGGCGAACTCGCCCTGGAAGCCCGCGCAGACGATCAGCACGTCCTCCCCACGCTCTCGCGCCGCGCTCGCGACGGCGTCGAGATTGAGCAGGCTCCCGAGCAGGACCTCGTCGGCCCGCGACGCCGTCTCGAGGATCGCGCGCGTCCCGTTCGTCGTCGAGAAGATGACCGAGGGGGCGCGAGGCTCGCCGAGGAACTCGCGCGGCGAGGCGCCGACGTCGAAGCCCTCGATCCGGACCGCGTTCCGCTCGCCGCCGAGCAAGCCCTCTCCGAGCTCGTCGCGGAGCGCGCGCGCCTCGCCGACCTCGCGGCAGCAGTAGACCCGTTCATAGCCCGAGGCGAGCGCCTGCGCGATCGTCGAGGTGGCGCGGAGAACGTCCACCACGATCCCGAGCTGGGCGTTGGCCGCCTCCCTGGGCGTAAAGGCGACGTGGACGCGCATCCCCCCACTACGCTACCTCGGTGACCACAGAGCAGACCAAGATGTACTGCTACCGGCACCCGAACCGGGAGACCGGCGTCTCGTGCTCCGAGTGCGGACGGGGCATCTGCCCGGACTGCATGGTCTTCGCGCCCGTCGGGATCCGGTGCCCGGAGCACGCAGGCAAGGCGCAGGGCCCGTCACGGGTGACCCAGGGCGTGCGGCGCGTCTCCTACGAGGGCCAGGGCGCGCTCGTGACGAAGATCCTGATCGGGATCAACGTCCTCGTGTTCCTGATCAACCTCGCTCAGGGCTCGAGCCTGACCCAGGTCTCCGGGAGCCTGTTCGTGAAAGGCGCCCTCTACGTGCCCGGGCGGCCTGGACCAGGGCGAGTGGTATCGCCTGATCACGGCGGCGTTCCTGCACGCCAGCATGATCCACCTCGTGTTCAACATGCTCGTCCTCTGGTTCATCGGCGCGCCGGTCGAGCAGGCGATCGGGCGCGGACGGTTCCTCGCGATCTACATCGTGTCGGGGCTCGCCGGCTCGGCGGGCGCGATCATCTTCAGCCCGAACGTCGTCACGGTCGGCGCGTCGGGCGCGATCTTCGGGATCCTCGGCGCGGCGCTCGTCCTCGAGGGTCAGAAGAACTACGTGCTCGGGGGTCAGGCGCTCGGCCTGATCGCCGTCAACCTCATCTTCACGTTCGCGATCCCGAACATCTCGATCGGCGGCCACATCGGCGGGCTGATCGGCGGCGCGCTGAGCATGCTCGCGTTCTCGCGCCTCGGCCGGACGCATGCGATCTACGGGCGCCCGGGCCTGCTCGGAATCGCCGGGGTGGTCGCCGTCGGGGTGGCGAGCGTCCTGGTCGCCTACTTCCGCGTGCAGGGCCTCGCGGCCTAGCCGCCGGACGCGACCGCTTCGATCCCGGACTCCTTGAGCGCGGCCTGGGCCGCGGCGAGGCGCGCGAGCGGGACGCGGTACGGCGAGCACGACACGTACTCGAGGCCGAGCTCGTGGCAGAACGCGACCGACTTCGGCTCGCCGCCGTGCTCTCCGCAGATGCCCATCTTGATCGTCCTTCACGCTCCGGCCGCGCTCGACGGCGATGCGCATCAGGTCGCCGACACCGCCCTGGTCGATCGTCTCGAACGGATTGCGCTCGAGCACGCCGTCCTCGAGGTAGCGCGTCAGGAACTTGCCCTCCGCGTCGTCGCGCGAGAAGCCGAGCGCCGTCTGCGTGAGGTCGTTCGTCCCGAACGAGAAGAAGTCGGCGTGCTCCGCGATCTCGTCCGCACGCACGCACGCGCGCGGGAGCTCGATCATCGTCCCGACCAGGTACTCGAGCTCGCCCTCCTCGTCGGCCGTCGCGATCGTCATCGCGCGCAGACGCCGCAGCTCCTCGCCGAAGCCGACGAGCGGGTGCATGATCTCGACGAGCGGCGCGTCTCCGGTGCGCTCCTGCACGGCCAGCGCGGCACGCACGATCGCGCGCACCTGCATCTCGTAGATCTCCGGCCACATCAGCCCGAGGCGGCAGCCGCGCGTCCCGAGCATCGGGTTCGCCTCGCTGCAGCGCCCGGATCCGCTCGCGCATCTGCTCGTCGGTCGCCTCCTCGAGCGGCGGCAGGAACTCGTGCAGCGGCGGGTCGAGCAGGCGGATCGTGACGGGCAGGCCCGCCATCGCCTCGAAGATGCCCTCGAAGTCCGCCTGCTGGTGCGGGAGCAGCTTGTCGAGCGCGCGGCGCCGCTCGTCCTCGCTCGAGGCCATGATCATCTCGCGGACGACCGGGAGCCGGTCCTCCGCCATGAACATGTGCTCGGTGCGGCAGAGGCCGATGCCCTGGGCGCCGAACTCGCGCGCCTTGGCCGCGTCCTCGGGCGTGTCCGCGTTCGCGCGCACCTTCAGGCGCCGCATGTCGTCGGCCCAGCCGAGGATCGTCTCGAAGTCCTCGTTGATCTGCGGCGGGACGAGCTCGACGGGGCCGAGCATGACGCGGCCCGTGCCGCCGTCGATCGTGATCACGTCACCCTCGGCGAGCTGGTGGCCGTCGAGCGCCGCAGTCCTCGCCGCCGTGTCGACCGTGAGCGCCTCGCAGCCGGCCACGCACGGCTTGCCCATCCCGCGCGCGACGACCGCCGCGTGCGAGGTCATGCCACCGTGGGCGGTCAGGATCCCCTGCGCCGCGATCATCCCGTGGATGTCGTCCGGGGTCGTCTCCCAGCGGACGAGGATCACGCTGTCGCCGTTCTTCCCGCGCTCGGCCGCCGTGTCGGCGTCGAAGACGATCTTCCCCGAGGCGGCGCCCGGCGAGGCGTTCAGCCCCTGCGCGACGACCTCGACGCTCGCCGAGGGATCGATCATCGGGTGCAGGAGCTGGTCGAGCTGCCCGGGGTCGATGCGGACGACGGCGTCCTCGCGCGAGATGAGGCCCTCGTCGACCATGTCCACGGCGGACTTCAGCGCGGCCGCGGCCGTCCGCTTGGCGCTGCGCGTCTGAAGCAGGTAGAGCCGCCCGTCCTCGACGGTGAACTCGATGTCCTGCATGTCGCGGTAGTGCTCCTCGAGGCGCTGCATCGTGCCCACGAACTGCTCGAACGCCTCCGGTAGCGCCTCCTTCATCTCGGCGAGCGGCTCGGGCGTGCGGATCCCGGCGACGACGTCCTCGCCCTGCGCGTCGGCCAGGAACTCGCCGTAGAGCCCGGGCTCGCCGGTCGAGGGGTCGCGCGTGAAGGCGACGCCCGTTCCCGACTGGTCGCCCTTGTTGCCGAAGACCATCTGGACGACGTTCACGGCCGTCCCGAGGTCGTCGGGGATGTGGTGCGCTCGCCGGTAGACCTGAGCGCGCGGGTTGTCCCAGGAATCGAACACCGCGCGCACGGCGCGTGACAGCTGCTCGCGCGCATCCTGCGGGAACCCGCTGCCCGTCTCGCTCTCGTAGATGGCCTTGAAGGTCTCGACCAGCCCGGCCATGTCCTCGGCGGACAGGTCGACGTCGAGGGCGGCGCCGCGCTCGTCCTTCAGCTTCGAGAGCGCCTCCTCGAACAGATGCCCGTCGACTCCGTCGACGACCTCGCCGTACATCTGGATCAGCCGCCGGTACGAGTCGTTGGCGAAGCGCGGATTGCCGGTGCGCTCTGCGAGCCCGCGCACGGCGTCGTCGTTCAGGCCGAGGTTGAGGATCGTGTCCATCATCCCGGGCATCGAGACGGCCGCCCCTGAGCGCACCGAGACGAGGAGCGGGTCGCCGGGATCGCCGAAGCGCTTGCCGGACTTCTCCTCGAGCGAGGTCAGGTGGCGCTCGACCTCGGCCTCGAGGCCGTCAGGGAGCTGCCCGCCGCTCTCCGTGTACGCGCGGCAGGCGTCGGTCGTGATCGTGAAGCCGGCCGGAACGGGCACGCCGAGCTGGGTCATCTCCGCCAGCCCGATGCCCTTGCCGCCGAGCAGGTCGCGACCTCCCTCGGAGGGCTCGTCGAAGTCGTAGACGAAGCGGTTCGGGGCCACGCTCTCGAATCTTCCCACAGCTATCGCGACTTAAGGCAACGCCGAGCGTGACGTCCGGTCGGCCAGCCAGGCGAGAGCGCGCAACCCTAGCCAAACGGGGGTGAGCAGGACGTAGAAGACGAGGATGGCCGGGACGAGCACGGAAAACCAGGCTGCCCAGCGCCAGAGCGGGACGGGAGGCTTCGGCGTGGCCACGGTTTCCAGTATCCCGTGCCGGGAACGGGAAACGCATGAGGAGCGCGGTCCTTCTGGCAGCGTGCCTACTCGCGGCCGCCGTCGCATCGCCGGGCAGCCCCACTCCCGCGTCGTGCCCGTACCAGGCGCAGGTCATCGTCTACGGCCAGAACGGCTGGGAGACGCTCACCTCCGCGCTGGCCGCGAACCAGACGCCCTGCGCGAACTACTACGTCGTCGTGACCGCGATCGGCGACAAGACGAAGCCGCGCGGGCGGGCAGCCGTGGACGCGATCCACGCGAAGGGCCCGAACTTCCACGCACTCGCCGAGTTCAACATGGGCGCCTGGGCGAAGGTGAAGCCGGCGAGCTGGTCGGCGAAGGGGCGGCTCTTCCGTCAGCGCATGGCGGCAGCCGGATACGACCCGGCGCGCGACACGTGGGCGGTCAACGAGCTCTCGAGCGCGGTCCGGACGAAGCCGGTCTCGCAGGCGAGAGCGCGCGATGCGATGCGGGGCCTCTACACGGGACCGCGTGGCGCGCCGCCGCAGCAGGGCGCCGTCTTCGTCGTCGGTCTCGGGCAGCAGCTCGCCAACTTCGGCCCCTACAAGGGCCAGCTCGAGGGCTGGCTCGGCAACGCGGCCTGGTGGACCGCCGTGTCGCCGTACGTGGCCTGGTGGGCGCAGGAGGCGTACCCGAGCTGCTCGCGCGTCTGCGTCGCAGGCTCGAAGGTCGGGGCTCGCTCGACGCGGCTCAACGAGTTCACGGAGCACCCGGCCCGGCTCGCGTTCGCGGGACCGCCCCAGGCCGCGCCCGCACGCGTCCTCTTCGACCGCGCCTACGTCCCGCTCATGACGGCCTACTGGCGCGATGCGAAGGGCTACGGGAACAACCGGATCTCGCTCGCCCAGATGGAGACGCTCGCGAGCCTCGAGGTCTACGCGGCGCGCGCCTGGGCGATCCGCAACCCGTACCCGGACGGGCGCATCGGCTTCGCGTGGAACGAGCATCCGCCGGGCGCGACGCCTGCTCAGGTGCAGGCTCTGGCGACTCGCGTCGCGCAGTCGATCCAGGGCGCCTACGGCGACGGCGGCACGGCGACGAGGGCGTGCAGCCCGACCGGTTCGTACGCGTGGTGCAAGGCCGTCCTCGGCGGCGCCAGGTTCAACCCGGGCTGGGCGACCTTCGCGAGCTGGTAACCGACGGAACCTTCGCGCGCGCCGAGCCCCTGGAATCAAGCCGTGACCTCGGCCTGCCGCTGCTCGACGAGGCGGATCACCCGCGCCGCTGTCTCCTCGATCGAGAGCTCGGTCGTGTCGATCACCGGGCATCCGAGCCGCCGCTGCACCGCCTCCGCGTTCTCGAGCTCCTCGTAGATCTCGAGCAGCTTCGAGTACCGGTGGTTCGAGCCGCCCATCCGCCGTGAGCGGTTCTTCCGGATCTCCGCGAGCCGCTTCGCGTCGATCTTCAGGCCGACGACCTTGTGCGGGTCGACGTCGAAGAGCTCCTTCGGCGGGTCGATCCCCTTGACGATCGGGACGTTCGCCGCGCGATAGCCGAGGTAGCCGAGGTAGATCGAGAGCGGCGTCTTCGAGGTTCGCGACACGCCGACGAGCACGATGTCCGCGTCGTCCAGCCCGCCGGCGATCCCGTCGTCGTACTTGACCGCGAACTCGATCGCCTCCATGCGGCGGAAGTACGTCTCGTCGAGCGGGTGGCGCCCGCCCGCCTGCATCCTGGCCGCGGTGCCGGAGACCTTGGCGACGGCCTCGATCGGCTGGCCGAGCAGGTCGCAGTAGTGGAGCCGCGCCCGGCGGCAGAGCGTGCGCATCTCGGCGCGCAGCTCCGGCTCGACGAGCGTGTAGACGACGACCGCGGGCCGGCCTCTCGCGCGCCGCACGACATCGGCGAGGTCGTCGACGCTCTCGACCATCGGATGCCGGATCTCCTCGAACTGCTGCTCGGGGAACTGCGCCTCGAGCGCGTGCACGAGGCGGGTCGCCGTCTCGCCCGTCGAATCGGAGACCACGTGCAGCTCGACCGCCTGCGGAGCCATGGTCTCAGCGTATAGCCGTGCCGGGCCGGACGTCCTCTGCGGCCTATCTAGGTAGACGCCCGGGCCGGCTACGGCGTTCGCCGAGGAGCTCGGCGGTGGAGACGACTGCGGCCGGTCGTCTCCGGAAGCGTGCGGCAACTCTTGGCCCAGAGGCGGCGAGACACCGCAGCGCCTCACGGGTATAAGCGGCATTTGCGGCGGTTTCCTGCATGCCTTACTCGGGTGGGCGTGCGCGAGTTCCCTCGAACGGGGTTATCTGGGGATCTGCGAGAGCTCGCCCAGGCGGCCCAGTGTGTCGCGCACGTTCAGGAGCAGGCGCAGGCGGTTTGCCCGGACCGCGCGATCGTCGGCCAGGACGAGCACGTCCTCGAAGAAGCGGTCGAGGAGCGGGCCGAGCTCGGCTCCGGCTTCGACGGCGGCGTTGAAGTCGCCTGCGTCGAGGGCGGCTGCGATCTCCGGGTCGACGCGCTCGAGAGCGGCGGCGACCTTGGCCTCCGCGTCCTCGACGAGGAGAGCGGGCTCCAGCTCCGCGGCTGCGCCCTGTTCCTTCTCGGCGAGCCGGCTCGCGCGCATGTACGCAGTGTGGATCGGGCCGAGCCGTTCGTCCGGGAGCGCCGCGAGGGCTTCGGCGAGCCGGGCGACGCCGCCGAGGTCGCGCACCGGAGCCCGACGCGCGGCGCGCACGTACTCGACCGGTGCCTCGAGCAGACCCTCGAAGCGCTCCTCGACGAACTCGCCGACCTCGGCGTCCATCAGCTCGCGCGGGATCGAGAGGTTGCCCTCGGTGGCGAGCCGCCCGAGGCCGATCGCGGCGCGCCGCAGCCCGTACGGGTCGCGCGAGCCGGTCGGCCGCTGCCCGAGGCCGAACGAGACGTTGAGCGTGTCGATCTTGTCCGCGGCGGAGAGCACGCGGCCGGTCTCGGTCGTCGGCAGAGGCGCTTCCGCCGCGTCGGGCAGGTACTGCTCGTCGATCGCGGCGCAAACGGCTTCCGGGTAGCCGGCGAGCCTGGCGTACTCGGCGCCGACGTGGCCCTCGAGCTCGGGAAACTCCCGCACGAGCTCCGACGCCTGGTCGGCCTTCGCGAGCCGGGCCGCCTCGAGCGCCGCCTCGCCGCCGCCGAGCGCCTCGACGAGCTTCACCAGCCGCTCGGTCTTGTCCGCGAACGAGCCGGCGCCGTGGAAGAACGTGATCGCGCCGAGCCGCTCCGCGAGCGTGTCGATCCCGACCTTGACGTCCCGCTCGAACGTGAACGACGCGTCCTCGAGCCGTCCTCCGACGACGTTCTCGACCCCTGCGCGGACGGTGTCCGGGTCGCCGCCGTTCGCGACGAACGCGAACCGGTTGCCTCCGAGCGGGAACGCGCGAATGTGGTGCTGGATCGTCGTCTCGACGACCCGGCTCGGCAGCTGGAGGTACCGCTCGTCGAAGCTGCAGTCGAGGACGACCGGCGACTCGGCGAGGTACATGACCTCGGCCAGGACGCCGTGCGGGTCGGTCCAATCTCCGAGGCCGTCGAGCGCGGCGACGATCTGCTTGAAGCGCTCCTCGCTGTCGGGCTCGACTCCTACGGCGCGCAGAGCCTCCGCGTAGCCGGCCGCGTCGGCGATCTCGATCGGCCCGGACGAGAAGCGGTGCCCGTACGAGCGCTCGCCGACGATCCGCGTCGAGTTGAGCATCGCGAGCCGCCAGCGCACGGGCCGCGGGAAGCGCAGCCCGCTGTCGTCCCAGCGCATCGTCTTCGAGAACGCCAGGCCGCGGACGAGCTCGTCGACCTGGCTTGGCAGCACCTCGGCGAGCGGTTTCCCGGCCACCGCGACGCCGAGGAAGCCGTCGCGCTCCTCGAGCTCCTCGGCCGCGACGCCGTGGCGCTTCGCAAAGCCCGCCGCGGCCTTCTCCCTCATCGCGACCGGCGGCCCCTTCACCCACTGGTCCGCGGTCTGCTCCGGGACGTCCTCCGCGAGCACGGCGAGCCGGCGCGGCGTCACGAGCACCTTGCTCGGCTTCAACTCCGAGAGCACGACGCGCCAGCTCAGGCAGCTGCCGCTCGGCCTCGCGGCACGCCGCCGCGGGCAGCTCCTCGCAGCCGATCTCAATCAGGAGCGTCGCCATCGGTCCCCACGTAGAGCTGGGCAAAACGGCGCGCGAGCGTGCGGACGCGCCCGATGTAGGCGGCCCGCTCGGTCACCGACACCGCGCCGCGGGCATCGAGCAGGTTGAACGCGTGCGACGACTTCAGCACCTGGTCGTAGGCCGGCAGCGGCAGGTTCTTGTCGAGCAGCTGCTCGGCCTCGGCCTCGTGCTCGTCGAAGCGCCGCTGGAGCACGTCGACCGGCGCCTCCTCGTAGTTGTACTGCGACCACTGGCGCTCGTTCTCCTGGTAGACGTCGCCCCAGGTCACGCCCGGCGCCCACTCGAGGTCGAGCACCGTCTTCTTGTCCTGCAGGAAGAGCCCGAGCCGCTCGAGCCCGTACGTCATCTCCGCGGGAATGATCTCGAGATCGATCCCGCCGAGCTGCTGGAAGTACGTGAACTGCGTCACCTCCATCGCGTCGCACCAGACCTCCCAGCCGAGCCCCCACGCGCCGAGCGTCGGCTGCTCCCAGTCGTCCTCGACGAGCCGGATGTCGTGCTTCAGGAGGTCGATCCCGAGCGCCTCGAGCGAGCCGAAGTACTGGTCGAGCACGTCCTCGGGCGCCGGCTTGAGGATCACCTGGTACTGGAAGTAGTGCTGGAAGCGGTACGGGTTCTCGCCGTAGCGCCCGTCGGCCGGCCGGATCACAGGCTCGACGTAGGCGGCGCGCCACTCGGGGTGGGTCGGGTCGAGGACGCGCAGGAACGTGGCCGGATTGGACGTGCCCGCTCCGAGCTCGGTGTGGTACGGCTGCATGATCACGGCGCCGCGCTCGCCCCAGTACGCGTTCAGCGTGCCGATCATGTCCTGGAAGTTCACGCGCCGAAGACTACGGTCACGGCCGGGCAGCGACGGTTCGCAGCCGGAAGCCGCCGTGGTACTCGTACGACGACGTGATCACGCGAAGCGCCTCGCGGGCGGCCTCGCTTCGAGATCGCCGCGTCGGCGAGAGGCGTTCCGAGCAGGCCTTCGATGCCCGCGATGCCTTCGCCTGAGAGCGCGAGCGACCCGGCACCGCAGCGCTCGCAGACCGCGCCGCCGGCCTCGCGGCGAGTAGCCGACGAGCGGGCCCTCCGACCCGCACTCGGCACAGCTCGTCAGATGCGGCAGATACCCGGACAGCCAGAGCAGCTTCAGCTGGAACGAGAGGACGAGCGGGTCGAGCGCCGGCTCGGTCTTCCGCACCTCCGCGTCGTCGAGGACGTCGAGAAACCGCGTCAGCGCCTCGAACGCGCGTCGGGTTCCGCTCCTGCTCGGTGAACAGGCGCAGCATCGCCTCGAGCCCGACGAGCCCCACGGACAGCCGGTACGACTCCTCGCGGGCCCCGCGGTGCGCCCGCACGAGCGACGCGCCGGTGACGGTCCCGAGCTCGCCGCTCCCCTGGTGGAGCATCAGCTCGACGTGGCTCAGCGGCTCGAGCCGTCGCGCCGAACCGCGACTTCGTGCGCCGGATTCCCTTCGCGACGGCTCCGACCCGCCCGCGCTCGAGCGTGTACAGGTGGAGAACGCGGTCGGCCTCGCCGAACCGGATCGAGCGCAGGACGACGGCCTCAGTCTTGTAGCCCCGCCCCGCCATCGACTCCAGTGTAGAGCCGGGTCGTGTCGGTAACGGACGCCCTCAGGCGGCGCGCGGCGACTCTTCGACCTCGTCGAGCTCTTCGATCTCTTCGACGGGGATCAAGAAGGACGGCGTCTTCCACTCGGTGGCACCGGCTGCCAGCACGTAGATCTCGTTGTCCAGCATGAACCGGATCGCGTACAGCGACTCTTCCCGAATCCACGTCCTGGACGTTCCGCAGGAGCGTCGCGAGATCGCCGGGCTCGGACGAGACCGCGGCGGCGACGACGTACGGCTCACCGCCGAGCAGTCCTGCCGTCCACGTCTGGCCGAGCCGCTCGGTGAGGCGAACGGCCGCCGAGTAGTCGATGACTTCGAAATGAACTTGGTCGAGGAACATGTCCTTAGACTCGCCCACCGGCGCCTCGCCCGCCTGACCCAGCTAGGTCAATTTTGCGCTAGCGAATGCTGACCGGCGTGCCGAGCGGCATCAGCCGGAAGAGCCTGAGGATCGCCGGGTTCCGCATGCGCACACAGCCGTGCGAGACGCGCCCGGGCAGGATCTGCGGCGCGTTCGTCCCGTGGATCCCGACGAAGCCGCCGCCGGGCCAGTCGGTCAGCGTCGTTCGACTTCGCGTTGAGCCCGAACGCGCGCGGGCCGTACGCGGGCGCGTAGTAGCCGGAGAGCTTCTCGCGCACGTAGAACTCGCCCCGCGGCGTCGGCGTGTGCGCCTGCCCGACGCCGATCCGCGCCGAGAAGACGGGCCGGCCGCGCTTGTAGAGCGTGGCTCTCAGCGACCGCTGCACGATCACCATGCGCGTGTGCACCTTCTGCGAAGGTGGCCAGGGCGCCGCGCGGCACCCAGCCGGTCGTGCCGTTGGGCAGGACTGCGAGCCGGATCCGCACCCACGTCTTCCCGCCCTTGTACGTGACCTGGTCGAGCACCTGGATCGCGTTGCGGTAGAGCTCGGGCGTCCGGAACGTGACCGGCGTGATCGCGCGAGCCGAGCGCGACGGGCCGGTGCGGGCAACCGTGCGGTGCCGAACGAACGCCCAGCCGTACGTTTCCGAGCCCCGATCGCTGAGCAGCGCCCGCTGCGGGTAGACGCCTGCCGGATTCGACCGCCCGGGCGGCGGCCTGTTCGCGCGACCGACCCGGATCGCGAGCGTGCGCGTCGCGCTGCCCGCGCCGGAGCTCACGGTGAATGTCACCCGGTGCACGCCGACTTGCGACACGGGCGGCTTCCACGTGTACGTCGCGCTCGCCGGATTCCCGTCCGTGTGCCGGAGCACCGCGCCCTGCGGCGAGCCTCCGGAGTCCCGGATCGCGAGCATGGCGCCCGAGCCATCCGAGGTCGCACCCAGGCGGAACGAGAGCGTCGTCTTCGCCGCGACGCCGAGGACGGCGCCCTCACCGGGGGTCGGGCTCGTCCATGAGACGACGTCGTCCCTCGCAGGCGTCGCCGCAGCGGGAACGAGCACGGTCGCACCCGCAACACGCGAGCGCTACCGCGAATAGACGCCGCAGAATGTGCATCCAGGAGTTCATCGGTCGTGGTGCCCCCGAGCCTAAGCCCGGAAACATCGTAACCGGGACGTCAGAAGATGGTGACGGGCGTGCCCAGCGGCATCAGCCGCGCGAGCCGCAGGACCGCGGCGTTCGGCATGCGAACGCAGCCGTGCGACACGCGCCCGGGGAGGATCTCCGGCTGGTTCGTGCCGTGGATCCCGATGAAGCCGCCGCCCGGCCAGTCGGTCAGCACGTTCGAGCGGGCGTTCGTGCCGAAGGCGATCGGCCCGTAGATCGGATCCGAGAAGCCCGTGATGCGCTCGCGCACGTAGAACTCGCCGGCAGGCGTCGGCCAGTACGGCTTTCCCACGCCGACGCGCGTCGTGAAGATCGCGCGGCCCTTGCGGTAGAGCGTGGCCGTGAACAGCTTCCGGTCGATGACGAGGTGCGTCCAGATCTCGTTGTACGGCCCGATCATCCGGCGCGGAACCCAGCCGGTGCGCCCGTTCGGGAGCATCGGCAGTCGCACGCGGACCCAGTACTCGCCGTTCTGGTTGATCACGCCGCTCAGCGTCTGGACGACGTTCGTCGTCCCTTCCGGCGTGTACTGCCGCAGCCGAATCAGCTCCTTCGCGCGGGAGCTCGGTCGCGTCCGCGCCGAGACATCCGCGTAGACCTCCGCGTACCGCGACCTGCCGTTGATGCCGCCCAGCGGAAACTCGTCGTGCGGTCCCGCCGGAGTCGCCGGCAGGACGTAGACGAGGAAGCTCCGCGGCCGTGCGTACCGGCTTCCCTTCTGAGCGCCGAACGTGAGCATGTGCTCGCCGACCTGGGCTCGCCGAGGGCGTCCACTGGACCTTCGCCTGAGCGGACGATGCTGGCAACCGAGACGCCTGCCGGGAGTCGCCGGCTCCGAATCACGGACCCGGGCGCTGCGGCGAGCTCGAAGCGTGAGCGGCTCGCCGGCCTTGACGGCGAACGCCGTCCCGTCACGAGGCGTCGGCGCCTGCCAGCGCACCGACAGCTCCGGGCCGTGCCCACGCGTTGTGCCGGCGCCCGCGCCGACGACGGCCGTGAGAGCCGCGAGGGTCGCGAGTGCGATCGCTGTCTGCCGCAGTGTCTTCGTCATGTTTCGTGCCTAACCCCGAAAGGCGGCTTGCGGAGTTTCGCTCCGAGCGCCTCTTCCAGGCCCAATTGTAGGCGAGCCTGCTCAGATCTGGCAGTTCGGGCAGAACCAGGTGCCTCGACCGCCGGCGCGGGTCTTCTCGATCGCGTGGCCGCAGCGGAAGCACGGCTCGCCGTCGCGTCCGTAGACCCGGAACTCGGTCTGCATCTCTCCGGCGGCGCCGTCGGCGTTTCGGTAATCGCGCAGAGTCGCGCCCTGGCGGGCAATGCCTCGCCTGAGCGCGCGCTTGATTCCGCGCACCAGCGCTTCGAGCTCCGTGGGATTCACGTCGCAGGCCGGGCGCAGTGGGTGGAGGCGCGCCCACCACAGCGCCTCGTCCGCGTAGATGTTCCCAACGCCTGCGAAGACGCGCTGGTCGAGGACGACCGCCTTCAGGGGCGCGCGCCTGCGCGCGAGGCGGTCGACGAGCGATCGCGCCGTGAGCGCTCTGCCGAGTGGCTCGACGCCGACCTTGGTCGCGAGGTACGGCTCGAAGTCCGGCGGCTCGAGCAGGAGCCAGGTGCCGAAGCGCCGCACGTCCCGGTACGCGACGTCCGATCCGTTGTCTAGTTTGACGACAGCCCTGCGGTACGGGTCGTCGTCGTCCCCGTTCCGCAGCAGGCGCAGGCTCCCCGTCATCCGGAGGTGAATCAGGAGAACCCGACCCGTTTCGAACCGAACAACCAAATACTTGCCGCGGCGCTCCAGTGCGGCGACTCGCTCGCCTTCGAGCTCGGCCGCGATCTCGCGCGGATCGCTTGGCCGGGTCAGGCGGGAGTCCGAGATCTCGACGCGGTCGAAGGTCCGGCCGACGAGGTGCGGCTCGAGGCCCGACGCGGATCGTCTCGACCTCTGGCAGCTCGGGCACGCCGCCAGCGTAGCGACGAGGCTGCGGGTCTAGGTCAGCGTCTCGAGCACGATCGGGCGCGGGGGTCCCGACTCGTCCGAGATCTCGATCAGCGGCCGGATCTGGTCGGCTGCCTGCTCTGCGCTCGCGTCATCGCGAGCGTGGATCTCGGCGAGCGGCTGGCCCTCCTCGACCGGATCGCCCCGCTTCGCGAAGCAGCGGATCCCGACGGCATGGTCGATCGTGTCCTCCTTCGTCCGCCGTCCCGCGCCGAGCTCGAGCGCCACGCGGCCGACGCCGAGAGCGGAGACGCCTCCGACGAACCCTGCTCGATCGGCGGTGAGCTCCGTGCGCACCGGTGCCTCCGGGAGCACGTCGAGCGAGGGATCGCCGCCCTGGGCCGCTATCCAGCGCTCGTACGCGGCGAGAGCGGACCCGTCCTCGATCGCGCGCTCGGCGCGGCGTGCGCCCTCCTCGGCGTCGATGCCGAGATCGGAGAGCGAGACGAGGCGTCCCGCCGCCTGAACCGCGAGCGAGAACAGGTCGGGAGGCGAATCCTCGCCGGCGAGCAGGGAACGCGCCTCGCGGATCTCGACGGCGTTCCCGATCGCCCAGCCCGAGCGGCTGCTCCATGTCCGTCAGGAGTGAGACGACCTTGCGGCCCGCTCCCCGTCCGAGCTCGATCATCGACTCGGCGAGCTTGCGCGCGTCCTCGAGCGACTTCATGAAGGCGCCGTCGCCGACCTTGACGTCGAGCACGATCGCGTCCGCGCCGGCGGCGATCTTCTTCGACATGATGCTCGCCGCGATCAGCGGGATGCTGTCCACCGTCCCGGTCACGTCGCGCAGCGCGTAGAGCTGCTTGTCGGCGGGGACGAGGTCGTCCGTCTGCCCGATGATCGCGAGCCCGACGTCACGCACCTGCTCGACGAACTCCTCCTTCGAGAGCTCGACGCGGAAGCCGGGGATCGACTCGAGCTTGTCGAGCGTGCCGCCGGTGTGCCCGAGACCCCGTCCGCTCATCTTCCCGAACGGGACGCCGCAGGCCGCGACGATCGGGCCGACGACGATCGAGGTCTTGTCGCCTACGCCGCCCGTCGAGTGCTTGTCGACGACCACCCGTCCGAGCTCGCCGCGGAGGTCGAGCGTCGTGCCGCTCTCGACGAAGGCGTTCGTGAGTGCGAGCGTCTCGTCGGCGGACAGGCCGCGGAAGTAGACGGCCATGCAGAACGCTGCCAGCTGGTAGTCGGGGATCTCGCCACGCGCGTGGCCGAGAACGAGCTCCCCGATCTCGGCCGGGGTCAGGCTCCCGCCGTCACGCTTGCGCTCGATCAGCTCCGCGGGGCGGATCACTCGCTATTTCTCGACGATCGCCTCGCCGGGAATCCCGCGGCGTGGAGGCTTGCCGCCGAGCCAGGCGTTCACCGTCGCGCCGACGTCTGCGAACTCCCCCTCGTGAATCCGGCCGGCCGCGTTCTTGCCCTCGACGTACGCGAGCAGGAGCGCGTGCTCGCGCGAGTGGTCGGTCGACGGCGTCGTCGGGTCGCAGCCGTGGTCGGACGTGATGATCAGCAGGTCGCCGGGCCGCAGCGCCGCAAGCAGGTCGGGCAGCCGGCGGTCGAAGTCCTGAAGGCAGCGATGGAAGTTGACCGGGTCGTTGCGGTGGCCCCAGAGCATGTCCGTCTCGACGAGGTTCGTGAACACGAGGCCCTCGTCGAGCTCCTGGAGCAGCTGTTCGGTCTGGTTGATGCCGTCGACGTTCGACCGAGTCGGGTGTGACTCGTCGATGTCGACCCCGGCGAAGATGTCGCGGATCTTTCCGACCGCGTGCACCGGCTTGCCCGCCTCGCGGATGAGCGTCAGGTAGTTCGGCGTCGTCGGCTTCAGCGAGAAGTCGTGCCGGTCCGGCGTCCGGGTGTAGTTCCCGGGCTCGCCCTCGAACGGTCGCGCGATGACACGACCGACTGCGTGGTTGCCGGTCAGGATCTCGCGCGCGATCTCGCAACCGCGGTAGAGCTCCTCGAGCGGGATCGTGTCGACGTGGGCGGCGATCTGGAAGACCGAGTCGGCCGACGTGTAGACGATCCACTTTCCCGTGCGCTGGTGCTCCTCGCCGAGCTCTTCGATGATCTCTGTCCCCGAAGCCGCCTTGTTGCCGAGCACGCCGCGGCCGGTGCGATGCATGAACGGGTCGATCACCTCGAACGGAAACCCGTGCGGGTACGTCGGCAGCGCTTGCGGCGTGACGATGCCCATCAGCTCCCAGTGGCCGATGGTCGTGTCCTTCCCTTTCGAGCGCTCGACGAGGCGGCCCGCCACGGCCGGCGCCCCCGGTTGCGGCGGGCAGCCCTCGAGCGGCTCGACGTTGCCGAGACCGAAGGCCTCGAGGTTGGGCAGGTCCAGCCCGCCGACCGCCCGCGCGACATTGCCGAGGGTGTCTGATCCTTCGTCGCCGAATTCGGCTGCGTCGGGAAGCTCTCCCGCGCCCACCGCATCCAGCACGATGACGCATGCGCGGGACATGGGGCTATTCTAGGTTGGTCATGGACACGATCCTCGGACTGCTCGGCCTCTTCCTCTTCGTCGTCGTGATCACCTCGCTCGCGGCAGGCGTCACCTGGCTGGTCGTGAGGCTCTTCCCGCCGCAGGACAAGAAGCCGCAGCCCGAGAGCTCGTAGCCGGTCAGACCGGCGACAGCGGTAGGACGTCCTCGAGCGGCGCGTAGTCGAGGTCGTGCGCTTCGGCGACGGCTTCGTACGTGATCTTGCCGTGGAGCACGTTGACGCCTCGCGCAAGTGCCGGGTCGCGCGCGACGGCCTCGGGCAGGCCATGGGTCGCGATCGCCTCGACGTACGGAAGCGTGGCGTTCGTCAGTGCCTTCGTCGCGGTGATCGGCACGGCGCCGGGCATGTTCGCGACGCAGTAGTGCGTCACGCCGTCGACCACGTACACGGGCTCCGAATGCGTGGTCGGGCGTGACGTCTCGAAGCAACCGCCCTGGTCGATCGCGACGTCGGCGATCACCGAGCCCTCCTTCATGCCGGCGACCATCGCCCGGGTGACGAGCTTCGGCGCGACCGCACCCGGGATGAGCACCGCCCCGATGACGACGTCCGCCTGCGCGACCGACTCCTCGATCTGGAGGCTCGACGACATGAGCAGTGTGACGCGGCCGCCCAGCACCTCCTCGAGGTGACGCATGCGGTCGATCGAGCGCTCGATGATCGTCACGTTCGCGCCGAGCCCGAGCGCAATGACGGCCGAGTTGTAGCCGACCATCCCTCCGCCGATGACCACGACCTGGCCGGGCGCGACTCCGGGCACTCCGCCGAGCAGCAGCCCGCGGCCGCCGAGCGGCTTCTCCAGGAAGTAGGCGCCGGCCTGTGCTGCGAGCCGGCCCGCGATCTCGCTCATCGGTGCGAGCAGCGGCAACGCTCGATTGCTCGTCTCGACGGTCTCGTACGCGACCGCGGAGATTCCGCTCTCGACGAGCGCGTTCGTCAGGCCCTTGTCCGCCGCGAGGTGCAGGTACGTGAAGAGGACGAGCCCGTCACGCAGCCGTCCGTACTCGGCGTCGATCGGCTCCTTGACCTTGAGCAGGAGCTCGGCGTCGCCCCAGACGTCGTCGACGGAGGCGATCTGGGCCCCGACCGCCTCGTACGCGTCGTCGGGGAATGCGCTGCCTTCGCCCGCGCCCTGCTCGATGAGGACGTCGTGGCCGGCGTCGGCGAGCTCACGCGCACCGGCGGGCGTCAGCGCGACGCGGTATTCGTCGGACTTGATCTCTTTGGCGACGCCGATCTTCATCGCGAGCCGGGCAACCTTATCGCTAGGTCGACGTCAGGCTAAGTCGCTCCGGCGCCGAGCAGGGAGTCGAAACGGCGGCACCGCCGAAAGCCGGCGCGGCCTCTAGTCGGCGCCGCCGCATCGGCGCCTCAGCTTTCACACTCTTGGCGCATTCTCGCTGCAGACACGCGCGATTTTCGCGGATAGGATCGAATCGGTGGGTGGCCCGCGGCCGGCCCCGGGTGTGATGTCTCGAAGGGTCAGGTCCGCGCGAGACGTTCGACGAGCTTGCGCTCGTCGGGGCCGAGCCAGGGCGGAGTGCCTGCGGCTGCGTTCTCGCGGGCGTGCTCCGGGTCGCGGGTCGCAGGGATCACAGCGGCGATCCGCTCGTCCGAGAGCGCCCACTTGAGCAGCGCCTGCGGCCAGGTCTCGACGCCGAACTCCCGTAGCGGCTCGAGCTCCTCCGCGGCCGGCGGGTTGGGGAGACGCGACTTGTCGCCGAGCGGTCGCATCACGATCACTGCAACGCCCAGCTCCTCCGCTAGCGGGAGCAGCTCGCGCGCGGACTCCTGCTCGAGCGGGTTGTACGGCACCTGGAGCACCGAGAACCGGCCCGTCCTCAGCGCACGGGCGAGCTCCGGAAACGCGGACGCCTGCCAGTGCGTGACGCCGATCCGGTCGATCCGGCCCGCGTCGCGTTCCTCCTCGAGCCATGGGAGATGCTCCTCCCAGCTGACGAGGTTGTGCACCTGCTCGATCTCGACCCGGCCGAACCAGCGCACCTGGTTCTCGTACTGCGCCCGACCCTCCTCGACCGACTCCGTCCAGATCTTCGTCGCGAGCACCGACTCCCCGCGGCGCGGCTCGAGCGCGAGGCCGAGCGCCTCCTCGGAGCCGTACATCGGCGAGGTGTCGTACAGCCGGTAGCCGGACCTCGTCCGTGGCATCGACCACGCGTCGGGCCAGCTGGACATCGGCGTCGAACGTCCTGGACGTCCCGAGACCGATCACCGGGCCGAGTGCGCGCTCCTCCATCTACCCCAGTTTGCCGCGTGCGAGCTTGCCGGCGGCGAAGGCGGACGCGAAGAACCACGGATCGTCGTCGCGCCCGCGGCCCATGTGCTCGAGCGGCAACCCGTCGCACGCTTCCTGCCAACCGGACACATCGACCTCCTCGCGCTCCTCGAGCCAGTCCGGCGACTCGAGACCGACCGGCCACGCGACCGTCACGTCGCCAATCGCAAGATCGAGGACGGCTCGGGTGTGATGCGAAACACCCTGGTGGCGCTCACGCGGGTCGCCGTGCGAGACACGGACCGCCATCACCGGAGCGCCGCCGAGCGCACTCGCCGCATTGGCCGCCTCGGCTGCGGCAAGCCCGCCGTGTCCGAGCGGTGAGCCGGTGCCGACGATGCCCGGGCCGATCGAGCAGATCGCGACGTCGAAGCCCTGCGCCGCCGCCCAGGCGAGCGCCGAAGCGACCCCGACCGCCTGCGCGTCACCGCCGACCGACGCACCCGCCGCGATCGCCGTCTCGACCAGGCCGCGCGACTTCAACGCGCGCACCGAATCGGAAAGCGCGACCGGCAACGCCCCGCCGGCGAGCTGGACGTACGCGACCCGCACGCCCTCTCCCACGCCCGCCGCGGCGGGCACGACCTGCGAGTGGAGCGAGCAGCAGACGACGGGCATCCCGTCCAGGCTCGCCGCCAGCTCGCCGTCCTCCTCGACGAATCGCACAGCTGCTTGAACGGGCGTGTACGGAAGTGTCATCACGTGCGCGCCCGGAGCAGGCCCGAGACCGAGCCCACGCGTGAGATTCGCGTGCAGAACGTCGAATCCGCCCGAACCGAGCCCGAGCTCGCGCGCCTGCACGTTCACGAGCACGTCGTCTCCGACCTCGATCGGGCCCGTCAGCCGCGGATATGCGACGCACGACTCGCCGTCGACCTCGATCCGCGCAAGCCCGTCCAGCTCCTCGACGATCGCGGTCACGGTCCCGCGCCGCAGGCTAAGCGGCATCCGTCTCGCGGGCCACGTCCACGAGCGCAAGCGTGACGTCGACCATCCGCTCGAGGTCCGCCACCGCGATGTGCTCGTCGGGCGTGTGGATCTCGGCCATGCCGTTCGCGAGGTTGACGCAGGCGAGGCCGCGCTCGTTGAAGACGTTCGCGTCCGCCGCGCCGCCGCTCAGCGTGAACGACGGCTCGAACCCGGCCCGCTCGAGACGCCGCGCTCGCGATCCGAACCGCATCGTCGTCCCGCTTGAACCGGTAGCCGTTGTAGCTCTTGTGCACCTCGGTCTCGACCTGGCAGTCCTCGAGGCTCGCCGCGAACGTGACCGCCTCGAGCATCTCGCGGACGAGGTCGGCGAGCTTCTGCGGATCGTGCGAGCGCGCCGTCGGCGAGGAACGTGCACCACTCGGGGACGATGTTGCCCGGCGGTCCCGCCGCTGATCAGCCCGACGTTCGCGGTCGACTCCTCGTCCACGCGCCCGAGCTTGAAGTCTGCGATCGCCTTCGCCGCAGCCGCGATCGCCGAACGGCCCTCCTCGGGGTACATGCCCGAGTGCGCGGCGCGCCCGTGGATCTTCACCTCCATCGAGTGCGAGTACGGCGCGCCGAGGATCACCTCGCCGATCGGGGCCGCCTGGTCGTAGACGTACCCGATCCGCGCGTGCAGCCGCTCCTGGTCGAACGCCGCTGCGCCGTGCAGACCCGTCTCCTCCATCGGCGTGAAGAGCAGCTCGAGCCCGCCGTGCGGCCGGTTCTCCGACAGGATCCGGCGCGTCGCCTCGAGCATCACGGCGACGGCCGACTTGTTGTCGGCGCCCAGGATCGTTCCAGCCGCGTTCCGGATGACGCCGTCCTCGAGCACCGGGTCGATGCCCGCCTCCGGCGGAACCGTGTCGAGATGAGCGCAGAGGAAGAGCGGCGTTCCGCCGTCGGTCGCCTCGACGCGCGCGTAGAGGTTCCCCGCGTTCGAGCCGATTCGCGAGCCGGCGTCGTCCTCGCTCACTTCGAGCCCGAGATCGCGCATGTACGCGGCCGACGCTGATCCGCAACCGCGCGCTCGTCGCCGGGCGGGCTCGGCACCGAGGCGAGCTCGGTGAACAGCGAGACGACGTCGTCCTGAGCCACGCCGCGATCTTAGGTCGCGCTAGGCGCTGGTGACGGCAGGCACGGCGGTGCGATCCGCCGCGCGCACGGCCGCTGCCCCGACGAACTCGCGGAAGAGCGGCGCCGGCCGCGTCGGCCGGGACTTGAACTCGGGGTGGAACTGGCTCGCCACGAACCACGGGTGATCGGGCAGCTCGATGATCTCGACGAGGCGCCCGCCCTGGAACGTGCCCGAGATGACGAGGCCCGCCTTGACGAGCTGGTCGCGGAAGTCGTTGTTGACCTCGTAGCGGTGACGGTGGCGCTCGAGCACGATCGCCTGTCCGCCGTAGGTCTCGCGCGTCCGGGTCCCGTCCGTGAGCTCGACCGCCTGGGCGCCGAGTCGCATCGTGCCGCCGAGATCCTCGATCTCCTTCTGCTCGGGCAGCAGGTCGATCACGGGGAACGGCGTCTCAGGATCCATCTCCGTCGAGTTGGCGCCGTCGAGCCCGACCACGTGGCGCGCGAACTCGGAGATTGCGACATGCATCCCGAGGCAGATCCCGAGGTACGGAATCCCACGTTCACGGGCGACGCGGCACGCGAGGATCTTCCCCTCCCAGCCGCGCGACCCGAAGCCGCCGGGGACGAGCACGCCGTCGACGCCCTCGAGCTCCGCCTCGGCCTCTTCGAGCGACATGCCCTCGGCGTCGATCCAGCTGACGCGGATGCCGCAGCCGTGGTGGATGCCGGCGTGCTTCAACGCCTCGTGGACCGAGAGATACGCGTCGTGGAGCTTCACGTACTTGCCGACGAGGCCGATGTTGACCTCGCCGCGGCGCTCGGCGATGCGCTCGGTGAGCTCGGCCCACTCGCCGAGCTCGGCCGGCTTCGTCGCGAGCCCGAGCTTCTCGCAGACCATCTCGTCGAGCCCTTCGGCCTGCAGCTCCTGCGGGACGAGATAGACGTCCGGCACGTCGCGGTTCACGATGACCGCCTGGGGCTCGAGGTCGGCGAACATCGCGATCTTGTCCCGCACGTCGCTCGAGAGCCCGTCCTTCGTGCGGCAGACGACGATGTCGGGGTGCAGGCCGATCCGGCGCAGCTCGTTCACCGAGTGCTGCGTCGGCTTCGTCTTCAGCTCGCCTGCCGAGTCCACGAACGGCACGTAGGTCACGTGCAGGTAGAGCACGTTCTCGGCGCCGGCCTCGCGCCGGAACTGGCGGATCGCCTCGAGGAACGGCAGGGACTCGATGTCGCCGACGGTCCCTCCCACCTCGCTGATCACGACGTCGGTGGGCGTTGCGTCCGACGCGCGGCGGATCCGCTCCTTGATCTCGTTCGTGATGTGCGGGATCACCTGGACGGTCGAGCCGAGGTACTCGCCCTTCCGCTCCTTGCGCAGCACCGCGTACCAGATCGAGCCCGAGGTGTGGTTCGCGTTGCGCGAGAGGTTCTCGTCGACGAAGCGCTCGTAGTGGCCGATGTCGAGGTCGGTCTCGGCCCCGTCCTCGGTCACGAAGACCTCGCCGTGCTGGAACGGGCTCATCGTGCCCGGGTCGACGTTGATGTACGGATCGAATTTCTGAACCTGGACGCTCAGGCCGCGCGACTTGAGCAGGCGCCCGAGCGACGCCGCGGTGATTCCCTTGCCGAGAGACGAGACGACCCCGCCGGTGACGAAGACGTACTTCGTCGGGGTCACGCTTGCCGCCCGAGGCGGTCGAGCGTGCGCAGGCCCGGCGTGCGCTCGATCAGCGCGCCGAGAGAACGACGTTCACCAAGAAGGGTCAGCCCGGCGAGCGCACCAATCGCCAGCCAGCGGCTTCGTCCCGTGAGTCGACTCACGGAACTCAAGCCTAGCATCGCGCCAAGCGCGTTCGATCCTGCGTCTCCGAGCATCACCTTCTCGCGGAGATCGTATGGCAGTAGGAAGACGGCGCTTCGAGTCGGCGCTCCGACGACCAGCGCGCCGGCGAGGTAGGCCTTCAGCGCCCGGCCCGGGCGGGTGTCGAGTTGGTTCAAGAAGTTGGCGCTGAGCCCGACGAGGAGCGCGCCCGAGATCTGGCGCGTGGCGAGCAGGCCGGCGAGCGGGATGCCGACGAGCTTGAGGACGCCGGTCGTCCTGCCTGCGCGCAGGTGTCGACGGAAGCCTCGCTCGGGGCCTGACCAGAGGTCGTCGGCGAGGCCGATCGCTGCGATGGCGGCGACTGCTGGATCGCGGCGGAGCGCGAGCGTCCACCCGACGACGGGCAGGCGCAGCCCTCTGTGGTTGACGGCGAGCGGGCCCGCGGCCAGGACCGTGTCGACGAGCTGGCGGCCTCGATGCGCGAAGCCGCGGACGTCGCGTCCGGTCTCCTTGTGGGACAGCGGTAGCACGAGCTCGGAGACGCTGAGGCCCGCACGCGCGGCGTCGATCGTCATTCGCACCTCGCAGCCGAACCCGGCTGCGACGGGGAACGTCTCTGCGCGCGCGGCCGCGCTCAGGTGGCGCTGTCCGGAGAGCGGTTCGCGCGCATCGAAGGCGGAGCGTGCACGGATCAGCTTTCGGGCCATCGTCTTGGCGATTCCAAGCCCGCCGCCGCGGCGCTCGGCGAACGCCGCAATCGTCAGGTCGCCGCCGTTACGGGCGAGCGCCCCGAGGTCCCCGACGAGATCGGCGTCGGCCAGCACGAGCGCCCCGGCGGGCGCAGCCTGCTCTCCGAGTGTGAGCGCCTGTCCCTTGCCTCGCCTGGGTAGCTCGAGCACACGTGCGCCGGCCCGTTCCGCCTCCGCGGCGGTCGCGTCGCGCGAGCCGTCGTCGGCGACGATCACCTCGGCCTCGGGGAACTGCTCTCGGAGCGCCGCCACAGTCCTTGCGATCGTGCCCTCCTCGTCGCGGGCGGCGACCAGGACCGCGGACGGGTCAGCCACCCGATTGCGCCTCGATCGGTGGCACGATCCCGTCGTCGGCGGGGGCCTTGAGGCCGTAGTTCCCGGCCGAGCCCCCTGCGAGGAGCAACGCCAGCGCAAGTCGTCCCGCCGGCGAATCGATGTCGTCCACGGTCGACATCCCGTCCTCGCTCCAGGTCGGAACAGCCGAGCGGCTGACGTCTGACGGCTCGACCCCGACAGTCGGAACCGCGGCGTCGCCCAGGCCCGCGTAGACCCCTGAGAGGAAGGTCGCCGTCGGGCCGCTCTGCGGGCTCACCGTCCGTGCGACGATGACGCCGTCTACGGGCCTGCGGAAGCTCCCGGCTTTCTCCTCGACGAGCTGCGACGTGAGCGCGTCCCAGGCGGGCGTGTCGCCGCCGTTCACGAGCTCGTGCGCGAACTCGCGGCCGAGGCCGTCGAGCCCCGCCGTCTTGTACTGGGCCAGGTCGCCGTCGAGGTGCCCGTCGAGATTCGTCGGGTCGAGCGGGACCTTGAGCGCGCGGAGCCGCATCGGCGCGGGCCCGCCGGCGTCCGAGACCGCCTGCTCGATCTGCTGCATGACGCCGGCGTCGACCGGGCCGACGAACAGAACCGCGACGCGCTTGCCGTGGAGCCGGTTCGCGATCAGCTTCGGATACGCGTTCTTGATGAACGCGCGCAGGGCCGTGTGCTCGCGCGAGACCTTGGCGCGGCCCTCGCTCGCCGCGTTGAGCTGTGCCTCGAGTCGGTTGACGTCGCTCTTCAGGGCGTGTTTCTCGGCGTCGTCGACTTTGCCGCTCATGGCGACGCCGACGAGGATGCCGATCACGAGCGCGACAAAGACGGCAGCGAGGGATGCAACGTGGTAGCGGAGGTCGAACATGGGCGTCTACAGAGTTGCAGCAGTCTGGCAAAGGGCGTGCAGTCTGGCGAGGGCCTGGCGGGGCAGCGGGCGCAGGCCTTCGAGGATTGCCCGCGCGCCGGGGCTGTCGATGGTCAGGGTCGCGCGCGTCATACCGTCGGCGGCCGGCTCGAGGAGGAGCTCCGCGGTGAAGCGCTGCTGGACGTCGTGCCAGGCGAGCCGGCGCTCGGGCTCGACGGCGGTGATGACGATGATGCCCTCCGACTCGGGCCGCCGGAGGAGGCCGATCGAACCGCCGCGGACGACCTCCCAGCGGGCGCCCTCCGCGAGGCCGCGCCGGTCGGGACGGATCGACGCGTAGGCGGGCCACCAGTCGGCGAGGTGCTGCGGCTCGGCGAGCAGCGCCCAGACCTCAGGGCGGGTCGCGAGGAGCTCGGTCTGGGCGTCGATGCGCACGGCCCGGTGATTGTCACGATTCCGGCGCGATCCGGGCACTGACGTGTATGCATTTCCTCGATAGGCTCGTCGTGGGGAGGAGGTTGGGGGTACCGGTCCTAAGGAGCGGGAGACTCAGCGCAGGCCGACGAGCTCGAGGAGCCGCGTTCCCAGCAGGTCGATGAGCTCGCGAAGGTCGGGCGAGACCAGGACGGCGACGACGATCGCCCCCAGGCCCGCTGCGATGAACGCCATCAACGGCCACACGCCGACCTGGCGGCTCACGAGCCGCGAGACGCCCTTCGCATCGACGAGCAGCTCCCCCACTCTGAGCCGCGTCAGAAACGTCGACGACATCCCGGCCCGGTTCCGCTCGAGGAACTCGATCATGTTGAAGTGCGTGCCGACCGCGACGATCAGCTCGGCGCCCTTCTCGTACGCGAGCAGCAGCGCCACGTCCTCGCTGATGCCGGCCGCAGGCACGACGACGTAGTCGATCCCCAGCCGCTCGGCCCGCTCCGCGCCCGGAGCATCGCCCGCCTCGTACGCGTGGATCAGGATCTCCGCCCCGCTCCGTAGCGCGGGATCCGAGACCGAGTCCATGTCGCCGACGATGACGTCGGGCCGGTATCCGGCCTCGAGCAGCGCGTCCGCGCCGCCGTCGACTGCGATCAGCACCGGCTTGAAGTCGCGGATATACGGCCGGACGATCCGCAGGTCGCGCTTGTGCCCCGGCCCACGGGCGACGACGAGCGCGTGCCGGTCGCGGAAGCGCGTCCGCAGCGGCGGAAAGTCGATCCCTTCCGACAGGAAACGCCCCTCCTCGCGGAGGTAGCGCATGGTGTTGTCGGCGAAAGACTCCAGCGCCTCGGTGACGCGGCTCTGCTGCTCCGCAAGTGCGGCCGCGAGCTCGTCTGCCTCGAGCGCCCGTCCGGCCACGACGCATGTCCCGTTGCGGTAGAGACTGGAGCCCCGCACGGTCAGCAGCTCGCCTTCGCCCACGTCGTCGAACAAGGGAGCCCCTTGTGCGTCGATCAGCCGCACGCCGCCTCGCACGAGCAGAAGCGGCCCCGGATTCGGGAACCGACCGGTTTGGGAAGGCGCCACGTTCACGACAACGCGCACACCCGACTCGATCAGCTCCTCTGCCGACACCCGGTCGAGATCGGCGTGGTCGATGATCGCGATGTCGTCCGGTTTCAACCTCCGCGCGAGGTTCTTGGTCCGGCGGTCGAGCCGCGCCGGCCCCGTGTGCTCGACGAACGTTCGAAGGGTGGTCATCGCACCGTTTGCAGGAACTCCTGGCCCCCGAGCATACGGCGGACCTCCTCCTGCCTGCCGTCCTCGTCCAGCTGCTCGATGCGCGTGTGCGTCGGATCGCCGGCGATCTTCTGGACGCTGAAGTGACGGTCGGCGACGGTCGCGATCTGCGGCAAGTGCGTGATCGTGATCACCTGCGCCCGCTCCGCGAGCCGGCGCAGCGTCTCGCCCACTGCGTGCGCCGTCTCGCCGCCGATGCCCGCGTCGATTTCGTCGAAGACCATCGTCTCCCCTCCGCCGACAGCTGCGATCGCGAGTGCGATGCGCGAAAGCTCCCCACCCGAGGCGGTCTCGGCGACCGGCGCGAACGGGAGCCCCTGGTTGGGCCGGATCAGGAACGACACGTCGTCCGTGCCGGTCGCGCCCGGTTCGCGTTCCCCGACCTCGGCCCGGAACTCGCCCTCGCCGAGACCGACGCCGTGCAACTCGGTTTCGACCGCGGTCGCGAACGCTTCTGCCGCGCCGCGGCGGTTCTTCGAGAGCCGCGCCGCGAGTTTCTTCGTCCGCTCCTCGGCCTTGGCCAGCGCAGCGCTCGCCGCCACCAGCGGATCGGCGCCGTCCTCCAGCGCAGCCAGCTCGGCGCGGGCTTCAGCCGCCCGCGCGAGCAGCTCCGCGTACGTCTCGCAACGGAACCGCCGCTTGGCGTCGGCGATCCGCTCCAGCTCGGACTCCACCTGCTCCAGCCGGTCGGGCTCGGCCTGCGAGCGAGTCGAGAAACCGCCGCAACTCGAGCGTCGTCTCGGTCAGCCGGAGCTCGGTGTCCCGAAGCTCACCCGCCGCGACTTCGAGCTCGGGAGCAATCCCGGCGACCTCGGCCAGGGACCGCTCCGCTCCTCCGATGAGCGCAGTCGCGCCCTCACCCTCGTCCGGCGCGAGCGCAGCCACTGCCCGGCCCGCCGCGTCCGCGAGCTCGGTCACGTGCCGAAGCCGCTCACGCTCGGCGAGCAGCGACGGCTCGGCGTCTTCGGTCAACCCGTCCGTGTCCTCGACGAGAGCCCGCAGCTCCGCGAGCCGTGCCTCCTCGACCGCCGCGCCGCCACTCAGCTCGTCGTGCCGACGGCGAGCCGCCCCGAGCTCCCGCCAGGCGGCACGCAGCTCTGCGCGCAGCCGCAACTGCTCCTCGCCGACGAACGCGTCGAGCACGTCGAGCTGATACGAGGACCGCGCGAGCCGGCGCTGCTCGAACTGCCCCGACATCGCGATCAGCCGCTCCGCCGCCGCGGCCAGATCCTCCCGCGCAGCGCTCCTGCCCCACGCGTAGGCCCGCGTCCGGCCGTCCGCGAACACGCGCCGCGCCAGGACGAGCCCCTCCTCGTCCTCCGGCCTCAGCTCGGCGAGCGCCTCGAGCTCGTCCTCGTCGAGCAGCCCGGCCGGAACGTCGAACTCGGCCTCCACGTATGCCTCCTCCGCCCCCGGGCCGACGAACGACGCGTCGCCCTTCGCGCCGAGCAGGAGCCCGATCGCCTGGGCGAGGATCGTCTTCCCGGCGCCGGTCTCGCCGGTGATCGCGTTCAGCCCCGATCCAGGCTCGAGGTCGGCCTCGCGGATGAGGACGAGGTTCTCGATGCGGAGCCTACGAAGCAAATGTCTCCCGGTACCTCCTGAAGAAGGTCGCCTCGGGCAGGTGCGCGAGCTGCGTGCGCTCGTCGCCGAGCCGCGCGACGACCCGCTCCCCGCCTGCGAGCTGCGTCACCGGCCGGCCGTCGACGAGCACCTGGGCCGGCACGTCGGGAGTCCGGTTCTCGATCTCGACGTCGCTCCCGCGCGCCACGACGAGCGGCCGCGCATGCAGCGAGTGCGCCGCGATGAAGGTCACCGTCTGCGCGTCGAGCCCCCAGACGAGCACCGGCCCGCCGTTCGAGAGGTTGTAGCCCGTCGAGCCGGACGGGGTCGAGCAGATGACGCCGTCGCAAGGGAGGACGCCGAGGTCCTCCCCGCCGATCGTCCAGCCGAGCTCGATCATGCGCCCGATGATCGAGCTGGCGACGACGACGTCGTTCACCGCCACGTGCTCTCCCGTGCGGGTCAGCGCCTGGATCGTGGGCAGCTCCGCGACGAGGTACTCGCCGCCGAACGCGCGCTCGAGCCCGAGCTCGAGGTCGTCCGCGCCGATCGACGTGAGGAAACCGACCGCGCCGTAGTTGACCCCGATCACCGGCGGCCCGGAGCCGAGCGTGCGCTTCAACGCGCGCAGCATCGTGCCGTCGCCGCCGAGCACGACGACGAGGTCGGCCGCTCCGAGGTCGCCGTCCGGCGGACGGTCGTGCTTCTCCGCCTCGTCCTCCGGATAGACGAGCTCGACGCCGCACTTGCCCGCAACCCGCTCGAGGCGTTCGAGCGCCTCGCCGATCGCCTCCGGGTGACCGTGCGTGACGACCGCCGCAGTGCGAACGGGCTCAGCTGACGGCGTCTTCGATCCAGTCGTCGAGCTCATGTGGCAGCGAGGGGTCGTCGCGATGGACGAGGTGCAGGAAGAACTCCCGGTTTCCCTTCGGGCCGGGCAGGCCCGAGTCTACGACGCCGAGGAGCTGGGCCGGCCACGCGAGAGCCGCTTCGGCGACATCCTTGAGCACGCGTCGGTGGATCTCCGGATCGCGGATCACGCCGCCCCGCCCGACCTCCTCGCGACCGGCCTCGAACTGCGGCTTGACGAGGACGAGCGCCTCCCAGCCCGGCTTCGCGAGCCTGAGCGCAGGCGGCAACGCGATGCGGACGCTGATGAACGAGACGTCGCAGGTCGACGAGGTCGGGGGCGAACGGGAGCTCGGTCAGCTCACGGGCATTCGTGCGCTCGAGCACGGTCACGCGCGGATCGTTGCGCAGCCGCTCGTGGAGCTGCCCGCGCCCGACGTCGAGCGCGATCACGCGTGCAGCGCCGCGCTGGAGCAGGACGTCCGTAAAGCCGCCGGTCGAAGCGCCGACGTCGAGCGCGTCCCGCCCGGCCGGGTCGACGCCGAGCTCGTCGAGGGCGTGCGCGAGCTTGTCGCCGCCGCGCGACACGAACCTCGGCGGCTGCTCGACGACGAGCTCCGCCGATTCGTCCACCTGCTGGCCGGCCTTCTCGTAGCCGTGAACGAGGCCCGCCATCACGAGCGCCTGCGCCTGCGCGCGGCTGTCGGCGAGCCCGCGCTCGACGAGGAGTACATCTAGCCGCTTGCGCACGAGCCCAGGCTAGCTTGCCGCCGCTCCCGTTTTTAGGCCCAGAAAGGACATGGTCGGGCAACCAGGAGCGTCATTTGTCTGGGGCAAGACTCTGGGGCACAGGAGGCTCGTCGTTCTGACGGGTTGGCGAAACGTTGTCACGAGAGTAGGCTCGGTGCCATTACTAGGCGACGGATTCTCTACTGGCTGGCTGCGATGGTCGCCTTACTCGTCGTGGGAACGATTATCGGCCTCATCTGGGCTGACACGAGCGATGTTGCCGGATCGATTGCCGTTGTGACAAACATCATCGGCGCCGTGGGAGTCGTGTTTCTCTTGATCGCCCTCGTCGTGGTGATGCGGCGTGAGCGGCGAACGGCTTAGGCCGCGATTAGCCCACCTTGCCACGTCGCCGAGCTGCAGCGGTGTGATCCCGGTGTGGTCCCAAGCGATGCCTGGCCTACTGATTCCCTACAACTCCGGCAGCCCGCCTTTTCAGGCCTGTAAACGCAGAGGGCTCGCAACCATGCGCGAAGCCGCTTTCCTCCATGGTCGCTCTTGCCGTAGATGGTGCGAAATCGCGTGCTGGTGTGGTCCCGGTGTGGTCTCGCGCTGTTGCCTATCCGGGCAAGACAGGTCCCTGCCAACCATCTTGCGTCCGGCCCAAGCAGGTCGTCGCCTCAGCACTGAGCCGGCGGCAGGGAAGCGCTCGAGCGTTCGACCCGGCCGCCGGCCCATCCGAACGGGATCACGGTTCCCTTGCGTTTGCTTCCCTGTCCGAGCGGGGATGCTGGTACCTGAGAGCGGAGGGCGCTGCGCCGGGCCTTGGGCGGCGAAATCGGCCACCCGGATCGGGGGACACCGGGGAGAGGCGCCGCCCCTGCTCTCGAAGCGTTCGACGAACCCATTACGAGCAGGGCCAGTCTGCGCGAGCCGGGGAGGCGTGGCCCGTGGCGCATGCTGTTCGCCGACATCGGCGAGGCCGTGACCTTACTGCCCGGAGTGCGCCGAGCGGGAGTTCGGAGAACCGGAGTAAGCGCGTCAGTCAGCGGGCCGAAGAAGCCCGCGCGGCTGTACCCGCGCCGCCAGTAAATGTGAACCGCCTGTCTTGTCCGGTGCGTGGAGAACGGTCTGGCGGAGCGAACCTAGTAAAAATTGCCACTTCCTCGTAGGATGTCGCTTACTACCTCGCCTCTGTCAGAGCAGTGGCTTGGCCCTGTCATCTGCGGGTGGAGGTGCGGCGTGCGGTCAGTCCTTTATGTCATCTGTGCTATCGGCGTTCTCGCTTGCGCGGCGACAGTCCAGGTTGCCTCAGGCACCGCGAAGACGGGTGCGACCACGGGGTCGCTCACCACCGAGGCCGTGCTTTCGATGACTTCGACGCTCGGCCCGTGCCCGCCCGGCTCGCCACCGGAGGCTGACGTCTGCGCGGCGCGCACGGGCGGCGGGGCGGTCAGCGGCCTCGGCGAAGTCTCGGCGAGGTACATGTTCTTCGAGAACGAAGGAGACTGTGACGTCGTGTTCGAGACGGCAGCCCGTTTCGAGGTCGCCGGCAAGGGTGAGCTCCAACTTGTGGTCGACCGATACCGGGGGGCGTGCATCTCGTCGGCGTTGAACCTGAGCCGCGCGTTCACAATCACCGGGGGCTCGGGCATCTATGCAGGAGCCTCGGGAGGGGGCACGGTGACTCATCGGTACTCTCCCACGCCGAGCGGCTCAAGCGGGACGGACACGTGGACCGGCACGCTGAGTGTGCCTGGGCTGGAATTCGACGTGACGCCGCCCACGCTCAGCGGAGCCGTCAACAAGACAGTTCGGGCCCGAAAGGGGTCGAAACGCGTGCGCGTCACCTACAGGGTCACCGCCAGCGACGCCGTCGACGGTTCGGTCCCGGTGTCCTGCCAGCCGAGGTCGGGGAGTCGCTTCAAAATCGGCCGCACCTTCGTCAAGTGCTCAGCGACGGACACCAGCGCGAACGCACAGGCGGGACGCTTTAGGGTGACCGTGAAGCGGAAGCGCGGCTAGACCTACCCGGCCCTGAGTTCACGCTACGCCTCGTTCCCGCCGCCGGCTAGTCGCTGTTTCGGCCATGGCCAGTCACGTACGGGCCTATTCCCCGATACCAGTCGGGGGAGGTCGAAGGACTGATTGGAGTCGGCGTTCCGTCTAGGCGTCGTGCTGGCGGAGGAACTCCGCCGATTTGGGCGGACCTTCCGTAAACCCGGCTTCCTGAAAGATTGCCGGGACCTCGGGATCCGAGGTGAAGCTTTGCCAGCCCGCCTCGTCCCAATCGAAGATCGCCCAGACCCTGTCGCTCTCATTTGGATCCTGAAAGACGTGCGAGCCCTTGCAACCGTGCTGTTTTCGCTTCTCGGCGCCCTTGGTTGAGAAGGTGTTCCAGAAGCGATCGAAATCCCCGATCTTCGCCGTTGCCAGGACCATTGTCTCCTCCTTGCCAGAACGTGTTGTTGTGCCGTCCACCCTATGCCCCTTCGCTGTCCCGGTGTGGCCCCGGTGAGGCCTCGAACCCTGCCCGGGCTACTAACTCCCTGCAAATCAGACAACCCGCCTTTTTAGGCCCGAAAGGAGCTCGTCCAGACGAGACGTGTCCGCTGGGATGGCGTCGAGCTGCGCACGGGCACGAGCTTCGAGCTCGTCCGCGAGGCCGTGCGCTCCGTCGCGGCCGAGCTCGGCGGCGAGCCCGTCGCCGTCGAGGACGTCGTCCACGACCTGGTAGAGGAGGCCGAATTCGGACGCAAAGCTCCGCCAGGGCGCCCGCTCGGGCTCGGGAACCTCCGCGACCGCAAGGGCGCTTCCGATCGCGGCCTCGAAGAGCCGGCCCGTCTTCAGCGAGTGCCGCCGGGCGAGGTCGTCGTCGCCGCCGCGCACGTCGTCGAACTGACCGCCGATCATGCCGATCGCCGCGCGCGAAAGCTCGTGGGCGACTGCCGTCGTCGGATACGAGAGCGCGAGCTCGAACGCCTGCGCGAGGAGCGCGTCGCCGTTGAGGATCGCCGTCGCTTCGTCGAACCGGACGTGCGAGGTCGCGCGCCCGCGCCGGAGATCGTCGTCGTCGAGCGCGGGCAGGTCGTCGTGGACCATGCCGAAGGTGTGCACGAGCTCGATCGCCGCCGCCGCGGGCAGCAGGTCTGTCGGATCGGCGCCCACAGCCTCCCCGGTTGCGAGACAGAGCACGGGCCGGATCCGCTTGCCGCCACCGTCGAGGCTGTAACGCATCGCGTCGGTCAGCGCGCCCAGCTCATCCGCGAACGCGAGCTTCGCGAGGTACGCCTCGATCAGGTCTCGGTGCGCGTCGAGGCTACTCGGCGGCATCGCGGCGGGCCTGCTCGAGCTCGGCCTCGACCTGCTTCGCGATCTCCGCGAGCTCGGCCAGGATGTCGATCGCCTCGTCGGGATCCTGCGTCGCCTCAAGCTTCTCGCGCGTCTTCTCGAGCCGTTCGAGGAGCTCCTCGGCGCGCTTGAGGGCTTCTTCGGCCGAGCTCACGCGACCTGCTCCCGTGCGATCCGCCCGAGGATCCCGTTCACGAGCCGCCCCGCCTCGTCGGACGCGTACCGCTTCGCCAGCGTGACCGCCTCGTCGATCGCCACCTCCACCGGCACCTCTCGGCGGTCGAGCTCGAAGATCCCGATCCGCAGGACATTCCGCTCGAGCGCCCCGAGGCGGTCGGCGGGCCAACCCTCGGACGCGGCTGAGAGCCGTTGGTCCAGCTCGTCGGCCTGCGCTGCGACCGCCTCGGCGAGCTCACGCGCGAACGGGTCGACCTCGCCCTCGTACAGCGACGCGAGCGGCTGCCCGGTCACGTCCCACTGGTAGAGCAGGAACAGCGCCGTGCGCCGGGCTGCTCGCCGACCCGCCATCAGCCGGCGAGCGCGGGCAAGTGGCGGCCCGCCTCCTCGAGGAAGTTCGTCGAATAGCGGCCGGCGGCGAACTCCTCGCTGCGGAGCACGTCGCGCGCCGCGGACGCCGTCGTCGGCACGCCAACGACCTCGAGCTCGGCGAGCGCGCGCAGAGCCCGGTCGATCGCCGACGGTCGATCGGTGTCCCGGACGATCACCTTCGCGAGCAGCGAGTCGTAGTTCGGCGGGATCACGGCGCCGTCCTCGATGTGCGTGTCGACGCGAACGCCGGGGCCGAGCGGCGGGCGGAAGCGCTCGATCCGCCCCGGGCAGGGCATGAACTCGCGGGTGGGATCCTCGGCGTTGATGCGGATCTCGATCGCGTGGCCGTTCCGCTCCGCGCGGCCGGTCGTCGACAGGCGCTCACCCGCTGCGACGCGCAGCTGCTCGCGGACGAGGTCGATACCGGTGACGAGCTCGCTGACCGGATGCTCGACCTGAAGGCGTGCGTTGAGCTCGATGAAGTAGAAGCGAACGGTCGGGCCCGAGCAGGAACTCGAACGTGCCCGCGTTCTCGTACTCGACCGCCCGCGCCGCGCGCTCGGCCGCGTCCTCCATCTGCGCGCGCGTCTCGTCGTCGAGCGCAGGCGAAGGCGACTCCTCGATCAGCTTCTGGTGTCGGCGCTGGATCGAGCACTCGCGCTCGCCGAGCGTGAGCACGCCGCCCTTGCCGTCCGCCAGCACCTGGATCTCGACGTGCCGGGCCGGGACGATCGCCTTCTCGAGATAGAGCCCCGGCTCGCCGAACGCAGCCTGCGCTTCGGCGGCCGCCGTCTGGAACGCGCTTTCGAGCTCGTCCGGGTCGCGAACCGTGCGCATGCCCTTGCCGCCCCCGCCCGCGACGGCCTTGAGCAGCACCGGATAGCCCGTTTCGTCAGCGGCTGAGCGCGCCTCCTCGAGCGTCGTGGCGCCTTCGGTCCCCGGCACGACCGGGACTCCGGCGGCGACCATCTCCTGCTTCGCGGCCGCCTTGTCGCCCATGCGCGCCATCGTCTCGGCCGTCGGCCCCACGAAGACGAGCTCGTTGTCGAGACACGCCTCGGCGAACGCCGGGTTCTCCGAGAGAAAGCCGTAGCCGGGATGGATCGCCTCGCAGCGCGTCGTCGTCGCCGCGGCGATCACCGAGGGAATGCGGAGATAGCTCTCGCTCGGCGGAGCGGGCCCGATGCAGACGGCGCGGTCGGCGAGCCGCGTGTGCAGCGCGCCCTCGTCCGCGGTGGAATAGACGGCGACGGCCTCGATGCCGAGCTCGTGGAGGGCGCGGATCACGCGGACCGCGATCTCTCCTCGGTTCGCGATCAGGACGCGGTTGAACACCTAGAGAGCGTCCAGGGGCCGCGCGAGCACGGGCTCGAGGTCGAACAGCGCCTGGCCGTACTCGACGGGCTGTCCGTTCTGGACGTGGATCGTGCGGACGACGCCCTCGATCTCGGCCTTGACCTCGTTCATCAGCTTCATCGCCTCGAGGATGCAGAGCGTCTGACCGGGCGCGACCGCGTCGCCTTCCTCGACGAAGGGTGGGGCGCCCGGTTGCGACGCGCGGTAGAAGGTTCCGACCATCGGCGCCTCGATGCGTATCGCTCCGTCGTCGGGCGGCGCTTCCGCCGCGGGCTCCACCGGTTCCGGGGAAACCGGGGCAGCCGCGCCCGCGGGCGCCTCGATCGTCGCGGGCTCCTCCGTGCGGCGCACCGAAACCCGGGTCCCCTCCTCCTCGACCGCGATCTCGGCGATGCCCGTCTCCTGCACGATCCGCACGACCTCGCGGATCCGCTCGGCGCGCGTCTGGTCGACTCCACCGCCGAGCAGCGACTCCTCGCCGCTCGAGCGCTCGCGAATCGCGCGCAGGAGCGGCTCGGCCTCTTCACCGAACAGCGCCAGGAGCAGGAGCTCCTCCTCGCTCGCAGCGAGCCCTTTCGCCTCGTCGCGAACGTCGTCCAGTTCGACCGGCTCGTCCTCGGCCTCCGTCTCTCCGGCGACCAGGGCAACGGCTCGCCGGACCGTTTCGTCGATCTTCTCGGGAGGCGTGCCGAACCGTCCTTCGAGCAGGTCGCGGAGCTCGTCGACGACGGTCTGGTAGCGCGTGGCCGACAGAACGTGGACGATCGCCTGCGAGCCGAGGATCTGTCCGATCGGAGCGGCCACCGGCGGTGAGCCGGCCTCGCCCCGGATGACGGCGAGCTCTTCGAGGACGTCGTCGAGCCGGTCGGCCGCGCCGTGCGCTCGCAAGCGAGTGTCGATGGCCGCGACGAGCCCGGCCGGCAACTCGTGCTGCGCAGCGCGAACGGCGATTCGCGGCGCGAGCGGCGTCACCGGATCGTCGCCGATGAACTCGTCCACGATCTCCGCTGCGCGCCACAGCGTCTCGACGTTGACGCCGCTGTCCATCCCAGCGCCGGTGAGCGCGCTCGCGAGCGCCTCCCCCGAGACCCGGTGGAGGGCCAGCGCGATCGGGTAGACGGCGCAGGCGACGAGGTCTGCTCCTACTCGCGCGGCTTCGAGCGCCGCCGCGAGACCGCTCCCGGCTGCGCCCTGGCAATAGAGGCCCACCGGAAGGCCGCTGCCTTCGGCGAGCGCTGCGACCAGCTCGTTCGCCCGATGCGGCTCGAGCGCGCCCGAGGGGTCGTGCAGGAGCACTCGGGCCGCTCCGAGTTCGGGCAGTTTCTTCGCTTGCTCGACGAGCGGCTTCGTCTCTCCGCCTCGGCCGGGGCTGTAGATGAGGCCCGCGTCGAACTCGCGCTCGGCGGCCACGATCGCCTCGCCCGCCTCGCGGAGGTTCTCGACGTCGTTCAGCGGATCCTCGAGCCGGAAGACGTCGATCCCGCTCTCGGCCGCGCTCGCGACGAATCGGCGCGCGAAGTCACCGCCCACAGGACGGGAGCCGACGAGAAATCGCCCACGGAGCGCCATGCCGAGCGGCGTCTTGGTCCTCGCCTTGAGCGCACGAATCCGCTCCCACGGGCTCTCGACCCCGCGGCGCACGGCCGTGTCGAAGACCCCGCCGCCAGAGACCTCGAGGTACGCGAACCCGGCACCGTCGAGCAGCTCGGCGAGCCTGAGCAGATCGGCGGTCGGCATCCGCCCGGCCAGGGGCTCCTGGCTGAGCAGGCGAATCGTCGTGTCGACGAGCGCGGGCACCCGGAGAGGGTAACGCGCTACCTAGGCTCGGGAGATATAGCGGCCTTCTCTTGGGTCGACCTTGATCCGGTCGCCCGTGTTCACGAAGAGCGGTACCTGAACGGTCGCGCCCGTCTCGAGCTTCGCGGGCTTCGTCACGTTCGAGACGGTGTCGCCCTTCACGCCCGGCTCGGTCTCGGCCACGGTCAGCTCGATCGACGACGGAAGCTGCAGGCCCGACGGCTTGCCGTCCACGGTCAGCACCTGCACCTGCGTCGACGGCGGGATGAACGCGAGCTCGTCGGCCAGCGACGTCCGCGGCAGCGAGAACTGCTCGTACGTCTCGTCCTCCATGAAGACGACGTCGTCACCCGAGTCGTAGAGGTACTGCGCGCTCTTGACCTCGGTGTGCATGCGCTGGAACTTCTCGCCGGCACGGAACGTGCGATCGACAACGGCTCCGCTGTCGAGGTTCTTGACCTTCGTGCGCACGAACGCGCCGCCCTTGCCGGGCTTCACGTGCTGAAAGTCGACGATGCGCCAGACGCCGCCGTCGATCTCGATGTGCATGCCGTTCTTGAACTGGTTCGTGTTGATCGTCTCGGCCACGGCAACAATCTAGTCGAGAGTTCGCAGCTCCTTCGGGAACGTCGTCAGCACTTCCGGCTCGGCGTCCGTGACGATGACGAGATCCTCGATCCGGATCCCGCCCAGACCGGACAGGTAGATGCCCGGCTCGACGGTGACGACATTGCCGGCTTCGAGGACGCTCCGAGACTCCTGCGCGAGGCGCGGATCCTCGTGGACGACGAGGCCGATGCCGTGTCCCAGGCCGTGGCCGAATGCCTCGCCGTACCCCGCCGCGGTGATCCGGTCGCGCGCGGCAGAGTCGACTCCAGGCCCTGATGCGCCGGGGCGAACCGCCTCGAGCGCGGTGAGCTGGGCGTCGAGACACACCTCGTACGCGCGCTTCAGCTCGTCCGGGAGGCTTCCGGTGGCGAAAGTCCGCGTGCAGTCGGAGCAGTAGCCGTCGACGATGCAGCCCGCGTCGACGAGCAGCGTCTCGCCGGCCTCGATGCGGCGATCGCTGAGCTCCGTGTGCGGCTTGGCCGCGTTCGGGCCCGACGCCATCGTCACGGGAAACGAGACGCCCTCCGCGTTCGCGTCGTGCAGGAACTGCTCGAAGCGCCAGGCGAGCTCGCGCTCGGTGCGGCCGACGACGTCGCCCTCGTCCGCGAAGCGCTCGAACGCGATGTTGGCGATCTCCGCCGCCCGCCGGATCGCGTCGAGCTCGTCCTCGTCCTTGACCGCGCGCAGCTCCTCGACGAGGCCGTAGCGCGGAACGGGCTCGATCCCGCCGGCGTGGAGACGCGAGTAATGCTCGAAGCTGAGCGAGGTCGCCTCGAACCCGATCTTCCCGGAGAGCTGCTCCGACAGCGTCTGGAACAGGTCGCGCTTCGCGTCGACGAACTCGAAGCCGTCGATCGCGCGGGCCGTCTCCGCGTACCGGAAGTCGGTGAAGAGGCGGACTCGCTCGGGCTCGACGAAGAGCGCCGCGTTCGAGCTCGCGAGGCCGCACAGGTAGCGGACGTTCGCGGGGTTCGAGACGAGGAGCGGCTCTTCGAGGCGCTCGCGGAGCCTGTCGATGCGGCCGTTCACTGGGCGCCGCCGAGGAATTCGAGCGCTTCGCGGTACCCGTCCGGCCCGTGGCCGAGGATCCGCTTCGCCGCGAGCGGCGCGATGACCGAGACGTGACGCCACTCCTCGGGGCGCTCCTCCGGGTTCGAGAGATGCACCTCGACGATCGGCCCTGAGTAGAGCTCGAGCGCGTCGTGGATCGCGTAGCTGTAGTGGCTCCAGGCGCCCGGGTTGACGATCACGCCCTCGGCCCAGTCGAGCGAGTCGTGGCAGAACTTCACGTACTCGCCCTCGTTGTTCGTCTGGCGGCAGCGGACGGTGTGGCCGAGCTCGTCGGCCCACGCCTCGATGCGCTGCTCGAGCTCGTGCAGCGAGAGGCCGCCGTAGATCGCGGGGTCGCGCCGTTCGAGGATGTCGAAGTTCACGCCGTTCAGGACGTCCACGCGCATCGGCGGCAGCCTAGTCGGCGATCAGCTCGTCGAGAGCGCGCCGCACGTCTACCTCGGGCACCGCGGTCACGAAGCCTCCGTCTTCACCGAGCAGGACGAGGTTGAACGCGCCCTTCTTGTCGCGGAGAAGCGCATCCCAGGCGCGCTCGCGGTCGACCGGGACGGGCTCGGGTGCCAGAACCTCCTCCACGACGTCCGTCGGCCGACCCGAGAGGCGGAGGGCTGCGAGCAGGCCGAGTGCGACCGCGTCGCCGTGCCTGCAGCGCGTAGCCGGAGCCCGCCTCGAGCGCGTGCGCGAACGTGTGGCCGAGGTTGAGGATCGCCCGCCGCCCCTCGCGCTCGTACGGATCGGAGAGGACCACCGCGGCCTTGAACGCAGCGCAGGCGCGGATCATCTCCTCGTCGGGAAGCGACCAGAGCTCCTCGCCGGCAAGGAGGCCGGTCTTGACCACCTCGGCCATCCCGGCCTTACGTTCTACCGCGGGAAGCGTGTCGAGCAAGGACGGATCGATCCAGACGTGCTGCGGGAAGTGGAAAGCGCCCACGAGGTTCTTTCCATCATCGGTGTTGATCCCGGTCTTCCCGCCGATCGACGCGTCGACCATCCCGACGAGGGTCGTAGGGACAGCCGTCCAGCGCACCCCGCGCAGATAGGTCGCAGCCAGGAAGCCCGCAAGATCGGTAGTCGCGCCGCCGCCGATCCCCATGATCCAACCGTCCCGCCCGATGTCGAGCTCGCTCCACAGCCGTTGCAGAACCGACAGCGCCTTCGCCCCTTCGCCGCTCGGTATCGGATGAATCGTGCTCCCATCGACGAGGAAGTACTCGTGGAGCTCGAGGACGCGCTCGTCGGCAACGACCGCCGCCGTCAAGAACGGCCGGGGCGTTCCGAACGTCCACCGCTGTCCCTCTGGGGTCGTGCGAACGTCGATGCGCAGTGCCGACAGGAGCAACGTCTCGGTGCTGTCGCCGACCGCGTCCTCGACAGACTCGTAGACATCGAGCCGCTGGCCCCAGAGGTCGATGAACTGTTCGTAGTCACGCGCGAGCGGACGGCCTGAGTCCCGCACTCGCTCCCAGGCGATGTTCGGGTCTACCCAGACGCGGACGACAAACGCTCTGGCGGCTAGGAGCGCCCGCGTCGCCTCCGAAAGAACTGCACCGCCGCCGAGCGCTATTACGGCCGTCGGGCCTGCGAGCGCCTCCGCGACGACCTGCTCCTCGATCCGGCGGAACTCGGGCTCGCCGCGCTCGAAGAGCTCGCCGATCGGGCCGAAGCGCTTTTCGATCTCCTCGTCGGTGTCGACGAACGGACGGTGCGTGAGGCGCGCGAGCTCGCGGCCGAGCGTCGTCTTCCCCGCGCCCATGAAGCCGATGAGCGCGAGGTGCTTGTCTACCGCGCCGACCACGGGATGCGCTCGAGGTAGGCGCCGTGTGCTGCGACGAAGTCTCCGATCGCGTCGCCGCCGAACTTCTCGCGGGCCGCGCGGGCGAGCTCGAAGGCGACCGACGCTTCGGCGACGACCGAGAGCGCCTCGACCGCGGCCACGTCGCTGCGCTCGACGAGCGCCTCGGCGGCCTCGCCGGTCTCGAGGTCGGCGGAGCGCAGCGGGCGCATGAGCGTCGGCAGCGGTTTCATCGCGGCGCGGACGACGATCTCCTCGCCGTTCGAGACGCCGCCCTCGAGGCCGCCCGCCCGGTTCGTCTCGCGGTAATAGCCCCGGTCGTCGCGGAAGATCTCGTCGTGAGCGGCCGAGCCGCGTTCGCCGGCCAGGGCGAAGCCGTCGCCGATCTCGACTCCCTTCACGGCCTGGATGCCCATCAGCGCTGCGGCGAGCCGAGAGTCGAGCCGGTCCTCCTTCGACGCGTACGAGCCGAGGCCCGGCGGCACGCCGCGCGCGCGAACCTCGACGACGCCGCCGACCGTGTCGCGCTCCGCTTTCGCCGCATCGACGTCTCCCATTTCGAGCATCGTGCCGGCGACCTCGATCCCGATCTGCGCGAGCAGAGCCTTCGCGACCGCACCGGCCGCGACCGTGATCGCCGTCTGCCGCGCACTGGCCCGCTCGAGCGCGTTCCGCGCGTCGTCCAGCCCGTACTTGAGCGTCCCCGCCAGATCGGCGTGCCCGGGGCGAGGCAGCGTCACCGGCTTCGTCCCCTTTCCGGACGCCTCGCCCTCGGGCGGCCACGGGCTCATCCCCCACTCCCAGTTCGCGTGGTCGCGGTTCCGAACGAGGAACGCGAGCGGCGTGCCGAGCGTGCGGCCGTGGCGCAGGCCGGCGATCACCTCGATGCGGTCCTGCTCGAGCTTCTGCCGAGGACTTCGTCCGTACCCCTGCTGGCGGCGGGCGAGATCCGCGTCGATCGCGTCGCGGTCGAGCTCGAGCCCGGCCGGCAAGCCGCTGAGGATCCCGACGAGCGCCGGGCCGTGCGACTCGCCCGCTGTTGCCAGCCGAAGCGTCACGAGGACAAGCCTACGGCTCCTCGCATCATCTCGACCGGCGCCGGAATTCCGGTCCAGAGCTGGAAGGACGCGGCGCCCTGCGCGACGAGCACCTCCAGGCCGTTGATCACCTCGGCCCCCGCCGCCAGCGCCGCGACCGCGGTCGCCGTCTCCGGATAGGGAAGGTCGACGAGGGTCTGTCCCTCGACCAGCTCGACGAGCACGTCGTCTCGCTCGGAGGTCGCGTTCACGATCAGGTCCGCGTCGTGGATGTCGGGCGGCCAGTCCGCCTTTGCGCGCGAACACTCGTGCGTCGGGCAGCGCCGCGCGAAAGGCGAGCGCAGCGCCCCCGGCGCCGAGGATCGCCGGCCGCTCCGCCGTGATCCCGGCGAGCACCGCGGCATCGGTCGAGTGCCCCAGGATCCGTCCGTCCTCGAAGACGAGCGTGTTCACCGACGCGAGCTCCGTCTCCGCCAGCGATGCGGCCGCCTCCTTGTGCGGCGTCGTCACGTTCGCGCCGGCGAACCCGGCCGCGGCGAGCCCACGCACCGCGAGTCTCGAACAGCTCGGGAGCAACGTCACACGCGACGTAGGCCCAGTCGAGCTCGCGCTCGGTGAAGGCGACGTTCTGCATCTCCGGCGACAACGAGGCCGAGACGGGATGCCCGAGCAGGGCGACCAGCCGGGTCGTTCCCGTGATCACCCGAAGCCGTGGGCGTCCGCGTACGCCTGGAACTCGGCGTCACTGGCCGTGAAGAAGTGATGCACGTGGTCGGGCTTGCGAACGAAGTACAGGTAGTCGACCTTCGCCGGGTGCGCGGCCGCCTGCATCGAAGCGAGCCCGGGGTTCGCGATCGGCGTCGGCGGCAGCCCCTTGATGTTCGGATTGCGCGTGTTGTACGGGTTCGTGCTGTTCAGCTGCGACTCGAGGAGCGGCTCGGTCCCGGGGACGTGTAGCCCGTAGCGCGTCGTCGCGTCGATTCCGAGGTTCATCCCTCGTGGAGCCGGTTGTAGATGACCGCCGCGACGAGCGGTCGCTCCTCGGGCGCGATCACTTCCTTCTCGATGATCGACGCGATGATCAGGACGTCGTACGGCGTCAGGTTCTTCGACTTCGCGTAGGAGAGGTCGACCTGGCCCCAGTTCTCCTGGAAGGCCTGGAGCTGCCTGTTCACCAGCTGGCGCGAGGTCGTCTTCTGCACGAAGTCGTACGTCGACGGGAAGAGGAAGCCCTCGAGCTGGCGCCGCTTGTGGTCGCCGGCGAACCGGCCGGGAATCTTCGAGCTCGCCGTGGCTGCGAGGTAGGCCCTGGGCGAGAGCTTCGGGTTGATCTTCCGCTTGCTACGCGCGATCTGGTTCACGGCCTTGATCCGCTCCGCCATCTGGGCGCGCGTGAAGCCTTCGGGGAAGATGATCTTCAGCGTCGGCGGGGCGACGACCGGTGTCGGTTTCGGTTTCGCCTTGTCGCTGTCGCGGATCGCGCCGGCGATTGCGAAGCCGACCAGCCCGACGAACGCGAGGACCGCGGCCAGCAGGACGAGCGCAACGAGTCCGCCTCGCCACGATCCGGCCGCGCGACGGCCTGGGCGGGCGTTCCGGCGGCGCGGGCGCCGGCGTTACTGGCGCGTGCTGCTCGACCACGTCAGGTAGCTCGACAACAGGTGGGCCGCGGCTCGGGCGTCTTCGGGATGCGTTCCACCGCTCTGCTCGGCGAGGTCAGTCGTGAATCGTTCGTCGAAGCTCTCCACGGGCACGCTCAGAGTTTCGCGGAGGCGTGAGACGAACTGCTCCGTCTCGGCCGCCTGCTCCCCGGCCTCACCGCGCATCGTCAGCGGCTTGCCGACGACGACGCGTTCCGCCTCGTGCTCGCGAACGAGCTCGGCGAGCCGCGCGAGACCGTCGTCACTCCCGGCCCCTTCGACGACGCCCACTGGACGCGCCACCGTGCCCGTGGGATCCGAGACCGCCACTCCCGTGCGCGCGGAGCCGTAGTCGAGAGCCAGCACCTTCACGACCCGAGCGTGGACGCCAGCTCGCTCCTTCCGATCTCGTAGGCCTCCGCGAGCCCGTCCGGGTTCTTGCCGCCCGCTTCGGCGAGGTTCGGGCGCCCCCCGCCCCCGCCGCCGATCTTCTTCGCCGCCTCCTTGACGATCGCGACCGCGTCCGCGCCCTGCTCGACCTTCGAGGCGTCGATGTTCACGACGAGATACGCGCGGCCGTCGTCGACCGAGCCGAGCAGCACAGCGTCCGCCTGCCTCGATTGCCGGAGCTGGTCGGAGAGGTCTCGCAGCTCGGATCCCTTCAGTGACCGCACCTGCGGCGGTGACGATCCCGTTCGACTCGTCGAGCACGGTCACGTCTGCGGCGCTCGCGGTCTTGGCCTCCTTCGGGCCTTGCTTGCGCAGCTTCTCCGTCTCGGCGCGCAGCTCCTCCGCTTCGAGTGCCTTCCCGTGGAGAAACGCGTAGGCCTCGCCGGCGGTCAGCGCCTCGATCCTGCGCGCGCCCGATCCGACCGAGCTCTCCGAGGTGATCACGAACGGCCCGATTTCGGCCGTCCACCGGACGTGAGTGCCTCCGCAGAGCTCGCGTGAGAAGCCCGGGATCTCGACGACGCGCACCTCGTCGCCGTACTTCTCGCCGAAGAGCATCATCGCGCCGAGCTTCTTCGCCTCGTCGATCGGCGTCACGAACGTGTGCACGGGCAGGTTCTCGAAGACCTTCTCGTTGACGATGCGCTCGACCTGCTTGCGCTCGTCCGCAGACATCGCCTGGCCATGCGTGAAGTCGAACCGCAGCTTGTCCGGCCGGACCGCGGAGCCGGCCTGGCGCACGTGGTCGCCGAGCACGTCCTGGAGCGCCTTGTGCAGGAGGTGCGTCGCCGTGTGGTTCGCCATCGTCGGGAAACGCGCTCCCCAATCGACGACCGCGCGAACCCGGTCGCCCTCGGCGAAGCCCTCGCCCTCGAAGATGAGCACCTGGTCGTCGCCGAGCCGGTCCGCAGCCCGCAGCACCGCGCGCGCCCCCGTCTCCTCGTGCTCGATGAAGCCCTGGTCTGTGACCTGGCCTCCGCCTTCGGCGTAGAACGGCGATTCGAAGAGCTTCGCCTGGAACGTTCGCTCGTCGAGCTCCTTGTAGGCAGAGATCGCCGTGAGCGTCTCGGTCTTCTCGTAGCCGACGAAGTCCGCCGGCGGCCCGCCGATGTCGCCGACGGCACGGGCCTCGCTCGAACGCGAGATCTCGCGGTGCTCGCCCATGCGGCGCGAGAACTCCTCCTCGTCGACCTCGAGCCCGCGGTCGACCGCCAGCTCGCGCGTCAGCTCGACCGGGAAGCCGTACGTCGCCGCGAGCGTGAACGCGTCGTCGCCGCTGATCGCCCCGCGCGCGGCGATCTCCTCGAACACCTTGAGCCCGCGCTCGAGTGTCTGCGAGAAGCGCTCCTCCTCGGCCTTGATCGTGTCGCTGATCAGCGCGCGGTTCTCGACGAGCTCCGGGTACCAGTCGCCCATCTGGTCGACGACGATGTCGGTGATCCGCCAGAGGTCGGAGAGGCCGATCGTTCGCGCCTGCTGGACGGCCCTGCCGGATGATGCGGCGCAGCACGTAGCCGCGGCCCTCGTTCGACGGCATGACGCCGTCGCCGACGAGGAACGTCATCCCGCGGCCGTGGTCGGCGAGGATCCGGTGCGCCTTGGTCGCGGCCTCCGAGTCGCCGTACGCGACGCCGCTCTCCTCGGCGATCCAGTTCATGATCTCCTGGTAGCCGTCGGTGTCGTAGGTCGCGATCACCCCCTGCAGGATCGTCGCGGCCCGCTCGAGGCCCATGCCGGTGTCGACGTTCTGCTTCGGAAGCGGCGTGACCGAGCCGTCCTCGTGCAGCTCGTACTCCATGAAGACGAGGTTCCAGAACTCGAGGAAGCGTTCGCACTCGCAGCCTGGCGCACAGGTCGGGCGGCCGCACCCGATCTCCTCGCCGCGGTCGTAGAAGAGCTCGGTGTCCGGCCCGCAGGGGCCTGGGCCGCCGACCGACCAGAAGTTGTGCGAGCGGTCGAGCCGGATGATGCGCTCCGGCGGCAAGCCTTTCGCCTCCCATAGACGGACCGCCTCCTCGTCCTCGCCGAGCCCGAGCTCCGGATCGCCGGCGAACACGGTGACCCAGAACTTGTCGGGATCGACCTTCATGTGATCGAAGACGAACTCCCATGCGAGGTCGATCGCGCCGTCCTTGAAGTACTGACCGAACGAGAAGTTGCCGAGCATCTCGAAGAAGGTCAGGTGGAACGTGTCGAGCCCGACCTCGTCGATATCCGGGGTGCGGAAGACCTTTTGGACGGTCGTCAGGAGCGGAGCCGGGGGCGTCTCGCGGCCGAGGAAGTACGGCATCAGCGGCTGCATGCCCGCGCTGTTGAGCAGCGTCGAGCGGTCCCAGTCGGGCGGGACGAGCGAGCCGGACGGGTGCCGCTTGTGGCCCTTCGACTCGAAGAACGAGAGGAAGCCCTCTCGGAGCTCGGCGCTCGTGCGCATGCGAGTGATTGTACGAGTCGCACTTTTGGCGCACTCGTGTCTCACACGTGTGCGACTTTCGGAATTACGATCGCAGCGGGGAGGAGGTGGACGGTGCCTTACCTAAAGGCGCCGCTCAGCCGGCGGCGCGCTTCCTGGGCGCCGGCTCCTCGCCATCCACGTCCCCGATCTCCTCTCGGATCCGCTCGAGGGCGCGGCGAATCAGTCGTGACACGTGCATCTGCGAGATCCCGACTTGCTGCGCGATCTGCGACTGGGTCAGCCCTTTGAAGAAGCGCAGGTGGATGATGAGCCGCTCGCGCTCGTCCAGCGCCTGGAATCCCGGCGCGAGCATCGCGCGATCCTCCGACACCTCGTATTCCGGCTCTTCGGCTCCGAGCGACTCCAGCGGGTCGAGCTCCCCCTCGTCGTCCTGTCCGCCACCGGTCGACAGCGAGACCGCGCTGTAGGCGCGCCCGCTCTCGATCGCCTCGACGACGAGCTCCTCCTCGGCCCCGGCAGCCTTGGCGAGCTCGGGGATCGTCGGCGAGCGCCCGAGCTCGACCGTCTGCTCCTCGATCAGCTTCGACAGCTTGACGTTCAGCTCCTGGAGCCCGCGGGGCACGCGCACCGACCAGCCCTTGTCGCGGAAATGCCGCTTGATCTCGCCGATGATGTTCGGCGTCGCGTACGTGGTCAGCTCGACGCCGCGGTCGACGTCGAACCGGTCGATCGCCTTGATCAGCCCGATCGCGCCGATCTGGACGAGGTCGTCGAGCTGTTCGCCGCGGTACGCGTAGCGCCGGGCGAGCGAGCGCACGAGCGACATGTACCGCTCGATCAGCTGATCGCGAGCTGCGAGGTCGCCGTCCTCGTGGTAGCGGCGCAGGAGCGCTCGGTCGTCGACGTCGGTCACGCCTCCGTCCTACCCGCCGCCTTCGTCATCTTCAACCAGTCGCCGCCGTCCTCCGCCTCGAGCTCGACACGATCGACGAGCGCGTCGAGGATCCGGCGCAGGCCGACCTCATCTCCTCCGTCCGCGGCGAGCTCGGCTCGGACGCCGTCGTCTCATCGGCCCGACGAGCGCCTCGATCTCGCCGTCCGTTCACGCGCAGCGTGACCGTCACCGGGTCGGCCCGGACCCGGTCGAGTGCAGTCTCGAGCGCGAGCTGCAGGTCCTCGAGATGCTCGATCGTCAGGTTGAGCCGGATGCCGAGCCCGCCCAGCACGAGATCGGCGACGCCGTACAGCGCACGGTCGCGCGGGATGGTGAGGGTGATCTCGTCAGGCGGCGTCACGGAGCGCTTCCCGTGATATGCCCCGCACCGACGACAACGTCACCTTCGTAGAGAACCGCCGTCTGGCCCGCGGCGACGCCGAAGGCGGGCTCGTCGAGCCGGAGGCGGAACCCGTCGGCGGTCGTCTCGACGTCGGCCGCGACGGCCGGCGACCGGTAGCGGAGCTTCGCGTCGCTCCGCGTGACCGAGGCGAACAGGCGTCCGGACGCGCGTCACCTCGCGGCGCGCGAGCGAGGCTCGGGGACCGACGACGACGGTGTTCGTCGCCGGATCGCTCCCGACCGCATAGGCCGGCCGGCCCGTCGAGACGCCGAGCCCGCGCCGCTGCCCCGGGGTGAAGCGCCAGAAGCCCTGGTGGGTGCCGACCGACGCTCCGCGTCTCGTCGACGACCCGCCCCTCGCGGGCCGTTCAGGCCGTGCCGCTCGAGGAAGTCGCGGTAGTCACCGCCGCCGAGGAAGCACGCCTCCTGGCTCTCGGCGCGGCGTGCGACCGCCAGCCCGGCACGCTCTGCCTCGGCGCGCGTCTCCTCCTTCGTCTGCTCGCCCAGTGGGAACCAGATCCGCTCGAGGTGACGCGGATCGAGCCGGGCGAGCATGTAGGACTGGTCCTTCTGCGGATCGACGGCGCGGGCAAGAAGCGAGCGGCCGCCGATGCTCGACGATCCGCGCGTAGTGGCCGGTCGCCAGCCGCGCCGCACCCGCACGGCGCGCGAACGCGAGCAGCTGCGCGAACCGAAAGCTCCCGTTGCAGCGCGTGCACGGATTCGGCGTCTCCCCGCGCGCATAGGCGTCCACGAACGGCTGCACGATCGCGGCGCGGAACGCTTCGCGAGCGTCGAGCGTCACGTGCGGGAGACCGAGTCGGTGACACGTCTCCCGCGCGGCAATCACGGCCTCGGGAGAGCAGCAGGCCCGCTCCGAGGCGGGCGCCTCGGGATCGATCCAGAGCCGGAGCGTGACCCCGATCGCGGCGGGGCCGGCCCGCAACAGAGCCACGGCGCTGTCGACGCCCCCGCTCATCGCGACGGCGATCCGTGCGGGGTCGGCGTCGGCGCTGAAGACCGGCCCGATCGCGTTCGCGAGCGCGTCGACGACGAGTCGCTCGCCGGGCACGGCGGCCGCCTCGAGCAGCGTCAGGCCGACGAGCGAGGCCTCCAGCCCGTCCGCGTCCGCGTCGACGATCGCGCTCGCCGTCGAGGACGAGGCGAACCATTGCCCAGTCGTCTCCGCGAGTTGCGTCTCCGGCCACTTCGATCATCGAAGTCAGGCTAGCCGAGCAGGGTTAGTGCCCCACCCTGCCGATGATGCCCCGCCGCGTTGCGAACCTGGACGAGCCAGGTGGGTGCCCTGCCTCCCAGGCGAACGCCTAGTCGGACTCGGGCTCCCTGTGCAGTGATGTTGGTTCAACTATTGCGACGAGGCCACGCACAGAGTCGAGCACGTCCCCCACTATACGAACTAGCGCGCGTAGCTCCAGCGAACCGTCACGGGCCGTTCGATCCCGAGGCTCTGTGCGAGGGCCGGCGACAGCCCGAAGCGCGTTCCGGCCGGGCCCGGCCCGGTGGCGATCACCTGCGTCAGAACGTCCTCGTCGCCGTAGCCCACGTAGATCTTGGCGCCGCACGGGAGCACGGGATCGGCCAGGCCCATCGTCTGGCGGCCGAGCTCGACGCCGCAGGCCGTGGTCGTGCCCTCGAGGTCGGCTCTCAGCGGCGCGGCTCGAGCCTGGTACCAGTTACCGACCCGCGCCGGGAGCTTCGGTGCCCGACGGCGAGTCGCGGAAGTGCGAGGCGACGGCGAGCCCGACCAGGGCCGCGAGCAGCAAGCCGGCCGCCACGGCGATCACCCGTTGTGCACTCGCGGAAGTGAGCCTCACGCTTCATTGTCGTCCTCGGCCGGCTCCTCTCGCCGGCCATGGCGACCGAAGAAGAGCCAGCGGCGACGCGGCCGAGGCTTCAGCGGCTCGAGATGATGCGCGATGCGTCTCTCCTCCGCAGCGGCGAACGCGATCGCCTCCGAGTCTTCAGGCGGAGCACCAGGCTCTTCGGGAGCAGGAGTCTCCTCGGCGGGAGCCTCCTCTCTTGGCTCCTCCACGTGCTCCTCCTCGGCAGTCGGGGGCTCGACGACCGTGTCTTCGTCCGGGCGCCGGAGTCGGTGGAGGTGATGGTGGCGGCGGCGGAGGCGGCGCCTCGCCGGCGGCCATTTCACTCACGCTCGATGCCGGCAAGCGCCGGCTCGAAGCCGCGCATCATGGCCGACTCAGACTGCCGCCACGCGAAGTACTCGATCAGCGAGACGAGGATCCAGCCGACGAGCATCACGAGCACGATCAGCAGCGGATCGAGATCGGCGAGCCCGACGACGGCGGCAAGCAAGACGAGAAACCCCGCTTCGAGCACGAATCTCGGCCCAGCTGCCGTCGGCATCGTCGGAAGACTAATCCTCGGCGGTCGGTTTCGTCTCCGGCTTCAGCTGCATCCCGAGCTCGTCGAGCTGGTCGGTCGTGACCTCGCTCGGAGCGCCGCTCATCGGATCGAACCCGGCCTGGTTCTTCGGGAACGCGACCGTGTCCCTCAGGTTCGGCTCGCGGGCAAGCACCATCACCAGCCGGTCGATGCCGAAGGCGATGCCGCCGTGGGGCGGCGCGCCCATGTTCAGCGCGTCGAGCAGGAAGCCGAAGCGAGCCTTCTGCTCCTCGGGCGAGATGCGCAGGATGTCGAAGACCTTCGCCTGGAGCTCCGACTCGTGGATCCTGAGCGACCCACCGCCGAGCTCCTCGCCGTTGGCGATGAGGTCGTAGGCGACCGCGAGCGCACGGCCGGGATCTTTCTCGAGCATCGGCTCCGACCCGGGCGCGGGCCGGGTGAACGGGTGATGCGCCGCGGCCCAGCCGTTCTCCTCCTCCGACCAATGGAACATCGGGAAGTCCGTTACCCAGACCCAGCGAAACGCCTCCTCGTCGATGAGCCCCAGCTCGTGCCCGAGGCGCGACGCGGAGCGCTCCGAGCACGCGCGCGACCTGGTCGGGCTCGTCGGCCCCGAAGAGCACCGTCGAACCCGGCTCGGCACGGAACGCCGCGAGCTCGTCCTCGGACAGGAACTTCGCGATCGGCGAACGCGCCTCGCCGTCCTCGCCGTAGACGATGTACGCCAGCCCCTTCGCGCCCCACTCCTTCGCGAACTCCTCGAGCCGTTCGAGGTCGGCCCGCGAGTACTCCTGTGGAACCGTCAGGTAGCGAACCGCCGCCGCGTCGGCGAAGACCTTGAACTGCGAGCTTCGCGTGAGCTCGGTCGCATCCTCGATCTCGAGCTCGAAGCGCAGGTCGGGCTTGTCCGTCCCGTAGCGGAGCATCGCGTCGGCGTAGGTCAGCCGCGCGAACGGGATCTCGAGCTCGACCTCGATCGTCTCCCGCCAGATCGCCTGCACCATCTCCTCCATGAGGGCCATGATGAACTCGACGTCCGGGAAGGCCATTTCGACGTCGAGCTGCGTCAGCTCGTTGAACCGATCCGCGCGCAGGTCCTCGTCTCTGAAGCAGCGGGCGATCTGGTAGTAGCGCTCGAAGCCGGCGATCACGAGCAGCTGCTTCAGGATCTGCGGCGACTGCGGGAGCGCGAAGAACTTGCCCTTCTGGAGCCGCGACGGAACGAGGAAGTCGCGGGCGCCTTCGGGTGTCGGCTTGAAGAGGATGGGCGTCTCGATGTCGAGGAAGCCGGCCCCTTCCATGACGCGCCGGATGATCGAGACCATCTGCGCGCGGAGGCGGAGGTTCCGCTGCAGCCGCTCGCGCCGCAGGTCGAGCCAGCGGTACCGGATGCGGAGCGTCTCGTCGACGTTCTCCTCGTCGAGCTGGAACGGGAGCGGCGGGCTCGTCGAGACCACTTCCAGCTCGTCGACCTGGAGCTCGACCTCGCCTGTCGGGATGTTCGGATTCACGTTCTCCGGCGAGCGCGCCGTCACCTCGCCGGTTGCGCGGAGGACGAACTCGTTGCGGATGTCGTGGGCCGCCCTGGCCGCCTCGGGCGAGCGCTCGGGGTTGACGACGAGCTGGCCGACGCCCGTCGAGTCGCGCAGGTCGACGAACACGAGCCCGCCGTGGTCGCGGCGGCGCGCCACCCAGCCCGCGAGCGTGCGCCGTTCGCCCACGAGGTCGCGGTTCAGCTCGCCCGCGCCGAGGTCGCGCCAGCTCACAGCGACTCCACCGCCTCGGCGAGCGACGGGAACTCGATGTCCTTCTCCTGCGGGCGGCGCAGCGTCGCGCCGTCGGAGCGCACGATCACGGTCGCCCTCGCGCCAACGCGGCCGGCCTGTGTGAGCTGGCCCTTGAGCGACCGGCCCGCGTAGTCGGTCTCAGCCGCGCGTCCGGCCCTGCGGAGCTCCGCCATCGACGCGAGCACCGTCGACCGCACCCCGTCGTCCTCGACCGCGAAGAACACGTCGACCTCTGGCTGCGCAGGCTCGGCGCCCTGCTCGGCGAGCGACAGGACGAGGCGCTCGATGCCGCTCGCGATCCCGACCCCGGGCGTCGGCGGACCGCCGATCTCCTCGATCAGGTAGTCGTAGCGCCCTCCGCCGGCGAGTGACAGCGCCGCGCCGAGCGCGCTCGCCATGAACTCGAAGGTCGTTCGCGTGTAGTAGTCGAGCCCGCGGACGAGCGTCGGCACGAGCCGGTACTCGACCCCGCACGCGTCGAGGAAGCTCCGAGACTGCGTCGAAGTGGGCCTGGCACTCGGCGCAGAGCGACTCGCCGATCTTCGGCGCTCCCGCGAGCGCCTGCTGGACCGCTTCGGGCTTCTGCGGCAGGTTGTCGAAGACGCGCAACGGGCTCGTCTTCCGCTTCGCGAGCGTGTCCTCGTCGAGCTCGTCTGCGTGCTGGTCGAGCCACTCGTTCAGCTGTTCGAGGTACGCGGGCCGGCAGTTCCGGTCCCCGATCGAGTTCAGCTCGAGCCACCACCCCTCGATCCCGAGCCGTCCGCAGCAGCTCCGCGTAGAGCTGGATCACCTCAGCGTCGAGCGCAGGATCGTCGGAGCCCATCGCCTCGACGTTGAGCTGCCAGAACTCCCGAAACTTCCCGCGCTGCGGCGCGGAGTACCTGTACATCGGGCCGATCAGGTACGTCTTCACCGGCTGCGGCTTCCCGAAAGAGGCCGTGCTCGACGTACGCGCGCGCCACGGACGCGGTTCCCTCGGGACGCAGCGTCAGAGACCGGTCGCCACGGTCCGTGAACGTGTACATCTCCTTCTGGACGACGTCCGAGCCCTCTCCGGAGGTGCGCGTGAAGAGCTCCGTGTCCTCGAAGAGCGGTGTCGTGATCCGCCGGTAGCCGTACGCGGCGCAGACGTCCTCGGTCTCGCGCATCACCCGCTCCCACAGCGGCTGCTGCGCAGGCAGGACGTCCTGTGTGCCTCTCGGCGCCTCGAATTTCACGAGACGCGGAGCTCGTCCAGGAACGGGTTGCGCTCGAGCTCGGCACCGAGGGTCGTCTCGGGACCGTGGCCCGAATAGACGACGGTCTCGGGCGGGAAGCGCTCGATCAGGCTGCGGATCGACTCGACGAGCGTGCCCCAGTCCCCGTACGGGATGTCGGTCCGCCCGACCGAGCCGGCGAAGAGCACGTCGCCGGAAAAGAGCGCGCCGTCCGCGTAGTAGGCGACGTGACCGGGTGAGTGCCCGGGGACGTTGAGCGTCTCGAACGAGATCCCTGCGAGCTCGATGCGTCTCGCCGCCGTCGAGCAGGACGTCCGCCGCGTAGGGCTGGAGCGGGATCTCTGGAAACCAGTTCTGCGGCTGCGCGAGAACCGGCGCCTCGAGGCGCGGCATGTAGACGCTCGCTCCGGTGCGCGCGGCGTAGGTGGCGACGCCGCCGAGGTGATCCCAGTGCGAGTGCGTGATCAGAATCCCCGCGCAGGCCTGAGGGAGCTCGGCGACGTCCGCGCCCGGATCGACGACGACCGCCTCCGCGGCTGCGTCCAGACGCACGACGTAGCAGTTCGTCCCGACCGGGCCGAGCTCGTGCCTTTCGACGAGGAGGCTCATGACGGCGAGTCTAACCGTGGCTCCAACCCGGTTCGGAAGCCGGTTAGGATCGTTTCGTGCGCAGCTGGCGACTGCCGGAGATCGAGACACCGGACGGAAGTCGATCGCCCGTCGTTCTGCATTCCTCCGACGAGGGCCGCGCCGTCCTGATCGGGTTGCTGCCCGGGCAGAAGCTCGGCGATCACCAGGTCAAGGAGCATGCGTTCCTCGTCGTCGTCGACGGCACGGCGCAGATCGAGTCCGCCGGTGAGACGCTCGACGCCGGTGCCGGCACGATGGTCGCCTTCGATCCCGACGAGCGACGCGTCGTGGGGAGCGACTCCGGAGCGAAGATCCTGTTGATGCTGTCGCCGTGGCCCGGCGAGGGCCACTACCGCGGCGATACCGCGCTCTAGCTCTTGCCCTGCGTGCGCCGCTGGTACGAGCGGTAGAGGAACGTGTCCATCACGTAGCTGAACGGGAGGAAAACGAGCAGGAGGAAGGCCGTGCGGAACACCGTCGCCGCGAGCGGCTCGCCGTGCTCGAGGAGCCTGATCGTGATGAACATGAGCGGAGCGAAGATGAGCGCGCGCCTTCCGACCTTGTTCCACGACGGAGGATCGATTCTGCGGCCGCTGCGCGTCCGGATCGGTCCCTTTCCGTTCTTGCTCTTGGAGGCGCCTTTCTCGGGCTCGTCGACCTCGACCTCGCGGCCTTCCTCGTCGACGTAGACGTACTCGTAGTCGTGGCGGCGCTCCTTGGCTCGCCGGCGGCGCTGTTTGCGGGTTGGCACGAGATCTAGCCTAGCGCTGCCACTCGAGGCGACCCGCCCGTACGACGGCGCTTACGACCTCGCCCCCGACGTGGTACGCGAGGTGTCGCCAGTCAGGCGCAGCGAGCAGGACGAGATCCGCGTCGTAGCCGGGCGCGAGCCGTCCGATCCGGTCCGCCCGACCGAGCACGTGCGCCGCGTTGACGGTCACCGCGCCGAGGGCCTCGCCCGGCGACAGGCCGAGTTGCGTGCAGGCGAGTGACATGACGATGGGCAGGCTCTCGCAGAAGGCGCTCCCGGGGTTGAAGTCGGTTGCGAGCGCAACCGCGGCGCCGGCATCGACGAGCGCGCGCGCCGGCGGCATCGGCCGACCGAGAACGAGCGCGGCGACGGGCAGGAGCACGCCGACGACGTCGCTCGCCGCGAGCGCTCTGAACGCCTTCGTCGCCGGTCGCCTCGAGGTGGTCGACGGAGCGTGCGCCGAGCTCGACGGCGAGCGGGATCGCTCCCTGCTCGGAGAACTGATCGCCGTGGAGCCGCAGCGCCAGCCCCGCGTCGCGGCACGCCTCGAGGTAGCGCCTGGCCTGGTCGCGATCGAAGGCGCCGCGCTCGAGAAACACGTCGGCCGCCTCGGCGATCTGGGCCGCCTCCGGGAGGACCTCGGCGAGCGCGAAGTCCAGATACGAGTCGGCGTCCTCGTACTCGGGCGGAACCGCGTGCGCGCCGAGCCAGGTCGGGATGCCGCCCTCGGCTTTGATCGCGAGCAGCGACGCGAGCTCGGTGTCGCGGTCGAGCCCGTAGCCCGACTTGGCCTCGAACGTCGTCGTACCCGCGTGGAGCATCCACTCGCGATGCCGCCGCACCGCCTCGCGAAGCCCGTCCTCGCCGGCCGCTCGAGTCGCCTCGACGGTCGACAGGATTCCGCCGCCGGCCGCATGGAGCTCCTCGTAGCTCGCTCCGCGCGCGCGCAGCTCGAACTCAACGGCGCGGTCGCCCGCGAAACACGCATGCGTATGGCAGTCGACGAGACCGGGGAGCGCACACAGCCCCCGCCCGTCGAGCTCCTCGACGTCTCCGTCGAGCACGCCGAGGTCGGCCATCCGCCCCACTTCGGCGATGCGGCCCTCCTCGCAGAGGACGAACGCGCCTTCGACGACGTCGACCCGCCCGAGATCGGCGCCCCGAAGCGGCGTCTCGGCGCTGGCCGGCGTCACGACCTGGTCGAGGTCGCGGACGAGCAGCCGCGCCGGAGGGTCGGCCGAGCTCACTCGCCGCGCGTTGGAGGCATCGGCAGCTCGAGGCCATGCTCCACGGCGGCCTCGGCCGCATCCTCGTAGCCGGCGTCCAGGTGCCGGAGGACGCCCATCGCCGGATCGGTCGTCAGCACGCGCTCGAGGCGCTCCGCCATCTCGTCGGTGCCGTCGGCGACGACGACCATGCCCGCATGGATCGCGTTCCCGATCCCGACGCCGCCGCCGTGATGCACGCTGACCCACGTCGCTCCCGCGGCAACGTTGACGAGCGCGTTCAGGATCGGCCAGTCGGCGATCGCGTCGGAGCCGTCCTTCATCGCCTCGGTCTCGCGGTAGGGCGAAGCGACGGAGCCCGCATCGAGGTGGTCGCGGCCGATGACGACCGGCGCCTTCACCTTGCCCGTCCGCACGAGCTCGTTGATCGCGAGCCCGGCGCGCGCACGGTCGCCGAGCCCGAGCCAGCAGATCCGCGCGGGCAGGCCCTGGAAATGGACTCGCTCCGGCGCGAGCTCGAGCCAGCGCTGGAGGAGGTCGTCGTCGGGGAACAGCTCCTTCAGCCGAGCGTCGATCGTCGCGATGTCCTCTTCGTCGCCGGACAGCACCGCCCACCGGAACGGGCCGATGCCGCGGCAGAAGAGCGGCCGGATATAGGCCGGGACGAAGCCCGGGTATGAGAAGGCCTCCGTTACGCCGGCTTCATAGGCCTCCCCGCGGAGATTGTTGCCATAATCGAAAACATAGCTGCCCGCCCGGACGTACTCGAGCAGCCCCTCGACGTGTCGCGCAATCGACTCGCGGGCGCGGCGGAGGTACTCGTCGGGGTCGCTCGAGCGCAGCACCGCGGCCTCGTCGACCGACAGCCCCACAGGCACATAGCCCTCGAGCGGATCGTGAGCCGCCGTCTGATCGGTGACGAGGTCGAAGTGCTCACCGCGACCGGCCAGCTCGGGAACGATCTCGGCCGCGTTTCCGAGCAGGCCGACCGAGAGCGCACGCCCTTCGCGAGCGGCGTCGCGAACGAGCGCGATCGCCTCCTCGAGCGAGTCCGTCGAGCGGTCGAGGTAGCCCGTCTCGAGCCGGCGCTCGATTCGGGACGGGTCGACCTCGACGCAGAGCATCGCCCCGCCCGCCAGCGTCGCCGCGAGTGGCTGCGCGCCGCCCATTCCGCCGAGCCCGGCCGTGAGGATCGTCCGGCCGCTCAGGTCGGACGCGCCGAAATGCTGCTCGCCGGCCGCCGCGAACGTCTGGTACGTGCCCTGGAGGATCCCCTGGGTGCCGATGTAGATCCAGCTCCCGGCGGTCATCTGCCCGTACATCGTCAGGCCCTCGGCCTCGAGCCGCCGGAACTCGTCCCACGTCGCCCAGCGCGGCACGAGCAGCGCGTTCGCGATCAACACGCGTGGCGCTCCCGGGTGCGTCCGCAGCACACCGACGGGCTTCCCGCTCTGCACGAGCAGCGTCTCGTCCTCTCCGAGCGTGAGCAGCGAGCGGACGATCGCGCGCAGTGCGTCGTGGTTGCGCGCAGCCTTCCCCGAACCGCCGTAGACGACCAGGTCCTCGGGCCGCTCGGCGACCTCGGGGTCGAGGTTGTTCAGCAGCATCCGCAACGGGGCCTCCGTCGACCACGATCTGGCGTTCAGCTCGGTGCCGCGCGGCGCCCGGATGTTGCCCAGGTCGCCGCACAGCGACTCGACCGTCTGGTCGAGCGTGTCGATCGTCGTCACGAGGACTCGCTCTCCTCTTCGAACCGCATCCGCTGCCTGAACTTCCACCACGCGTAGCCGGTCGCGACGATGAAGCAGGCGAGCGCCACGGGGATCGCGACCATCAGGTCGCCGCCGGTGAGCGCGACGATGAGGACGAAGACGATCGCGACCCCGGCGTAGAAGAGCGCGCTGTCGCGGAACGGCCGCTTCGGGATCGGGGTCTTGGGAAGCGTCATTGCAGCTCGCCCGCCTCCGCCTCCACCGCTGCGATCGCCGAACCGTCGCGGATCGCGGCCGCAACCGCCTCGATGTCGTCGGACAGCGAACGATCGTCGCCGAGCCGCGGCGACACCGACCGCACGAGCTCCCGTGCCGCCCTCGGCCCGACACCCGGCGCGAGCGGCGCGTGGAACTCGACCGCCTGAGCGCCCGCGAGGAGCTCGATCGCGACGACGCGCTCAGCGTTCGCGAGCACCTGCCACGCCTTCAGCCCTGCCGCGTTGCCCATCGACACATGATCCTCCTGGCCGGCGCTCGTCGGGATCGAGTCCACGCTCGCCGGGTGGCTGAGCGCCTTGTTCTCGCTGACGAGCGAGGCGGCGACGTACTGCGGGATCATGAAGCCGGAGTTGAGGCCGCCGTCCGCCGCGAGGAACGCCGGCAGCCCATCGGAGAGCGCGGGGTTGACGAGCCGTTCGGTCCTCCGCTCCGAGATGCTCGCCAGCTCGCTGACCGCGATGCGCCAGAACGTCGAGCGCGAAGGCGACGGGCTGGCCGTGGAAGTTCCCGTTCGAGAGCACGACGCCGTCCTCGGGAAAGACGAGCGGGTTGTCGGTCGCCGCGTTGAGCTCGACCGATGCGGTGTGCGCGACGTGCTCGATGAGGTCCCGCGCGGCGCCGTGGACCTGTGCCGCGCAGCGAAGCGAGTACGCGTCCTGGACCTGATCGCACCACCGATGCGCCTCGTCGATCGCCGAGCCGTCGAGCAGAGCGAGGATGTTCGCGGCGGCGGCCGCCTGCCCCGCGAGGGGCCGGAGCTCGTGGATGCGCGGCAGGAAGCTGTCGCGCGAGGCCTGCAGCGCGTCGACCGACAGCGCGCACGCCACGTCCGCCGCCTTCGCGAGCCGCCGCGCACGCACGACCCCGAGCGCGGCGAACGCGCCCATGAACTGGGTGCCGTTGACGAGCGAGAGGCCTTCCTTCGCTTCGAGGCGGAGCGGCTGGAGGCCCGCCCGTGCAAGCGCGTCGCCGCCCTCGAGCAGCTCGCCGTCGAACCGCGCACGCCCCTCGCCGACGAGCGGGAGCGCGAGGTGGGCCAGCGGAGCGAGGTCGCCGCTCGCGCCGACGGATCCGCGACTCGGCACTTCCGGGACGACGCCGCGGCCCAGGCAGTCGAGCAGCAGCTCCGCGACCTCGACGCGTGTACCGGAGTAGCCCTTCGCGAGCGTGTTCGCGCGCATGACCATCGCCGCTCGCACGATCTCGCGCGGATACGGCTCGCCGACTCCACAGGCGTGGCTCCGGAGGAGCCGGAGCTGGAGCTCCTCGGCCAGCTCTGTGGGAATCCGCGTCGAGACGAAGCGCCCGAAGCCGGTCGTGACGCCGTAGGTCGGCTCGTCCTTGCGAAGAGCGTCTTCGACGACCGCGCGCGCAGCGGCAAGCTTTTCCCGCGCCGAATCGTCGAGCTCCGCGGCTCCGTCCTCGACCGCGACGTGCCAGACGTCGTCCGGGGTGAGGTCCTCCCCTGTCAGGCGGACCGCGGTCGTCCGAGCCATGGCGAAGCCAGTCTAGCCCGCTCCCCACGGGTAGAACACGGGCGTGGCCGAGCCTGCGACCGCGACTCCGGAAGAGCTGCTCCCGCGAGAGACAGCTCGGCCCGAACGGGCGTCCGCGCTCTTCCGGCGCAGCGACTTTCGGCGGACGTACGCGGCGGTCGCGGTCAGCGAGCTCGGAGACGCGTTCCAGTACATCGCGCTCATGTGGTTCGCGCTCGTCGCGGGCGGGCCGCTCGGCGTGATCGCGGTTCGGCTCGCCGACAGCGTGCCCGCGCTCCTCTTCGGGCTGCACGGCGGAGTCGTCGCCGACCGCTGGGATCGGCGGCGCGTGATGATCTCCGCCGACCTCGTTCGCGGGGTCGTGCTCGTCCCGGTCGCGATCGCCGGGCTGACGGGTCACCTGCCGCTCGCCGTCCTCGTCGTGGCCGCCTTCGTGCTCACGGCGGCGACGAGCTACTTCGATCCCGCGTACGGCGGGCTCCTGCCCGAGCTCGTCGACCGGCGCAACGTGCAGCAGGCGAACGGGCTTGTGCGGGCGACGGCGGATGCGCTCTCGGTCGGCGGCTGGGCGCTCGCCGGGCTCCTGCTGGTCGTGATGCCGATCAGCGCGTTCTTCGCTCTCAACGCGGCGTCGTTCTTCCTGTCGGCCGTCTTCCTGCTCGGCGTACGGACGAAGGGGCGGGTCGGCGGGCCGGACGCACGAGCGGCCGAGGATCTCCGAGGGTTTCGCCGCGCTGCGGCCGCTGCCGGTGCTCGCCGCGTCCGTCGTCGTGCTCGGGCTCGCGGTCACGCTCTCGTCCGGGACGTGGATCGTCGGCGTGCCGGAGCTGGTGCGCTCGACGCTCGGCCTCGGCGCCGGCAGCTTCTCGCTCGTCGCCGCGGCGTACGCGTTCGGGTCGATCTGCGCCGGTGCCGCGTTGGCCCGCTTCCCGGTGCGCCGCAAGGCTCGCGCGAGCATGCTGGCGTGGGCGCTCTACCTGCCCGCCTACGCGCTGTTCGCGGTCGCGGGCTCGCTGCCGGTCGCGCTGGCCGCAGGGCTCCTGTGCGGGGTCGGCCAGGGCTCGTCCTGGGTGCTGATCAACTCGGCGGCCCAGGAGGAAGTGCCCGATCGGTTCCTCGGGCGCGTGATGGGGCTCGTCTCGCTCGTCCATCGCGGCGCGCACGCGACGGGCTTGCTGCTCGTCTCGCCGCTCTTCGCGCTCGCGGCGGCGCAGGACGTCTTCGCGGCCGCGGCGATCGCGATCCCGCTGACCGGTCTTGGCCGGGCTCGCGTTCAGCGCTCGAGCAACCGAAGCTCGAGTACCCGCGACGAGTCGAAACCGTCGATCCTGAGCATCGCCCCGGCCGCGGCCGCGGCGGCTCCGGCCGGCATCAGGCCGACGAGCTCCGCCCCGACGACGGTCGCCCCGCGGAAGAGCGCCTCCTGCTCGACGCGCGCGACGATGTCGTGCAGCGCCGCCGCCTCCCAGTCCTCGACGTTCATGCTCACCTGGACGAGACCCGCACTCGGGAGTTCGAGCCCGAGAGCGCGCACGCCCGGGAAGCCGCCGCCCGTCTCGCGGACGAGCGCAGCCACCTCGCGGGCGGCCTCGAGCCCGCCTTTGAGATTGACGTTGAACGCGATCAGCGGCCGTCGCGCGCCGACGAGGACGGCTCCGGCGGACTCGTGCGAGGCGCTTGGGGCCGAAGTCCGGCTTCAGCTCGCCCGCGTCGATCCTGCGCTGAAGCTCCTCCGGGCCGCCGCGCCGGAAGAACGCGGGCCCGCGACCCGGTGCGAGCTCCCCGTACAGGAAGACCGGCAGACGGAGATCGCTGACCGATTCGCCGGGCCAGTTCCTCTGCGGTCGTCGCGAGCACGAGGCATGTCTTCCAGAGAGATCGGCACGACCGGGAACGACATCGGCGGCCCCGACGCGTGGATGTGCTCCTTCGTGCTGGCGCAAGTCGATCCGGTCTCGCGCGCAGGCGACTCCGGCAACGAGGGCGTCCACGAGATCGGTCTCCTGGCCGACGAGGGTGAACACCGAGCGGTTGTGATCGACGTCCGCGTGGATGTCGAGTAGTTCGATGCGCTCACCGAGAGCCGCCGCGAGTGCGTCGAGCGTCGTCTGCTCGCGCCCCTCGGAGAAGTTCGGCACCGATTCGAGCGGTAAAGGCACGCGCGTAACTCTAGGAGCGAGCAACGTGGGCGTTTTGAACGGTCTGCGGAGGGAACGACACCGACGAGGTTGAAGCTTCGAACTGGAAGGGGTCTTTTGATGGCTGACATGGATAGGTTCTCCGAGCGACTCGTCGATTTGGCGGAACGCTTCGCAGACGTGACTGACGCCGCGCAAGGGCGTGGCAATCGGCAAGGTGGAATCCGCGCGCGCTGGTTCGTCGTGCCCGCGGCGGCTGCGGGCATCTACATGCTCGGTGCGAGCGGCTCTCTCAGGCGGCAGGCGGGCAATGTGGCGAAGCAGGCGAAAGACCGCGCCGCGGACCTGCCGGACGACCTGATGAGCCGCGTCCACCGTGCGACCCGCAAGACGACCACCAGCGGTACGCGTTCCAACGGACGCTCGACGACGAGATCGACCACGCGGGCACGGAGCCGGCGCCGCACGACGCAGACCAGCTCCGCTCGCTGACAAGAGGAGGCTGGCGCGCTCTCGTCTCGGGCGGGAGCGCGCCGCGCTGCCGGGACTACGCTTCGGGCATGAAGGCGTACTACGAGGCCCGCGCGCGCGAGTACGACGACTGGGTGTACGGGACCGGGCTGTTCGAGGAGCGCGATCGCCCCGGCTGGCACGAGGAGCGCGAGCGGATGCAGGACGCGGTCGCGGCGATGCCGGCCGGCGCGGACGCTCGACATCGCCTGCGGGACGGGCTGGCTGACACAGCACCTGCGCGGCGAGATCGTCGGCCTCGACGCGAGCCCGTCGATGCTCGAGGTCGCCGCCGAGCGGATTCCCGATGCGGAGTTCGTCGTCGGCGACGCGCTCGAGCTTCCGTTCGAGGACGGCTCGTTCGAGCGGATCGTGACCGGGCACTTCTACGGGCATCTCGAGGAGGCGGACCGCGTCCGGTTTCTGTCTGAGGCTCGGCGGGTGGCCACGGAGCTCGTGGTCATCGATTCGGCGTTGCACGACGGAGTCGAGCCGGTCGAGTGGCAGGAGCGCCTGCTGAAGGACGGCTCGCGGTGGGAGGTCTACAAGCGCTACTTCGTCGCGTCGGAGCTCGCCGATGAGCTCGGGGACGGCGAGGTCCTCTTCGACGGGAACTGGTTCGTCGTCGTGCGCTCGCGCGGGTGACGCGGCGGCGGTCGTCGTACCGGTCGCTCGCCTCGCTCCAGCGTGACAACCGTGCATGCCGTGCGTGCGCCGAGGCTGGGTTTGCGATCGAGTCGCGTCCGGTGCTCGAGGGGCATGCGGGACAGAGGGCGTATCTCCTCGGCCAGGCGCCGGGCGTGGTCGAGGGCGAGGAGCGCCGGCCCTGGCGAGGTCGAGCCGGCCAGACGTTGCGCCGCTGGCTCGGGCTCGACGAGGATGCGTTCTACGCGACGTTCTACTGCGCCTCGGTCACTCGGTGCTATCCGGGTCGTGCGCCTGCGGGCGGCGGCGACCGGACTCCGGCGGCGCGCGAGCAGGAGCTGTGCTCGTTCTGGCGCGAATGGGAGCTCCGGTTGCTGCAGCCGCGGCTGATCGTCCCGGTGGGCGGGCTCGCGATCCGGCAGCTGCTCGGCCTTCGCGAGCCTCGACGCCGAGCGTCGGGCAGTCCTTCGACCACGGCGAGGCGATCGCCGTTCCGCTCCCGCACCCTTCGGGCGTGAGCCGGTGGATGAACGACGCCGAGAACCAGCAGCGCGTCGAGCGGGCAGTCGAGCTCATCCGCGCCGAGCTCGAGGCGCTGAACGCCGCCCTGGGACCGGTACCCCCAACCTCCTCCCCACAGCGATCGTAACGAGGAAATCGTCACGCGTGGGTGACGTGACAGCGCCGAAACCGTGACTCTTACTTCCGGCCGACGACCGTCATCCGCCGGCCCTCGTGCTCCGGGGTCAGGCGCTCGCCGTCGTCGCCGTATGCGATCGCCTCGCGGAACCCTGCGTCGAGCATCCAGCTCCGCAGCTCGGCGGGCGTGAACATGCGCACCGAGAACTCGAAGCTCCGCCGTTTCCCGCCGCGGATGATCGTGCGCTCGTCGAGTGACCGGCTCGTCTGGATGTCGAACCGATGGCGGTCGATCATCTTGTCGTCGCCACGCTCGGTGACGACCTCGTCGGCGTACACCTGGATGAGGCGAAGGAGGTTGTTCATCTCGATCGCGAGCAGGCCGCCTGGCTCGAGCGCGCGGTACGCCTCCGCGAGCACCTGCCGGTTCTCCTCGTCGCTGAAGTAGCCGAACGACGTGAACCAGCACAGGACGCGGTCGAATCGATCCGTCCACGGAATCGACCGCATGTCGCCCTCGACGTACTCGACCTCCACGCCGCGCTCGGCCGCGTCCGCCCGCGCCAGCTCCAGGAACAACGGCGTCGCGTCGAGCCCGGTGACGCGCACGCCGCGCTCGGCCAGCGGGTTCGCGATCCGCCCGTGCCCGCACGCGAGATCAAGCAGCTCGAGCCCCGGCTCCAGCTCGAGCAGCCTCCAGACGAGCTCCACCTCGACCGCCGTCCGCTCGGGAGTCAGCAGCTCCTCGTAGAAGTACAGGTAGTCCTCGTCGAACGCGTCCTCGCGCGGGACGTCGAGCGCCCATGCCGCCAGTCTGGCCGCGCACCAGACCGCCCGGCAAGTACCGAAAGCTAGATTTTCCAACCGTGGCAACGACGGTCCCGTATCGCCAGACGTTCTTCCGCCTGCTCGGTTTCCTCAGGCCGTACCGCGTTTCCCTGATCGTCTCGATCGTCCTCGCGGTCGGCTCCCAGGCCGCTGCGATCGTGATCGCGTACCTGACCGGAAGCGGCCTCGAGAACGCGATCACGGCGAACAGCCATAGCGAGCTCTACGGAATCGCCGTCGCCGTCATCATCGTCGGCGCCTTCCGCGCACTGTTCATGGCCGGCCGCCGCCTGATCTCGGGCCGCCAGGCGCTCGCCGTCGAGTACGACATGCGGAACGCGCTCTACGCGAAGCTGCTCAGGCTCTCGTTCCGGTTCTACGACCGGCACCAGACGGGCCAGCTGCTCTCCCGCGCGACGGTCGACCTGCAGACCGTCCGCTTCTTCCTCGGCTACGGGCTCGTCTTCTTCTTCCAGAACGTGCTGACGATCGTCGGCGCGACCGTGATCATGTTCTTCGTCAACTGGGAGCTCGCGCTCGTCGCGACCGCGGTGACGCCCCTGATCGTCGTCTTCGCGTACCGCTACTCGCGGATCGCCCATCCGGTGCTGCGCGACGTCCAGCAGAAGATGGCCGACGTCGCGACCGTCGCCGAGGAGAACATCGTCGGCGTCCACGTCGTCAAGTCGTTCGCCCAGGAGCAGAACGAGCTCGACAAGTTCGCGGACCGCTCCGAGCGGGTCTTCCAGCGCAGCGTCGACGCGAACAAGCAGCGCGCTCTCTACGTGCCGCTGCTCTCGTTCCTGCCGCTGATCATGCAGGCGGGCGTCCTGCTCCAGGGCGGCCGGATGGTCGCCGCACGGAACGCTCGACATCAAGACGTTCTTCTTCTTCAACGTGCTCGTTGTGATGCTCGTGATGCCGCTCCGCATGCTCGGCATGTGGGTCGGCCAGTCGCAGCGCGCGACCGCCTCCGGCGAGCGGATCTTCGAGGTCATGGACGAGCCCGAGGAGATCACCGACGAGCCGGACGCGACCGAGATGCCGCCGGGTGACGGCCGCGTCCACTACGAGGGCGTGTCGTTCGAGTACGCACCCGGCCGGCCCGTGCTCCACGAGATCGACCTCGAGCTGGAGCCCGGCCGAACCGTCGCGCTGATCGGTCACACCGGGTCCGGCAAGACGACGCTCGCAACGCTCGTTCCCCGCTTCTACGACGCGACCGAAGGACGGATCACGATCGACGGCGTCGACGTCCGCGACGTGAAGCTCCATTCGCTGCGGCGCGAGATCGGCATCGTCGCGCAGGACCCGTTCCTCTTCTCGGCAAGCGTCCGCGAGAACATCGCCTTCGGGCGCGCGGACGCGACGGACGAAGAGGTCGAGCGCGCAGCGAGGCTGGCGCAGGCACACGATTTCATCGCGGCGCTTCCGGACGGCTACGAGGCCGTGATCGGCGAGCGCGGGATCACGCTCTCCGGCGGGCAGCGCCAGCGTCTCGCCATCGCGCGGGCATTGATCATGGAGCCGCGCATCCTGATCCTCGACGACGCAACCGCCTCGGTCGACGCGACGACCGAGGCCAAGATCCGGCTCGGCCTGCGCGAGGCGATGAAAGGCCGAACGACGATCATCATCGCGCACCGCCTGTCGACGATCTCCCTCGCCGACGAGCTCGTCGTCCTCGACAGCGGGCGGATCGTGGGACGCGGAACCGACGAGGAGCTGCTCCGGACGAACGCCGTCTACCGCGACATCCACGAGCACGGGTTGCTCGAAGCCGAGTTCGCGCACCGGGTGGAAGCGACCGCAGAGGCGGGTACCGGATGAAGGTCTGGCAGCCGGGAAGCCATCTGACGAGGAACCGCGAGGCAGTGAAGATCGAGGACTGGTCGTGGCAGCGCACCGTCCGCCGAGTCACGACGCTCGCCCTCCTCGCCGCGCCGTACAAGCGCCAGACCGCACTCGCGATCATCTCGCTTCTCGCTGCCACGGCGACCGCTCTCGCCCCGCCGTACCTCGCAGGCCTCGCGATCGACGACGGGATCGCGAAGCACGACCTGCACAAGCTGACGATCATCGTCGTGCTCTTCGTGATCGCCGGCGTCCTGAACCTCGGAACGAGCGCGGCGCAGACGTACTTCACCGGCTGGACCGGCGAGCGGATCCTGGCCGACCTCCGAAACACGCTCTTTCGCCACCTGCAGCATCTCTCGCTCGGCTTCTACGAGCGCAACCGCGCAGGTGTGATCATCAGCCGGCTGACGAACGACGTCGAGGCCCTCGACCAGCTCGTCACCGACGGCGTCACGACGCTCGTCCAGAGCACGCTCTTCCTGTTCGGGACGGCGATCATCCTCTTCTTCCTCGACTGGCGGCTCGCGCTCGCAACGATGACCATCCTGCCGCTGATGATGATCGCGACGGCGATCTTCCGCGTCCGCTCGGCCCGTGCCTACCGCGCCGTACGGGAGCGGCTCGGGCTCGTCACGGCGACGCTCGCCGAGGACATCAGCGGCATGCGCGTCGTCCAGGCGTTCCGCCGCGAGCGCGCGAACGAGCGCAACTTCCGCAGCGTCAACGCCCATTACCGCGAGGCGAACCAGGAGACGGTCGTCCTGAACGGGCTCTACTTCCCATTCGTCGACTTCCTCTCGGCGCTCGCGACCGCGATCGTGCTCGGCTACGGCGGCTACCTCGTCTTCGGCGGGAGCCTCATGGTCGGCACGCTCTTCACGTTCGTCCTCTACATCTCGAACTTCTTCGACCCCGTGCAGCAGCTCTCGCAGCTCTACAACACGTTTCTGTCAGCGGTTGCGGCGCTCGACAACATCATGAACGTGATGGACGAGGAGCCCGAGGTCCGCGACAAGCCGGACGCAAAGGAGCTCGGCCAGATCGACGGCCACGTCCGCTGGGAGGACGTCCGGTTCAGCTACGGAACGGGCCCCGAGGTGCTGCATGGAATCGACCTCGACGTCCCCGCCGGGACGACGGTCGCCCTCGTCGGGCACACGGGAGCGGGCAAGTCGACGATCGCGAAGCTCCTCGCCCGCTTCTACGACCCGGTCGAGGGGCGCATCACGATCGACGGCGTCGACCTTCGCGACGTGACCCAGGAGTCGCTGCGCAAGCAGCTCGGAGTCGTGCCGCAGGAGGGGTTCCTGTTCGCGGGCACGGTCCGCGACAACATCGCCTTCGGCTCACCTGACGCGAGCCCGGCCGAGGTCGCGGCGGCAGCGCAGGCCGTTGGCGCGAACGAGTTCATCATGGCGCTCGAGGACGGGTACGAGACGAACCTCCAGGAGCGCGGAACGCGGCTCTCGCTCGGCCAGAGGCAGCTCGTCGCGTTCTCGCGGGCGCTGCTCGCCGATCCGCGGATCCTGATCCTCGACGAGGCGACGTCGTCGGTGGACATCGGCACCGAGCGCCGCATCGAGACCGCGCTGCGCACGCTGCTCGCCGACCGGACGGCCTTCGTGATCGCGCACCGGCTCTCGACGATTCGCGACGCCGACCTGATCGTCGTCCTCGAGCACGGCCAGGTGATCGAGCAGGGGACGCACAGCGAGCTGATGGCCCGACAGGGCCTCTACACGTCGCTGTACGGAGACTGGGCCGAGGTCGCCTAGCTTGCGCCTGACGACCGAGCGGCTCGTGCTGCGGCCGCCGACGCTCGACGACCTCCCGGTCTGGCACGCGATCTATCTCGACGCGGAGGAGGTCTGGTACGGCGCTCCGCGCTCGTCGCTCGACGAGAACCGCGCAGAAGCTCGAGCGGCAGATCGCGCACTTCGAGCAGCATGGGTTCGGCATGTGCGCCGTCGACCTCGCCGCGTCAGGCGAAACGATCGGAGCAGCCGGGCTCCAGCATCTCGAGGGCGGGCCCGAGGTCGAGGTCGGCTACCGCTTTCTCAAGGAGCACTGGGGCCAGGGCTACGCGACGGAGTCCGCGCAGGCGTCGATCGCGTACGGCTTCGACGAGGTCGGCCTCGACCGGATCGTCGCCGTCGCGCTGGAGACGAACATCGCCTCGCAGGCGCGTGCTCGAGAAGTGCGGGCTGACGCGAGATCGGCCTCGTCCACGTCTACGGGCTCGAGCACGTGAAGTACGAGATCCGCCCGCTAGAATCGGGGCCGTTGCGGGGTCGTCTAATGGTAGGACGCCCGGCTCTGGACCGGGTAGTCTAGGTTCGAATCCTAGCCCCGCAGCTTCTTCCGCAACCCGCGGCTCCGACACGCGGGTTTTTCATTGCAGGTCCGATGCCTGTCCGAGCCGCCCTCTTCTCCTACTTCGAGCTCGACGACCTGACGCGGCTGATGGACGCGATCTCGGGCTCGGGCATGCCGGCCGGGACGCGCGTGCACATCGGGACGTACGGCGTCAACCGCGAGGCGAGCATCACCGTCCACACGTACGGCCCGGGCCGCTACTCGCCGATGTTCAAGGCGGAAGTTCGCACCGAGGCGTGGGAGCAGCGACGCTCACACCGGAGGAGGAGCGCCAGGTCAGCCGGCGATTCTCGGGCCGTGTCCCCGACGAGGCCGCACTGCTCGGCCTCTCGGCCGCCCAGCGCACGGCGTGGGGCGTCGAGGTCGGCCGCCGCTACCGCGACACGATCCGCCACTCGCGGGCCGCCGGGATCACGGTCGACTCGTGGCAGCTGGACGAGCTCGGGACGCAGCTCGCGGGGCCGCAAGGAAGACAGCACCGCGAGTTCGTTCGCGGCGTCCTCCAGGGGATGACCTTCGGGCGGCGCGTGCTCGGCGACTCCGAGGGCAAGGGCTTCGTCTGGGCGACGCGGCGCGCGCTCAACCTCGCGCGGCTTCCGGTCACCGCCGAGTTGCGCGCGTTCTGGCAGCAGCTCGACCGCGCGGCGTTCCGCATCGTCGGCGAGGAGTTCCCGAACTTCGTCGGCGATCCGGCCCGCGCGGCGCGCACGCAGGCGGACGGGTGGCGAGCGCTCGCGGCAGGCGGCCCGGTCCGGCGCGCCCTCGCCGGCCGCTACGTCGCGGGGATGACACCCGGGTACAGGATCGGGCACGGCCTCGGCGGCAACGTCGCCGGCCTCTCCCGCGCAGAGGTCAACCGCTGGCGCAACGCGTACGTCGCCGAGCGGAACAGGATCGGCGTCGCCGGGTTCGGCGAGTTCCACTTCGTGCTGGAGAACAGCCGCACGGTGGTCATGGTCGACGCGTCGCGCGCAGTCGCCCTCGGCATGGCCGGCCTCTAACCGGCGTTTCTAACCCGTTCGGGGGGCTGCCCGAAGGCCCGCGGCGCCGATATGGAGAGCACGTTTCCGAAACAGGGGAACGCCTCCTATGACTGCGATGACTGCGACCACCCTGGGTACCGTCATGCTCGTCGTCGGCGTGCTCGTTCTGGCCTGGGGCTTCCCGAACCTCCCGCGCCGCTAAGGACAGCCGACAGCTGACCCGCTGCAGGTTGTACGAGGCCGCTGTTCTCGTACAGAGTTGAGCGCATGGACAGCAGGACTCGCCTGCGCGTGGCGCTCTTCCTCGCCGTCGGCATGACGACGACCGGACTGGCTCTGCTCGCCTACGGCAGCCACCTGATCGCGCCCGGCTCCGGCTGGGACGTCTTCGGCGGCGCGGAGCTGAGCAGCATCGACCGCCGCTTCGCGATCCGTGGTGAGCAGAAGCCGCCGAAGAACATCGTCGTCGTGAAGATCGACGACACGACGTTCAGCGAGCTCGGGAAGCGCTGGCCTTTCACGCGCAAGGTCCATGCGCAGGCGATCAAGAACCTGAAGGCGGCGGGCGCGAAGGTGATCGCCTACGACATCCAGTTCAGCGAGCCAACCGAGGGCCAGGCAGGGATCGCCCAGGACAACGCGTTCATGGACGAGAACCGCGCGGCCGGGAACCTCGTCTTCTCGACGACCGAGGTGAACGACAAGGGCGAGGGGAAGTTCCTGGGCGGGCAGCAGGGTCTCGCGTACGCGCGTGCGCGGCTCGGCAACGGGAACTTCGACACCGACCCGGGCGGAATCATCCGCCGGACGCCGTATCAGGCACAGGGCCTGAAGTCCTTCGCCGTGGCCACCGCCGAGCGGGTGACCGGGAAGCCCGTGCACCCGTTCTCCAACGACACGAGGCTGATCGACTTCTCTGGACCGGCCGGGACGATGCACGTCGATCCCGTTCTCGCGCGTCTACAACGAACAAGTTCCCGCCCGGGTTCTTCCGCAACAAGATCGTGGTCGTCGGCGCCTCGGCGCCGTCGCTTCAGGACGTCCATCCTGTCTCCTTCGGACAGAACGAGATGCCCGGGCCCCGAGATCCAGGCCAACGCGATCGAGACCGTCCTCGACGGCCTGCCGCTGACACTCGTGCCGCGGTGGATCAACCTCGTCCTCATCATCGTGCTCGGCTTCCTGTCGCCGATCGCGAGCCTGCGCCTGAACCTCTTTCGCACGCTCATGCTCGCGATCGGGGCAGCCGCCGGCTTCCTCGTGGGCACGCAGATCGCCTTCAACCACGGCTGGGTCGTGTCGTTCGTCTATCCGATGGGCGCGCTGGTCGCCTCGTCCATCGGCGCGATCGCCGCGCACTACCTGCTCGCGGCGTTCGAGCGTGAGCGTGTCCGCGACGTGTTCTCGAGGTTCGTGCCCGAGACCGTCGTCGAGCAGGTCCTCTCCCGGACCGACCGCGACCTCCGGCTCGGAGGCGTCTCGCTCGAGAGCACGGTCATGTTCACCGACCTGCGCGGGTTCACGACCTTCTCGGAGGCGCTGCCCCCGGCCCGCGTGATCGAGTGCCTGAACGGCTACCTCGAGGAGATGACCGACGCGATCCTCGCCAACGGCGGCACGCTCGTCTCCTACGAGGGCGACGGGATCATGGCCGTCTTCGGTGCGCCGATCGAGCAGACCGACCACGCAGACCGCGCCCTGGCTGCCGCGCGCGAGATGCTCACGGAGCGCCTGCCGAAGTGGAACCGCTGGCTCCACGAGAACGAGCTCAGCGAGGGGTTCAAGATGGGAATCGGCCTGAACACGGGCATGGTCGTCTCGGGCAACGTGGGCTCCGAGCGGCGCCTCGAGTACACGGCGATCGGCGACACGACGAACACCGCGTCCCGGCTCCAGGGCATGACCAAGGGGCAGTCGCACCTGCTCTTCTTCGCCGACACGACCCGCGAGCGGCTTCAGCACGATCCCGACGATCTCGTCTTCATCGACGAGTTCGAGGTCCGCGGGCGACAGCAGCCGGTGAAGATCTGGTCGGTCGAGGCCGCGAGCGACGCCGCGTTCGAGCAGCGGCAGGCTGCTCCTATTGGCGATTCTGCTTAGGTCAAACGGGTCGACCGGTCAGTTCCGACGGACGCGCGGGCAAAGCCCGCACGCCCTGAGACGACACCGCAAGCGGCGCCTCACGGCGCCTTGGCCAAGTAGGTGTGGCCGGCGCGGACGCTGATCGTCTTGTGCCCGCGGAAGTCCTGCACCTTGACGACGCCGCGTAGGACACGCGTCAGCGTTCCGTCGCAGCGGTCCTGGACGAGCCAGTGCGTTCCACGCACGGTCGCCGAGCTGTAGCGGCCCTTCGTCGTGAAGCGGCCCTTGCCGTTGCCCCAGAGCCGGCGCACCTGGCGCTTCCGCTTCGCGTCGACGCTGAATGCGCTCAGCGCGCGGCTGCCCCTGCAGACGCCGAAGTTCCCACCCTGGAGGACGAGGATCATGTACGCGTTGCGCGCGTGCGACTGCTGGATCTTGAACAGCCCGTCGTTGAAGTTCGCGCTGTTCGTCTTGCCGCCGCCGAGGCCCGCGATCAACTTGATCGTGCCGTGCGTCGTGTCGACCACCGAGCCGACCTTGATCTCGGTCGGGCCGGTGAGCGGGACGAACTTGCCGCCCGGCTGCTTGACGAGCACCTTGCCGCTGACCCTCTGAACGCCGACGATCACGCCCGGCTGTGGCGTCTGGATGACGTCCGTGTCGCAGTTGGCCAGGTCGCTCACGTCCTCACCGCCGGTCCCCAGGGCGTCGACGTCCACGATGTCGGTCATGTCCTCGGTGCCGGCGGTGTACGAGCCGGTGTACGTCCAGTGCTCTCCCGGGTCGAGGATCTGGTTGTTGTTGACGTCGCCGCTCGCGTAGGTCGGGGAGAAGTCGTCGCCCTTCGTCGAGCGGCGTCCCCGCGTCCGCGCTGATCCCGGTCAGCCCCGGCGCAATCGTGAGCTGGACGTCGCCGGTGTTGGCGACCACGGCCTGGATGTCGACCTGCGTCTTCGGCTTGACGCGCCCAGTGCAGGTCTGCGTGACGTCGATCGCGGCGGCGAACGCCCGCGCGGGTGCGCTACGAGCCGTTCCGAGCGCGAAGACGGAGGCAGCCGCGATCAGACCGGCCGCGAGAACGGCCGGAAGCCCAAGTCGTCTGACCCGCCTCTTCGTCATCGATTCACCAACCCCGTTCCTCCTGGCCGCGTACTGGAGGATTGGTCAACTTTTACTCTGAATCGCCGCTTTCCGCAATTGCCGCTTGAGTACCGTCCGCGAACCTGTGTAGTGTCCCGCTTCGCCAATGCGGCTTTCCGGCTCAGAGATGCTCGGCCCGACTCCACCACTCGCGGATCTGTGGCGCCGCTCGTTCGTCGAGCTCCTCGGAGCCTTCGCGCTCGTGTTCGCCGGAGCGGGGACGATCATGTCCATCGGGCCGCAGGCGGATGCCGGGACGCTGGACGTCGCGCTCGCGACCGGCCTTGCGATCGCGGTCATGGTGACGGCGGTCGGCCATATCTCCGGCGGCCACTTCAACCCGGCGATCACGTTCGGGTTCATCCTCACGCGGCGGATCAGCGCGGTGCTCGGCGTCGCCTACGTCGTCGCCCAGCTGCTCGGCGGCGTCCTCGCGGCGCTGCTGCTCCGCTGGATCTTCCCGGCGGCCAATCGCGACGCGGCGAACCTCGGAGCGCCGAGCGTGCACACGATCGACATCGGCGCGGCGCTCGTCGTCGAAGCCCTGATCACGTTCTTCCTGGTCTGGGTCGTCTTCGCGATGACGACGGACAAGCGCAACGCGTACACGGGCGTTACGGGGCTCGTGATCGGCTTCGTGATCGTGTTCGGCATGCTGCTCGCGTATCCGATCACCGGCGGCTCGTTCAACCCGGCCCGTGCGTTCGGGCCTGAGCTGGTCTCGGGCACGTGGAGCGACGCGTGGATCTACTACGTCGGTCCGCTCGCCGGCGGCGCGATCGCGGCGCTGCTGTACGACGAGGTCTACCTCCGCGCAGCGGGTCCGGCTCCAGTCGGCCCGCCCGAGACCGGCGTCGAAGAGCCTGGTCTGGGCGCACCCACGAGCGACACTTAACGAGCGCGTTCTCGTCCGGTCTATAGGCCCGAGCTCGTCGCGGCGGCGGCTATAAGAGAGGCATGAGCGAGCCCGAAGCAACCCCGGCGATGCGCGAGGAGCGCAAGGCCGTGACGGCGCTCGACGCTGACGTCGCCGGCTCGACCGCGCTCGGCGAGCGGCTCGACGCCGAGGAGGTGAGGCTCGTCGTCGGCGAGGCGATCGCCAGGATGGTGGCCGCCGTCGAGGCGCTCGGGGGCACGGTCAAAGATCTCGCCGGGGACGGGATCCTCGCGCTGTTCGGAGCGCCCGTGGCGCACGAGGACGACGCGGAACGGGCCGTTCGCGCGGGTCTGCGGATCGCCGAGGAGATGGCGGACTACGGATCCGAGGTCGCCAAGGGTTGGGGCATCGACGGCTTCGCGGTCCGGGTCGGCGTGAATACCGGCTCGGTCGTCCTCGGCCCGGTCGGCGGGGGCTCGCGCGTCGAGTACGGCGCGACCGGGGATCCGATCAACACGGCCGCCCGGCTCCAGAAGGCCGCGGCGCCGGGCACGGTGCTCGTCGGCGAGTCGACGTACCAGCTCGTGGAGACGCTCTTCGACTGGGAGGGGCCGGAGCAGTTCGAGCTCAAGGGCAAGCAGGACGCGGTCACCGCGTACCGGGCGACCGGCGTGCGTGCGGTTCCAGGCCGGGCGCGTGGCGTGCTGGGCCTCGAGACGCCGTTCGTCGGCCGCGACGAGCAGCTCGCCGCGGCTCGAGAAGCCGCGGACGCGGTGCTCGGAGGGACCGGCGGCATCCTCTTCATCACCGGCGAGGCGGGAATCGGCAAGAGCAGGCTCAGCGCCGAGGTGCGTGGGCTCGTCGAAGCCGCCGAGTCACCGCGCGGAGCGCCGCTCTGGCTCGAGGGCCGCTGCGTCTCGTACGGCGAGTCTCTCCCCTACTGGCCCTACCGCGACGTGCTCCGCGAATGGCTCGGCGTCTCGCTCCAGGAACCGGAGCTGCGGCTGCGCATCTCGCTGCGCCGCGAGGTCGAGCGCCTCTTCGGCGAGCGGGTGCTCGAGATCTACCCGTATCTCGGCGCCATGCTCGGCCTGACGCTCGAGGCTGAAGCCGCCTCGCGCCTGGCCGAGCTCTCGCCCGAAGCGGTGCAGTACCGAACGTTCGAGGTCGTCGGCGAGCTGATCGCGCGCCTGGCCGACGAGCGGCCTGTCGTGCTCGCGATCGACGACCTGCACTGGGCCGATGCGACCTCGCTCCAGCTCACCGAGCAGCTGCTCGGGCTCAGCGACACCGCCGCGGTCCTGATCGTGATCAAGCATCGGACGGAGCCGGACCACCCCTCGTGGCGCGTGAAGACGATCGCAGCCGAGCAGTATCCGCACCGCTCGCGCGAGCTCGCGCTCCGTGCGCTCTCGGGAGACGCTCACCGAGAGCTTCTCGTCTCGCTGTTCGGCGAGGGCACGATCCCGCACCACCTCGAACAGCAGATCCTCGAAGGAGCCGAAGGCAATCCGTTCTACCTCGAGGAGCTCGTCGGCACGCTCGCCGAGACCGGCGTGCTCGTCCGCGACGGCGACGGCTGGCGATTCGACCACGAGGCGGAGATCGTGATCCCGCCGACCGTCGAGAAGGTGATCCTCGCCCGGATCGACCGGCTCTCCGCGCGCGATCGCGACGTTCTGACTGCGGCCTCCGTGTTGGGACGGCGCTTCGGCCTGCCGCTGCTCGAGGGCGTGACAGGCGCGGACGGCTCGCTCCAGGAGTCGCTGAACGCGCTCCAGCGGGTCGACCTGATCCGGGAGGCGCGCCGCTGGCCCGAGCCGGAGTACCGGTTCAAGCACGCGCTGATCCAGGAGGCCGCGTACAGGACGCTGCTCGCCGCGGATCGCGAGGCGCTCCACCGCAAGGCGATGCGCTGGCTCGAGGAGCGCTACGCCGAGAACAGCGACGAGGTTCTGGGCCTGCTCGCTCACCACGCTCTCGCCGGGAACGCCGAAGACGAGGCGGTGCTCTACCTGACGCGTGCCGGGGACCGCGCCCGCCTCGAATGGGCGCTCGACGAGGCGATCGGCCACTACCGAGCGCTGCTTCCGCTGCTCGAGCGCCGTGGCGCCGACCAGGAGATCGCGCTCGCTCTCCTGAAGCTCGCGATCGCGCTTCACACGTCGCTGCGTTTCGCCGAGGCGAACGAGACCTACCAACGGGCCTTTCAGTACTGGAAACCGCCGACTCCCGGGACGCCGACCGCGACCCTGCGCATGAGCGGCAGTTACGTGCCGCGAGTCTTCGACCCGCGCGACGCGGGCTTCTGGCCGGACATCAACCTGTGCATGCAGCTCTTCGACCGGCTCGTCGAGGCATGGCCGGACCGGACGATCGTCCCGTCGCTCGCGGAACGCTGGGAGATCTCGGACGACGGTCTCCGCTACGTCTTCCATCTCCGCGAGGGCCTGCGCTGGTCGGACGGCGAGCCGCTCACCGCCCACGATTGGGTCTTCGGCCTGCGGCGGGTGCTCGACCCCCAGCGGCCCGGACCCTCGGCGCCGATCTACTTCGTGCTCGAGAACGGCGAGGACTACTTCCTCGGGCACAATGACGACGCCGAGGCGATCGGCGTGCGAGCGCTCGACGACCGGACGGTCGAGTTCCGGCTAGTCGCGCCGGCCCCGTACTTCATGAGCGTCGTCAACCGCCCGGACTCGGGCCCGGTCCCGCGTCACGCGATCGAGCGGGACGGCGACGACTGGTCGGCTCCCGAACGCCAGGTCGTCAGCGGCCCGTTCCGCCAGCTCGAGCGCAGCGACGAACGGCTCGTCCTCGTCCGAAACGAGTCGTACACAGGGCGGCATCCGGGCAACGTCGCCCGCGTCGAGATCACGCGCGCCACTGCGGACGAGGCCGCGGCGCCCCTCGAGCGCGGCGAGCTCGACCTCGTGCGCGTCATGTACACACCGCGGACGTCCGACCACGTCCGCGGCCACGATCGTGGCGAGGGCCCGCTGACCTGGATCGCGTTCCTCGCTTTCCGCCACTCCGACCCGGCTGTTGGAAACCGCGACCTGCGACTCGCGCTCGCGCATGCCATCGACCGCTCCGCGCTGGAGCCGTTGATGCCGGCGAACCTCGAAGTCGCAACCGGCGGGATCGTGCCGCCCGCACTTCAGGGGCACACGCCTGACATCGTCCTTCCGTTCGACCCGGAGCGCGCCCGTCAGCACCTGAAAGACGCCGGGGCGCCGGGCGCGCTGACGATCGGTGCGCAGGACGTCTGGCAGCCGCTGCTCGACGAGATCACGCGGTCGTGGCGCGAGATTCTCGACATCGACGTCGCCGTCAAGACGTGGACAGCCGAGACGGTCGACGACGTGGCGCCTCTCGGATGGCCGCTCGAGCTGACCGAGATCGCCGTCCTCGGCTGGCTCCCCGGGTATCCGGATCCCGAGTACTGCCTGCGGCTGATCCTGCACTCGCACGCGAAGGCAAACGAAGGCCGGTACGCGTATCCGCCGTTCGACGTCCTCATCGACTCGGCCCGCCACGCGGAGACGGGCGCCAAGCGGCTCGAGCTGTTCCGCCAGGCCGACCGGCTCGCGGTGACCGAGGAGGCGGCCGTGATCCCGCTCGTCTACGGGCGGAGCATGGCGTTCGTCCGCCCGGGCGTCGAAGGCTGGTGGGAGTTCGCGAAGTCGTCGGCGTCGTTCGCGGACCTCGACGTCAGCTAGACCAACGCCGCGGCTACAATCCCGCCTCCGGCGCATTCGTCTAGTGGCCTAGGACACCGCCCTCTCACGGCGGCGGCACGGGTTCGAATCCCGTATGCGCCTTTTCGCCCTTTCAGGTACGCGGGAACCGCATGGTTCCGCGGGCCCAGGCGTGCCAGAGAGGGGCCGGGCACTTACGCGCAGATCGCTGACTAACGATTCTTCGCGATGAAGCTGGTCGTGCCCAAGTCGACGTACGTGTACTTGGGATGGTCGGTGTACAACCACGTCTTGCCGTGCGGGAAACGCGTCCAGGTCTGCCCTCCTGCCGGCAAAGCGCGGACATTGGTGAAGCGGAGTGAGCCGCGGTTGAGCTTTCCGTCCTGGTTGCTTGCATAGAGCAGCGCCCTCGGCATCGGAAGCCCCCGATTCGAGCCGGGAAGGTCGATGTGATCGACGACGTGGTTGTCGACCTCGACGAGCCACGTGCTCGACGAGCGAAGCCTGGTGATGCGCAACGTGTGTGCGTGCCGGGCGCCTGACGGGAGGCCGGGGACGAGGGCCGGGGCGACGTACCAGTAGGGGCCGCCCTTCGCCCATTGGTAGTGCGAGACGAATCGGCCGGGGCGTCGTGCCTGGGCGTATAGGTCGACGACGAGGTACGTCCCTGCCACCGTCGAGCCGATCCCGACCAGTCCGCCGAGCCTCTCGCAGCCGCTGAGGCCGGAGGCGCCCCGCAGCGGCGTGATCGTCGCTTCGACCCCGTCGAATCTGAGCGTGCGCACGCGAACCCCGAGCCCGGCATGTGCGGTGAAGTTCCCTCCGCCCCCGTTCCCGTCCTGCGCACAAGTCGAAGCCGACGGCTGCGCCCGGCCCGAGCCGACGCTGAACGTGGCACCCACGATCACGAGCAGCGCGACCAGGAGTCCGAGCATCGGAGCTGCGCGCATGTACCGCGTATCGGTAGCTCTGCGCACGCCGAGATCACCCGGACGAGTGGGCCCGAGCCTCGTGAGGGCCTTAGACTCATGGGGCCCCTCCGGCCCCGAGCAGGAGGAACTTCGGGCGCGGCCCGGTTCACACTACGCAGCATCCCATCGTGTCGGGGTAGCTTCGGCGATCGCCTCTTCAAGCTCGGCCCGCGAGAGCACGGTCTCGGTGTGGCCCTCGACGAAGTGCACCGCGGCGAACGAGCGCACCGCTGCGAGCAGCGGCGTCGCGCGCTCGACGGTGTAACCACCCGTGGGCGCCTCATACAGACAGTCGCCCAGGAAGAGCACGCCGTCCGGCTCGACGTAGACAACGGTTGAGTCGTCCGCATGGTCGCCGCCGACATGGCGAACCTGCGCCCGAACGCCGCCGAGCTCGAAGTCGAGGCCCTCGCCGAACACGATCTCGACGAGCCGGATGCGAACGTCGCGGGGCGACGGCAGCTCCTGTTTGACGTTGTCGGCGTGCTGCTGGGAGCTCTCTCCTGCCGCGACCCGGCGGTCGAGCGCCTCGTCGCTCCAGTCGGTTGCCGCGAGCTCGTGGAGGTAGGCGGCGGTCAACTCGTGCGCCACGACGTGTGCTCCGAGCTCGTCCCCGCCGAAGACGTGATCCCAGTGGGAGTGGGTGAGGACGACGTGGGTCGGCTTGGCCACGCCTCGGGCGGCGAGCGCGTCGAGGAACTCGCGGGTGTGCGCCGCCGACGAGCCGGCGTCCAGCCAAATCGTGGCGCGCTCGCCCTCGACGGCGCAGAGCGACGGACGGTCGGGCGGCGCCGGAGGCAGCCAGTACACGTGCTCGCTGATCTTCTCCATGTGGTCAGCCTAAGCCGTGGCCGCTGCGGCCCGGCGCTTGCCGCGTAAAGGAGCCCCACATGACTTCGTCGCCGCGACCCGCTGGACCGAAGCCGGAATCCTACGACGCAGGCGGTGGTTCTTGCGGCGCCGCTTCCGCGGGCGGCTCTTCGGCAGGCGTCGCGCCGCGGCGGGTGCGACCTGCTCCGCCGCCGCGCTGAGCCTGAAGTAGAGCACCGTCAGGACGAGCGCGAAGAACGGCGCGGTCAACGTCCCGGAGACGACCGACGAGACGAAGTTCTTCAGCCAGTCGGCGAGCGGGCTGAGGATGAGCGCGAGGACGATCTCGAAGCCGAAATAGATCACGACCGTGAGGACGACGATGCCGAGGACGCGCCAGAAATGGCCGCGCGTCAGGTCGAAGCTCCGGCCGAACGACTCGCCTGCGCTCTTCCCCTCGATCACGATCGACGGCACGATCAAGCACCAGAAGGTGAGGAGCACGAGCCCCGGGACGATGAGCAGGACGAAGCCGATGGCGATCCCGATCCCGGCGATCAGCCCGGCCACGAGAACGGCAGCGAGGTGCGCTCTCGCGGCCTCGAACGTGTCGCTCACCGAGAGATCCGCGCGGCCGTCGCGGACGTCGTCGACCGCCTTCACGAGCGTGGCCTGAAGCCAGAACAGCGCGACGAGCGAGACCAGCGCCGCGAGGATCGCCCCGACCCAGGTCAGGACGGCAACCAGCAGCACGCCGATCAGCGCGACCGCCAGATAGACGACGAACGAGATCGACAGCAGGTGCCGCCAATGCGCCTTGTACAGGTTCCAGGCCTCGCCGATGACGCCGCTGGTCGGGTTCATGCTCGGCGGAGACTAAGCGTTGCCGCCGAGCGAAACAACCTCGCGCACGGTGCCGGCCCGCTGATGCCTCGCCTCGATCCCGAGCTCGCCGCCCTCGGGCGCCTCGATCACCCACTCGAGCTTCGTCAGGTCGGCGGTCGAATCGTCACCGCCCCACCAGAGGACGCTGCGCTTGTGCACGCGGCCCTCGAGCTGGCCCGCCTCGGTCTTCTGCTCGCCGACGACGAGCTCGGCCCCGTCCGGAAGCGTCAGCTCGACCTCGAGCGGCCGCACAGCCTTCCGCTCGACCGCCTTCTGGGTGACCTGCGTCGGCAGCCAGCCGCGTGTTCTGGAGGACGAGCCGCACCTTGTACGTCCCCTCCCCCACGTCGTCCACGTCCAGTGACTTGACCTCGAGCCGCGGCGAGATCAGCAGATGCCAGAGCGCCCAGTCCGAGTGCGGCGCGATCTCGGCCTCGAGGAACTGCGGCGGGACGTTCCCCCAGCAGTACATGACGTCCCAGCCGCCGAGCTCGACCTTGCCCAGCTGCGGATGGTCGAACTCGTACCAGTCGACGTAGCCCTTCCCGTCGAGCTGCTCGTCGTTCCAGCGCAGCAGCTTGAGGTCGTCCTCCGTCGGGTGCTCCTTCATCCACTCGATGTACCCGTAGTCCTCGATGCCCGCCTGGCGCTGCGGGCTCCAGAACTCCGTCGTCCACGCGTAGACGCCGATGTGGTCGTAGAACCAGTCCGTCGTCGAGCCGGTGATCGAGGTCTTCGGGTCGTACTTGAACTCGTGGAAGATCGAGATCGCCGGATAGCCGGTGCGCTTCGTCGCCTCGGCGCCGATCAGCTTGTAGGCGCGGAGATCGGGAGTCGGGAAGTGGTCGTCGTCGTAGCCGCCGTACGGCCGAAGGTGGACGCCCGAGAACGTGTGGTACGCGATGTAGCCGGTGATGTTCGGCCGCGCGACGATCGCCTCCATGTGCGCGCGCGTCTCCGGCTCCGAGAGCGGGAACGGCCCGGCGCCGAACTGCTCGCCCTCGGGTTTCCACTCGACCGGGAAGTTGCGGTTCAGGTCGAGGCCCTCGAGCGGGGGCGGGACCTTGATCTGGACGCCGTCGTAGTTCCGGATCAGGCCCTCCCAGAGCACCCGGTAGAACGTGCCGTCCTCGGGCCCCTCGTCCGGCTCGCGCGGCGTCATCAGGCGCGGGTCGTCCGGGTGCGTCTTCCAGGCTCCGTTCGGATCCTCGACGCGCATCATCAGGATCCGGCCGTCGCCGTCGAGGTCCTCCTCGTACAGCCCGTCCTGCTCGTCGAGCCGCGGATACGGCCGGATGCTCGAGCGGACGAAGTGCGGCTTGTCCGCGAGCGCCGCCTCGGCGCCGTCCGGAGTTCAGCCGCGGCACGACGTAGAAGACGCGCGTGTCGAGGCAGCGCGTCACCTTCGGATCGCTCCCGTAGCCGCGCAGCAGCTTGTCGAGCAGGTGCAGCGCCGCCGTGCAGCCCGTCACCTCGAGCGCGTGGATGTTCGCCTCGACGAGGAACCCGGGCTTGTCGAGGTCGGTTCCGGTCTCGAAGTTCGTGACCGTCGCCAGCCAGATGTCGCGGCCCTCGTAGGACTTGCCGATGCTCTCGACGCGGAAGAGCTCCGGCTGCTCCTCGGCCCAGCCCTGGAGGATCTCGGTCAGCTCGTCGTACCGGTAGAACCGGTCGAAGGCGACGTCAGGCATCCGCGGAGCTTAAGCCGAAAGCTCGGAGACGAGCGGCTTGGTGTCGAGCGGGTCGAAGCCGATGCGCGCCGCGATCTCCTCGCTCGCCGGCCGCGTGCCCTCGCTGAAGAGATCGCGCAGCCGGTCGCCCGTGTCGGTCGAGCGCCACCAGTCGGAGCCGACCTCGTGCGCCAGGTACTCGCGGAGCTGCGCCGAGCGGATCCAGGCGCGGAGGTAGTCGGCCGAGTAGAAGCCGGCGTCCATGTCCGCGAGGTAGTTGTCCGAGCGGTAGTAGACCCCGGTCGCGTCGCTGATCTTCTCCGAGTAGCCGTCGGGCGTGCCGCCGTCCTCGTTGAAGCGGCCCCAGAAGTCGAGCTCGAAGCGGAGCTTGGCCGCGTAGCGCCGGTAGAGCAGCGCCTCGAGGAACGTCGTCGCCTCCGCGTTCCGCTGCGCCTCCTCGTCCGAGAGCCCGAAGTACTCCGAGTGCCAGCCGGGCTCGCGCGAGATCGCCTCGAGGATGAACGAGTAGATCTCGGTCAGCGCGTGGTCGCGCGAGAGGTTGCGGAACGTGTACGGGAGGTTCGGGTCGCAGCCCGCGTAGTGGAGCGCGTGCCCCGCCTCGTGCAGGAACGCCTGGTAGTCGTGGAGCCCGCCCTGCGCCCGCGTGATCAGGTGGACGACCTCGGGTGCGTCCGCGGCGATCACGCACGCACGCGGAGACTTCTGCGGGCGGTCGTCGAGGTCGAGCCTGATCCGCGAGTCGTTCGCGAGATCGAAGCCGAGCTTCGAGAGCGTCGTCCATGCAGACCTCGACGGCGCGGTCCTTCGTGTAGGTCGCCTCGAGCGGCGAGAGCCGCCGCATGTAGGAGACGTGGAACGCCGACGGCCTCTCCTCGCGCTCGTCGCCGAGCAGTCGCTCGAACCAGCGGTCGCGGAGCGCCGCGTACGCGCCGGCGCTCTCGTCGCTCGCCTGCTTGAGCCGTTCCGCGAGGTCGCGGAGCGAGATGCCCTTCTCCTCTTCGTTGCGCGCCACGGGATCCGTGATTCCGGAGAGCTCGCCCGCGAGCGCGCTCTCGTCTCGGATCAGCTCACGCCGGCCCTCGTTGAACTCGGCCGAGGCGTCCGCCTGGAGCTCGCCCAGCTCGTCGCGTTCGGCGTAGTCGGGGAGGACGGCCAGCTTCGCCTGTGCCGTCCTGAGCGGAATCTCCTCGCCCTGGAACGTGACTCGCGCCGCGAGAATCGCGTTCTCGAGCTCGTCCTTGCGCTCGGAGAGCTCCTGGTCGGCGACGCCGGCCTCGCACTCGAGGCGCAGGCGGAAGATCCGCTCGTGCTCGTCCCCTTCTGCCCCTTCCTCGGCCGAGCGGAGCGCGTCGAGCTGCTCGCGGTTGAAGAGATCGGCGTAGCGCGCGACGATCTCGGCGCGCTCGGAGATCTCCTTCTCCCCGACTCGGACGGCGCGGACTTCCTCGGCGCGCTCGAAGAGGTACTTCCGCAGGCGCTCCTCGTACTCCGCAGGGGTGCGAACCGTGGCGACGCTCACCCTTGGCAATCTAACCGCCAAGGTTGATATTGTCAACTATATCCTGGTCAGTGGGTGACCGAGCTCGAGCAGAGGCGCTCGACCGTGGCCCGGAAGACGTCGAGGTCGAACGGCTTCCGGATGAAGTCGTCGGCACCCGCGTCGAGCGGGGGATCGCTCACCGACGTGCCGCTGAGCAGGCAGATCGCCGCGTCCGGCTGCCGCGAGCGGATGACCGGGACGAGCTCTCGACCGTCCCTGCTCCCGACGTGGAGGTCGAGCAGCACGAGGTTGACCTGCTCGTGCATGAGGAGCTCGTCGGCCAGGTCGACGGTCGCGGCCTCGAGCACGCGGTAGTTCTCGAGCTCGAGGTTCACGCGGCAGAGCATGCGCAGCGCGGGGTCGTCCTCGACGACGAGGACCGTCGCCACCGAGTCCCCCGCAGGCCGCTGCGAGTTGATCGACATTCCCATACTTGTGTCGACCGCTAGACGGCTCCACCCTACTCCGCCTTGCGCCGAGGTGGAGAAAAAACCCGCACTTTGCGGGTATTTGTGGCGTTGGAGCCGTACCTCGAACGAGCGATGCGCCGTTGATGGCTCAGACGTGGGAAACGAGAGCTCAGCGCGCGTGGATCGAGGCCTTCCTCCGGATCTACCTCCGGCGGGCCGTCCCGACTCCCGGGATTCCGTCGCCGCGCCTGGCGCGAGTTCCAGCGCGCGCTCGACCCGCTCGCGCCGCCTAAGCCGCTTCCCGCCCGGGCGCTCCTGAGTCCGCTCGAGCGTCTGCTCGCGGCCGAGCAGCTCGATGCTCTCGAACAGGCCCGGAGAGATCTTCGAGCCGGTGACCGCGACGCGGATCGGCTGAAACGCCTCGCGCGGCTTCAGTTCGAGGCGCTCGGCGAGCCCGCGGAGCGCCTGCTCGATCGACTCGGCTGTGAACGGCTCGAGCGTCGGCCAGCGTCTGCTCGGCCTGCTCGAGCACGGCGCCGTCGAGCAGGGCCGGGTCCGGCTCGACGTCGCGGAAGAGGAAGCCGGCGAACGCCGGGAACTCGGCGAGCGTCGCGATCTTCTCCTGAACCAGCGGCGCGGCCTTGCGCACGAGCGCCTCGTCCCAGTCGTAGCCCCGCTCGCGCAGGAACTCGACGAGCCGGTCCGCGTACTCATCGGGCGGGAGCTCGCGCAGGTAGACGCCGTTCAGCCACTCGAGCTTCTGGAAGTCGAAGACGGCGGGGCTCGCACCGACGCGCTCGAGCGTGAAGCGCTCGACGAGCTCTTCGCGTGACATGACGGTCGTCTTGTCGTCGTAGCTCCAGCCGAGGAGCGCGAGGAAGTTGACGAGCGCCTCCGGGATGTACCCCTGCTCGCGGAACTCCTCGACCGACGTCGCGCCGTGTCGTTTGGAGAGCTTCTTGCCGTCCGGGCCCGAGGATGTTCGCGAGGTGCCCGTACTCGGGCAGGGGCGCGCCGAGAGCCTCGAGGATCTGGATCTGCTTCGGCGTGTTCGAGATGTGGTCCTCGCCGCGGAGGACGTGCGTGATCCCGTCGAGCCAGTCCTCGATCGGCGAGGCGAAGTTGTAGGTCGGCCGCCCGTCGGCGCGGACGAGAACGAGGTCTTCGATCTTCTCGTTCGGCTGCTCGATGCGGCCGCGGATCAGGTCGTCCCAGGCAGTCGCGCCCTCGTCGGGCATGCGCATCCGGATCGCGCCTTCGTCCTCGTAGGCCCTTGCCCTCGGCGACGAGGCGCTGCGCCTCCTCGCGGCAGCGCTCCATGCGGTCGAGCTGGAACGTGAGCTCGCCGTCCCAGTCGAGCCCGAGCCAGCGGAGCGACTCCTGGATCTGCTCGGTGGCGGTGTCGACCTCGCGGCTCGTGTCCGTGTTCTCGATGCGCAGCCGGAACTCGCCGCCCTCATGTCGTGCGAAGAGCCAGTTGAAGAGCGCGGTGTGGACGCCTCCGATGTGGAGGAAGCCCGTCGGGCTCGGCGCGAAGCGAACGACCGGTGGCATGCGCCGTATCGTAGGGACCGTGTTCATCGGCGCTCACGTCTCGTCGGCGGGCGGGATCCACACGGCGATCGACCGGGCCGAGGAGATGGGCGCCGATTCGGTGCAGGTGTTCACGCAGAGCCCGCGCATGTGGCGGCCGACGAACCATCCGCCGGAGAACATCGAGCGGTTCAAGGAGCGGCGAGCCGAGGCGGGGATCGACGGCGTCCTGTGCCATGCGCTCTACCTGATCAACCTCGCGAACCCGAAGGACGACTTCTACGACAAGTCCGTTGCGGCGCTGTCGAACACGGTCGACGTCGGGTGCGCGATCGAGGCGGACGGGGTCGTCTTCCACGTCGGCTCGCATCTCGGCGCGGGCATGGACGCAGGGCTCAAGCGGGTCGTGAAGGCGATGAAGAAGGTGCTCGACCGCTGCTCGGACACGACGTGGCTGCTGATGGAGAACTGCGCCGGCACGGGCGCGACGATCGGGCGGTCGATCGAAGAGCTGGCCGTGATCTTCGACCGGCTCGGCGGCCATCCGCGGCTCGGCGTCTGCCTCGACTCGTGCCACCTGTACGCGTCCGGTTACGACGTGACGGACGAGGCGGCGCTCGACGCGATGCTCGACGAGCTCGACGGCTCGATCGGCCTCGACCGGCTGCGCGCCCTGCACGTCAACGACTCGGCGGCGCCGTTCGGCTCGAATCGCGACCGGCACGCGAACATCGGCGACGGGCTGATGGGCAGGAAGCTGAGCGTGTTCCTGCGCCACCCGAAGCTCCAGGGCCTGCCCGCCGTGCTCGAAGTGCCCGGGGAGGATGGGCACGGCCCGAACGCGGCCGAGGTCCGCAAGGCGAAGAAGCTCCGGGCCGGGCGAGCCAAGCGCGTTGCTTCGTGAAAGACTCTCCGGCTGAGATTGCAATCGGCCGCGACGATCCCTCACGTTCCCCCGACCGGGCGGACGGCGTCGTATCGAGTCGTGACTGCGTTAGCCAGGCCGCTTGTCCGCGTGCTCTTCCGGCCGCAGGCTCGCGGCCTCGAATACGTGCCGGCGAGTGGAGGCTTCGTCCTCTCATCGAACCAGCTCTCGAATCTCGACGGATTCGCCCTTGCGTACGCGCTCTTCCCACGCCAGCTCTGGTGGATGGCGAAGGCCGAGCTGTTCGTGCCTGTGTTCGGCGACATCGCACGAAGGCTCGGCTGCTTCCCGGTTCGTCGCGGGGAGGGCGATCTCGGCGCCGTACAGACCGCGGTCCAGCTCGCCGGTAGTGGCTACGCCGTCGCGATCTTCCCCGAGGGGACTCGCCGTTCGAAAGGGCTGCGCAAGAAGCATCGGGCCCGGCCTCACTCTGGCGCAGCGCGCGTCGCCCTCGCGGCGGGCATGCCGCTCGTGCCTGCCGCAGTCGTCGGCACCGAGCGGCTGACCGCCTTGCGCCGGTGGCAGATCGAGTTTGGAGAGCCCGTGTCGCTCGAGAACCTCCCGGCCAACCCAAGGCTGGCTGCCCGCGAAGCCACCGAGCGACTGTGGAATGCGATCTCGGCGCTCGAGACCGGGCTCGTGCAGAGGCGGAACACCACGTGTCGGCGTCTTCGACCGCGGCTCCTCCCGGACATCTCGTTCGGCGACCTCCTCTTCGCGCTGCGCGCGTGCGTCGAGCGCGTGAGCAAGGAGCGGAGCAGCGAGTGTTGGAGGCGTGGGCGGGCGGTGAGACCGGGCTCGCCTGCCTCTCGGTCCGTTCTGCCTTCGATCTCGCCCTCGAAGCTCTCTCGCTCGAGCCGGGCGACGAAGTCGCGGTTTCGGCGATCACGCATCCAGACATGGTCCGTGTCATCGAGGCTCACGGACTGCGCGCGCTGCCGGTCGACGTCGATCCCGACACGCTGACGCCGCGCGCCGACCTCCTCGAGCGTCTGATCGGACCGCGCACCCGCGCGCTCCTGGTTGCTCATCTCTTCGGCGCCCGTGCCGATCTCGAGCAGCTCGCAGTGGTCAGCCGAAGACATGGCTTGCTGCTGATCGAAGACTGTGCGCAGAGCTTTCGCGGGCCGGCCGCCGGGCAGCCCCCTCCGGACATCTCGCTCTTCAGCTTCGGGGCGATCAAGACCGCGACTTCGCTCGGAGGGTCTCTGGTCCGCGTCAAGGATCCGGGGCTGCTCGTGCGGATGCGCCGCCTCCACGCCCAGTGGCCGGTGCAGAACCGCCGCGAGTACACGCTGCGCGTGCTCAAGTTCGTAGGCCTCCTCGGCCTGGCCCAACCTCGTCTCTACTGGCTCCTCGAGCGGAGCGTGCGGCTGGCGGGGAGAGATTTCGACTCGTTCGTCGCCAACGCCGTGAAAGGCTTTCCCGGCCCGGCACTTGCATCTCGCGCATTCGGAAGCGACCCTCTCCCGCTCTGCTCGCTCTCGTCAAACGCAGATTGTGCGAGTTCGACCGCTCCCGGTTGGGCCGCCGCGAACGCCTCGGAGAGTACGTTGCGGAAGGGCTACCGGCTTCTGTCTTCCAACCCGGACACGCCGCGCTCGAGCACACGCACTGGGTGTTCCCGGTGGTTGCTCCGAATCGAAGGAGCCTGACGGCGTCTCTTCGCCGGAACGGCTTCGATGCCGCGACCGCGACCAGCAATCTCTCAGCGATCCCGGCGCCGGACGATCGGCCCGAGCTCGCGCCGCAAGCTGCCCTCCGGATCATGAGCGACATCGTGTTCCTGCCGCTCTACCCGGAGCTCGACGAGGTGGAGCTCGACACGATGCTGGATGCGATCACACAGGCTGCCGAACTTGGTTAGCGATGCCGCCGAGAGGAGAGCGTCCGCATTGCAGCGGCTCGACGGTGAGGTCGCCGACCTTCTCGTGATCGGAGGGGGATCGTGGGGAGCCGCGTTGCATATGAGGGCGCGAGGGTCCGGCCTCAAGGTTGCATTGATCGACCAGGGCGATTTCGGCGGCGCGACATCGGCCGCGTCTTCGAAGCTCATCCACGGCGGCCTTCGCTACCTCGCAACCGGAGACATGAGACTCGTGCGAGAGCTCCAACGCGAGCGGGCTGTGCTCAGGTCGCAGGTCGCCCCTCACCTGGTTCAGCCGCTCAACTTCGTGCTTGCAGTCGAGCGCTCGCACGTACGAGGTGCAGCGAAGCTCGTCGCCGCCCTTGCCCTCTACTCGGCTGCCTCCGGCTTCCGCCGACCGCGGCCCAGGCTGCTCCTCCGTAAGGAAGCGATGGAGTTCGTCCCGTTCGACCCAGCTGCGATCTTGCGTGCGGGCTCGTCGAGGAGGCTTCGACCCACGATGCCAGGCTGGCACTCGTCACAGCTCGCGCGGCTCACCGCATCGGTGCGCGACACTGAACTACGTCGGCGCTGTGGCGATCGAGCGCTCGCGCCGCATGACCTCCGTCGCGGGATCGATCGGATCACCGGCGAACACCTGACGACTCGGCTCGCGCCCTCGTGAATGCGTCAGGCCCGTGGGTCGACCGCGTTCGGCTGCTCGAGGATCGGGCAGCCCGTCCGCTCACAAGGCTTAGCAAGGGCGTCCACGTCGTCCTGCCACTTCCGGACCGTTGGAACGCCGGCATCGCCCTCTTCGACGACTCCCGAAGAGCGTTCGCCGTCCCTGGCAGGGGGTGCTCCTGATCGGACGACTGACACACCGGTCGAGACGAAGCGCTCCACGCCACGCCGACCAGCGAGGACGTCGAGACGCTGCTCGGTGGTTTCGCGACATCCTGCCTGACCTCGTTGGAGCCGATCGGTCGTGAGCTCATTCGCCGGCCTTCGCGTGCTTCCACCCTGACGAACCGGACAGCACGGCATCGCGCCGGCACACGATCAAACCGACCGCGGCACCGTCTCATCGCCGAGGCAAGCTCACAAACCATCGATCATCGCGCTCGACGCTCTCGCCTACCTGCCTCCATCGGCCGCGCCGGCTCCGGCTCTCCGCGGACCCTCTCCAGGTCCGCTTCGCGGAGCCCGTGCCGCTGTGTCCCGCGTCGATGCCGGACGAGACGCATCTCCTCGCCTCTACGCAGCGAGGTCGCCGCCTACTGGCCTACGCCAGCGTCCCCGCTCTCGCCATCCACCAACCCACATGCGCGCGCACTCTCGACGAAGAGTGCAGTCCAGCCAAACATGCCTGCGCGCACGACTCTCTCTCGCGCCTCGCGTCTGCCGAGGCGCTCCGAGCTGAGTCGCCTCGCCGAACGAGGTCCAAGCCGTCGAGCTGCTCACGCGCTCGGACTGACCTGCGCGAAGATCCGGAAGCTCGGCTCGCCGAGCGGGAGCTCGTGGAACTCCGGGTTGATGCACCCGAGGTCGTCTTCCCGGCCCTCGTAGCACGCCTCGACCTCGACGCGGCACATCGGAAGCGGCCGCTTGTTCGCACGCACCGCCCCGAACTGGCCGCGCTGCTCGGCCTCGAGCATGAGCACGAGGTCGATCTCGACGTCGAACACCTTCTGCAGGCACCCGACGTACGTCCGCCCCACTTCCTCGAACGAGTAGAGGAACGGACATCCCCGCGCGACGCACGCCGACGGATACACCACCTTGTCGCAATGAACACCGCAGCGCCTGCAATCGACCTCGTCCTGTGGATGGAGAGGGAGCCCCTGCGGAACGACCTCCAGGCGCCGCATCGTGCGGACATTTTCGGGGCGACCGCCTCGATCCGCAAGTCTTGACAACCGCATTTGAAAATGCTTGGTCAGCCCGAGGCGAGCAGCCGATCGGCGATGTTCAGCACGTCCATCTGCGTGAACGCCTGGTGATCCGGCTCCGCCCCGTCCGGGTTCTCGTCGGCGCGGAACCAGAGGGCCTGAACGGTCGTCATCCCGAGCTCGCCCGCGCCGCGGACGTCCTCGAACAGCCGGTCTCCGACGAAGAGCGACTCGTCGGCCGCCGCATCGAGCGCCGTCAACGCTCGCTCGAAGATCTCCGGGTGCGGCTTGCGCTTCCCGACCTCCGACGAAAAGACCGCAAAGTCGATCCTTTCCGCGATCCCCATCTGCTCGAGATCGCGGCGCAACAGCCAGCCGGGGTCGAATGCGTTCGAGACCAGCCCGAGCTTGAGGCCGCGCGACCGAAGCGACTCGAGCATGGCGTGGGTCGTCGCTCCGAGCACACGTGCCGGCTGCCATGCCTCGTGCTCGGCCTCGAGAAAGCGGTCGAGCTCCTCGTCCGAGACCTCGACGCCGAAGTGCGCGAGCGTCTCGCGGATCACGCCCGGGTACTCGATCTCCTCGAGCGTTCCGGGCACCCAGAACAGCGGCTCGAACTGTTCGCGGAAGTGCGCGCGGACCTCGTCGGCGGGCGCGAGGTCGTCGCGACCGAGAGCCTCCAGGCCTGCCCGGAACGCCGCGTCCATGAGCTCCTCGTCGAACCGGAACTCCATGAGCGTGTCGCCCCAGTCGAACAGGACTGCGCGGAGCATCGCGATAACCTAGCCGCGTGGCGCGGAAGATCCTCTGGGGCTCCCTCGCCCTCGCCCCCGTCACGATCGCCGCGGATTTCCTGCTCGATCTCGGCGACGTCCAGTTGTTCGTCCTCGCGTCGCTCGCGCTCGTCCCGCTCGCCTGGCTGATCGGCGAGGCGACCGAGCACGCGGCGCACCACACCGGCCCGGGCATCGGCGGCTTTCTGAACGCGACCTTCGGCAACGCGCCCGAGCTGATCATCTCGTTGCTCGCGATCAACAAGGGCCTGACCGAGGTCGTGCGCGGCTCGCTGACCGGGAGCGTCGTCGGCAACATCCTGCTCGTCCTCGGCTTCTCGCTCCTCGTCGGCACCGGCGACATGCGCCTCGACAGGCAGTCGAGCTTCGTCTGGCTCGGGCTGATCCTCGTCGCGACCGTCGGTTTCACTCTGCCGGCGATTCCGAGCTGGCACGGTGACCCGGCGCGCCATTCACTCGCCGTGCTCTCGATTCCCGTCGCGATCTTCCTGCTCGTGCTCTACATCGGCGTCACGTGGTGGCAGCTCGGCCGGCACCGCGCGCAGCACGTCGCGTCCGAGGACGACGAAGGAGTCTGGGCGTTGTCGAGTGCAATCGGCGTGCTGGCTGCCGCGACGGTGGTCACCGCGCTGATCGCGGAGATCCTCGTCGGCTCGATCGAGACGTTCGCGGAGAAGGCGCACCTCTCGGACTTCTTCGTCGCCGCCGTGATCGTGGCGATCGTCGGCAACGCCGCCGAGCACGGCGGGGCAGTCGTCGTCGCGCACCGCGGCAAGGTGCAGCTCGCGGCGGAGATCGCGCTCTCGTCCGGCGCGCAGGTCGCGGTGTTCCTCATTCCCGCGGTCGCGCTGATCTCGTGGGCGATCGAACCGCTCGCGCTGTCCTTCCGGCCCGTCGAGATCGCCGCGCTAGGAGCGTCCGCCATCGTCGTCGCGACGTTCTTCGTCGACCGGAAGTCGAGCCGGCGGGACGGTGCGGCGCTGATCCTGCTCTACGTGGTCGTCGCCGCTGCGTTCTTCATCGCGGGCGATCGCTGAGCGCCCAGCGCGCGGGGGACCGCCTCGATCGCGTGGTCGATGTCTTCGTCGCCGATCCCGAGGTGCGTCACGGCGCGCAGCACACCCGGGTGAAGCGTTCCCGAGACGCGCACGCCTTCTGCCACCAGCCGCTCGGTCGCGTCGCCGGGCGTGATGCCCATCGACCCAACATCGAGCTGGACGAAGTTCGTCTCGACGCGCTCGAGATCGACCGCGACTCCGGCCTCGTGCAGCGCCTCCGCGAGCCGGCGCGCACGCGCGTGGTCCTCGGCCAGCCGGTCGACGTTGTGATCGAGCGCGTACACGCAGGCGGCCGCGACGATCCCGGCCTGCCGCATGGCGCCGCCGAACTGGTGCTTGAAGCGGCGCGCCCGCACCATGCGCTCTGCCGAGCCGGCGACGATCGCGCCGAGCGGACAGCCGAGCCCCTTCGAGAAGCAGATCGTGACCGTGTCCGCGTGGCCGGCGATCGCCGACGGCTCCACCCCGCTCGCAACCGCGGCGTTGAAGAGCCGCGCGCCGTCCAGGTGCAGGCTGAGGTCGAGCTCGCGGCAGGTCTCGGCCATCGCCTCGACCTCGGCGAGCGGCCAGACGCGGCCTCCTGCGGCGTTGTGCGTGTTCTCGATCGCGACGATCCGAGTCGTCGGCACGTGGCCGAGGTCGCCCCTCCGCGCAGCCGCGCGCACCTGGTCGGTCGTGAACCGCCCCGCGACGGACGGAAACGGCCGCGTCATCAGCCCCGCATGCACCGCCGGTCCGCCGAGCTCGGCAATCAGGATGTGCGACAGCTCCTCGGCGATCAACTCGTCGCCGGGCTCGCCGAGAACACGCAGAGCGATCTCGTTCGCCATCGTCGCGGTCGGCACGAAGACCGAGTCCTCGTGGCCCAGGATCTCGGCCGCCCGCCGCTCGAGCTCGTTGACGGTCGGGTCTTCCCGGATCTGCTCGTCACCGACCTCGGCGTTCGCCATCGCCTCGCGCATCGCCTGCGTCGGCTTCGTCGCCGTATCGGAGCGGAGATCGATCACCGTCAGTTGCCCGCCGTGGTCGGGTACCGGTCGGTGACGACGAGCAAGTAGGCGTACACCTGCGTCTGATAGCGCAGGCAGTACAGGCCGAGCTGCTCCATCCCGCGCGGGATCCGGCCGAGGAAGATCGCGATCACCCAGGCGAGCAGCGCGATCACCTGCAACACCTGGCTGAGCACCCAGCTGAGCACGAAGGCCGGAATGACGAGCACGAGCCGGAACGCGGTCACGAGCCTGCGCTGGTCGTCGGGCCCTTCGACCTGGAGGTCGATCGTGTAGCTCCGCTGGTCGCCGTGGAACGGCGGGTACGGGTTCGCGAGCACGTAGAGGTACGAGTACACGTAGACGGTGTAGCGCAGGTAGCGCACGAGCCAGCGGTGCATCCGCTGCGGCGATCGCCCCTTGATCAGCGTGACGATCCAGTTCGCGAGCGCGACGAAGAGCGCGACGCTGGCATAGAGCGTGAGCCAGATCAGATGCGGGAGCACGAGAAAGGCTCGGACGAGCACGGTCAGGCGCGAACGCTTCAGGTCGTCGTGATCGATGAGCCGAACGGTGTGCGGCCGCGGAGGCTCGACGGGCGGCAGCTGCGGCGGCTCCGGCGACGGCTGCTCCTCCTGTGCGACGACGTCAGTCATCGGGCGCCGATCCTAGCGTTGGCCCCCGCATAGGGGATAGACGTTCTCCACAGGTGCACCGATCATGTGAAGCGACCGCAACCCGAATTGAGGGCGCATGAAACTTGCCGTCTCTCTGTGGCGCCTGTTCCAAAAAGACCGACTGTTCCGCTGGGCGACGTATGCCTCGGTCGTCGTGTTCTGGTTCGCCCTCGCGTGGGCGGACGTGCGACTGCTGGTCGGCCTCGTCTTCGTGGGGATCGCCTACTGGTGGCTCCGCCGCCAGCGTGAGCGCCACGGCTGGCTGACCGAGCCCGAAGTCGACATCGACCTGCTCTAGGCGCCCTTCTGGGCCTCGAGCTGGCGTGCCTCGCTGCTGTCCGCGGACAGATCGGGGTGGTCCTCGAACAGGTAGCGGACGACCGCGCGCTTCGCAGCCTTGACCTCGTCCACCCGGCCGACCGGCCGGTCGTGGGGCGCCTCCTTCAGCACCTCGGGACGCTCTGACGCGTCGCGCACGATCTCGAGCATCGCCTCGACGAACTCGTCCAGCGTCTCCTTCGCCTCGGTCTCGGTCGGCTCGATCATCAGCGCCTCCGGGACGTTGAGCGGGAAGTAGATCGTCGGCGGGTGGAAGTCGTAGTCCATGAGGCGCTTGGCGACGTCGAGCGCGGTGATTCCGTCCCGGCGCTTGAGCGTGCGCGCCGAGAGCACGAACTCGTGCATGCACAGGCGGTCGAACGGCAGCTCGTACGCGTCCTTCAGTTGCGCGAGCAGGTAGTTCGCGTTCAGCACCGCGACCTCCGACATCTCGCGCAGCCGCGGCCCGTAGGACCGGATGTACGCGTACGAGCGGACGAAGACGCCGAACGGACCGGCGAACCCGCGCACCTTGCCGATCGTCTGGGGCCGGTCGTAGTCGTAGCGGAACCGCTCGCCGTCGCGGACGACCGCCGGCACCGGCAGGAACGGCTCGAGCCGGTCGCGGACCGCGATCGGCCCTCCCCCGGGCCCGCCGCCTCCGTGCGGCTGCGAGAACGTCTTGTGCAGGTTGAAGTGGACGATGTCGAAGCCCATGTCGCCCGGCCGCGAGATCCCGCAGACGGCGTTCAGGTTCGCGCCGTCGTAGTACATGAGCGCTCCGGCGTCGTGGAAGATCTGCGCGATCTCCTCGATGTTCTCGTCGAACAGGCCGAGCGTCGACGGGTTCGTGAGCATCAGCCCGGCGGTGTGCTCGTCGACCTTGGCGCGGAGGTCGTCGACGTCGATGTTCCCGCGCGGGTCGGTCTGGACGGGCGTCACCTCGTAGCCGGCCATCGTCACGCTCGCCGGGTTCGTGCCGTGGGCAGTGTCAGGGATGACGATCTTGTGCCGCGTGTCGGACTCGCCGCGCTCGGCGAAGTACGCGCGCATGAGCATCAGTCCGGTCAGCTCGCCCTGGGAGCCGGCCGCGGGCTGGAGCGAGACCGCGTGCAGCCCGGCGATCTCGGCCAGGATCTCCTGGAGGCGCCACATGAGCTCGAGCGCGCCCTGCGCGCCGTCCTCCTCCTGGAGCGGATGCAGATCGCGGAAGCCGGGGAAGTTCACGACCCGCTCGTTGACCCGCGGGTTGTGCTTCATCGTGCACGAGCCGAGCGGATAGAAGCCGGTGTCGACGCCGAACGTGCGCGTCGAGAGCTGGGTGAAGTGACGGACGAGCTCCGGCTCGGAGATCTCGGGCAGCCTCGGCGGCCGCTCGCGGCGGAGCTCTTCGGGCACATCGGGGACGGGCAGGGTGCGCGGCGGCAGGCTCGACGCTCGCCGGCCTTCCTGCGACTTCTCGTAGATCAGCTTCACGCGGCCAGCACCTCCGCGAGCCGGTCGATGTCGGCCTCGGTGCGCCTCTCCGTCACGCAGACGAGGAGCGCGTCTTCCATGCCCGCGTAGTCGCGGCGCAGCGCGTAGCCGGGGTGGACGCCCTGGGCGCGTGCCGCCCGGATCGCCTCGTCCGCGGGTCGTCCGACCCGGATGGCAAACTCCTTGAACGTTGCCCGATCTGGAAACACGAGTGGAAGGCCGAGCCGCTCCTTTGCGTACGCGGCGAGGGCCATGCAGGTCTCCCCCTGCTCCCGCAGACCCTGAGGCCCGAGCCACGCGAGATGGGCGAGCCCGGCCAGCGCGAGCAACGTCTGGTTCGTGGTGATGTTCGATGTCGCCTTCTCGCGGCGGATGTGCTGCTCGCGGGTCTGCAGGGTCAGGACATAGGCGCGCCGGCCTTCGACGTCGGTCGTCTCACCGACGATCCGGCCGGGCATGCGCCGCACATATTCGGAGCGCGCGGCCATGAACCCGTAGTGCGGTCCGCCGTACGACTGGTAGTTGCCCGCCGCCTGGCCTTCGCCGATCGCAATCGCGCAGCCGTAGACGCCCGGTGCCTCGAGCACGCCGAGGGAGACCGGGTCGACGTGGGCGACGGGGAGCGCACCGGCGTCGTTCGCGGCGGCCGCGAGGTCCGGCGCCCGCTCGAGGCAGCCGAAGAAGTTCGGCTGCTGGAAGATCACGCACGCGGCGTCGCGAGCGGCTTCGCCGAGCTCGTCGGGATCGGTGACACCGTCGCGATGCGGCACCTCGACCACCTCGAGCCCGAACCCGGGGGCGTAGGTCTTCACGACCTGGCGGACCTGCGGGTTGAGCGTTTCGGCGAGGACCACGCGTGAGCGTCCCGTGACGTGCTTCGCGACGTAGCAGGCATCCGCGGCGACCGTCGTCCCGTCGTAACCGGAGGCGTTGGAGACGTCCATCCCGGTCAGCTCGCAGATCGCGGTCTGGTACTCGAAGATCGCCTGCAAGACGCCCTGGCTCATCTCGGGCTGGTACGGCGTGTAGCCCGTCAGGAGCTCGCCGCGTTGCATGACCGCGTCGACGACGGCCGGGACGTAGTGGTCGTAGATCCCGGCGCCGAGGAACGACAACTCGCGTCCGGTGTCGACATTCCGCGCCGCCAGCTCCTCGAGGTGCGAGACGATCTCGGGCTCGGACAGCGCCGGCTCGAGGTCGAGCTCGCGGGCGAATCGCACACCCGCCGGAATGTCGCGGAAGAGCTCGTCGATCGACGAGACGCCGATCGTCGCGAGCATCTCGTCGCGGTCGCGGTCCGTCAGCGAGAGGAAGCTCACTGCTCGTCGACGAAAGTCTTGTAGGCCGCAGCGTCCAGCAGGTCGTCCAGCTCCGAGGCGTCGCCCAGGCGGATGCGCGCGAGCCAGCCCTCGCCGTACGGGTCCTCGTTCACCGTCTCCGGCTCCTCGACGACCTTCGGGTTGACCTCGAGCACGGTCCCCGAGAGCGGCGAGATGAGATCCGAGACGGCCTTGACCGACTCGACCTCGCCGTACGAACCGCCCTTCGCCACCTCCGCTCCATCCTCGGGGGGCTCGAAGTGGACGAGCTCGCCGAGCGAGTCCTGGGCGAACCACGTGATGCCGAGCGTCGCCTCGTCGCCCTCGATCCTCGCCCAGTCGTGCTCCTTGTTGTAGCGAAGGTCGTCCGGATAGCTCTCGCCTGCTGCCACTACGCCTCCTTCTTGTAGATCGGCTTCTTGACCACCTCGGCCCGTCGCGGCCGGCCGCGCACGTCGATCGTCAGCGTCGTCCCGGGCTCAGCATGCTCCGCGGGCACGTAGCCCATCCCGATCCCGCGGTCGAGCATCGGCGAGTGCGAGCCCGAGGTCACCTCGCCGCCCTCGACGATCGCCATCCCCTGGCGCGGGATCCCTGCGTCCTGCATGACGAACGCGACGAGCTTCTGCGCCGGCCCCTCGGCCTTGATGCGGCGAAGTTCCTCGACCCCCGAGAACTCCGTGTCGAGCGCGCACACCCAGCCGAGACCGGCCGAGATCGCGTCCGTGTCGGGCCCGATGTCGTTGCCGTGGAGCGGGTAGCAGACCTCGAGCCGGAGGGTGTCGCGAGCGCCGAGGCCGCACGGCACAGCGCCGCGTTCGACCACGGCGTCCCAGAGCGCGACGGCGTCTTCGGTCATGACCATCAGCTCGACGCCTTTCTCCCCGGTGTAGCCCGTGCGGTTGACCATCACCTCGATCCCGGCCACCTCGCCCATCTCCCAGGTGAACGGCGTGCCCTCGTCGAGGCCGAGCCGCTCCAGCGACCTCGGCCCCTGCACCGCGAGCAGCGCGAACTCGTCGGACTTGTCGCGCAGGTCGGTGCCTGCGCCCGCGTGCGCCATGATCCACTCGAAGTCGGTCTCGCGATTCGAAGCGTTGACGACGAGGACGAAGCGACCAGACTCGACCCGGTAGACGATCAGGTCGTCGATGATCCCGCCGCGGTCGTTCGTCAGCAGTGTGTACTGAGCTCCGCCCTCCGCGACCTGGTCGATGTCGTTCGAGAGGAGCGCCTGGAGCGCCGCCGGCACCTTCGGGCCCTCGAACTCGAACCGGCCCATGTGCGAGACGTCGAACACCCCGCAGTCCTCGCGCACTGCCCGGTGCTCGGGAATGACGCCCTCGTACTGCACGGGCATCTCCCAGCCGGCGAACGGAACCATGCGCGCGCCGAGCGCGACGTGGCGCTCGTAGAGCGGCGTGCGGAGGAGGGTCTGCATGCGCGATCGGATGCTAATGACCGAGGCGCCGACTGGCGGCGCCGACAGGAGGTCGTCCCGGCTTCGCCGCGGCGACCGTTCTCACAGAAAATGGGTCAGCCGCTCGGCGGAGCGGCTGACCGTGCCACGGCGAGCCCCTGGAGGCTCACCGGGAGGGCACGGATGCATGTACCTCGGCCGGAGACTTTCTAAACGGGCTGTACGCCGAGGTCAGGGGTCGCGCAGGAAGGACGGGACCTCGAGCACGTCATCGGGCACCTCGAACGCGCCTTCCTCTCTCGTCGGCGTGCCTCGCTCGGCTCCCTCTTCGGCGGGACGCTCCTCGCGCCTTCGGCGCCGGTAGCGCTCCGGGCCGAAGCCCGTCGCGATCACGGTCACACGCACCTCGTCCTTCAGGCCCTGGTCGATCACGGCGCCGAAGATGACGTTCGCGTTCTGGTCGGCTGCGCCGGTGACGACCTGGGCCGCCTCGTTCACCTCGAACAGGCCCATCTCGGTCCCGCCGGTGACGTTGAGCAGGATCCCGGTCGCACCCTCGATCGAGGCCTCGAGCAGTGGAGACGAGACCGCCATTCGCGCCGCCTCTCCGGCGCGGCCCTCGCCCGAGGCGACGCCGATGCCCATCAGCGCCGAGCCGGCGTCGCGCATGATCGTGCGCACGTCGGCGAAGTCGAGGTTGACGAGCCCGGGGATCGTGATCAGATCGGTGATGCCCTGGACGCCCTGGCGCAGCACGTCGTCGGCCATGCGGAATGCGTCGACGATCGACGTGTCCTTGTCGACGACCTGAAGCAGCCGGTCGTTCTCGATCACGATCAGCGTGTCGACGTTCTCACGGAGGTCGCGGATTCCGAGCTCGGCCTGCTCGGCGCGCTTACGTCCCTCGAACGAGAAGGGCCGCGTGACGACGCCGACGGTGATCGCGCCGATCTCCCTCGCGAGCTCGGCAACCGTCGGGGCGCCGCCCGTCCCGGTGCCGCCGCCCTCGCCCGCGGTCACGAAGACCATGTCCGCGCCCTTGAGCGACTCCTTCAGCTCGTCGCGGCTCTCGTGCGCTGCGGCCCGACCGACTTCCGGGTTGGCGCCGGCGCCGAGGCCGCGCGTCGACTCCGTGCCGACCTGGAGCTTCACGTCCGCGTCGGTCATCAGAAGTGCCTGGGCGTCGGTGTTCACTGCGATGAACTCGCAGCCGGTCAGGCCCGCGTCGACCATGCGGTTGACGGCGTTCGAGCCACCGCCGCCCACGCCGACGACCTTCAGGACTGCGAGAAATTTCTGGGACGGATCGCGCATGCTCATGGATTCTCAGACCTCAACCTGTAGTGGAGCGTACGGCCGGTGCCGGACGCAAGGCCGCCCCAGAGTACGTCGGTCGAACCCGCATGTCAACGCCAACTCTCACTCAGAACTCTAACCCTCGACCTGAGACTTGAGGTTACCGAACCACCGCCCTTTCCGGGACGCTGACGTCGACGTACTGCATGCCGGGACCTGCCGCTTCGAGCACACGCTCCGCGACGGCGAGCTGCAGGGCGAGGTCGTCCGCGTCTCCGAGCCGGATCTCGGTCCCGGTCCCGAGAACGAGCGAGAGGTCGCCGTCCACGTACCGCGCTTCACGGACGTGCCGGAAGAGATCGGAGTCGGCCGAAAGCACACCGCCGAGCAGGCGCGCAGGACGGAGCGCCTCGTCCGCGGTCAGGACCTCGCCCGCGCTCGGAACGGGTGCATCCGCATCCCAGATGCGCGGCAGGCCCGACTCTCGGGGATCGCCGACCGGCTCGAGCACGCGACCGCGCTCGGTGACGATCCACGCCTGAGAGCCGCGCCTCAGCACGGCGACGGGGCGTTCGGCGGAAACGACGACCTTCGCGGTGTGCGGGAACGCTCGGTCGTAGGAGACGAGGCTGACGTCGCGGAGCGGCGACAGGCGCTCGTCGAGGTCGGCAGTGTTCAATGCGAGCAGGCTGGTTCCGTCGAGCGGCGCGAGGGCAGCGTCGACGCGCTCGACGACGGACGGCCGCGCGCCGGTGACCTCGATGCGCTGGACCGCGAACATCGACGTCTCTCTGGCCGCGAAGTACGCGCCGACGATCGCCGCCACGGCCGCGAACGCGACGAGCAGCGTGCGGCCCGAGGGCAGCGGGAGGGAGAACGGCGCCCCCCGGGTCGGCAGCGGGAGCACGGCGGTACGCGAAACGGGCTTGCGAGACGCAGGCACCAAGCCGAGTTCGGCGCGCGGGCCGGAAGCCCTACAGGGTCTCGCCGGCCGGTGGGAGCTCGAGCCCGCCGACGAGGCGCACTTCGTGGACGAGCTCGACGCCGAACTCCTCGAGCGCGCGCCTTCGCGCTTCGGCCATCAAGGCCAACGCGTCCGTCGCCTGCGCGTCGCCCGCGTTCTCGATGAAGTTGCCGTGGCGGGGAGAGATCTGCGCGCCGCCGATCCGATGCCCCTTGAGGCCGACCGCCTCGAGCATGCGTCCCGCGGACAGCTCGTGCTCCGGGTTCTTGAAGACGCTGCCGAAGGTGCGCTTGTTCGTCGGCTGGGCAGCCTTGCGCTGTGCCTGGAGGTCGGCGACTGTCGCCTTGATCTCGTCGGGCGGCTTCGGACTGAGCCGGAACTCCGCCTGCGCGACGACCTCGCTCGGTTGGAGAGCCGAGCGGCGATACTCGAGCCCCAGCTCGTCGGGAGTGCGCCACGCCGAGCCCTCGGCCGAGACGACGAGGACGCGCTCGAGAATCCCGCGCCAGTCGCCGCCGTAGGCACCCGCGTTCATCCGCACGCCGCCGCCGACTGTTCCGGGAATCGCACAGGCGAACTCGAACCCGCCGAGCCCGGCCGCACGCGTTCGATGCAGGCAGACAGCGTTCGTAGCGCCACCGCCCGCAACGAGCAGGCCGTCGTGCGTCTCGGCGGCCGCCAGCTCGCCCTCGAGCCGGAGCACGAGCGCATCGACGCCGTCGTCGGCGACGAGCACGTTCGAGCCGAGCCCGATCGTGAACACGTCGAGCCCCTCGGCCGCAGCCCAGCGGAGCGCCTCTTCCAGCTCGGCCACGCTCTGCGGCCGCGCGAAGTGGCGGGCAGGCCCGCCGATCCCGACGGTCGTCAGGCGCCCCAGCGGGACGTTCTGCTCGATGTTCACGCCAGCTCCGCGAGCAGGAGCGGGACGGCGTCGTCGACGTCGCCGGCGCCCATCGTCAGCACCACGTCCCCCGAGCGGGCGCGGCGGGCGAGGAAGCGGGCGCCGTCCTCGACGGCCGGAGTCCAACCAACCGTCATGCCCGGACGCGCTTCGGTTGTGGCGTCGACGACGAGCTTGCCGCTCACGCCTTCGATCGGCTCTTCGCGGGCGCGGTAGATCTCGGTCACCGCGGCGACGTCCGCTGTGGCGAGCGCGGCGCCGAGCTCATGCGCAAGGTGACGCGTGCGCGAGTAGAGGTGCGGCTGGAAGAGGACGAGCACGCGATGGCCGTCGCGCACCGCCTCGATCGTCGCGCGGATCTCGGCGGGGTGGTGTGCGTAGTCGTCGAGCACGCGCACGCCGTGGGCCTCGCCACGGAGCTCCAGGCGCCGGCCCGCTCCGGTGAACTCGGCCAGATGCTTCGCAGCCTCCTCGCGATCGACGCCCGCCAGCTCGAGTGCGGCAAGCGCAGCCGTGGCGTTCAGCCGGTTGTGCTCGCCGGCCACGGTCAGCACCATGTCGACCGGCTCCAGCTCGTCGGCGCGAACGACGTGCGGCACGTCGGCCAGCCACCGCTCGAACAACTCCTCCACCTCGGCGCGAGACGCAAACTCGGAGTGATGGTCGAGATCGATGTTCGTCACGACTGCGATCTTCGGCCGCAGCAGCTCGATCGTCCGGTCGGACTCGTCGCCCTCGACGACGAGCCAGCCTTCGCCCGCCCGCGCGTTGCCGCCGAGCTGCGGGATCTCGCCGCCGATCAGGAACGACGGGTCGCGCCCGAGCCGGTCGAGCACGAAGGCGATCATCGCGGTCGTCGTCGTCTTCCCGTGCGCACCCGAGACGACGATCGCGTCCTGGAGCGAGACGAGCTCCGCGAGGAACTCGGCCCGGCTCTTCGGGCCATGGCCCAGTGCCTGGCACTCGGGCATGTACGCGGTGGACACGACCGTTTCGAAGCCGTCCGGTGCGGGCTCGACCTGGTCGGAGATCGTCACCGGGATCCCGGCCGCGCGGACGTGGTCGAGGTACGGCGTCTCGTGACGGTCCCAGCCGGCCACCTCTGCGCCCCAGGCCTTGGCTAGGACGGCGTACCCGGACAGGCCCGCGCCGCCGATCCCGACGAACCAGATCCGACGACCCTCAAGCCGCAAGCTGGATCAGGCCCTCCGCGATCTCCTCGGCCGCGTCCGGCTTCGCGACCCGCTTCATCGCATCGCCCATCTCCTTCAGCCGTTCCGGGTCGCCGATCAGCGAGCGTGCGAGATCGGCCACGCGGCCGAGCTCCGTCTCCGGGACGGTGATCGCCCCGCCGGCGCGCTCGAAGAAGCGCGCGTTCTTCGCCTGGTGGTCGGCGGTCGCGAACGGGTACGGGACGAGGATCGCCGGCTTGCCCGCCGCCGCGACCTCCCAGACGGAACCGCCCGCCCGCGAGACGACGAGGTCCGCCGCACCGACTGCGGCGCCGAATTCGTTCGTGAACGGAACCAGCCGGTAGTCGTCGCGCCGGACGCGACCACGCAGCCGCTCGAAGTCGCGGTCCCCGCAGAGATGCAACACGGCCGGGCCCGGCCTGCGCCGAACGCCTCGACGATCTCGTCGTTGAGGCTCGCCGCACCCTGGCTACCGCCGAAGACGAGCAGCACGCGCGCACGCGGGGGCAGGTCGAAGACCCGGCGACCTTCCGCACGTGAGGTCGCCCGGTTCCGCGCCGGGATCGGCCGGCCGGTGACGCGGTACTTCGGCCGCTCGCGGCCCTCGATCGGGAACGCCAGAAACACGCGCTCGGCGAAGGGCGCGGCCAGCCGGTTGGCGAGCCCGAGGTGCGCGTCGGCCTCCATCAGCGCCGCAGGGATGGCGAGCCGCGACGCGGCGTAGACCATCGGCCCGGCCACGTAGCCTCCCCCGCCGAGCACGACGTCTGGCTCCCGCGCGCGCAGAATCCGCTTGCACGCCTTCGGGGCGCGCATCGCCTTCCCGACCGCGCGCACCTGAGCGGGCCCGGGTCTGCGCGGCAGCCCGGAGACCTGGAACGTGTCGAGCTCGAAGCCCGCGTCAGGAACGAGCCGCGCCTCGGCGCGATCCGGCGACCCGGCGAACGTCACCGTGACTCCGCGCGCGACGAGCGCCTCCGCGACGGCCAGCGACGGCAGCACGTGACCTGCGGTCCCGCCCGCTGCGATCAGACACTTGAGCGCTCGCTGCTCGGCCATGTCCCGCGATGTTAAGTAGCACGCCCACCGAAGCGAGCGACACAACGAGACTCGACCCGCCGTACGAGACGAACGGGAGCGTGATTCCGGTCAGCGGGGCCAGTCCCAGAACCGCCGCGAGATTGACCAGCGCCTGTCCGCAAACGAGAGTCGTCAAGCCCGCAGCAAGGCGCTTTCCGAACGGATCGCGGCACCGCAACGCCACGCGCAACCCGGCGTACGCGAACGCGCAGTACGCGGCGATGACGAGCGCGGCGCCGACCAGTCCGAGCTCCTCGCCGATGGTCGCGAAGATCATGTCCGTGTGCGCCTCGGGCAGGTAGTTCACCTTCGCCACGCCCTGCCCGATGCCGGTCCCGAAGAACCCGCCCGAGCCGAAGCCGATGATCGCCTGCAGCGTCTGGAACCCGGCGCCCTGGGCGTCGTGCCAGGGATGAACGAAGCTGAACAGGCGCGCGCGCCGGTAGGGCTCGAACCAGATCGCCGCGAGCCCGAGCGCAACGGCAATCGAGCCGCCGGCGGCGAGGACCCGCAGCGGCACACCGGAGACGACGAGGATCGCGCCGAGGACGATCCCGATCGCGATCACGGTCCCGAGGTCGGGCTCGAGCAGGATCAGGCCTGCGAGGAGCCCGGTCGTGAGCCCGATCGGCCGCAGGAGCTCCTTCAGCGACTGCGGAGCCCGGTGCCGTGCGAGGTACGCAGACGCCCAGATCGCAAGACTGAGCTTCGCGAGCTCCGAGGGCTGGAACGCGAGCGGCCCGACGCCGAGCCAGCGGCGAGCTCCGTTCACCTGCTCTCCCAGCACCAGCACGGCGAGACAGAGGCCGAAGCTCGCGAGCATCAGGATCGGTGCGAGATGGCGGAGCGTCCGGTAATCGACCCGTGACGCGATGAGGAGCAGTACGACTCCGAGCGCCGCGTAGATCGACTCGCGCTTGAGGTAGAAGACCGGGTCGCCCCCGCCGAGCGCCGCGGGCGCCGAGGTCGCGCTGTAGACCATCACGAGCCCGAACGCGGTCAGGCCGAGCGTGACGAGGACGAGGATGTGCGAGTCGATCTGGCCGCGCTTCAACCGGCCACCTCGGCGACGAGGCGCTTGAAGGCCTCGCCGCGCTCTTCGAAATCGTTGAACTGGTCGTAGCTCGCGCACGCGGGAGCGAGCAGGACGATCTCACCCGGCTGCGCGTTCTTCGAGGCGGAGCGCACCGCGGTCTCGAGGTCGCCGCTCAGCTCGTGGTCGACTCCCGCGAGCTCGAGGGCGACGTCCATGGCCCGCGCCGCCTCGCCGATCAGATAGGCGCGCCGGGCGCGGCCCGCGAGATCGAGCGCGAGCTCCGTGTAACTCTCGCCTTTGCCGCGGCCGCCGAGGATCACGTGCAGCGGTTGGTCGTACGCGGCGACGGCCCGCCGCGCGGCCGCGGTGTTCGTCGCCTTCGAGTCGTTCACGTAGAGGATGCCGTTCGCATCTGCGACCGGCTCGAGCCGGTGCGCGACGCCGGGGAAGGTCTCGAGCGCCTCGGAGATCCTGGCGTCGTCGACCCCGAGCGCTCGCGCCGCTCGAGTGGCGGCTGCGGCGTTCTCGCGGTTGTGTGCGCCCGGTATCAGCGGCTCGGCTGGAAGCTCGTCGGTCGGTGCGAACTCGAGCCGCTGCGCGCGACCCGGGATCTGCTCGAAGCGCCGCGGGACGACCGCGACGTCGTCCGCGTCCTGGTTTTCGAAGATCCGCAGCTTCGCGTCGGCATAGGCCTCGAAGCTGCCGTGGCGGTCGAGGTGGTCCGGCTCGAGGTTCAGCAGCACGGCGACGTGCGGCTTGAACTCGTGGATGTCCTCCAGCTGGAAGCTCGAGACCTCGCAGACGACGACCTCTCCCGGTCGGACGCTGCCGTCCAGCTCGGTCAGCGCCCGCCCGACGTTCCCTGCGACGGGAGCCCGCAGCATCGCGCCGAGCAGCTCGCTCGTCGTCGTCTTCCCGTTCGTCCCGGTCACGCCGACGATCGTTGTCGCGAGCAGCCGCGACCCGAGCTCGACCTCGCTCCAGACGGGAATCCCGCGTGTCCGCGCAGCCTGAACCAGGGGCGCCTCGCCAGGCACCCCGGGGCTCTTGATCAGTGTCTCGACGCCGTCGAGCAAACGCTCCTCCTCGGTCCCGAGGTGGACTTCGACGCCCGCCTCGGCAAGCCTGCCCACGTCGAGGCTCGGCGACGCATCGATTCCGATCACCTCCTCTCCGCGTCGCCGAAGCGCGAGTGCCGCCGCCTGCCCCGAGCGCGCCAGCCCGAGGACGAGCCAGCTCATCTCAGGGCTCCTGAGGCATCGCTTGCGATGCCGCCATCAGGACGCACGGGCTCTGCTCGTGCGTCCGTCGGAAGTGACCGGTCGACACGTCCCGAACGGTCATCGCAAAGCGCGGAAGTCGAGGTAGTAGCGGTAGTACAACGCGAAGGCCGCGGCGCACATGATCGCGGCGAGGATCCAGAAGCGGACCATGATCTTCGTCTCGGACCAGGCTTTCATCGCGAAGTGGTGGTGGATCGGCGCCATCAGGAAGATGCGCCGGCCCCAGTAGCGGAACGAGACGACCTGGAGGATCACCGACACCGCCTCGACGACGAAGATCCCTCCGATCAGGAGCAGCAGCAGCTCTGTCTTCGTCATCACTGCGAAAGCGCCGATCGCGCCCCCGAGGGCCATCGAGCCGGTGTCGCCCATGATCACCTCGGCGGGGAACGCGTTGTACCAGAGGAACCCGATCGCGCCCCCCGTCAGGGCGGCCCCGAGGATCGCCAGGTCGAGCGCGGACGCGTCGCGCAGGTCGATATCCCGTGCCGAGCGGATCCACGTGACCACGTTCATCGCCGCGAACGTGATCAGGGCGATCATCGCCACGCCGACCGCGAGCCCGTCGATCCCGTCCGTCAGGTTCGCGCCGTTCGCCGCTCCAGCGATGACGATGAAGAGCAGCAGGTAGAAGCCGAACGCCGTGAGGGTGATGCGCCAGTCGAGGATGGGCGCGTAGACGTCTGTCGAGAGGCCGATGTCGTGTGCCGACCAACCCACGCCGACCGTGATCGCGGCGAGGAGCAGGAGCTTCCAGCGGCCGTTGAGCCCCAGCGACCGGCGGTGACGCACCTTGAACCAGTCGTCGATGAAGCCGATCGCCCCGCAGGCGAGCGTGACGAAGAAGACCGTCAGACCGGCCTGCGTGTATTTCGAGAGCGCGAGGAATGGGATCGCCATCGAGAACAAGATCAGCAGGCCGCCCATCGTCGGTGTGCCCTGCTTCAGGTGGTGCTCGGCCGGCAGTTCCGCGCGGATGTGCTGGCCGAACTCGTTCCGGCGCAGGAAGTCGATGAACTTGGGGCCGGCGAGGATCGAGATCGCCATCGCCAGGATCCCGGCCGCGAGCACGCGTTCCACTAGGCGGGGACTCCTGTGAGAGCTTCCGCCACGACTTCGAGGCCCACCGCGCGCGAACCTTTGATCAGGACGACGTCGCCGGGCTGGACGAGCTCCGGTGCGCGTTCGGCCGCCTTCGCCGCGTCGGCGACCCACTCGCCGCCGTACGCGCGCGCGAGCTCACCGACCCCGAGCACGACGTCGATTCCGAGATCGCTCACGAGCTCGCCGATCTCCTGGTGGTACTCGGGCGACGTCGGGCCGAGCTCGGCCATCTCGCCGAGCACCGCGACGGTGCGGCCCTCGTGCTCCGCGAGGTGCTCGAGCGCCGCGCGCATCGAGGCCGGGTTCGCGTTGTACGCGTCGTTGATCAGCAGACCGCCGCCGGGAAGCGGCAGACTCCTCGCCGCGCCAGCGCGACAGCTCGACGTCGACGCGACCCTGCGGCAATGGAAGGCCGAGTGCCCGAACCGCGAGCAGCGCCGCGGCCGCGTTCTGCGCCTGGTGCCTCGCGGTGAACGGGAACTCGAGCTCGAGCGTCTCGCCGCCGAGGTCGAAGCCGACCCGGCTGCCGCCTTCGATCCGCTCGAACGACGTCACGTTCCTGCTCGCCGAACCGGTGGATCTCGAATGTCGTCCCGGCCGAGGTAGGGCTCGAGCAGCGGCTCGTCCGGGACGATCGCCGAGCCGCCGGCCGGCAATGCCGCGACGACCTCGGCCTTCGCCCGCGCCACGTTCTCGATCGTCCCGAGCAGCTCGAGGTGCACCGGCCCGATGCTCGTGATCACGCCGACGTCCGGGCGCGCGATCGCGCACAGCTCGGCGATCTGTCCCAGCCCGCGCATGCCCATCTCGCAGACGACGAGCTCGGTGTCGGGCTCGATGCGCGTCAGCGTCAGCGGCAGGCCGATCTCGTTGTTGTGACCGCCCTCGGCGGCGACCGTCTTCGCATGCGGCCGGCACATCGCGGCCAGGATGTCCTTCGTCGAGGTCTTCCCCGTCGAGCCGGTGATCGCCACGACGCCGCGCCGAGCTCCTCCCCCGGATCTCGCGGCCGAGCGCGCCGAGTGCTCGCGAAGGCATCGTCCGGCGCCAGCGTGGCGGCCGCCCCGCGCGCGAACGCGTGACGCGTGAAGTCCCCGCCGCCCCCGACCTCCACGAACAGGTCGCCCTCCTCGATCCGGCGCGAGTCGATCTGCACACCGGTCACGTCGTCCGCCCACGGCGCGCGGTCGAGCCGGCCGGGGCAGAGCTCGGCGACCTCGTCGAGCGTGAGCGCGATCACGTCGTGGCGGCCCCGAGCCGTCTCAGGGCCTCGCGGGCGACTTCTCGGTCATCGAAGGGAACTGTTCGGTCGCGGAACTGCTGACCCTGCTCGTGCCCCTTGCCGGCGATGACGACGACATCGCGCGGCTCGGCTGTCTCGATCGCGTGCGCGATCGCGGAGCGCCGGTCCTGGATGATCTCCGCGTCGCCGTCGATGCCCGCGAGGATCTCGTCGATGATCGCGCCGGGGTCCTCGCTGCGCGGGTTGTCGGACGTGACGATCGGGACGTCGGCGAGCTCGGCGGCGATCCGGCCCATGATCGGGCGCTTCTCGCGGTCGCGGTCGCCGCCGCAGCCGAAGACGCAGATCAGGCGGCCCGACGTGAGCTCGCGCGCGGTCGTCAGCACGTTCTCGAGCGAGTCGGGCGTGTGCGCGTAGTCGACGATCACGGTGAACGGCTGCCCCTCGTCGACCGCCTCGAAACGCCCTGGTACTCCGTCGACGGCTTCGAGCCCACGTGCGATCGCAGCGTCGTCGATCCCGAGCAGGCGACAGCTCGCCATCGCCGCAAGCGCGTTCTCCACGTTGAAGCGGCCCTTGAGCTTGAGGTCGATTCCGTCGAGCGCTTCGGGGCGAATCTCGGCGTCGTCGGCAAAGCCGTACGTCAGCGCGTCGGGCCTCTCCTCCGCGAGCTTCCGCCCCCACGGGTCGCCGACGTTGATCGCCGCGGGCGGGCTTCCCTCGACGAAGAGCCGGCGCTTCGCCTCGAAGTACGCCTCCATCGTCCCGTGCAGGTCGAGGTGGTCCTGGGTCAGGTTCGTGAACGCGAGCGAGGAGAAGCGGATCCCGTCGAGGCGCCCGAGCTCGGAGCCGTGCGACGTCGCCTCCATCGCGGCGCTGCGGTCGCCCGCGTCGAGCATCTCGCGGAAGGCGCGTTGGAGGTCGATCGCCTCGGGTGTGGTGCGAATTGCCGGCCGTGTCTCGCCGCCGATTCGCGACTCGATCGTCCCGAGCAAGCCCGGCTTGCGGCCCGCGGCCTCGAGGATCGAGTAGAGCAGGAACGCGGTCGTCGTCTTCCCGTTCGTTCCGGTGACGGCGGCGATCTGGAGCTCGTCCGACGGATGCTCGAAGAACTCGACCGCGGCGATCGCCATCGCGCGCCGCGAGTCCTCGACGACGATCTGCGGCACACGCGAGGCCACGGGCCGTTCGACGACGAGCCCGGCCGCACCGGCGTCGATCGCACGATCCGCGAGCTCGTGGCCGTCGAAACGCGCCCCGCGCACGCAGAAGAAGAGCGCGCCCTGAGTCACGGCTCGCGTGTCGTACGCGAGATCCGAGATCTCGACGGCGGTGTCCCCGACGATCTGGCTCGGGGAGAGCGTTTCTGCGATGCGTGAGAGCTCCACTGGGGCGCCGCCGAGCCTAGCAATGCGCCCTGCTACTGCTGCGCTGGGAGTGACGCCGGGTCGTCCGGTGGAATCTCGAGGTACTGCAGGTCGAACCCGGCGATCTGTTGGAAGGCAGGCGCCGCGACGACGCCGCCCCAGATCGACGCCGCCGGCTCGTCGATGGTGACGAGGATCACGAGCCGCGGGTTCGTCGCGGGGACGATGCCCACGAACGAGGCCACGTACTTCGTCGTCGAGTAACCGCCTTGCGGATCCGGCTTCGCCGCGGTCCCCGTCTTGCCGGCGACCTTGTACCCGGGCACCTTCGCCTCCTGTCCGGTGCCCTCGATGACGACGTCCTGCATCATCCTCAGCACCTGCCGCGAAACTCCCGGCGTGAGGATCCGGCGGGACGTCATGTCCCGCCGCTCACGCGAGCCGATGCGGTCGATGAGGTGCGGCTGGAGCCAGACGCCGTCGTTCGCGACCGTCCCGTAGGCCGCGGCCATCTGGACCGGGGTGATGGCGATCCCGTGGCCGATCGGAAGCGTGCCGATCGTCGAGCCCGACCACTTGTCGAGCGGCGGCACGATCCCGGGTGTCTCACCGGGGAAGTCGATCCCCGTCAGGTGGCCGAAGCCGAACCGGCTGATCCACCGGCTGAGCCGCTCCGGGCCGAGCTTCTCGGCGAGCGTGATCGTCCCGACGTTCGACGACTGCGAGAGGATCTGGTCGACGGTCAGCCGTTCGGTGGCGCGTGGATGCGCGTCGCGGATGATCCGGTCGGCGACGTGGATCGAGTACGGCAGCGTGAAGGCAGTCGACGGCGTGACGAGACCGTCCGAGAGCACCGCGCTGACCGTGACGAGCTTGAACGTCGAACCCGGCTCGTACGTGTCCGTGACCGTCCGGTTGCGCTGCCGGTCCTTGGGCACGATCGGGAACAGGTTCGCGTTGTAGCCCTTTTCGACTGCCATCGCGAGGATGCCGCCTGTGCGCGGATCGAGCACGATCGCCGATGCGGCCTTCGCATGCCACTGGTCGATCGTGTTCCGCAGCACCGCCTCGGCCTGGGCCTGAATCGTGTGATCGAGCGTCAGCGTGACGCTCTCGCCCTCGCGGGCCGGGGTCGAGTGCAGGACGTCGATCGCCTGGCCCGCTGGGTCGCGGATGACGGTCTCGCTTCCCGGCTTCCCGGACAGGGTGTGCTCGAGGCCGAGCTCGAGGCCCGCGAGGCCGTGGTTGTCCGTCCCCGCGTAGCCGACGACTTGCGACGCGACCTGGTCGAGCGGGTAGACGCGCTGCTCCTCGTTCGTGAAGCCGAGGCCGGGGATGCCCGCCTTCTTCAGGATCGCCGCGCGCGCGGGGTCGGCCTTGCGCTTGATGTAGACGAATCCGTGCGACCGGTCGGAGAGCTCTGCCAGCACCTGGTCCGGGTCCATCCTGAGGGCGCGCGCGACGACGTCCGCGGTCGACTTCGGGTCGCGGATCAGCTGCGGGTCTGCGAAGACCGTCGTCGCCTGCCGGCCGATCGCGAGCTGGACGCCCGTGCGGTCGAAGATCGTCCCCCGACCCGCGGCCTCGACGATCGTCGCCTTGTGCTGGCCGGATGCGAGCCGCTCGTAGCTGCCCGCGCGCACTCCCTGGAGCCACGCGGCGCGCGCGAACATGGCCAGGAACGCGAAGGCGAAGACGGCGAGGACGAGCCGGATCCGCCGGTTCGTCAGCTTCATTTCCTCAGGTCGAGATAGTCAGGGTTTGCGGGCCGCAGCCCCAGCCGGCCGCTCGCCAGCCCGAGGATGCGCCCCGAGGCCGCCTTCGCCGCGATCTCGGTGTTGAGCTGTGCGTTGTCGGCGCGGAGCTGGTTCCGCTCACTCTGGGTCTGGTCCAGCCGGATGTTGAGCCGGAGCACGGCGACGTTCAAGCGCGACGACGCCCGCGAGCAGGGCTGCGACGAGGCCGATCCAGACGACGCCGCCGGCAACGCGTCTGCGCGGCTCGACTTTCTGCTTCGCGCGCGGCTTCGTTTTCGGGCGTGCGCGCGGTCGGGTGGGCGCCGGGAGCGCACGCGCTGTCGCCGCGCGGGACATCAGGCTTTCTGAGCGGCGCGCAGCCTGGCGGAGGCCGCGCGCGGGTTGTGGGCCAGCTCGTGGGCGCTCGGCCGGATCGCCTTCCGGTTCAGCCGCCTGAGCTCGGGCTCGCGCCCGCACACGCAGACGGGAAAGTCCGGTGGGCAGACGCAGCCGCGCTCGAGCCGCTGGAAGAAGCGCTTGACGATCCGATCCTCGAGCGAGTGGAACGCGATCACGGCGAGGCGGCCGCCGGGGCGGAGCATCTCGAGGGCAGCCGGAAGCGCCTCCTCGAGCTCGCCCAGCTCGTCGTTGACGGCGATCCGGAGCGCCTGGAAGACGCGCTTCGCCGGATGACCGTCGCCGAATCGGGCCGGAGCGGGAATCGCGGCGCGGATGATGTCCACGAGGTCGCCTGTGCGCTCGATCGGCTGCTTGCGGCGCCGCCGTCCGATCGCGCGCGCGATCTGCTTCGCGTAGCGCTCTTCGCCGTACTTGCGGAAGATCGTGATCAGCTCCCGCTCCGAGGCCTCGTTGACGAGCTCGGCGGCGGTCAGCTCGGCGGTCGGGTCCATGCGCATGTCGAGCGGCGCGTCGGCCGCGTACGAGAAACCGCGCTCCGGGCCGGTCGATCTGCATGCTCGAGACGCCGAGGTCGAGCAGGATCGCGTCCGCGTGCACGCCGTTGTCGGCCAGCTGGTCGAGGACGACCGAGGCCTCGCCGCGCAGGAACCGCGACTGCACGCCCGCGTGGCGCTTGAACCCTTCGAAGTACGGGCGCACGGTCGGGTCGCGGTCGATCGCGATGAAGCGACCGTCGCCTTTCAGGTCGGCTGCGAGCACCGCGGCGTGGCCGCCGGCGCCGAAGGTGGCGTCGACGACGGTCTGCCCGGGCTCGATCGCGAGGAGCTCGCGCACCTCCTCGGCGAGGACGGGAACGTGATCAGTCTCGTTTGGTTGCAAGGCGTTCGGCAACATCTTCTGCGCTCCCTTCCACTTCTTTCAGCTCCTTGCGCCAGGCGGCGCGGTCCCAGATCTCCAGGTGGTCCCTCACGCCCGCGACGACGACGTTCCGGCCGAGCCCTCCGTGCTGGATGAGAGCGGCCGGGATCATCACGCGCCCCTGGCGGTCGAGCTCGGCCTCGGTGGCGCCGGAGAAGAAGAAGCGCTGCATCCGGCGGCCCTCCTGGCTGAGCGGGTCGAGCTCGGCGAGCCGCGACTCCACGAGCGTGTCCCAGTCGTCGCGGCGATAAGCGTAGAGGCAGCCGTCCATCCCGCGCGTGAGCACGACGCCGGTCGCAAACGCCGTCCGGAACCGGGCCGGAAGCGTGAGCCGGTTCTTGTCGTCGATCGTGTGCTCGTGTTCGCCGAGAAGCATGTCTGGGGCCGTGAGGGTGATTCCACGTTCCCCCACTTTAGACCACTGACCCCCACAACGCAACTCATACGTACCACGTCTGAGCCCCGCGACTCATGGGGAAAGACGAGGGCTCAGGCGGCGAGGTGAAGGTTGTCTGGTGCGGTGCTATCGATTGCCGTGCGCGCCGCGACGGGTCATCGCAACGGCCCCGCACTTCGCGGCGAACTCGACCGCGCCTTCGGGCGAACGGCCGCTCCCGAGTGCGAAGGTCAGGCCTGCGGCGAAGGAGTCTCCGGCCCCGTAGGCGTCGACGAGCGGCCCGGGGAGCTCGACCGCGTCGTAGGTCTCCTCTTCCCCTGCGACGGCATAGGAGCCGCCCTCGCGCCCCATCGTCGAGACGATCATGCTCGGCTCCGGATCGATTAGGCCGGGCTCGTACGACTCGCTCGGGTCGTGTCCGCTGCGGACGAGCGCGTCGAGCTGCACCTGCGCCACGACCAGGGTCGGCAGCTCGCGGGCGGTCGCGACGAGAGCGCCCGCCTGCCGCGCCGCCCGCAGCGCATCCGGGTCGCCCGCGGTGAAGTAGACGGCGTCCACGCCGGCCAGCTCGGCCCACGGCAGGGGGTCGGCGCCGTGCGGGTGCAGCTTCGAGCCCATGAGCGTGATCGTCCGCTCGCCGTCGCCGTCGACGTAGGTGAACGCGCGCCTCTGTGGCTCGTCGCGCATCGCCGCGTGGACGCGGCAGCCGAGCTCCTCGAGAGCGTCGCGCGCCCGCCGCCCGAGCTCGTCGTTTCCGACGGCGACGAAGAAGTCGACCTCCGCGCCGAGTCGCACGAGCTCTCCGACCGCGACCGCTCCGCCGCCCGCCGGCTCCTCCCATGTGTCCACGGCTGTGACGATCTCGCCCTGCGCAGGCACCCGCTCGACCTGCGCGAAGCGCACCCACTCGACGTGACCGACGACGGCCGCCCTCACAACTGCGCCCCCTGCCGCGTTAGACAAGATGATGGTTCTCGTGAATGTTCCACCGTTCGAATCTTTCTATGAGGAGCACCGCGATGCGGTTTTCCGCGAGCTCAGGCGGCTCGTGGGCAAGGACGCGGAGGATGCATACCAGGAGACGTTCCTGCGCGCACTGCGAGCCTACGGCCGGCTCAAGCACACGGAGAACCTGCGCGCCTGGGTGCTGACGATCGCGCGGCGGGTCGCCGCCGACCACTACCGGCGACGCGAGGCGGCACCGATCGTCGTCGAGCCGGAGACCGATTCACGCCCGGCCTATGCCGAACTGGGCGAGCTCGCGGACGGGCTGCCGCGCAAGGAGCGCGCCGCGGTCGTGCTCCGCTACGGCTACGACATGTCCTATGCGGCGATCGGCGCAGCGCTCGGCTCGAGCGAGGACGCGGCGCGCCAGGCTGCCTCGTCAGGTGTACGACGACTTAGAAGGAGGATGCAATGACCGTCTCCCCCACTCTCGACGCGCGGTTCCGGGAAGCAGCTGCCGCTGCCGGCCTCCTCGACGTCGCGTACGACCTCGCAGAGACGCCGATCGGGACGCTGCTCGTCGCGACGACCGACCGAGGGCTGTGCAGGATCTCGTACGACCCGCAGCCGGAGCGCGAAGCCGAGTCGCTCGCGCACACGTTCGGCGTGCGCGTGCTGCGCGCGGCGAAGCCGATCGACCCGGTGCGCCGCCAGCTGGACGAGTACTTCGAGGGCAAGCGGACCGAGTTCGAGCTGCCGATCGACCTCCGCCACCAGGCGCCGTTCAGCCGCGAAGTCCTGAACCGTCTCGCACGCGTGCCCTACGGGCATCTGACGACCTACGGCGCGCTGGCCGCAGAGGCGCATCGCCCCAAGGCGGCGCGGGCGGTCGGAACGGTGATGAACCGGAACCCGGTGCCGATCGTCCTGCCGTGCCACCGCGTGGTCGGCGCGAACGGCTCGCTCACCGGCTACGGCGGCGGCCTCGAGCGCAAGGAGCTGCTGCTCAAGCTCGAGGGCGCGATTCAGCTCGAGCTCGGAGAGTCGGTCGCCTCGGACAAGAGGGCCGCGCGCGACTCCTGACGGCTGGTCGTTCGCCGGACGACGAACACCGCGAGCACGGCCCCGACCGCGTCGATCACGTCCGCGACCATCGAGATGCCTGCGGCGTGCCTGTACCCGTCGAGGTCGTCTGCGCTGACGTCGACCCGCAGGCCGATGTTGTCGAGCCAGTTGCCGACGAGAAAGAACAACCACCACCAGACGAAGAGCGTCGGAACGTCGGTCCCGTGCCAGAGCAGGCCCTGTTGCGGGGGCGCGTCCGGCTTGCTGGCGCGCCAGATGTCGTTCGCGATCTCCTTGGGCCGGAACAGGTTGGCGATCGGTATGAACCAGCCGCCGATCGTCCACCAGCTCTTGAAGCGAAGCGACGCGGCGCCAAGCGCAGGCAGGTTGAGGTACGCGCGTCGGAACCAGCGGATGAAGAAGACGATCGTCACGATGGTCGCGAGCAGCGTGACCCCGGCGACAAGCCCTTCGCGGAGGTCGGTCGTGTCGAGGTCGTCCTGCGTGACGAGGTCGCGTTGGTAGAGCTTGTACGCGGCGAACGCCGAAACCGCGCCGACGGCATTGAGGACGGCGACCGCGATCAGCGAGCGCTGGGCCCACTTCGCGCGTCCGGACAGGGACTCGTACGCCGCAGGCTCCACGGCGAGGATCCTAAGCGCTTGGGCGCAAGACGGATCCTGTGTTGACATGTGACCTTTTGGTCACCTATCCTGTGCGCATGACGACCGACGACGATCGAGTCTTCAAGGCGCTTTCCGACCCGACCCGCAGACATCTGCTGGACAACCTCTTCGAGCGTGACGGCCGAACGCTCACCGAGCTCGTGTCCAGGCTGGAGATGACTCGGTTCGGCGTCATGAAGCACCTGCGCATCCTCGAGGAGGCTGGGCTCGTCGTCACGCGCCGGGAGGGGCGGCAGAAGCTCCACTACCTGAACCCCGTCCCGATCCGGCTGATCCACGACCGGTGGATCGACAAGTACAGGGAGCGCCAGGTCTCGGCGCTCGCGTATCTCAAGTCCGAATTGGAGGAGACTGCATGACGACGATGACCGAACAAGCGACACAGGTCTACTCCGTCTTCATCCGCGCCACGCCCGAGCAGGTGTGGGACGCGATCACGAAGCCGGAGTTCACGACCCGCTACTTCCACGGGACCAGGATCGAATCGACTTTCGAGCCCGGAGCCCCGTACCTGAGCCTCGCCGGAGACGGCGACGAGACGCTCGTCGACGGCGAGGTCCTCGAGTCCGACCCGCCGCGGATGCTCAAGCACACGTGGCGAGCCCTCTACGACCCCGAGACCGCGAGCGAGCCGTTCAGCCGCGTGACGTGGGAGATCGAGCCGCAGGAGGGCGGCGTGACGAAGCTGACCGTCGTCCACGACCAGCTCGAGGCCGCGCCGAAGACGGCTGAAAGCGTCGCCGGCGGCTGGAGCTATGTGCTCAGTGGCCTGAAGACGCTGCTCGAGACGGGCGAGCCGCTGCAGGGCTGAGACCCGAGACGACCGCGGGGCGGGCCGCAGGAGGCCCGCCCCGCCGGTTCGAAAGGAGCGCCATGGAGTTCGATCACCTGACAGTCACATTGCTCGTCCTGAGGCCGGATGCACCGAAGCTCGACGAGGAAGCAGCCGCCGCGCTGCAGGACGCGCACATGGCGCACCTCGCCGACCTGCACGAGCAGGGCCACCTACTCGCGGCGGGGCCGCTCTCGGACGAGGAGTTCCGCGGCCTCTCCATCCTGCGCGTGGACGTGGACGAGGCTCGGCGGTTGAGGGAGGGCGACCCGGCGGTTCAGGCCGGGCGGTACTCGGTCAAGGCGATTCCGTGGACAGTCCCGGCCGGTGCGATGTCGTTCACGCCGACTCGCTTCCCGCGCTCGCTCGCCGAAGCCAGCTCCGACTCAGTCCCCGAGTAGGCAATAGCCGACGCCCCACACGTTTCGTACGTAGTCGCCGCCGAGGCGGCGGCGCAGTCGCGAAGCGTGCGAGTCGAGCGTGCGCGTCCGGCCGGTCGAGCGGAAGCCCCAGACGTCGCGCAAGAGCTCGTCTTTCGTGAACACGCGACGGGGATCGCTCGCGAGCTTCAGCAACAGCTCGTACTCCTTCGTCGGCAGGAGGACGCGCTGCCCGGCCACGGTCACGCGCCTCGTCGGGCGGTCGATCTCGATCTCGCCGGCAGTCATCCGCTCGGATTCCGGCGGCGCGACCCGCCGCAGCACCGCCCTGATCCGCGCGACGAGCTCGTCGTAGTGGAACGGCCGGTCGAGGTAGTCGTCGCAGCCGCGGTCGAAGGCGCGCACCCGATCGACCGGATCGGACTCCTGCGCACCGAGCAGGATCACCGGCACCTCGCGGTCGCGCTCCCGCAGCCGGCGGCAGAGCTCGAGCCCCTCGGGGTCGCCGATCAGGACGAGATCCGGGCACATCCGCTCGATCAGCTCGAGCGCTTCTCCGTCCGGGACGCCTACGACCTCGAACCCGTCCTGGGCCAGATGGCGCTCGAGGAAGCTCCGCGTGGCCTCCTCTGGCTCTGCGAGCAGCACCGCACTCGACATGCAATCGACGCTAGCGGCGACGTCCCGCGGGGCGCCAGATGTCCTTTCAGCCGAGTCTGTGCCGAAGAATCGACAGCCCGCGGAAAGAGCCGTGGCTGATCAGATCCGGCCCGAGCGGAAGACCCCCCACAGGAGCCAGAGGCCGAGCACCCCGGAGAAGAAGAAGCCGAACGCGGAGACGACGTTGAGCCCCAGCACCTGCGGGCCGGACGTCGCGAACACCCCGATCAGGCTCGAGCCGATCAAACCGGCCGCGACGACGAACGCGATGATCAGGCGGTTCATCGCGACGTCGATCTTCTGCATGAACTCGTCGAGCCCCTTGTGCACGAAGCCGACCTCGATCTGCCCGTCGCGCGCCTGCTCGAGTATGTCGTGCAGCTGGTACGGGTACTCCGCGAAGACCGAGGCGAGCTTGAAGGACTCGCGTCGCGCCCGGGTCAGCATGCGCTGCGGCGTGTAGCGGTTGACGAGCAGGCTCCGCGCGTAGGGCTTCGCGACCTCGAAGACGTTGAAGTCGGGGTACAGCTCGACGCCGGCCGACGCGAGCGTCGCGATCGCCTTGTCGAGCATGATGAAGCGCGTCGGCAGCCTGAGGTTCAGCGAGTAGATGACGCCGAACACTTCGCGGATCACCTGGAGCGGGTCGATCTCGGACAGGCTCGCGCCGTAGTACTGGTAGTAGAGGTCGTGGATCGCGTGACGGAACTCGGCCTCGCGCTCCTTCGGGTAGCGCACGCCGAGGTCGACGAGCCGCTTCGGAATGGCGTCGATGTTCTCGTTCGCGACGTCGATGAACAGGCGTGTCGCTTTCGTCAGGTCGTCATCGGTCAGCTTCCCGGCGAGCCCGAAGTCGACGAGCCCGATCAGGTCCGGGCGGATGACGAGGATGTTCGCCGGATGCGGGTCGCCGTGGAAGAACCCGTCCCGGAAGACCATCGTCATCCAGGCCTCCGCGATCACCTCCGCGAGGCGTTTTCGCTCCTCGATCGAGTAGAGGGCCTCGTCGATGTCGGCGAGCTGGCGACCCTCGATGAACTCGAGCGTCAGGACGCGTGCGCGCGTGTACGTCCAGTAGACGCGCGGGACGCGCACGTGCGGGTGCCCGGCGAAGTTGCGGTGCAGGGTGTCCGCGTTCCTCCCCTCGAGCCGGTAGTCGAGCTCCTGGCGGATCGCGCGGGCGAACTCGTCGACGACCTCGCGCACGTCCACGAAGTCGAGGGCCCGGACGCGCTCCTTCGCGATGCGCGCGGCCTGGTAGAGGAGGCCGAGGTCGGCTTCGATCTGCTCGGGCGCGCCTGGGCGCTGGACCTTGACCGCGACGACATGGCCGTTCGGGAGCACGGCTCGGTGCACCTGGCCGATCGACGCCGCCGCGAGCGGCTCGCGGTCGAACTCGAGGAAGAGGCGTTCGATCGGGAGGCCGAGGTCTTCGAGGATGACGCGCTCGACCTCCTCGTACGGGAACGGGCGCACGTCGTCCTGGAGGCCGCGGAGCTCGGTGATGATGTCCGGCGGCAGGACGTCCGGGCGCATCGAGAGCAGCTGGCCGAACTTGACGAAGGTCGGGCCGAGCTCGTCGAGGAGCTCGCGGAGGTGCTTGCCGCGCTCTGATGCGGTACCCTCGAGGAGCTCAGTCCCGTTCCGGCGGCCCGGGATCAGGTCGGTCAGCTTGTGGCGCTCGAAGAAGTAGCCGAAGCCGTGCCGGACGGCGACCTGGGCGATCTCCGTCAGCCGGCCGAGGTTCCGAGTCTTCGGCGGTGCCTGCGCCATGAACCAAAGTGTTCCATGCGCAGCCCGGAAAGCCCTATTTTCGCCCTCCGGGCGAAAATAGTCCAAGCCCACGGCGCGAGCCATGGGCGAGCCCGAACTGGGGCGCTGGGGCTAGATCGCGATCTGTTGGCCTGTCAAGCGCCGCTCGAGGCGGCCGGCCCGGGCGGTCTAGTCCGGGTCCTTCGCCCTAGCGCGCCACAACGTGGACCCAATATCCAGCGGTTCGCCCTCGTAGTGGCTTCCGTGCCTCCTGCGAGCCCTGATGTTGTCGTGAAGCTCTCCCGAGCTCATCACACCGGTGAGCAGCGGTAGAGCGTACGCAAACATCAGCCAGACCGAGAGAAGCGTCCCAACATAAATGGCGAGGCCCTGGAAACTGACGGCCAAGGCGATCGCGATCGCGACGAACACAGCGATCGGAAATGCCACGAAAACCTCGATCAACCCGGTCGTCCTCTTCAGCCCTACCATCTGACAAGCGTCGAGGAAGGCCGCCGGTCTGTCAAGGAGCGCTTTAGCGTGCGCTTTGCGGCGGCTCGTCCTCGACCAGCCGCAGCCGATGCTCGAGCTGCGCGACCCGGAGCTCGAGCTCTTCGAAGTCCGACCGCGGGACGAGGCCGAGTTGCTGGAAGAAACCGTCGAGCCCGGCGCCCGCTCGCTCGGTGAAGCGAACCGCCTCGCCGCGCCAACGGTGGATCGTCTGCTCGATCACCTCGCGGGCCTCGTCGCGGCGGATTCCGCCTGTCTGCGAGAGCTCGTCCGCAAGCGCATCGGCGCGTTCGGCAGTCAGCGCGACCGCTCCGATCGCGGCCAGCCCGACCCGCTCGAGCGCCTCCATGACGAAGCTGCCGTTATCGGCGGCCATGCGGCCTCGCACGACGACGCTGCCGCCGCCGCTCCCGCTTCGACTGTGCCGACGAGAGCTCGCCGTTCCCATCGCCGCCGTCGATCGCAGGCGCGATCTCCGGGACGGTCACGGGCGCAGGCTCCTCGGCCGCCGCGGCTTCGGCCTGAGCGAGTACCGCCCCGATCGCAGCGGCGTCGCCGGGCTCCGGAGCCAGTCCCTTCTTCGCGTCCCACTCCGGCTCGCGCTCCTTGAGGATCGTGAGCAGCGGAGCGGCGATGAAGATCGACGAGTACGCACCGGACCCGATCCCGATGAGCAGCGCGAACGCGAAGTCCTTCAGGGTCGCGCCGCCGAAGATGAACAGCGACGCCACCGGCAGCAGCGTGATGAAGGTCGTGGCCAGGGAGCGCCTGATCGTCTCCCAGAGCGAGATGTTGGCGATCGTCGCAAACGAGGCGCGCCGCATCAGCGGGACGTTCTCGCGGATACGGTCGAAGATGATGATCGTGTCGTAGATCGAGTACCCGAGCACGGTTAAGACCGCCGCCACGGTCGCGGTCGTCACCTCCCGGCCCGTGAGCGAGTACACGCCGACCGTGATCACGATGTCGTGGATCAGCGCCGCGAGCACCGGGATCGCGTACTTGTAGTCGAACCGGATCGCCAGGTAGAGGACGATCAGGAGCAGCGAGCCGAAGATCGCCCACAGCGCGGACTTCGCGATCTGCCGCCCGAAGCTCTCGGAGACTGTCGTCGACCCGTAGTGCGTCGCGCTGAGCTTCGTCTCCAGCTCGGTGCGCAGCTTCTCCCCGACCGCCGGGCTGAGCGCCTTCGTCCGCAGCTGGAAGCTCTTGTACTTGCCGTCGGTCGAGGCGCCGCGGCCCTGGATGACCGCCTTCGAGAGGCTCGAGTCGATGCTCTGCGCGTCGCTGCGCACGTCGTCGACGAGCTGCGGCTGCGGCGTCTGGAACGTGACCTGCGACCCGCCCTTGAAGTCGATCCCCAGGTTCAGGCCGCGCACGCCGAGCGAGACGATCGCGATCGCGACCACAACGCCGGAGATCGCGAACCACAGCCGGCGCTTGCCCATGAAGTCGATCTGGAGCCAGCGCCCGTGCTGCTGGCCCTTCGCGCCCATGAACGCCGGGTTCTCGAACCAGCGGAAGCCGGCGAGCAGCCCCAGCATCGCCCGGGTCGCGAACACGGCCGTGACGAGCGAGATCGCCGTACCGATCAGGAGCATGAGCGCGAAGCCCTTGACCCCGGCGGTCGCGACGAGGAACAGGACGAGCGCCGTGATCGCCGTCACGACGTTCGCGTCGATGATCGTGTGGAACCCCTTCGAATAACCGGTGGAGATCGCGGCCCGTACGGATTTGCCCGCACGGACCTCCTCTTTGATGCGTTCGAAGACGACCACGTTCGCGTCTGCTGCGACTCCGATCGTGAGGATGAGGCCGGCGAAGCCGGGCAGGGTCAGCGTCACGTTGAAGATCAGGAGCGCCGCGTACAGGAGCACGGCGTAGATGCCGAGCCCGATCACCGCGACGAGACCGAGGAAGCGGTAGAAGATCAGCAGGAAGAGCGCGACGGCGATGAGGCCGCCGATCGCGGCCAGCTTCGCCTCGCGCAGCGAGTCCCTGCCGAGCGTCGCCGAGATCTCGGTCTTCTCGAGCTGACGGAAGTTGTACGGGAGGGCGCCCGTCTGGAGCACGAGCGCGAGGTCCTTCGCCTCCCCGATCGACCCGATGCCGGTGATCTCGGCGCCGTTCGTGCCCGGGGATGCCGTTCGGGTTGTCGCGGAAGCTGACCGTCGGAGCGGACTTGATCTCGCGGTCGAGGACGATCGCGAACTGCTGCGCGTAGTTGTCCTCCTGGCCGCTCGGGCTACCGGCCGTCTGCCACCTCGTCCGGCCGCGCTCGGCGAGCGTTCGCGTCACCTACTGGAACTTCTTCGCGCCCCCGTTCGTGAAATCCATGAGCACGATCGGCTGGCCGTTCTCGGAGCCCTGCGTCCCGAAGTCCTGGCGGGTGCCCTTGAGGTTGAGGTCGGACCCGGTCATCTCCGGGATCGCGGCGCTCTCCGCAGTCGCGTGCGGGTGGTACTTGAAGAGGTAGTAGTAGGTCTTCGTCGGCGGGCCGACGTTCGGGCAGAACGTCGCGTCCGGGGTGCACTTGACGAGCGCGAGTTTCCCCGGCACGAACATCACCTTGGCGCCCTTCGGCACCTCGCCCCGCTTGCCGTTGTCGCGCACGTACTTCGAGTCCAGAAGCTCCCTCTCGGTCGGGAGCGGCCCCGCGACGAGCTTGTAGTTCGTCGTCTTCGAGCCCGCCTTCTTCGAGGCTTCCGAGGCCGGCTTCTTCTCGGGGGCGAAGAGGTAGAACTCCTGGGAGTCCTTCGCCTTCCCCTGCGACTGCACCGGCAACAGCGTGTTGTAGAGCGAGGTCAGCGGGGTCGGGTTTCCCTGGAGATCGGCCGTCGGCGGGACCAGGTCGCCCTGGAGGTCGAAGAGCTCGAGCCGCGCGGTCTTCCCGATCACTTCCTGGGCGCGATCCGGGTTGACGCCGGCGAGCTCGATCACCATCTGGTCGTTGCCCTGCTTGCGGATCTCCGGCTCGGTCACGCCGAGCTTGTCGACGCGCCTGCGCATGACCGACTGGGCCGTGTCCATGCCCTCGGCGGTGACCTGCTCGCCTCTCGGCGGGACCGCCTTGAGGACGACCTCGGTGCCTCCCTGGAGGTCGAGGCCGAGGACCGGCTTCTTGTGGATCGGCGAGCCCGGGACCGCGAGCAGGGCAGCCCCGATCAGGGCCACGATGATCAGGCCCAGCAGGAGGAGATGGGAGCGGCGCTCGGCCACGGTGCTGCCTTAGGGTAGCGGTGTTTCGGGCGAGTCCGTTGACCCGTCTGGGCTATCTGCCGGCTCTTCTTCGGCTTCCGGTTGGGTGCGCGCGGTGATCGCGCTCTTCGCGAGCCGGACGCGTGTGTCGGGCGCGATCTCGAGCACGATGTGGTGATCCTCGACCTCGCGGACGAAGCCGAAGATGCCGCCGAGCGTCATCACCTCGTCACCGATCTCGACTTCTTGGAGCAGCTGAGTCTGCACCTGGCGTCGGCGCCGCTGGGGCATGACGATCAGCACGTAGAAGAGAACGAGCATTCCGCCGAGGAAGATGAGAGCGGTCAAGCGGCCTCCAGGGTAAGTCGATCGAGCGTTTCCGCCTTGAATGTTGCCAGCTTGCCGTCCTCTATCGCAGCGCGGGCCCCCGCTGTGAGCCGGAGCAGGAAGCGGAGGTTGTGGACGGTCAGCAGCCGCAGCCCGAGGAGCTCCTGCTGGTTGACGAGGTGCCGGATGTACGCGCGGCTGAACCTCGAGCAGGCCGGGCAGTCGCAGCGCTCGTCGAGCGGCTCCTGGTCACGGGCGAAGCGGGCGTTCTTCAGGTTCAGGCGTCCCGCCGACGTGAGCGCAGTGCCCGTCCGGCCCATGCGCGTGGGCAGGACGCAGTCGAACATGTCCACGCCGCGCTCGATCACCTCGAGGATGCCCTCCGGGTCGCCGATGCCCATGAAGTAGCGCGGTTTCTCCGGCGGGGAGGAGCGGCGCGGCGTCGGCGACGGTCTCGAACATCGGGTCGCGGGCCTCCCCCACGCTGAGCCCGCCGAGCGCGTGGCCGTCGAAGTCGAGCTCGACGATCTCCTCGATCGAGCGGCGCCGGAGCTCGGCGTCGGTCGCGCCCTGGGCGATCCCGAAGAGGAGCTGGCCCTCGGCGCGCGGCGCGGACCGCTGGCGCTTCGCCCAGAGCGTCGTCAGCCGGACCGCCTCCGCGAGGTCGTCGCTCCCGGCCGGCGCGCAGACGTCGAGGCACATGGCGATGTCGGAGCCCAGCTTCGCCTGGATCGCGGCCACGGACTCGGGCGTGAACCGCTCCGAGGCGCCGTCGTAGACGGAGCGAAACGTGACGCCGTCGTCGTCGACCCGCGTGATCGTGTCGCGGAGCGAGAAGACCTGGTAGCCGCCGGAGTCGGTGAGGATCGGCCCGTCCCACTGCATGAACTCGTGGAGCCCGCCGAGCTCGTCGATCACGTCCTCGCCCGGCCGGAAGTGCAGGTGGTACGTGTTGCCGAGGATGATCTCCGCGCCGAGCGAGCGCACCTCGTCGGGGTCGAGCATCTTGACGGTCGCCTTCGTCCCGACGGGCATGAACGCGGGCGTCCGCACCTCACCGTGGGCCGTGCGGAGAACACCGGCCCGCGCTTCGCCACTCGTCGCCTCGACTCTGAAGCTCACAGGATCAGCATCGCATCGCCGAACGAGTAGAAGCGGTAGCGCTCCTCGATCGCGACCTCGTAGAGGCGGAGGATCTCGTCGACTCCGGCGAAGGCCATCACGAGCGCGAGGAGCGTCGAGCCCGGCAGATGGAAGTTCGTCAGCAGCGCGTCCGTTCGGCGGAACTCGAACGGCGGCGTGATGAAGAGGTCGGTGCGGCCCTCGAGCGGCGCGCCGGCCGCGAGCGACTCGAGCACGCGGACGGTCGTCGTGCCCACGGCCAGCACGCGGTCGGCGGTCCGGATGCGCTCCCACGCCTCCGGTTTGACCGCGTAGCGCTCGGTGTGGATCTCGTGCTCGTCGAGGTCGTCGACCGTCACCGGCCGGAAGGTGTCGAGGCCGACGTGGAGCGTGACGCGCTCGACGTCCAGCTTGGCCAGGAGCTCCGGCGTGAAATGGAGGCCGGCGGTCGGCGCCGCGGCCGAGCCTTCGCGGTCCGCGTAGACCGTCTGGTAGCGCTCGGGATCGGCGAGCGGCTCGGTGATGTACGGGCGGAAGCGGCGCCTCGCCGGCCGGATCGCCCGTCAACCGCAGGCGCCAGCGGCCCTCGCCCAGGTGCTCGATCAGCTCGACCGGGCCCAGGCGCTGACCCGGCCTCAGCTTCCTCGTCGGCCGCGCGAGCCCCTCCCACTCCCCGGCCGCGTCCAGCGGCTCCAGCAACAGCACCTCCGCGTCGCCGCCGGTCGGCCGCTTGAACCGCAGCCGCGCAGGCACCACGCGTGTGTCGTTGACGACGACGAGCTCGCCGCGCAGCTCGTCCGGAAGCTCCCAGAAGAACCGGTGGCGCACGTCCCCGGTCGATCGCTCGTAGACGAGGAGGCGCGACCCGTCTCGGCGCTGCGCCGGGTGCTGGGCGATCAGCTCAGGCGGAAGCGAGTACTCGAGCTCCGATCGCTTCATCCGACGCGAACGCTAGCGTCCCGGCCCATGGAAGAAGCGGCGATCGCAAGGGCGCGAGAGCGGTTGGAGAGCGCAGCCAGAGGCCGTGCGTCCCTCGGCGACGTCGAAGCCGCCCTCGAGCGTGCGCGAAGGCAGGTAGAGGAGCTGGCGCAGGTCGCCGCCGAGTTCGAGTCGGCGCTCCCCGGGCAGATCCAGGAAGCGATTCGTGAGGGCGTCCGGACCGAGGCCGCTCCGGTCGCCAAGCAGCTCGCCGAGGTCCGTGGGCTCGCCGGGCAGACGATTCGCCGACTCGAGGGGCTCGAGGCCGACCTTCTGGCGGAGCGGCACGCGCGCATCGACGACCTCGCGCTGCTCGTCGACCTGATCTCGTCTGGCTGGAGCGGCATCGACGTCCGCCTCGCGCGGATGGAGCGCAAGCTCGACACCGGCGGCAGCGCCCAGATCTACCGCTTCGAAGAGCGCGAAGCCTCCTAGACCGGCAGCGTCGGCAGGACGAGCTCGAACTTGCTGCCGCGGCCGACCTCGCTGTCGAGGTCGATCCGGCCGCCGAGCGCCATCGCCAGCTCGCGCGCGATCGCGAGCCCGAGGCCCGTGCCCTTGCCGTCGTGCGTCCAGAACGGACGGAAGATCCGGTCCTGCTCCTCCGGGCCGATTCCCGGCCCCGTGTCCTCGACCGCGACGTGGATGTTCCCGTTCTCGGAGCTCAGGTGCAGGCCGACGCTGCCGCCGTTCGGCGTCCAGCGGAACGCGTTCGCGAGCAGGTTCGTGATGATCTGCAGGACGCGATCGCCGTCGGTCACGATCACCGGCTCGGCGGACACCTCCTGCGAGTAGTCGATCTTCCGCTGCTTCGCCTCCTCGCCGAACGCGAGGTACGCCTGCTCGAGGAGCCGGGCCATGTCGACCTCCTCGTGGCGGACCGTGAAGCGCCGCGTGTCGAGCTTCGCGAGGTCGAGCACGTCGCCGACGAGCCGCTCGAGCCGCATCGCCTCGGCGGAGATCACGTCGAGCGAGGCCGTGCGCAGCGCCGGGTCGTCCACGACTCCCTCGCGAAGCGCCTCGACGTGCCCGCGGATCGCGGTCAGCGGCGTGCGCAGCTCGTGCGAGACGGTCATCAGGAAGTTGCGCTCGAGCTCCTCGGCCTCGGACAAGCGTGACGTCATCTGGCGGAACGAGTCGGCAAGATCGGCGACCTCGTCCCCGCTCGTCAGCACCGGAACCTCCGTGTCGTAGTGCCCCTCGGCCACCTCGTCCGCTGCTCCGGCAAGCCGGCGCAGCGGACGCGTGATGCGCCCGGAGAGGTACCAGGCGAGGACTGCGGTCACCAAGACCCCCACGAGCAGGGCGAGCCCGAGCCGCAAGATCAGTCGGGTCACCTGACTGCTCAGCTGGGCCTGGGGCGTGGCGACGACGAGCCCCCCGAACGGTGGTCCGCCCTTGTCGAGATAGAGCGGATGGGCGACCGCGAGGAAAGTCCGGTGCTCGTGCGGGAGGGGTGAACTCGAACTCGAGCGTCTTGCCGCGCAGGATCGCGTTGAAGTCGACGGCCGACTGCGGAAGAGGACGCAACCCGGAGTTCTGTCCGGAGAAGAACGGCGCGCCGACGTAGTACAGACGGTTGCCGCTGGCCTTCTCCAGTCTGCTCGCGGCGAAGAACGGCGGCGCCGTCCCTCGCTCCTGCGTCCTCCGCGCCTGCTCGGCGTACAGCTGGGTCAGACCCGCGGCCTCGCGGCGCAGCTCCTTCCGAGCCTGGCTCTGCGTGTAGTTCCTGAAGAGCCCGAAGGCGATCAGCGTCGAGACGAGGCCGGTCAACGCGATCCCGGCGAGGAAGAGCGCCGGGAGGCGAAAACGGAGTGACCTAAACATTGCTACGCCGTAACGACGGCGTCCTTGGCGGGCGAGACCTTGTAGCCGACGCCCCACACCGTCACGATCGGCGACGCCTCGCCGAGCTTGCGGCGCAGCTGGCGGACGTGGACGTCCACGGTCCGCGTGTCGCCCGCGAAGGTGTACCCCCAGACCCGCTCGAGCAGCTGGTCGCGCGTGAGCACGAGCCCGCGGTGGTCGAGCAGCTCCCAGAGGAGATCGAACTCCTTCGGCGCGAGCTTGATCTCCTCGTCGCCGACCTTGACCTCGCGGCGGCCGGCGTCGATGTTCAGATCGCCGTGCGTGAGCGTTGCGCTCGCGACCTCTCTCCGATCGGGCGTCGAGCGGCGGAGGATCGACTTCACCCGCGCCACGAGCTCACGCGGGTTGAACGGCTTCGTCAGGTAGTCGTCGGCGCCGACCTCGAGCCCGATGATCTTGTCCACGTCCTCGTCGCGCGCCGTCAGCATCAGGATCGGCACGTCCGAGCGGCGCCGGATCCGGCGGCAGACCTCGATCCCGTCCATGTCCGGGAGCATGAGGTCGAGCACGATCAGCGACGGCTAGTTGGCTCTCGGCTTTGGTCAGCGCGTCCTCGCCCGTTTCCGCGACGTGCACGTCGTAGCCCGCGTTCTTGAGGTAGAGCGATACGAAGGAGGCGATCGACGCCTCGTCTTCGACCACAAGGACGGTTTGTGGTGTGTTCAACGGCATCGCCCTTTCAGGATGCCAGAGCGGGCTGCTATTGCGGGCTCGCTGGGGCCAGGTCGAAGCTGGTTGCTGTCGTCCGGCAGAGACTGGTACGGCGAGTCGTTCAGCGACCAGACGCCGTCGTAGAAGACGTTTGCCGTCGGATCGCCGCTGCCGTCGATGATGCCGTCGCCGCGCGCGATCGCGCTCAGGAAGATCGCCCGGCCCTGGATGCGGAACTGGAAGCGCGCACCGATCAGGCGGAAGCGGATGTTCTTGCCCTGGTAGACGGTCGTCTTGACGTTGCGATAGGTCGTCTTCGCCGCGCCGTACACGACGGGTCGCTTGCTGTCGTACGGCTTCAGGTCGGTGATCGTGATCTTGCCGTTCACACGGCCGGTCATGCTCCCGCGCGCATCCACCTGGACGATGCCCCGGCCCTCGCGAATCGAGAGCGTCCCGTTCTGGGGAGCGCTCGACTGCGACTGAGCCGCAGCCGGAATGAGAAGCGCGAGCACGAGTAGAAGCACCGTTTTCCGCATCGGTACGTCAAGTATCGCTCGCGTGCATATGCCTGCAATGTGGGAGTTGTAAGGAATCCGTTAGCGTCACAGCGTGTCCGAGCTGAGCGATTTCGGGCTCGTCGTGCTCGTGGTCGCAAGCGGCGTGATGCTCGCGCTCCTCGCGGCCAAGCTGAGCGAGCGCTATCCCGTGCCCGCCCCCGCGCTCTTCCTCCTGGCCGCGCTCGCGCTGCCGGTTGCCCTGCCGCACATCAGGACGGTGGAGCGAATCGGCGTCGTCGCGGTCGTCCTGATCCTCTTCGACGGCGGCATGAACATCGGTTGGCGCCGGTTCCGCCGCGCGATCGTCCCGATTGCGACGCTCGGCATCCTCGGCACGCTGACGACCGCGGTCCTGACGGCCATCTGCGCCCATTTCCTGCTCGACTTCAGCTGGACACTGTCCGGAGTGCTCGGCGCGGCGCTCGCCCCGACCGACCCGGCCGTCATGTTCTCGATCCTCGGTAACAAGGAGATCCACGGCAACACGGGGACGATCCTCGAGGGCGAGGCGGGTGTGAACGACCCGGTCGGGATCGCGCTCGTGATCGGGATGGTCGAGTTCGCCACGACCGACGGCGCCTCAGGGTGGTCGGTCGTGCGGGAGTTCTTCCTCGAGATGACGATTGGGCTCGCGGTCGGCGTCGCCGGAGCGGCCCTGCTCGTCGTCTTCATGCGGCGCGTGCGCCTGCCGGGCGAGAGCCTGTACCCGCTGCGCACGCTCGCGGCGGCGGGCGTGATCTACGGCCTGGCCGCGGTCGCGCACGGCTCCGGCTTCCTCGCGGTCTTCATCGCCGGCCTGGCCCTCAGCGATCTCGACGTTCCGTACAAGCGGCAGATCCAGCGCTTCCATACGACCCTCGCCAGCCTGGCCGAGATCGTCGTCTTCGTCGCGCTCGGCCTGACGGTGAACGTACGACAGATCTTCGAGGGAGGAATCTGGAGCGACGGGCTGCTGCTCGCGATCGCGCTGGCGTTCGTCGCGCGTCCGGTCGGCCTCGCCCCGCTGCTCGCGCCGATGCGGCTGCGGCTCGGCGAGAAGCTCTTCCTCGCCTGGGGCGGGCTCAAGGGCGCCGTCCCGATCCTGCTCGCCGCGTTCGTGATCCTGGCCGACGTGCAGGACGCGCGCCGGCTGTACGAGATCGTCTTCGTCGTCGTCCTCTTCTCGGTCGTCGTGCAGGGGTCGAGCGTGCCGTTCGCGGCCAAGCGGCTCCGTGTCCCGATGCGCACCGTCAGCCGATGAGCTTCCTTGCGTTCGGGTTGGCCGCCCTCCTCTCCGGCGGGAACATGCACGCGCTGAAGGTGACGAACGGCTCGCGCCCGTTCGCGGGCGACAACCGGCTCCTGACGACCGTCTCGCCGAACGGAGACGGGTTCCGCGACCGGGCGATCGTCAGCTTCCGGCTCGATCGCGCTGCGAAGGTCCGGCTCGACGTCGTGCGGACGGACACGCTGCACCCGGGACGCGCGACGAAGACGATCTGGAGCACGACGAAACGGTTCCGGGCGGGCCCGCAGCAGATCGTCTGGCGACCGGCCGAGGGAACCGAGCCGCGGACGTACGTCCTCAGGCTCAGGGTCGGCCGGCGCGTGTACATGGACTGGCCTGGCAAGCGCCGTGAGGCGCCTGTCGTTCGCATCCAGGGCATCGAGGCCGAGTTCCCGCGCCGTAGCTACGCGCCGGGCGAGGAAGCCGACCTGCGGATCTCGACCGACGCGCCCTCACTGCGGCTCCAGGTCTTCTACTACTCGAGCCAGGCGATTCGACGCGGGAAGGACCTCAGGACCGCAGGGCACGGCGATGACGAGCCCGGTCCGCGTCGACTGGAGAACGCATCGCGACGCTCCGGGGGCGCTGCGCGTGGTGCGGGCGGGGAACTGGCCGAGCGGGCTCTACTTCCTGCGGCTGAGCGCGCCGGACGGGCGGGTCGGCTACGCCCCGTTCGTCGTCACGAGGCGCAACCCGGCCTCGCGCATTGCCGTCGTCCTCTCGACGAACACGTGGCAGGCGTACAACTTCTGGGACGCGAACGGCGACGGCTGGGGCGACAGCTGGTACGTGAGCGGCGCCACACGGACGATCGACCTCGAGCGCCCGTTCCTCGACTTCGGCGTCCCGTCCCGCTTCCGCGACTGGGATCTGGACTTCATCGCGTGGCTGAACCGGACCGGGAAGCACGTCGACTTCCTGACCGACGACGACCTCGAGGCGTACCCGACCGGCGACGAGCTGGCCGACGCGTACGACCTCGTCGTCTTCCCGGGCCATGCCGAGTACGTGACCGAGCACGAGTACGACGTCGTCAAGCGCTATCGGAACGACGGCGGCAACCTCATGTTCCTGTCCGCGAACAACTTCTTCTGGAAGGTGCAGCGCGACGGCCGGTACCTGACGAAGGTGGCTCAGTGGCGAAACCTCGGGCGGCCCGAGGCGGCGCTCGTCGGAGTGCAGTTCGTCGCGGGCGACTACGGCGGACGGCAGGGTGCGTACGTCGTGCACGGCTCCCCGTGGGCGTTCGCCGGGACGGGGCTCTCGGACGGCGGCCGGTTCGGGCAGTACGGGTTCGAGATCGATGCCCGCTCGCCGCAGTCGCCTCCGGGCACGCAGGTGCTCGCGTCGATTCCGAACCTGATGGGCCCGGGCCGGACGGCCGAGATGACGTACTACGAGACGCCGGGCGGCGCAAAGGTCTTCGCCGCAGGCGCGCTCAACTTCACGGCGTCGATCGGCGACCCGACGGTGGCGCAGCTCGTCGAGAACGTCTGGGACCGGCTCAGCCGCCAGTGAGGTCTTCGATGAACGCGTCCTCGCCCTCGTAGTCGAACGCATCCGCCATGTGCTCGGCCGTGCGCGGCAGCACCTCGGGCCACTCCTTGCCGCGCGTCGCCTCGACCAACCACTCGCACGTGGCCTTCACAGCCTTGGGATACGTCGTCACCGCCCGATAGCGGAGGTCGAGCTCGGCCGCGGTCATGTCCGCGACGAGTGGACGTACCGCCGACCAGGGCGTGTTGCCGACGAACGACTCTCCGGGCCTCCTGTCGGACGGCCGGTCCACGAGGATCTCGGCCCACTCGTGGCCCAGCGCGTCGGCGATCGCACGTGCGATGTCGAGGACCCGCGGGGGGTCGGGATCGCCGCAGTTGTAGGCCCCGTGGTGCGGTCGTTCGGCAGCCAAGTGGATCAGCTCGGCGAGATTCTCGGTCGAGGTCGTGTGGAATCGGGCCTGGCCGCGATCCGCAAGGACGACGGCGCGGCGGCCGTCCAGCGCTCGCTTGACGAAATACCACTCGCGCGAGAACCTCGTCCCCGGGCCATAGATTGCCCACGGCCTGATGACCGTGGCGCGCACGTCGTCCTGCCCTAAGAGGATCTGCTCGATCGCGGATTTCTTCGTCGAGTACGTCGCGTCTCCCGGCGGGACAGTCGGCTGGGTCTCCCGAATCGGCACGCGAAAACGCGGGAAGTCCTCGTCGCTCAAGGCCTCGTCCATCGTTTTGCCCTGGTCGTCGGCGTAGACCGATCCCGTCGAGATCGCGATGACCGACCCGATCCTGTCTCCGAGGGCGAGCAACTGCCGGGCGTGGTCGGGCTCGAAGGGGATGATGTCCACGAGCACGTCTACGCCGTCGCCCACTGCTCTCGAAAGCGCGTCCGAGTCGTTGCGGTCGATAACGACGTGTCGAGAGTCGAGACCATCCGGGACTGGGCGTTCGCCCCGGCTGGCCAGGACGACGTCCCAGCCCACTGCCAGCAGCCGTCGCGCCGCCGCCTGGCCCACCTGGCCTGTGCCGCCGAGCAAGAAGGCTTTCTTCGCCATGCGGGAGACGATATCAATGTGATATCTAGATATCAGTGCAAGACGAGCGATCCACATCCGCCCTCTTCGTTCGCATCCCGACCGCGGCCGCGGAATGGCTCGATCGCGCGTCGTTCGAGCTGAAGAAGCCGAAACAGGAGCTCGTAGCCGAGGCCATCCGTGCCCTGGACACGACGAAGATGCCGGTTGGCTTCGCGCGCCCTTCACCAGGCACGCGAGACGTACTGACGACGGCTCAGCTCGCCGAGCTCCTACAGACGGACGAAAGGACGGTCCGCACCCTGGCGCGAGCCGGCGAGCTCCCCGGCAGGAAGATCGGGCGGGACTGGCGGTTCTCGCGAGCGGCCGTGCTGGATTGGCTCGGGGGCAACCCCGAGTCCTCGTAACACTGTGTTACGAAGTCACTTCGTGTACTCGTAGAAGCCGCGGCCGGTTTTGCGGCCCAGGCGGCCTTCGGCGGCCATCTCCCTTAGGCGCTCGGGCGGTTTCGCGCGCTCGTCGCCGGTTGCCTCGTACATCGCCTCGGCGGCGTGGATGTGGATGTCGATCCCGACCAGGTCGACCAGCGTGCACGGGCCCATCGGCCAACCCACGCCCATCGTCATCGCCTTGTCGAGATCCTCGACCGTGATCCCCTCGTCGAGGAGCCGGATGCACTCGTTCAGCGTCGGGATGAGGATGCGGTTGACGATGAACCCGGGCGTGTCGTTCGCGCGAACGGGCTGCTTGCCCGCCTGCTCCGCCCACTCGAAGGCGGCCGAGAGCGCGGCGTCGGAGCTCTTCTCCGCGCGGATGATCTCGACGAGCGGAAGCAGAGGCGCCGGGTTGAAGAAGTGCATGCCGATCACGCGCTCCGGATGCTGGGTCGCCTCGGCGATGGAATGGATCGGGATCGCAGAGGTGTTCGACGCGAGGATCGCGTCGGGCGCAGCGAGGCGGTCGAGCTCGGCGAACACCTCGCGCTTCGGCTCGAGCTCCTCGACGATCGCCTCGATCACGAGGTCGCAGTCGGCCAGGTCGGCGAGCTCGGTCGTGAAGGACAGCCGGCCGAGCGTCGCGTCCCGCTCCTCGGCGGTCGCCTTGCCCTTCTCAACGGCACGGCCAACGTAGTGCGCGATCGTCTCTCGGGCGCGTTCACAGAGCTCCTCGCTCACCTCGCGCCCGATCGTCTCGAATCCGGCCTGCGCGGAGACCTGCGCGATGCCCGCACCCATCGTGCCCAGGCCGACGACTCCCACCCGACGAATCACGCGGTCGATGCTAAGGGAAGGACCTGCGTCGCTCGCGCGTCTAGGAGTCAAATGACGCGGTTTCTCCTCGTTCTCCTCCTGCTCGGCCTCCTCGTGCTGGCCATGGCCGGCGCGTGCCTCACGGCCATCAGAGGAGAACGGCCGGCGATCCTTTCCCGCCGGCCCCACGCG
>CAWGVD010000005.1:0-40874 GCA_963825795.1 uncultured Actinomycetes bacterium | reverse complement strand
GATCTTCGCGAGCTCCTCACGCGAGTGCATCGGCTCGTCTCCCCACACCGCGTCCATCAGCTCGGCGTGCGTGGAGCCGCGGCGTGCGCTCGGCGATGTAATGCGACGAGCTCGCGCCTGTGCGCGGATGTGCAGGCTCGTGCCGCTCTCGCGCGACGAGGACGAGTCGAGCTTCATCCCGTAGCTCAGGCATTCCTCTCCCGCTTTGGGGCCTCTCCGCTGCACGAGCGCCTGGGAGTCCGCGGGCTCGTCTCGTGTTCGAGCTCGAAGAGTGGGCCCCGTCCTGGCGGTCCATCGAGCTGAGGACGACATGGATCCGTTCCGTAGGGGAGCGCCCCTCGACGCGCTTGAGCTCGCCGGCGCGGCGGACGAACGTTCCGTTGACGCTACACCCGCCGTCGACGATCGACCAGGTGCTGCCCGAGTGTCTCGAATACGCAGTGCTCGGCCCGCGTGACGAGGTGCTCCGGATCGGCTCGGAGCGCGATGTCGTTCAGTTCGGGCAGCCGGCCCACGACTCACGCTCCCGGACAGCGCAACTTTCGCCGAACCGGCGAAAGTTGCGCTCCGGGGAGCGGTGGCCGGCTGCCCGAACTGAACGACATCGCGCTCGAGCCCGATCCCGAGCACCTCGTCACGCGGGGAGAGCACTGCGCGTTCGAGCGCTCGGGCAGCACCTGGACGATCGTCGACGGCGGCAGCGTCAACGGGACGTTCGTCCGCCGGGCCGGCGAGCTCAAGCGCGTCGAGGGCCGCTTGCCTCTACGGAGCGGGGACGTCGTCTGCATCCTCGGCTCGATGGACCATCAGGACGGGGCCCGCTACTTCGAGCTCGAGTACGAGACGACCGCGGACTCCCAGGCGACTCGTGCAGCGGAGAGGCCGGAAGCGGCAGAGGAATGCCTGAGCTACGACGCGGACGAAGCTCGTCTCGTCCTCGTCGCGCGCGGAGAGCGGCACGAGCTGCACATCCGCGCACAGGCGCACAAGCTCGTCGCGTACATGGCCGAGCGCTCGCCGGCGCTGTGCACGCACGCCGAGTTGATGGACGCTGTCTGGGGCGACGAGCCGATGCACTCGCGTGAGGAGCTCGCGAAGATCGTCTGGGAGCTTCGCAAGGAGCTCGAGCCGTACGACGCCGGGCATCTGATCGAGAACGAGCGCGGCCTCGGCTACCGGCTGCGCACGTGCCCGTGAACGTCGGCGACGAGTTCGGGCCGTACACGATCGAGTCCGTCCTCGGCCGCGGCGGGATGGGCACGGTCTTCCTCGCGCGGCACGCGCGCCTCGAGCGGAACGTGGCGCTGAAGGTGATCGCGCCCGACCTCGCCGACGACCCGGACTTCCGCGCCCGGTTTCTGCGCGAGTCGCAGCTCGCCGCGTCGCTCGACCACCCGCACGTGATCCCGATCTACGACGCGGACGAGATCGACACGGTCCTCTACCTGGCGATGCGCTACGTGGACGGGCCGAGCCTGCAGGCGCTGATCCGGGAGAGCGGCCCGCTGTCGCGAGGAGACACGTTGCGAATCGCCGGGCAGATCGGCGGCGCGCTGGATGCCGCACACGCGGCGGCCTTGATCCATCGCGACCTCAAGCCCGCGAACATCCTGCTCACCGAGGCCGATCGGCACGCGTATCTGTGCGACTTCGGGCTCGCGAAGCGCACGAGCTCGAGGGGAGTGACCCACGCCGGGTCGTTCCTCGGCACGGTCGACTACTGCAGTCCCGAGCAGATCCGCGGCGAGCCGCTCGACGGGCGGGCCGACGTCTACTCCTTCGGCTGCGTGCTCTACCACTGCCTGTCGGGCGAACCGCCGTACGCACGTGAGAGCGAGATCGCCGTGCTCCAGGCCCATCTCAACGACCCGCCGCCGTCGCTTGCGCCCGACCTGGACGGCGTCTTCGCGCGGGCGATGGCGAAGGATCGGGACGAGCGCTATCCAACGGCCGGCGCGCTCGCGAGCGACCTGCGCGCCGCGATCGCAGGCGGCGCCGCCGAAACGGTGGCCATTCCTGCGGAGCCGCCGACCCGTGTCGACGCGACAGGCGCTCTTCCGCGAAGAAAGAGGCGCTGGCAATGGGCCGTCGGGGTCGTCGTCCTGCTGGCGGTCGCGGCAGCGGCAGCCGCGATCTGGGCAACGCGAGATTCGAGCTCCGGCGACAACGCGACCGACCTCCGTCCGTTCGTCGACCGCATCGAAAACGTGCTCACCCAGTCGGCAGCGGGACGCCGAGAGATCGCCGGCGCGATCAGCGCGGGTCGCGCCTGCACGATCTCGAACGCACAGGCCGCCGGCCGGATCGACAGCGTCGCGGACAACCGCCAGAGCATCCTCCAGCAGCTCGCGAGCTTCTCGGGCCCGACCCAGGAAACCGACCGGATGGTGACGCTCCTGCAACAAGCCCTGCAGAACTCGATCGAGGCCGATCGGCACTACCGGGACAGCTTCCTGGCGAGCGCCGAGTGCCCGCCGCCCAGGAATGAGAGCTTCGACCTCGCGCAGGCTTCCGACAAGCGTGCAACGACCGCGAAAGAGCTGTTCGTGGCCCGCTTCGACCAGCTGGCGAGACGCCTCGACCGGCGAGCCTGGAGTGCGGGAGAATTCTGACTTGGAAGATCAGCGCTACGTCATCGAGGGAAGCGTCCAGCAGCGGTACGTCGGGATGCGGGATGCGCAGACGTTCCTTCCGTTCCTCCTCCCCCACCTGAAGCCCGGCCTGGACGTCCTCGACGCCGGCTGCGGGGTCGGCAGCATCGCGCTCGACCTCGCGCCCACGATCGCGCCCGGCCGCATCGCCGGGATCGACGTCGACCCGGAGCAGATCGAGGTCGCCCGAACCACGGCCGCACAGCGCGGGATCGACAACGCCGAGTTCGCCGCCGCCTCCGTCTACGAGCTCCCCTTCGACGACGCGTCCTTCGACGCGGTCTACGCGAACGCCGTCCTCTTCTACGTCCACGAGCCGCTCCGTGCCCTCGTCGAGTTCAAGCGCGTCCTCCGCCCGGGCGGCCTCGCCGCGGTCAGCGACGACGACCTCGGAACGGTCGTGATCTCGCCCGACCGGCCCGAGCTCGAGCTCGCCCCGCGCCTCTTCGAGTGCGCCGTCGAGCACGAGGGCGGGAACGGCCGCTACTCGCGCCACCTGCGCACGCTGATGCTCGAGGCGGGCTTCTCGCGGACGGAGGGAATCGCCCACGCGCCCGAGGTCTACGGCGACCTCGAGCGGACGCGCTGGTTCGCCGAGTTCGCGGTCGGCGTGTTCAGTGCCGAGGAAATGGCCAGGGTGATCGTCGACGAGGGCTGGGCGACCCGAACCGAGCTCGACGCCGTGCTGGCCGCGCTCCATGAGTGGGGCGAGCTGCCGAACGCGTTCGCGGCGTGGCTCTACTGCGGCGCGCTCGGCTGGGTCGACTAGCGCTTCGCCGGCAGCGAACGGGCGTAGCCAGTTCCGACCTCGACCCAGGTCGCAAGCTGCTGCTCCGTGCCCACGTGCTCGGGTCGACGCGGAGCCAGCCGCGCATCTGCTTGCCGCGCATCTCCATCAGGTAGGCGTCCGTCGACGCGACGAGCGCGTCCGACTCCTCCGGATCCGCGTGGACGAGGATCCCGCCCTGGCCGCTCGCGGCGATCGCCATGTTGCCGCCGATCAGGAACGCGAGCCCGCCGAACATCTTCTGCTCGGTCAGCCCGGGCTCGTCTCCGACCAGGTCGCGGATGCGGCCCGCGAGCTCCTCGTCGTAGGCCATCGCAGCGATGGTACCCCTGCGGCCGTGAGACCCTACGGCCATGTTCCATGCGTTCACGCAACTGGTAGCCGACGCGTCCGGCTGGGCCTACCTAATTCTCTTCCTGTTCGCCTTCCTCGACGTGCTGGTGCCCATCGTGCCCAGCGAGACGGCGGTGATCACGGCAGGCGTCGTGGCCGCCTCCGGCGACCTCAGCCTGGCACTGATCATTCCCGCTGCCGCAGTCGGCGCCTTCCTGGGCGACAACACCGTCTATCTGATCGGCCGTCGCTTCGGCGGCCGCGTGACCGAGCGCTTCTTCAGTGGCGAAAAGGCGACCGAACGCATGGCCTGGGCCGAAGTGCAGCTCAGCGAGCGGGGCGGCGAGCTGATCGTGGTCGCACGGTTCATCCCCGGCGGGCGAACGGCCGTCGCGCTCAGCGCAGGCACACTGGGGTATCGGTGGCGGCGCTTCGTCGCGTTCGACCTGGCGGCGACGCTCATCTGGGCCTCGTACGCGGCGCTGCTCGGCTACTACGGCGGCCGTGCGTTCGAGAGCTTCTGGGGACTGGCGCTGGCACTGACGACCGCCTTCGCGATCGCCGGAGGAATCGAGCTCGTCCGCTGGTTGCAGAGACGGCGCCGCAAGCGGCGGTCGTGACGGGTCAGCGGCCCGGCTTCGTTCCGGCAGCGATCTTCACCGGAGCCGGGACGGCGTAGCCGTCGCCGCGACGCCAGGGCTCGATCCGCCGCTCGACGCTCGCTCGCATCTTGGCGCGCTGGGACGTCGTCGGCCGCCCGCAGCAACGCTGCCATTCGCACCGTGCCCTCGGCGATGATGTTGAGCAGCTCGTCCGCCGAGTGCAGCGGGAAGTCAAGCGCGAACGACCCGATCTCGACGTCAGCGAAGCCGGCGCCGAGCAGCAACGCGCGGAACACGTCGTCCTCACCGAACTGGAAGAAGGACGGACCATGCGGGACCTCGCTCGGCGGCGGCACCTTCGCATCGTCGACCGCGCCGATCAGGGCTGCGAACAACGGCGACCGCTCGGGAACGTCCCACGTCGACAGCGCCAGGCGGCCACCGGGGACCAGCACACGCGCCAACTCGTCCGCGGCGCGCTCCGGCTCGCCGACGTGCTGGATGACGATGTTGCCGACCGCCGCGTCGAATGACCCGTCCGCAAACGGGAGCTCGGTAGCCGAGCCCTGGACGAACTCTGGATCCGGATGGCGCTGCGCGGCGATCTCGATCATGGCCGGCGCAATGTCGATCCCGGTTGCCTGCGCGCCGCGTGTGGCCGCGCCCGCGGCAGCAGTTCCCGGGCCCGTCCCGACGTCGAGCACGCGCATGCCCGCGCGGATCCCGGCCGCGTCGAGCAGCGGCTCGATCGCGAGTCCCGTGATCGGGCTCAGAAGCTCGTAGTACCGATCGGCGACGAGCTCCCAGCCGGCCGCCTCGAACTCGTCGAAGGCGCGCGGGTCGATGTCGGTCATCGGGGCATCCCTGCATCACACTCTCACCGATTCGCGCGGTCGGCCGCGCTACCCTACGGCCGCTGCCCTCTTAGCTCAGTTGGTAGAGCACCTCCATGGTAAGGAGGGGGTCTCCGGTTCGAGTCCGGAAGAGGGCTTCCCGGAAGGCGCTGGAAACAGCGCCTTTTTTCAACCTTGGCGCGACGGCTGCGGCTTTGGAACCACCTGCTGGAAAGAGAGGCAGTCGCGTCGGCCGCCGAACCGGGCGCAAAACACCCGCGGTCTCTCCTCAGAAGCGGTCGCTCGTGTCCGCGGCGATCGGCTGGTTCTCGGTGGCTGCCCAGCTTGCGAGCAGGTTCAGCGCCTCGCTCGCTCTTCGATCCGATCTCGGCGGTGAACGCGAACATCACGAGGTCGGGGTCGGCGGCGAGCGTCATTCCCTCGTAGGTGAGCTCGAGGCGTCCGACGAGCGGGTGGTGGAGTCGCTTGACGCCGGCGTCGTGCGTGCCGACGTCGTGGCGTGCCCAGCGGACGCGGAAGTCCTCGCTCTGGGTCGAGAGCTCGCCGATCAGGTTCGTCAGGTCCTGGTCGTGCGGGTTGCGGCCGGCTTCGGCGCGTAGGACGGCGACGGAGGCGTCGGCGGTCTCGTCCCAGTCGACGAAGAAGGTGGCCGCGCGTGGGTCGAGGAAGCAGAACCGGGCTGTGTTCGCGGGGCGGCGCGGGTTGGCGAGGATCTCGGAGTAGAGCGCCTCGCCGAGCTTGTTCGTGGCGAGGATGTCCATGCGGCCGTTGCGGATGTACGCCGGCGCGTCGATCCGGTCGAGCAGCCGCTGCACGCCCGGCCGGATCGCCTGCGGCGTGCTGCGGCGGCGGCGCGTTCGCGGAACGGGCTGTTGCGCGCGCACGAGGTCGAACAGATGGGCGCGCTCGGCGTCGTCGAGCTGGAGCGCGCGTGAGAGCGCCTCGAGGACGGTGTCGGAGACGCCGGAGGCGTCGCCGCGTTCGAGCTTGGTGTAGTAGGCGATGCTGACGCCGGCGAGCGAGGCGACCTCCTCGCGGCGCAGCCCGGGAACGCGACGCGGGCCGCTGCCGAAGGTGCGGACGCCCGGCCTGTGCCGGCGTGATCCTGCCGCGCCGCGAGGTGAGGAACTCCTGGATCTCGCGCTTTGTGTCCACGAGGTGAAGGTAGCTCCAGTCGCGCGTCTGTGAGGGCTACTGCCGGTAGCCCCATAGCGGGGTCCGTCAGATCGGGTGTCCCCGTGCGATCGTGGGACACACACGGGATATGGCTGCCGCACTGACGATCAGCGCCGAGCCCGTTCCGCTTCTTCTTCTGATCGGAGGCATCTGCGTATGCGCGCAACAGTGATGTACGGAGCCGGCGATGTCCGTGTCGAGGATGTCCCGGACGCGCGGCTGATCGAGCCGACCGACGCGCTCGTGCGGGTCACCCGCGCCGCGATCTGCGGCAGCGACCTGTGGCCGTACAAGTCGATGCCGCACGACGACGCGGGCCGCCGGATGGGGCACGAGTTCATCGGCGTCGTCGAAGCCGTCGGCTCCGACGTCGCGACGATCAAGGCCGGCGACCTCGTCGTCTCGCCGTTCCTCTGGTCGGACGGCAGCTGCGTCTTCTGCCGCGAGGGGCTGCAGAGCGAGTGTCTGCACGGCGGCAGGTACGGCTTCGCCGACGTCGACGGCGGCCAGGGCGAAGCCGTGCGCGTCCCGCAGGCGGACGGCACGCTGGTCGTGCTGCCGGTCGGCGCCGACGACGCGCTGATGCCGTCGCTGCTCGACGCTCACCGACGTGATGGGCACCGGCCACCATGCCGCGCTCGCGGCGCAGGTCGGCCCCGGCAAGACCGTCGCCGTCGTCGGCGACGGCGCCGTCGGGCTGTGCGGTGTGATCGCCTCGAAGCGGCTCGGCGCCGAGCGGATCATCCTGCTCGGCAGCAACCCCGAGCGGATCGCGCTCGGGCAGGAGTTCGGCGCCACCGACGTCGTGCGCGAGCGCGGCGACGAGGCGGTCGAGCGCGTCCGCGAGCTGACCGCAGCACGGCGCGCATTCGGTGCTCGAGTGCGTCGGCCTCGAGCAGGCGGTCGAGACGGCGCTCGCGATCGCGCGGCCCGGCGGCGCGATCGGTCGCGTCGGCGTCCCCGAGCACGACTCGACGCCGACCGGCGTCGCGTTCTGGAAGAACGCCTCGATGGCCGGCGGCCCGGCGCCCGGTGCGCGCCTACATCGAGGAGCTGCTCCCGGACGTGCTCGAAGGCCGGATCGAGCCGGGCCGCGTCTTCGACCGCACCGGCTCGATCGAGGACGTGCCCGACGGCTACCGCGCGATGAACGACCGCGAAGTCCTCAAGTTCCAGATCAAGCCCTGAGAAGGAGACCCATGAGCCACGACGATCCCCACCCTCACGTCTGAACAACGGCGTCGAGATGCCCGTCCTCGGCTTCGGCGTCTTCCAGACGCCGCCCGACGAGACGATCGGCGCGGTCGAGGCGGCGCTCGCCGTCGGCTACCGGCACATCGACACTGCCGCCGCCTACGGCAACGAGCGCGAGGTCGGCGAGGGCATTCGCCGCTCAGGCCTCGATCGCAGCGACGTCTTCATCGAGACGAAGGTCTGGATCAGCGACTACGGCTACGACGAGACGCTCCACGCGTTCGAGAAGAGCGCGGCCAAGCTCGGCGTCGACCAGATCGACCTGCTGATCCTGCACCAGCCGCTGCCGAGCGAGTTCGCGCGAACGATCGCGGCGTACAAGGCGCTCGAGACGCTGCTCGCAGACGGCAAGGTGCGCGCGATCGGCGTCAGCAACTTCCTGCCCGAGTACCTCGAGTCGCTGCTGGCGCAGGTGGACGTCGTTCCCGCCGTCAACCAGATCGAGCTGCACCCGTACTTCACGCAGGTCGAGACGCGCGAGCTGAACGCCCGAGCACGGGATCCTGACTCAGGCCTGGTCGCCGATCGGCGGCATCACGTCCTACCGCGACGGCATGCCGAAGCGCACCTTCGACGACCCGACCATCCTCAGCATCGCCGACGCCCACGGCAAGACGGCTGCGCAGGTGATGCTGCGCTGGCACGTGCAGGAGGGCCGGTCGGCGATCCCGAAGTCGGTGCGGCCCGAGCGCATCGCCGAGAACTTCGACGTCTTCGACTTCGAGCTCAGCGACGCCGAGCTCGCGGCGATCGACGCGCTCGACACCGGCGTGCGCGGCGGCCCCGAGCCGGCGGACGTCAACCTCGAGAGCTTCGGCCGCCCGATCCCCGAGGCATGAGATCAGCCGCTAGCAACCTCCTTCCCTAGCGAAACGGAGACACGAATGAGCACAGACGAAGACACCCCGACACGCGCCCAGCAGCTGATCGGCGACTTCTCGCCGAAGCTCGTATCGCTCACCGACGACGTCCTGTTCGGCGACATCTGGGCGCGCCCGGAGCTCTCACCGCGAGACCGGAGCCTGATCACCGTCGCCGCGCTCATCGCCGGCGGCAACACCGAGCAGCTGACCGGGCATCTTCAGCGAGCGCGGCAGAACGGCCTGACCGAGACCGAGCTGCAGGAGGTCATCGTCCACCTCGCGTTCTACGCCGGCTGGCCGAGAGCGATGTCCGCCGTCCAGGTCGCGAAGAAGGTCTTCGAGAGCTGACGAAAAGCGCCGTTTCCGGGCCTTCTGAGTAGCGGCCCCCGGTTTGACCCATATGCCAGACCAGTTCGCCGATAGATTCGGTGAGGTCTGGCGACGCCAGTCTCCGGGAACAGTTGGTCTTCCGTCGCTGCGGCCTTCACAGTGCCAGGAGTTCATCGTCGCGACGAGCCATCGCCTTTGACCAAGCGACCCCCTCTTTACGGAGAAGGGCTCAACACCGCGGTCCAATTGCGTCCAGAAGTTGTCCCTCAGATCTATCACGACGAGGGAGCGGAGGCGGCCGTCTAGGTCGACGCCGTGTGGCAGGAGCGGCGACGTATACTGACGCCCTTACGCAAGAAGGCTTGCTCGCGGCCGAGGCACCTTTCATGGCATCCTCAGCTAGAGCGCTGACCCGACCCCGACAAGGAGAGATCAATGGCAGTTGGCCCGGTCGACGTCTACATCATTGGGTTTCCGGGCAACAAGTTCACGGGACGTATCGCGCCCGCGATCTTGGAGCTCGTAGAGAACGGCACGATCCGGATCCTCGATCTGCTTTTCATGATGAAAGATGCAGACGGCGTCGTGACGACACTCGAGGCGTCGGACCTCGACGAGGAAGGCGCGGGCTTCGTCGGCATCGACGTCACGCAGCCGGGCGCGTTGGGAGCCCGAGGATGCCGAAGAGGTCAGTGACGACCTCCCGGCGAACAGTGCGGCCCTCCTGATCGCGTTCGAGAACCTCTGGGTCGGGAAAGTGGTCGACGCTCTGCGGGCTGCGGACGCCGTGTTGATCGACCAGATCCGGATCCCGGTCGACGTCGTGGAAGCGTTCGAGGCAAGCTAGCCCCGCCCCTTCGAGATCGAGAGGTAACGAGATGGGACTTGTACGCATGGCAGCCCGGACGGCCGTCGTCGCGGGAACCGCCACCGCCGTGTCCGGGCGCGTCCAGCGCCGGCAGGCCGCGAGGTATGACCAGCAGGACGCGCAGCAGTATCAGGAGCAGCAGCCCCAGTACGCGCAGGCGCCGCCGGAGCCGGAGGACGACGCGCGCAAAGCTCCAGAATCTGGCGCAGCTTCACTCCCAGGGCGTGCTCACCGACGAGGAGTTCGCGGCCGCCAAGGCCAAGCTCCTCGGAATCTGACCGACTCGCGCCGCTGACCTGTGAGACAGGTCGAGGCGTACTCGCGGCTGGCAGGGCTCTATGACGAGATCGTCATCGACCCCTGCCACGACCGCAGGGCCTCCTACCTCCATGAGCTGTGGAGCGCCGACGCGGACGGCGTACGGTCCGTCCTCGATCTCTGCTGCGGCACCGGCCTTCTCGCCGGCGAGCTGATCGGGCGGGGCTACACGGTCGTCGGCGTCGACGCCTCCGAGGCGATGCTGGCCCTCGCTCGCAAGCGGCTCGGCCCAGAGGCGGGGTTGAGCCGGATGACCCTGCCCGACCTGACGGTCGACGGTGTCTTCGACGCGGCGGTCTGCACGTTCGACGGCTTCAACTACCTCACCCCGGACGAGTTGGGCCTGACGATGGCTGCGGTGGCCAACCGGCTTCGGCCCGGCGGGTGGCTCGTGTTCGATCTCCACACCGACGCGATGATGGACTTCACGATCGCCAACGCGGTCGTCGCGGGTGAATCGGCCGGGAACGACTTCGTGATCAGCAGCGTCGTGGACCCCAGCGCCCGCACGTGCGACACAAGGATCGAGCTCACCCGGCCCCGCGACGGTGACCCCTTCTGCGAGCAGCACCGACAGCACTTCCACAGGGACAGCGACGTCCGTGCCTCCCTTCAGGGCGCAGGCTTCGCGGTGACCGCGGTCAGCGAGGAGTACTCACACCAACCGGCAAGCGCCGCAACGCTGTGTGCGACATGGATAGCACGGCGTCTCTCGGCAAGGCCGTAGATTCGAGGATCCGAGCGCGACGCCGCTCCTGACCGAGGAGCGACCGCGTCGCGCTGCTCGACGTGCAGCCTGCGTGAGAGGATCGGCGCCGATGAGCACCGCCGCCGTCGAGGAGCGCGTGGACGAGTTGCTCGCACGCATGACGCTCGAAGAAAAGGTCGGGCTGATGTTCCACGCGCCGATCTTCATGAACCCGGACGGGACGCTTCTCGACGGCACCGAGGAGCGCATCGCCGGCCGGCTCCTCAATCACTTCAACATCTACTACGCACCCGGGCCGCGGCAGCACGCGGAATGGCACAACCGGCTGCAGGATCTCGCGAAGACGACGCGTCTCGGGATCCCCGTGACGATCTCTTCCGACCCGCGGCACAGCTTTGCCGAGAACTTCGCGGCCTCGTGGTCGGCCGCGGATTTCTCGCAATGGCCCGAGCCGATTGGCTTCGGCGCGCTCGGCGACGTGGATGCCGTCCGTGAGTTCGGCGACATCGCACGACGCGAGTACCGCGCGGTGGGCATCCACGTCGCGCTCCACCCGATGGCGGATCTGGCGACGGAACCGAGGTGGGCGCGGATCATGCACACGTTCGGTGAGGACGGCGAGCTCGCCGCACGCCTGGTCGGGGCGTACATCCGCGGTTTCCAGGGCGACGAGCTCGGGCCGCAGTCGGTCGCGTGCATGACGAAGCACTTCCCGGGCGGCGGCCCGCAGCTCGACGGCGAGGACCCGCACTTCGCCTACGGCAAGGATCAGGTGTACCCGGGTGGCATGTTCGAGTACCACATGCGCGTCTTCGAAGCCGCCTTCGAGGCCGGAACAGCGCAGATCATGCCGTACTACGGACGGCCCGTCGGCACACCGTTCGAGGAGGTCGGCTTTGGCTTCAACCGCGACGTCGTCACCGGCCTCCTGCGCGAGCGCTACGACTTCGACGGCGTCGTCTGCACGGACTGGGGGCTCGTCACCGACGCACTGCTTCCTGACGGGTCGGTGTTCGCGGCGAAGTGCTGGGGCGTCGAGGAGCTCGGCGCCGAGGAGCGGCTCGTCAAGATCGTCGAGGCGGGCTGCGACCAGCTCGGAGGCGAGGAGCTCCCGGAGATGCTCGTCGAACTCGTGCGTGCGGGCCGCCTCGCCGAGGAGCGAATCAACGAGTCGGCGCGCCGGCTCCTGCGGGACAAGTTCCGCCTCGGGCTCTTCGACGATCCCTATGTCGATCCCGACGAAGCCGAGCGCACGTGCGGCTCGCCCCCGTTCCGGGCCAAGGGCGAGCGTGCGCAGCGGCGCTCGGCGGTCGTGATCTCGAACGACGGAGTGCTGCCGCTGAGGGAGAGCGTGCGCGTGTACGCCGACGGCCTCGTTTACGAGGGCGACGCGGAGAGCCCCGGCGAGGCGGACGTCGCGATCGTGCGGCGGAACACACCGTTCGAGCCGCGCACGAACGGGATGGTCGAGTCGCTCTTCCACGCGGGTGACCTCGACTTCAAGGAGCCCGAGCTATCCACGCTGCTCGAACTCGCGCGTACGGTCCCGCTGGTGCTCGTCCTCCACCTCGAGCGGCCGGCCGTGATTCCGGAGCTCGTCGAGGCGTGCGCAGCGGTCGTAGCGGTCTTCGGTGCGGCTGACGAGGCGGTGCTCGACGTTCTTTTCGGCCGGACGAGACCCGAGGGCAGGCTCCCGTTCGAGCTGCCGTCGTCGATGGACGCCGTGCGGGCGCAGCTTCCGGATGTGCCGGGCGACTCGCCCGACCCGCTGTTCCGCCTCGGACACGGGCTCGACCTCTAGGTCGATGAGCGCAAGACGGGGTGTTCTTTCGTAGGGTTCTCGGTCAGGGACTGGGGAGTCAACGAAGGAGGGATCCATGAAGCGTCTACCGCGGCCGCGGCGCTCGCTGTGGCTGGTACTTGGGCTCGTGATCGGGGGGCTGGCGACAGCGGCCACGATGGCTGTCGCGGGACTTCAACCCGCGGACCTCAACTTCACACCGCGCTCCGAGGCGCAGATGCAGAACATCGACGTCGGCCGGGCGTGGGCCAAGAATTACTACGGCGCGCATACGGCCGCTGCTGGCCCCAACGGAACGTGGGACACGCCGCTGAACCTGCAGAGCAACTACGCGAACGAGGCGCAGTCGGTCGCCTCGCAGGGCGCCAACTGGCTCCATGCGCGCCGGCACGTCTCGCACCGGGCGATCGTGCTCGACGTCGACGACACGACGCTCACCACCTGGAACTACGAGCTCTACAGCAACTGGGACTTCAACCCGACCACGAACGGCCAGTTCGTCGGCCTCACGAACAATGTGTTCACCGGGAACATGTTCCCGCCCACGCCCGGGATGGTCGATCTCGCGAGCCGGGCCGACGCCCTGGGCTACGCGATCTTCTGGATCACCGGGCGCGGGGATGCGCAGCATGCAGCGACGATCGCCAACCTCCAGGACGACGCCGCAGCCGGTCTGCCGAACATCGACACGGTGACCCTCAACGGGAAGACGATCCCCGAGGTCGACGCCGGTTACGTGCCGCCCACGCCGCTCGACATCGGCCACGGCGGCTTCACCGACGGTCTGTTCACCAAGCCGCCGGTCGGCCAGTACCCGGCCTACCTCGACCAGCCTGAGTTCTGCGGGCCGTTCATCGACCAGGGCGTGTCCTGCCCGACCATCCAGTACAAGTCCGGGACGCGCGCCTACATCGAGTCGCAGGGCTACGACATCGTCGGCGACTTCGGCGATCAGTTCAGCGATCTCGAGGGCGGCTTCGCGAACAAGACGTTCAAGATGCCGAACCCGAACTACTACCTTCCGTAGGCGAGTAGAAGAACTCGAACTAGCCGCTCCCTTCGCGACACGCGTCCGAGGGGAGCGGCGAGCCCAATGTCCAAGGAGTCAGCCGTGTACGCAGTCATAGGTCGTGTGAAGATCAAGCCGGGCCACGAGGACGAGACCTTCTCGATGATCCGCGAGAGAGGCGTCGGGATGCTTCAGGGAATGGCCGGCTCCGAGGGTGGCTATTGGTCAAGGACGATCGACGGCGACGAGACCATGCAACACTCGTTCTGGCTCTTCGCTACCGAAGACGACGCCCGGAAGGCAGAAGCGACCTTCGCCACACTCCGGGAGATGCCCGAGGCGCCCGCAACGTTCATCAGTGTCGACGTCTGCGAGATCGTCGGCCACGCTCCCGCGTAAAGCGGAGTTTCTCATGGAACACACCCGCTTAGGGAACACCGGATTGAAGGTGAGCCGACTCGCGCTCGGCTGCATGAGCTACGGCGACCCGACCGCCCCGAACGCGCACCCGTGGGCGCTCACCGAAGACAAGGCACAGCCCTTCTTCCGGCAGGCCGTCGAGCTCGGGGTGACGTTCTGGGACACCGCGAACGTCTACCAGCTCGGGACGTCCGAAGAGGTCGTCGGCCGCGCGATCACCCGCTACTCCAGCCGAGAGGAGATCGTGCTCGCGACAAAGGTCAGAGGGTGGATGCACGACGGCCCCGGTGGTGAGGGCCTGTCGCGCAAGGCAATTCTCGAACAGGTCGACGCGTCGCTGACCCGACTCGGCACGGACTACATCGACCTGTACCAGATCCACCGCTTCGACCCGGACACGCCGGTCGAGGAGACGATGGAGGCGCTGCACGACATCATCAAGACGGGCAAGGTGCGCTACATCGGCGCGTCCTCGATGTACGCGTGGCAGTTCGCAAAGCTCCAGCACGCCGCGGATCTCGGTGGATGGACCCGGTTCGTGTCCATGCAGAACCAGTACAACCTGCTGCGCCGGCACGACGAGCGAGAGCTGATGGCGATGTGCGGCGACATGGGAGTGGGCCTCGTGCCGTACTCCCCGAACGGGAAGGGCCGCCTCGCCCGCCCGGCCGGCGAACAGAGCCAGCGCTCGAGCACCGACAAGATCGTCCAGGCGTTCGACTCCCCGTACGACGAGCCCGTCATCAACGCCGTGCAGAAGCTCGCCGGAGTACGCGGCGTCAGCATGGCCCAGATCGCCCTGGCGTGGGTCCTGCGCAACCCGCTCGTCTCGGCGCCGATCGTCGGCGCAACCAAGCCGAACCACCTACCCGAAGCAGTCGAGGCAGTCGGCCTGGAGTTGACGGACGAGGAGGTGCAGGAGCTCGAACGGCCCTACCAGGAGTACGGGCCGTCCTGGTACTGACCCGCTCGAGCCTCAGCTCACCGCCTTCTTGACGAGCGCGACGATCTTTTTCTCTTCGGTGTCGGTCAACTTCTTCAGCGCGAAGTCGGTCGGCCACATGGCGCCTTCGTCGAGGTTTGCCTCCTCGCCGAAGCCGAGCGTCGCGTACCTCGACTTGAACTTCTCTGCGCTCTTGAAGAAGCAGACGACCTTGCCGTCCCTGGCATAGGCCGGCATCCCGTACCAGGTCTTCGGCGAGAGGCCCGGCGCGTTGGCCTTGACGATGGCATGTAGCCGCTTGGCCATGGCGCGATCGTTTCCCTTCATCTCGGCGATCTTCGCGAGCAGGGCGCTTTCCCCGTCCGCCTTGTCCGCTTCCGCCTTCAGCTCTTTGGCGCGCTCCTTCATCGCGGCTCGTTCCTCGGCCGAGAAGCTCTTGGACTTCTTGCTCTTCGCGGTGCTCTTCGTTGGGCTCATGGATACCTCCTCGGATTGACGTAGGTTCTCACGCTGCGATTTTCTCCAGCACCGCGTCGATGCGTGCGAAGCCGCTCTTCGCACCTTCCTCGACGCCGTACTGCATCGTGGTGTCTCGCTCCTCGGTCGTTTCGAAACGCATCGTCTGCGTCAGCTTCGTCTGCTCACCGAGATCCTCGAACTCGAGCGTCTGCAAATGGTTCTGGAACGTCTGCACGAGACGCTCGGGTGGGTCGACCTCGCGGAACTCGCCCTCGACGGGGCCGAAGGCGGTCTGAAAGCGGTAGGTGCCGCCGGGGCGGAGGTCCATCTCCTCGACGACGGTGCCGTCGCCCCACCATTCGGGGATCAGCTCCGGATCCGTCCAGACGGAGAAGACGTGCGAGCGCGGTGCGTCGAAGACCCGCTCGACGCGGATCTCGAGCTCGTTCGGGGTGGTGACGGTGGTGGTGTTCATCGTTCTCCTTTCGTGCGTTCGACGACCTGCGCGAAGCGATCGAGCCGCTGCAGCCACGTGCTGATGCCCTCGAAGGCATAGGGCACGAGTGTGCATCTGCGGACACGGCCGATCTTCTCGCTCGTGACGAGCTCCGCCTCCTCGAGCAGCCGGATGTGCTTCTTCATCCCGGTCAGCGACATGCCGAAGGGCTCCGCGAGCTCGGTGATCGTCGCGCTCCCCGAGCCTAGCCGTTCGAGCACGGCGCGCCTGGTTGGGTCGCCCAGGGCGGCGAACGCGCGGTCGATTGTCGGTGAATACTGAACCATCAAGTTCAGTATAGCGGACATGTCCGAAAACGGCAATAGGGTGCGACTCGTGCGCCTGCGTCGTCGCCCGCTGCGAAGTCCGCTACACCGGCCGTCTGACGGCGGTGCTGCCCGAAGCGGTGCGGCTGCTGATCCTCAAGGCCGACGGCTCCGTGCTCGTGCACGACGACGCGGGCGGCTACAAGCCGCTGAACTGGATGACGGGGCCGACGTTCATCGAGGAGCTCGGCGACGTCCTCGTCGTGCGCAAGCCGAAGACGGAGGACGTGCTCGAGATCCGGCTCGCCGAGGTCCTCAGCGACGTCACCCACGACATGGGCGAGTCCGCGGCGCTCCAGAAGGACGGCGTCGAGCGCGACCTGCAGCTCGAGCTCGCGGCTGCGCCGGCCGCGCTCGGCGAGGCGCTGACGCTCGTGAAGCGCGAGTGGTCGACGGAGGTCGGCCCGGTCGACCTGATGTGCCGGGACGAGAACGGCGAGTGGGTGGCCGTCGAGATCAAGCGCATCGGCACGATCGACGCGGTCGAGCAGCTGACGCGCTACCTCGGTTTCATCCGCGAGGACCCGGCGAAGGCCGGATGCCGCGGCATCCTCGCCGCGCAGAAGCTGAAGCCGCAGGCGATCGCGCTCGCCGACTCGCGCGGGATCCGTTGCGTCGAGGTCGACCTCGCCGTTCTGCGCGGTGAGCGCGAGCCCGAGCTGACGCTCTTTCAGTAGACGCGGCATCACAGACCCAGACGGTGATGGCGCCTCCCGGCATGGAATATGCAGCCGCGTCGAGGCGTTTAGTTGAGCAGTCAAGTAATTTGGATGGATCAGGGAGGAGACAGTGACGATGCCGACGCTCGAATTTGGACTGGACACGTTCCTGCCCGTCACGGTCGACGAGTCAGGACTGCCGATCAGCGGCGACCAGGCGATCCGGAACGCGGTCGAGGAAGCGGTCCTCGCCGAGGCGGTCGGAATCGACTCCTTCAACATCGGCGAGCACTACCGCACCGAGTTCATGGACTCGGCGAGCCATGTCGTGCTCGCCGCGATCGCCAGCCGAACGGAACGCATCCGGCTCGGAAGCGCCGTGACCGTGCTCAGCACACAGGATCCAGTCCGGCTGTACACCGACTTCGCCACGCTCGACGCCGTCTCGAACGGCCGCGCGCAGCTGATCGTCGGACGCGGCTCGCTGACCGAGTCGTTCCCGCTCTTCGGATTCGACCTCGCCGATTACGAGGACTTGTTCGAGGAGAAGCTCGACCTCCTCGTGCGCCTGCTCCGCGGACAGCCCGTGACCTGGTCGGGCAACTTCCGGTCCGCGCTCACGAACCAGTTCGTGAGCCCGCCGATCCCGCAGGGGCACATCCCGACCTGGGTCGGCGTCGGCGGCAGCCCACAATCGGTCGTGCGAGCCGCCCGCTTCGGCCTGCCGTTGATGCTCGCGGTCATCGGCGGAAGGCCCGAGCGTTTCGCGCCCTACGTCGAGCTATACAAGCGCGCCCTCCAGCAGCACGCACAGCCGGAGCTGCCGATCGGGCTGCACACGCTCGGGTTCGTCGCCGCGACGGATGACGAGGCGCTGGAGATCCAGTGGCCCTACTACAAGGAGCAGTTCGAGTGGGCAGCGCAAGAGCGCGGCTGGCGGCCGCCGACGTACGATCAGTTCCTGGCGGAAGTCGACCACGGATCGATGTTCGTCGGGTCGCCCGAAACTGTCGCGAAGCGAATCGCCGGAACCATGAATGCGCTCAGCCTGAGTCGGTTCGACTTGCACTACGCCATCGGACGCATTCCGCACGAGCACCGCATGGCCATGATCGAGCTCTACGGACGCGAAGTGATTCCACGGGCCCGCGAACTCCTCGCCGCGGATCCGGAAGCCGAGCAAGCCGCGGTCGCGCTCAGGAGCTGACGATGGCAGTCACAGCGATCGAATCGGGCGAAGCCGCCGCGAGTCCCGCAAGCCCCGAGGTCGAGGACGTGCGCCTCGGCATCGTGGGTGCGGGCAAGTTCGGCACCACGCTCGCCCGCGCCGCGATCGCGGCCGGGTACGACGTTGCGATCTCGGGATCAGGCCCGGCCGAGGACATCGCCCTGGCCGTGGAAGTGCTCGCCGCCGGCGCGCGCGCGGCGACGACGGACGAGGTCGTGCGCGACGCCGACATCATCATCCTGGCGGTGCCGACCCACCGCTTCCGCGAACTCCCAAACGATCTGTTCGCCGGCAAGATCCTCGTCGACGCGATGAACTACTGGGCGCCTGTCGACGGCGCCGACCCGGAGCTCACGGCTGCGCCAAACGGCACCAGCGCCATCGTGCAGGAGCGGTTCCCCTCCGCGCGGGTCGTCAAGAGCCTCAACCAACTCGGCTACCACCAACTCGAAGAGACCAGTCGTTCCAGAGGCGCACCCGACAGAATCGCGGTCGGGGCAGCCGGCGACGACCGCGTTGCAGTCGAGAAGGTCCTGCAGGTCCTCGACCGGCTCGGATTCGACCCGGTCGATGCCGGGCCTTTGGCGAATGGCGCCGCGCTGGAGCCCGACGGCTCACCGATCGCCGCCACCTACAGCGCGGACGAGCTCTCGAAGCGCGTCTCGCGCCAGGTCGCGAGCCGGTTCGGCTAGCTCGCCGGCGCGAGCGCGGGAACCTCGGTCTCCGGCGGCGACGTCGCGATCTGTGCGTCGCGACTGACCAGCGTGGCGTACCGCCCGCCCGCGACGACCAACTGCTCGTGGGTGCCGGACTCGACGACGCGGCCCTGGTCGAGAACGATGATCTGGTCGGCGTCGCGGATCGTCGACAATCGGTGTGCGATCGCGATCGTCGTCCGACCCTCGGAGAGGTGGTCGAGCGCTTCCTGCACGAGCCGTTCCGTCGCTGTGTCGAGCGAGCTCGTCGCCTCGTCGAGAACGAGGATCGGCGGGTTGCGCAGGATCGTCCGCGCGATCGCGATCCGCTGCTTCTCGCCGCCGGAGAAGCGGTAGCCGCGCTCGCCGACGACGGTGTCGTAGCCCTCGGGCAGGGCCGCGATCAGATCGTGGATGCGTGCCGCCTTCGCGGCGGCCTCGAGCTCGTCGTCCGTGGCATCCGGCTTCGCGAAGCGCAGGTTCTCGCGAATCGTGTCGTGGAAGAGGTAGGTCTCCTGCGAGACGACGCCGACGAGCTTGCTGAGCGCCTGGAAGCTCAGGTCACGCACGTCGATCCCGCCGATCGTGACTCGGCCGCGGCCGACGTCGTACAGCCGCGACGAGAGGTAGCCAAGGGTCGTCTTGCCGGAGCCGGTCTCCCCGACGATCGCGGTCGTCGTCCCGGCGGGCACCGTGAACGACACGTCCCGCAGCGTCCAGTCCTCGCCGTACCCGAACCAGACGTGGTCGTAGACGACATCACCGGGTCGACCCTCGAGGATCGCATCCGGCTTCTCGTCGATGTCGACGGGCTGGTCGAGGTACTCGAAGATGCGGTCGAACAGCGCGAGCGAGGTTTGCACGTCCAGGCTGACCCCGAGTAGCGATCCAATCGGGAAGAAGAGACGGGTCTGGAGGGTCGTGAACGCGACGAGCAGCGGAATCGAGAGCGCGTTCGAGCCGCTCGCCAGGAGGAGGCCGCCGAACCAGTAGACGGCCGCCGGCATGATCGCGAAGCTCGTCTGGATCGAGGCCATCACCCAGCGGCCGGCCATTCGCTGACGGACCTCGAGGTCGGCGAGGTGGAGCGACTCGTCCTCGAACCGATCTGCGAGCTCGTCGCCACGGCCCATCGTCTTGCCGAGCAGGATCCCCGAGACCGAGAGCGATTCCTGCACGAGGCTCGAGATGTCGGCGAGCGACTCCTGCGTGTTCTTCGCGATCCGACGGCGCTCGTTGCCGACCCGGCGCGTCAGAAGCGCGAAGAGCGGGATCAGCGCGAACGCGAACAGCGCGAGCTGCCAGCTCAGCAAGAGCATGCCGACCATCGTCGCGACGACCGTCGTGGCGCTCGAGGCGATCGACGTCGCGGTGTTCGTGACGACGTTCTGGACGCCGCCGATGTCGTTCGAGATCCGCGACTGCACCTCGCCTGTGCGCGTCCGCGTGAAGAAGGCGAGCGAGAGACGCTGGAGATGCCGGAAGACCGCCGTGCGCAGGTCGTGCATCACGCGCTGGCCGACCTGGTTCGAAAGCAGGGTCTGAATCACGCCGAGCGCACCCACCACGACCGCGATCACGATGATCGCCGCGGAGTTGATTGAGAGCTCGCGCGTGTCGTTCACGCCGATCGCCTCCAGCACGCGCTTGAGCAGGAACGCCGGAATGACTCCGAGGGCAGCCGTGAAGACGATCAGCGCGAGGACGCCGGTGAGCCGCAGCTTGTAGGGGGCGAAGAGGCGCCCGACGCGGCGGAGATTCGACCGCCGCTTGGCCGGGTCGGCCGGCCGTTCCGGCGCCTCGGTGGCGCCGTGGAAGAACATGCCCATCGACTCAGACTACGCGGCGGAAGCTAGTCCGCCGCGACTCCCGTTCATGTCTTGACATCGAACTATCTGTGGGTAGTCTTGGGCTCCAAGTAGTTCGATATCAAGAATATCGACATAGGAGGATTCGATGCCAACTGCAGTCGAGAACAAGTACGCAGTCGCGAAGCTCGACGAGCTCGAGCCCGCGGCACGGCTCGCCCCCGGAGCATCGGACGACGGGAGGAAGCGCTTCGACGTCCGCCGCACCCTCGACATCACCGCATTCGGCGTGTCGGCGTTCAGCGCGCCGAGTGGCGTCACCGTCGTCAACGAGCACGACGAGACCCTGCTGGGCGAGGCGGGCCAGGAGGAGCTCTACATCGTCACGAGCGGCGCGGCGACGTTCGAGATCGACGGCGAGTCGGTCGACGCTCCGACGGGCGCGCTGATCAACGTGCAGCCGACGGCCAAGCGGAAGGCGACGGCGACGGAAGACGGCACGACGATCCTCGTCGTCGGAGGCACCCCCGGCAAGCCGTACGAGCCGGCCCCGGAGGAAGCCGGGGAGGCATTCGCCGCGTACGGCGCAGGCGACTACGAGGAGGCGCTTGCGAAGCAGCTCGTCGTCGTCGAGAAGCAGCCGGACAATCCCGTGGCGCACTTCAACGTCGGGTGTTTTGCGGCACGCGCCGGCCACGCTGACGAGGCGATCGAGGCCCTCGGGCGGGCAGTCGCGATCAACGACCGCATCAAGGAGCTGATGGCGAGCGACGAGGATCTCGACTCGATCCGCGAAGATCCGCGCTTCGTCGAGCTGGCGAAGTAACCGTTTAAACAGCTGTGACTCAGCGAGAAGGCCCCGCGCCGGCGGGGCTTTCTCGTTTCAGGGGTGATCGATGCCCAGCTCGCTCGAGAAGCCCGCGCGGCCCTCGGCGGTCACCTCGACCGAGCGGTTTCCCTCGCGGCGCCTGATCCAGCCGAGCTCGAAGAACCTGTCCGCGAGCGCAGCGCCGACAGCACCCGCGACGTGGAGCTCGCGCTCGCTCCAGTCGAGGCAGGCGCGGACGACCGGCCGCCGAAGCTGCTCCAGCGCGGCGAGATCGATCCCGAGCGCCCCGAGGCGCCCGTCAGCTTGCGACCCAAGGACGTAGTCGCCGTTGCGGCGGACGAGCACGCGCTGCCGCTCGAGCGACTGTGCGAGCGCGACGCCGATGCGCCCTGCGAGATGGTCGTAGCACGTCCGCGCGTCGCGCAAGAACTCGCTGCGGTTCGCCTCGCGGAGCGACCGAACCGGCGGCTGTGGCGCGACGAGGGCGAGCGCCTCGACCGCGGCCGCAACGGCGGGATCCGCGAGCTCGTAGTAACGATGCCGGCCGCGCTTCTCGCTGCTCAGGAAGCCGCCGGCGACGAGCCGTCGGAGATGCTCGCTGGCAGTCGAAGGGGCGATTCGGGCGCGGTCCGCCAGGTCGGTCACCGGGAGGGCGCCGTCTGCGATCACGGCCGTGACGAGCGCAGCCCGTGCGGGCTCCGCCAGGAGCGCGGCCGCGGCGGCGATGTCGGCGTCGCCTTGCATGGGCTCAGCGTATCCCCTGGACGTTTCGCCCAGGACCGAAGTGTGAAGTCCTAGCCCATCGCCGGCGACATCATGCCGCCGGGAATCGTGAGCGCAGGAATCACCTCGGGCGCGACGAGCAGCAGGAGCCCGAGTGCGAACAGGAGCGCGGCGGTCGTGTACGTCGCCATGCGCCGCCAGGGAAAGACCTTCTCGACCGCGATCAGGCCGGCGACGAACGCCATCCACACCAGGCTCATGATCCCGAGCGCGAACAACGACGCCATCAGCGCCCAGCAGCAGCCGACGCACCAGGCGCCGTTCTTCATCCCCATGCGTACCGCGCCGGACCGGCCGTCGCGCCAGGAGCCGAGCAGGAAGCCGAGCGGGCTGCGGCATTTGCCCAGGCACACGTCCTTGAGCGGCGTCAACTCGTAGACCGCTGCGACCAGGAGCGTCGCGCCGGCGATCCAGCGTCCCGCGCGATCCCAGGAGAGCGGGTCGCCGGCGATCCGGCCTCCGGCCAGCGCGATCAGGAACGCGCACACACCTGCGGCGGTCCACGTCGCGAGATAGCCGGCCGTGAACAGCAGCGGCGACAGGAAGGACCGCTGCCTCGTCATCCGCGAATAGAGCGCGACCGTCGGCGAGACGGACGGGAACATCATCGCCGCCATCATCACGACCCACACGCCGACGAACCAGCCGAGCGCGCCGAGGCTCGTCCAGGGCCCTTCGTCCATGCCCTGCATCCGGCCGGCCGTCCACCACCAGCCGACCGCGGCCAGCGCGAAGAGCAGAGCAACGAGCCCGACTCGCACGCGCACGGCCGCGAACGCGGGCGCGAGGCTCCCGCCGGGCAGGCGTTCCTGCGCCGTGGTGATCACGTGCTCAGGCGGCCCAGGAGAACTCGGAGGTCGAGAGCCCGGTCTTGCCCTCGTACTCGATCCCGAAGGCGTTGATCCGGGAGCGTGTCGCCTCCGCCATCGTGAGATCGGAGCCGGCCGGGTGGAACATGCCGTTGAACCGGATCGGCTCGCCCGTCTCGATGCCGAAGGGGACGATGTCCTCGATCTCGAAGTCGATCGCGTCGCCGATGCGAACGCTGTGCCGCAGGCCGTCGTGCTCGACCGCGAACGGGGCCCGCTGGACACCGAGTATCTCGCCCACGAGCGGAACGAGGCCGGCCATCGGACCGCCGAGCTGTCCGCTGAAGACGTCGACGAGCTTGGCCATCTGCTCGTCCGTCGCGCGTTCGTCGACGAAGAGCCCGAGGCGCCAGTTCCCTTCGGTCATCACCTTGGGCGTGTCCGCGATCGCGGCCACACTGATGCCACCGACGTCGGTGCCGTCGACCTCACCTTCGCGGATGTCGAAGACGAGCGTCACGCGGCAATAGTCATAGGTCGCGCCGTGGTCGAACGAGGTGTTGCAGGGGCACATGAGATCGCACGAGCATGTTTCGACGTAGGCGCCCTTGATGCTCCAGGACATCGATCGGTCTCCCTCCGGTGGACGAAAGATGGATTCTCCGCATGGGAACGGTTCCGCGTCAACAGGGTGCGATCACTCGAGCGGAACGAGCTCGTCGCCGAGCTCGATCGTGCCGCCGGCCAGGATGTCCGCGCGCAAGCCGCCGCGGTGGACGAGCGGGCGGAGGAGGCCCGCCCCGGAGACCTTCTCCAGATGGGCGCACGGCTCGCACAGGCGGCGCCCGATGCACTCGACTTCGCCGATCCGGAAACGCCGGCCGACCAGCGGGTTGAGCGAGACGCCGCGGGTGACGACGTTTCGCCGCGCGCGTTCCCACGAGACGTTCAGCTCGTCCAGCGTCTCCGCTTCGACGAGCGTCAGCTGGTAGCCGCGACCCGGCCCGCTGAACGTCCCGCGGCCCGCGGCGTAGCGGTCGCCGTCCAGTCCCCGGCCCGCGATCGCGACGACCGACTCGACGGCGACGAGCGGCGCCTCGGCCTCCGGAGCGACGAGCAGCCCGGCGACCGAGCCGGGACGGTCTGCGGCGAGCTGTTCGTCTCCACGTCGCAGATCGAGCGGCGCGACCAGCCACCCCGCTTCGATCGTTCCGCCGTCGGACAGGGCGTCGGCGGGATCGAACAGCGCGCCCGACGGAGCGCCGAACATGAGCACGGCATGATCCCCTTCAGTCGTTCGCACGCGGGCGAGCCAGTGACCGGGCCATTCGAACGTGGCCGGCTCCGCGATCGGAACGAGCCCGAGATTCCGCTCGGCGAGCCACTGCTTGAAGAAGAGCAGCGCTTCGGTGTCCGGAACCGGCGGCTCCTCGCCCAGAACCTCGCCGAGGCACGCGCGAAGCTCGGTCTCGAACGCGGACATGCCCCGATCCTAGGCGAGAGGAGACTGGCCCCAGGACTCCACTCGCGGGCGTTTGCTGCCGATAAGCGGGCATGGACTCCGCGCAGCTCGACGGAACGGGTCGGAAGCGCGGCCCGCACGTCCGTGATCGGCACGGTCGTCGGCGCCTTCGCGTTCTTCGACGGCGTCTTCCTGGGCGCGCCGATCGCCCTGCTCGCCGCCTCGTTCAGGCCCGCGCTCGTCTACGCCGTCGCGACGGTCGTCGTCATCCTGCTCGTGATCGCGTGCTGCAGCTGGGTCGACCGGCGCTGGGACGACTGGTTCTCGGGTCATGGCACGCGGATCGAGAACAGGCTCGAGGCGATGCGTGCGAGCCGGCTGATGAGCCACCCGGTGGCGTGGATCCAGAACGGCTCGGACCGCTGGTACGCCTTCGCCGCGGCGGTGGCGAACCCGATCTTGATCGCCGCGCTCGCGCAGGTTCATCGGCGGCAAGCCGATCGGCAGACGGCGAATCCTGCTCGGGGCCGTCGCATACGCGATCCCGTACGTCGCGATGTGGACGATCGTCGGCTCCGCCCTCGGCAGCACGCTCCGCGCCGCGTAGAGCTTTCAACCCTGACGAAGCTTCAGCGCAGCGCAGGCAGTGTGGCCGTGTCCATACCGAGCCAACGGCGCCGCAACTGCCCGAGGGTTCCGTCGGCCCTCAGCTGACGAAGCACGGCATCGATCGGCGGGCGCAGCTGACTGCCTTTCTCGTACGCGATCGCGTACTTCTCCCGCGTGACGATGCGCCCGGCGAGCGAGCCGTATCGGTCCGGCGCCTGTCGGCGAAGAACCGCGAGCGCCGGCGCGTCGGCGACGATCGCATCGCACCGCTTCGTGAAAAGCGCGTACGAAAGATCGGAGGGGTCATTGAGCAGCAGGGGTCTCTTCCTCGGCTTGATCCTTTTGACGAGAACCTGCGCGCCGGTCGTGGTCCGCTCGGCGCACAACTGGAGAGGGCGCAGAGCGGCGATCGACGCCGGCCTGGTCGCCAGACCGCCTCGTAACAAGACGCCCTGGTCGGCCGTGAAGTAGGGGCTCGAGAAGTCCACGCGTTGCGCCCGGGCCGGCGTGACCGAGATTTCGGCGAGCGCGAGATCCCAGTCCTTCGCTCCTGGCGTCAGTAGGGTCGAGAAGAAGCGCTCGTTGACGAAGCGAACTCGCTGGATCCCTAGGCGCCTGGCCAGGATTCGCGCGAGGTCGATCTCGAGCCCCTTGGCCAGGACCACGTTACGCCCGCGGACGGCCCCGACCTGAAACCCGGCGGCGGGCATCGCCAAGCCCGACGGTGAGGACTCCGGGCGTCTTCGTGGTCGGAGGCGCCGCGCTTGCGGTGGAGGCGAGTGCGACGGCGACTGCGAACGTCGCGAGAAACGTCTTCATCTCGAGCGTCCGAGGACCGTCACGAGGGTCCCGATCGGCGTTTGCTGGTAGAGCCACTGCGCGTCCCACCGCGGCACTCGAACGCAGCCGTGCGATGCGGGAGTCGGCGGGATGTCCGGATACTCGTGAAAGGGCACGCCGCCGACGAAGTAGCTCGCCCACGGCAGCCAGACCTTGTAGGGCACCGACCAGGAGCGCTGCTCCTTGCGTGTCACCCGGTAGGAGCCCGTCGGCGTCTCGAATCCCGGCTTGCCGCTCGATACGTCGATGACCCGGGTCACTCGGTTCCCGTCGACGACGAGTGTGAGCTGGCGGTCGAGCAGCACCTCGACCCGATGACCGTTCCCGGAGCCGATCGGCGTAGGCGGCGTGGAAGCATCGAGCGCACCACGTGTGGCTGAGCCCGCGACTCCGTCGCGCGGGAGCCCGGCCCACTTCTGGAACGCGACGATCGCCGACGTAGTACGCGGGCCAGGCCGGCCGTCAACGTCCGCGGGCGTGAGGAGCCGCGATCGGCAAGCGCTCGCTGAAGCGAACGTGTCGCTTCGCTCGGGACGAGGCTAGACGCGGGTCGTCCGGGAGGCGGCGTGTCAGGCGCGGTGACGTCCCTGGCCGTCAGCGGGTACCGAGTCACGAAGCCGGGAAAGAGGCCCAGCGGCGTCCCACCTTTCACCTGAATGCGGACGAACCGCACGTTTCGAAAGCGGGTGGCGGTGAGGACGATCTGAACGATCCGTGCCGACAGGCTCTCGGTGCGAGTGCCGAGCGCGATCTTGTCGCTGAAGTCGACAGTCGCTACGCGATCCTTGATGGAGACCGCTCGGACCGTCGTCCCGCTCGGAATCTGCGTCGTGACCTCCCGCGCCTTCTCGGCGGTCGTCGGCCCGCCGACTAGCGCGCTGAGCGCGCTGGTGAGCGTCGAGCCCGGACGATCCACGTAGACGACCTGCTCCCCCTGGAGGAACGCGACCTTGACCGTCTGGGCACGAGGGGTCGCCGCCGCGCTGCTTGCGCCGGGTCACCGCGACGACCGCCGCAGTGGCAAGCAGGGCCTGGGCAACTCGCATCGGGCGACTGTACTCGCCCGCGTAGGTCAGAGGCTCACGCCGGGCGCAGCACGACGAGGAGGACCGTCGCGAGCCCGAGCATCGCTCCCGCGACGGCGAAGAGTAACGCCGCACGAGCCGCGAGGCCCGCATACTCGCCTCGGTCCAGCGCCCTCTCCACCTCTCCGTGCCTGACATAGCCGTACACCATGAAAACGATTCCGACGACGGCGAACGCGACCCCGACGAGCTCGAACGGCCAGTTCGCGCCGCTCGACAGCTCGGGCAGCAGCCTGCCCGCGGCAAAGCTGACCGCCAGCGCGGTGAGACCCGTCCGCCACCATGCGAGGTAGGTCCGCTCGTTCGCGAGCCGTGTCCGCCGTCGTCGCGTCTCGCACCTTGCCGGACTCCATGGCATTCCGTTCGCCCAGAAGCCCAGGAACTCCTTCGACTCAGAGGAGCCCCTCTAGCCCGCGGGCTGCGAGGTAGCCGCCGAGCACGAGGACGATCGTCGTGATCACGGCCCGGTTGTGGGCGGTCACCCAGGCGCGCATCCGCTCGAGGAACGCAGCCGAACGGCTGGGCGCGAACGTGCCGAGCGCCGCGACGCCCGCGACCGTGGACGAGCCGAGCACGATGAAGAGCACGACGAGCCCGGCCGTCTCAGCGGAGCTGGTGTCAGCGCGCAGGATCTCGCCCGCAGCCGCGATCACGAGCGGATAGGTCGCCGAGTAGATGCCGAGCAGGAACGCAGCCGGGTAGGAGATGTTCTCGATCGCCCGCAACCAACGCGGGGTCTCGGCCGGAGCCTCCTCGCCGCGCGAGCCCAGAAGGCGCCGCACGCCGAAGCCGATCAGGACGGCCCCGAGCGCGAGCTCGACCCAGGACACGGCGGTATTCGCGCTGTCCGAGCCCGATGCGAACACCGCGCCGAAGCCGGCGAGCAGCGCGACGAGCACGACGCTGATCGCGCCCGTCCACGCGAGGACGTAGGTCCAGACGATGCCGTGCCCACGCCGCGCATCGAGAAGCAGGATCGCGATCATGATCCCCCACGGATTCGCGGCGCAGCCGATCCCGAGCACGACGACGCTGGCAAGCGCGGAAGAGCTCACGGACGGGCTCGATGCGCCATCGGGCGAGCCTACTGAACCGGCGAGCCGTTCCGGCGCGAGCCATATCCTGTGGGGTCGTGCCTGGCGGCGGTCGGCCGATTCGCGTCCTTGTGCTCACGGCGCCTGTCGGCGAGGGGCACCTGGCGGCTGCGCGCGTCCTCGCCGAGGATCTCGTGAGGCGGAACCCGAGCGCGGAGGTGACCGTCCGAGACGTCCTGGCCGAGTTCCCGGCACCGCTACGGTGGGTCCTGAGCGACGCATACCGCTGGCAGCTGACTACTGCGCCCTGGCTGTTCGCGCTGCTCTTCGGGAGTCTGCGCCGCAGCCGCGTGCTGCGGTGGCTGGCGCGGGCGGCGCTCTCGCTGGCCGGCTCGCGCTCGGTGCTGCGACTCGTCCGCCGGGGCTCTCCCGACGTCGTCGTCTCGACGTGGCCGCCCGCGACGCTCATCCTCGGCTCTCTGCGCCTGCGCGGCAAGGTGCTCGTTCCGGCCTGCGCGACGATCACCGACTTCGCGGGCCTCGAGCTGTGGGCCGACAAGGGCGTCGACCTGCACCTCGTGATGCACGAGGGCCTCGTGCCGGGCGTCGAGCGCGTCGCCGGGCTCGGCAGCGCGCATCCCGTGTCGCCGCTGGTGGCTCCGGAGTTCCACGCGCCGCGGGCGTCCGTAGAGGCCCGATGCGCGCTCGGCTTGCCGAGCGAGGGGACGGTCGTCGTCGTCTCCGGTGGCGGCTGGGGCGTAGGCGACCTCGCGGGAGCCGTGACGACGGCGCTCGAGCTCGATGCGACCGTCGTCTGCCTTGCCGGACGCGATCCGGCGACTCGCGTTCGGCTCGAGACCCGGTTCGCCGGGGAACCGCGCGTGCAGGTGCTCGGCTTCACCGACTCGATGAACGACCTCCTGGCCGCGGCTGACGTGCTCGTCCACTCCACCGGCGGCGTCACTTGCCTCGAGGCGCTCGCCCGCGACTGCCCCGTGGTCGCCTACGGCGCGCCTCCGGGTCACGCGCCGCTGCTCGCGCGGGAGATGGCCTCGCTCGGGCTCGTCGTGCATGCGCGCTCCGCGACCGAGCTGAAAGCCGCGCTGCTCGCGACGGGAGGCAGGTCGAAGGTCACGCTCTCGCGGGGCGTCGACGCCGCGAGCCTCGTCCTCGCCGCGATGCCGCGGGTGGCGGCTCGCCCGCGGGCGCGGTTCGCACGGACGATGGCCTCGACGGCTGCGGCAACGGCCCTCCTGTTCGCGCTCCTCGCGAGCGACGCGACGTATCCCGTCGTCGCCGAGGCGCTCGCCCTGCCCGAGAGCACGACGATCGTTCCGGCGAACGACAGCGTCGCGCTCGTCGTCGAGGGCAAGCGGCGCGAGCTCATGGCCCTGGCTGCGGTCGCGCGCAAGAACCACCTCCACGCTTCAGTGGCTGCATCGGACTCGCTCTCGGGCCAGGACGTGGCCGCCCTGCGGACCGACGGCCTCGACCCCATGCCCGAGCTCTCCTCACACGGCGTGCGCTCCTGGTTCCGTGCGCACGGCCAGCTCGAGACCCAGCGCGCCCAGTACCGGCTGAACGGCCCGTTCCCGTACCTCGCGCCGCGAGAGGGGTTCACGATCACCGACTACCTGCTGGCGCGGCACCTCGGTGGCGTGCCGATCCAGGCCGGGTACAGCCTGACTCCCCACGACTTCGCTCCCGCCGTGGTGCACTCGGGCGAGGTGATCCTGGCCACGCTGGACGACGAGCCGGGCGACGACACGGGTCACCTACTGGCGGCGGTCCGCCTGATCGAGCGGTCCGGGCTCGGCGTCTCCTCGGTCCAGCGGCTCCTGGGGCGGGGACGCTCCGCGTGAAGGCGCTGCGGCCGCTCGCGGTCGCGGCCGGCGGGACGCTCGCCGCTCACTGGTCTCCCGCAGTCGCCGCCGTGGTCCCGAGCGCCGCGGCCTTATTCGGGATTCCGACCACCGTCGCCGGCGGCGGAGTGCTGCTGACCTTCGACGACGGGCCCCATCCGGAGGGGACGCCGGCGATCCTCTCTGAGCTCGACCGCGTGGGCGCATCGGCCGTCTTCTTCGTCAGCGGCGAGCAAGTCGAGCGCTACCCGGAGCTCGTGTCCGAGATCGTCGGCGCGGGCCACGAGCTCGGGCTACATGGGTATCGGCACCGGACCCGACTCCAGTGGACCCGCAGGCTGCTTGCCGACGACACGCGCCGCGCCCGTGCGGCCGTATCCGACGCAGCCGGGATCGAGCCGCGCCTTTACCGGCCTCCGCACGGGGTCTTCAGCCTCGCCGGGCTCCGGCTGATCCGCGAGCTCGGCCTCCAGCCGCTCCTGTGGTCGAAATGGGGCCGCGACTGGGAGCGCAGAGCCACCCCCGAGACGATCACGGCCCGTGCCACCGCGGGTCTCGAGGCCGGCGACGTCGTGCTGCTCCACGACGCCGATCACTACTCCGCGCCCGGGAGCTGGCAGGCGACCGCCGCCGCCGTCGGGCCGATCGCAGACCGGATCGCCGCCGCAGGACTCGAGACGGCCTCCCTATGATCGTGCGACCCAAAGGGGCCGCAATCGCGCATCAGTACTCGTCGCGGCGCCGGAACCAGAGGCCCTCCTCGTTGCGACCCTTCGGCGCACGGTCGAGCCACTGGTACATGCCCCAGAGCCCGTCCAGTCCGCGCGCGTACGCCGAGTACGTGTGGTAGACGACGCCGTCCTCGAGCGCGAAGGCGCTCACGCCCGGCGCTTCGCGGAGATACGTCGCCGTGTCGGTCCCGCACCTGGCCGCGTTCTCGGCCGCACCGCCTTCTGTGGCATCGATGAACGGCCGCATGTCCCGACTTCCGTAGTTGTAGTCGACCGGTCCTCCACGCTGCTCTTCCTCGGTCACCGAGACGTTGAAGTCGTAGTTGAAGTCGTCGTTCTGCGAGGACGCCCACGGGAACGTCCACCCCATGCGCTGTTTGTAGGCCTGGATCGCGTCGATCGGAGCGCGCGACACCGCCATCAGCACGACGTCGTGGTTCTCGAGGTGGACGTGTGAGCCGTTGAATCCGTCCGCGATCGCCGAGCACGCCGGGCAGCCGGCCGTGTAGTCGGGGCCGAACATGAAGTGGTAGATCAGGAGCTGCGAGCGGCCCCGGAAGAGGTCGGCCAGCGAAGCGGGGCCCTCGTCGGTCTCGAAGCGGTAGTCCTTGTCGATCGGAACCCACGGCAGCTCGCGGCGCCGACGGGCCAACTCATCGCCTCGTCGAGTGTGCTCCTTCTCGGCGTCGAGCAGCTCGAGTCTCTTGGCGAGCCACTCCTCGCGAGTTCCCGTTTCGTGTGCCGGCACAGTTCTCCCCTCCTTCGTGGACGACCCCGGAACCGTGCCAGTTCGGGAGCGGGTCAGAGAGGACTGGCGTGAAGCGCGGTCAGGCGACCGCGACGCGCCTGCGCAAGCCCTTGAGCTTGAACGCGAGGAAGATCTCGGTGATCCCGCGGGAGAGAGCGATGATCCCGACGTAGGCGACGAGCAGGATCACCTTGTTCCGGAACGACCCGGCGACCCAGAAGGCGAGGAGGATCTCGAGGAGGCCGACGATCAACTGGAGCCACCACAGCTCGAACTGATCCTTCGTCACGAACGCGACCGTGATGTCGAAGATCCCCTTGATCAGTATGAAAAATGCGATGAGCGCCGCTAGCGTCGCGAATGCGTTGTGCGGGTGCACGAACGCCCAGACCGCTGCGAGGATGAAGAGGACGCCGAGGATCCCGTGCACGATCTTCCAGCCCGAGGTCGAGACGGTGATCTGGAAGAACTCGTTGAGGCCCGCGAACAGCGCCACGAAGCCGAACAGGAACGAGACCGCGTACACCGTCGTGTAGTTCCACTGGAAGACGATCAGCGCGACGATCAGCCACCCGATTCCCGTGAGCAGGAAGAGCCACCAGCGATCGGCGGCTTCTTCGATCACCTCTCGCTCTTCGAACATCATGGCGAGGTCGATTCTCCAGGACGCGCGCGATTCCTGCAACAAGGGTCGAACTATGCGGCGAGGACGTCGGGAGTCGAGACGAGGCGTCCCGCCGCGAAGAGGACCGGCGTGGCGGTCAGCCTCATCGAACGCGCCGCCAGCGGGAGCGCGAGCTCGTGCAGCGGCGCTCCAGCGCAGGCCGTACTCGCGGCGCAACCGCTCCGGCAGCAGCCCTGCGGTCGCGAGCCGGTGCGCGGGAACGAGCACGCGCATCGGGGCCGGGAGGCGCGCCTCGACGATCACGTCCGCCACGGCGCGGGCCGGCAGCGTGACCGTGATCGTGTCCCCGGCGATCTGCGCCGAGAAGTACTCGCGGAACTCCGACAGAGAGCGCGGGAGCACCTCGGCCGGAACGCCGAACAGCCGCGCGACGACCGACATCTCGCGGTAGTAGCGCTCCTGCTCGTCGCGGGCGAGCCGCCGGACGAAGCGCTGATACGCGGCGAGGGAGCTCTCGACGAGCGTCGCGTGCACCCAGAGCTGGAGCTCGGGGTCGGAAGCCGAATAGCGCGTGCCGGCCGGGAAGCGGCCCAGCCGGTCCAACGTCTCGCCGCGGACGTGCTCGTGGACGGCCTGCACCGCCTGCCCGGCGCGATCGGCCTCCTCCTTCGAGCCGTACGTGATCAGGTAGAGCGCGCCGAGCGTGCGGATGAGCCGGTGCCAGAGGTCGCGCCGGAAATCGGAGTGCTGGACGACGCCTGCCGCGACGAGTGGATGCGCGACCTGGAGCAGCACCGCGGGCCCGCCTCCGAGGAACGGCGTCAGCGGGGTGTTGCCGATTCGCCGGATCGGGCTCTCGGGCGCGAAGTACCCGTCCCGGCTCGCAAGCCGGTCGGCGTGCGTGCGCCCTGCGGCTGTTCGAGGTCGACCCCGCCGCATGCCCACACAATGCCCGAGACCAGCTCGAGGCCGCCGCTAGAACTCGTACACGCGTAAGGTGGGCGAGATGGCGCAGGGACCGCTCAAGACGAAGGAGCTCGGCTCAACCGGGTTGGAGATCACGCGTGTCGGCCTCGGCGCCTGGGCGATCGGCGGCGGCGGCTTCGAATGGAGCTGGGGCACACAGGAGGACGAGGAGTCGATCGCCGCGATCCACCGCGCGCTCGAGCTCGGCGTGAACTGGATCGACACCGCGGCCCAGTACGGCTTCGGCCACTCGGAGGAGGTCGTCGGGTCGAGCGATCGCGGGCCTCGACGAGCGTCCGTTCATCTTCACCAAGGGCGGACAGCCCGAGGGACCGGGCGGCGCGACGCTCCACGACCTGACGCACGACGGGCTCAGGCGCGAGCTCGAAGGAAGCCTCGTGCGCCTGGGCCTCGAGGCCGTCGACCTGTACCAGATCCACTGGCCGATCCCCGACGAGCAGATCGAGGAGGGCTGGGCGGCGCTCGTCGAGCTCCGCGACGAGGGGCTTACGCGCCACATCGGCGTCTCCAACTTCAGCGTCGAGCAGCTCAGCCGTGTCCAGGGGACGGCTCCCGTCGAGACGCTTCAACCGCCGTACTCGCTCATCGCACGCGACGCAGAGGACGAGATCCTGCCCTTCGCCGAGCGCGAAGGGATCGGCGTGATCGTCTACTCGCCGATGGGCTCGGGACTGCTGAGCGGAGCGATGACCCGTGAGCGGATCGACGCGTTTCCCGACGACGACTGGCGCACGCGGAGCCCGCGAGTTCAGCGATCCACGCCTCGCCGAGAACCTGGCCCTGGTCGAGCGGCTGCGGACCGTGGCCGAGCGCCACGGCACGACCCCAGGCGCGGTCGCCGTCGCGTGGACACTCCGCAATCCGGCCGTCGACGGAGCGATCGTCGGCTTTCGCCGGCCGGACCAGGTCGACCCGATCGTCGCCGCGGCCAACCTCGAGCTCGACGACGAGGACGTCGCGGAGATCGGCGGCTCAGCGTGAGAGCTCGGCCGCGAGCAGCTGCGGCTGGGTGATCGGCCAGATGTGCCCGTCGGGCGCGTCGACCTCCCGGTACTCGGCACCGATCAGCGCCGCGAGATCGCGGCAGTGCGAGGTCGGAGTCATCGTGTCGGTCGTGCAGCCGACGACGGTGCACGGGACCGGATTCGCGCGAAACGGCTCGAGCTCGGGCCGAAGGTCGAGCTGGTGCACGAACCGGCCGAGCCGCAGCGCGCTCCTCGGCGCGAGCCCGGTCCGGACGATCGAACGTCCGACCTGGGCGAGCGGGAAGCGGCCGGTCACGACCTGCCGGGCCCATGTGGCCAGGCTCGACGGGATCGGCTTCGTGAGCGGCAGGCCCGCGGGCGACAGGAGGATCAGCCGCTCGACGAGGTCGGGCCGGTCGATCGCCGCGATCAGCGAGAGCGCCCCGCCCATCGAGTGACCTGCGAGTGCGACAGGCCCGCGACCGGCGATCTCCTCGAGGAGCCAGGCCCGGTACGCGGACAATTCGCCGCGGGTCTTCCTGAAGGACGGCAGCTCGAGCGCGTGCCACTCCTTCGGCAGGCCGGGAACGTAGAGGCGCGCCGGCGCACCCCAGCCCGGTATGAAGAGAGATTGCTCGGACACCGATGAGTTCGCCACTCGACGCTGGTCTCAGCTGAGACCTCACAGGAAGGAGAGCAAAGATGGGCAAGCTGGTCGTTACAGAGTTCGTTTCGGTCGACGGGGTGTTCGAAGATCCGGGCGGGTCCGAGGACTTCGAGTACGGCGGCTGGACCTTCGAGTACGACCGCGGCGACGACGGCAACAAGTTCAAGCTCGACGAGTTGATGGGCGCCGACGTCACGCTGCTCGGCCGCATCACGTACGAGGGCTTCGCAGCGGCCTGGCCGTCCCGCGAAGGGGAGTTCGCCGACAAGCTCAACGCCGACCCGAAGTACGTCGTCTCGAACACGCTCGAGAATCCGGAGTGGCAGAACACGACGGTCATCTCCGGCGACGTCGTGGCCGGGTTGAAGAAGCTCAAGGAGGAGACCGACGGCGCGATCCTCGTCCACGGAAGCGGCACGCTCGTCCGCACGCTGCTCGAGAACGACCTCGTCGACGAGCTCCGGCTGATGGTGTTCCCGACGATCCTCGGTCGCGGCAAGCGTCTCTTCCCAGACGGGATCGACCGCCTCAAGTTCAACCTCAGCGAGGTGAGGACCGTCGGCCCGGACGGCGTCCAGGTCCAGGTCTACGAGCGGGCAGACTGAGGAACCCGCCGGGCTTCGTCAGGGCGTCGCGGGCTCTTGGAGGTACTGGCGGACGAAGGCGACCGCCATGCTGCCTTCGCCGACTGCTGCGGCGACGCGCTTAACGGGCCCGAAGCGGACATCGCCGGCCGCGAAGATCCCCGGCACGCTCGTCTCGAGCAGGTACGGGTCGCGGTCGAGCGTCCAGCCGCCGGCTGCGGTCACCTCGGTGCCCGTCAGGACGTAACCGTCCGGGTCGAGTGCGATCTCGGGCGGGAGCCACGACGTCTCGGCGTCGGCGCCGATGAAGATGAACACGCCGCCCGTCTCGTGTCGCGTCGTCTCGCCCGTCTGCGAGTTGCGGACGTCGATCGCCTCGATCGACTCGCCGCCGTGCGCCCCGACCACGTCGGAGTGGAACAGCGCGCGAATGTTCGGCCGGGTTCCGATCTGGTCGACGAGGTAGCGCGCCATGCCCTTCTCGAGCGACTCGCCTCGGTAGACGATGGTCACGCTCCGTGCGTGCGTCGAGAAGAACATCGCCGCCTGCCCGGCGGAGTTGCCCGCTCCGATGATGTGGACGTCGAGCCCGTGCGTGTTCGGCGCCTCGCTCCGCGCCGCTCCGTAGGAGACACCCTTCCCGGCGAGGCGATCGAACCCATCGGCGGACAGGTGCCGCCATGACACGCCGCACGCGAGCACGACCGCGCGTGCCTGGAGGACGTCGCCGCCGTCGAGAAACACGCGGCGGCTCGCAGCGTCGATCCGCTCGATCGCGCGCGTGACGAGGATCTCCGCGCCGAGCCTCCGCGCCTGCTGGAACGCGCGGCTCGCCAGTTCCTCGCCCGACACGCCCGCGGGAAAGCCGAGGTAGTTCTCGATCCGCGAGGACGTGCCGGCCTGCCCGCCGGGCGCCTCGCGCTCGATCACGATCGTCCGCAGACGCTCCGAGGCGCTGTGCACGGCCGCGGCCAGCCCGGCCGGGCCCGCACCCACGATCACCGTGTCGTACTCCGCAAGGTCCGGTTCGGTGTCGAGCTCGAGCAGCTCCGCGAGTCTGCGGAGCTGAGGCCGCACGACGGTCTTGCCGTCGACGACGCGGATTGTCGGCCGGTCCTCCGCCGGGGGCAACGGACCGCCCCACTGCTCTGTCGCATCGTCCGCATCGGGCTGGAGCCAGGTGAAGGTGATCTGGTTCCGATCGAGGAAGCGCCGCAGGTCGGCGCACGGGGCGTCCCAGCGATCGCCGACGACGATCGCCCGCGGCGGCGGTGGCTCCGCGGCGATGCCCGACAGCCCGCCCGGGCCGCTCATCCGGTTGCCCGCGAGCGCTCCGACGGCCTTGACGAGCCCCGGCTCCTCGGCGGCGATCGAGTGGTAGTCGTGCGGCTCGATGCGCATCACCCGGGACTGCTCCGCCGCACGGAATCCGACCGGGAAGACCGTCCCTAGCGTGATCGGCACCTCGCCGATGAGGTCGCCGGGGTCGCGCTCGCCGACGACGCGCGGGATGCCGTCGACGAGCTTGACGACCTCGATGCGCCCTTCGAGCAGGGCGAAGAGCGCGCGAGCAGTCGCCCTCGTGCGCCGCGTACTCGCCCGGAGCGAGGCTGATGTCCGCGGACGTGCGCGCGAGCCGCTCCCGGCTCTCGGGGCTCAGCGCGGCGAAGTAGGGGACGCGCTCGATCTCCTCGGCCGTGACCATGAGCGGACGAACGCTACTGCGTGCGCTCGTAGCTGACTCGACGGCGGACATTGCCGTCGTCAGCGGGGTCGAACCAGATCGAGATCAACACCGCCCCACGCATCACGGGCGACTCCACGACCTCGGCATACTCGAGCGCAGCCGCGGTGCCTCGATCTGCGATGACGGCGAGCGCTTCAACGTTTCCGGCCCGTTCAGCGGCCACGCGCGCCTTCTCCCAGCAGCGAACCTCGGCGTGGAGCTCCTCGCCGTCTGCTCGCCGGATTCGGTAGTCGACGGCCCAGCCGTCCTGTGCCGGGTCGGTGAGGTCGTGCGTCTCGACCAGTTCGGCCATCAGCGCCACCGTACCCAAACCACGGGTTCGCTCAGGTTGGCCGGCGCACGACCGCGTACGTGGCGCAGACGAAGTCGCCGTTTCGGCCGACCTCTTCCACGGCCAACTCGATCCGGCGAGGCAGCAGCGGAGCGCCTGCGCCGAGCGTGACCGGGGCGATCGTCACGAGCACCTCGTCCAGGAGGCCGGCATCCGCGAACTGGCCGGCCAGGTCGCCTCCACCGACGATCCAGACGTTCCGCTCTCCGGCGGCGCGCCGCATCTCCTCGTGCACCGGCCCGACGTCGCCGCTCACGAACTCCACCGGCGCGTTCGGGACGACCGTGAGCTCACGATGTGTGAAGACCCACGATGGAAGGTCGTAGGGCCATTTCGTCGACTCGTGGTCGATGATCCATTCGTACGTCGTCGAGCCCATCGCGAGCGCGCCGACCTCCGCGATGAAGTCCTCGTAGTTCAGAAGGCCGCCCTCGTCGCGCTTGCGTGTGAACAGCCACTCCAGCGAATTGTCCGGGTCGGCGATGAAGCCGTCGAGCGTGGCCGCCGTGTAGTACTGCGTGCGGCTCAAGCCGGCTCGGGCTCGTCCTCGTCGCCGAGCATCTGGCCGCGCTGCTCCTTCATCTCGCCCGCCTTCACCTTCGCGTCGACGTAGGAGTCCTTGACGAGCTTCGAGCCTCCGCTCCAGCCGAAGACGACACAGACGAGGATGATCGCGAAGCCGACGTTGAACGCCGTCGTGATCAGCTGCTGCGAGATCGAATACGCCGTCGCCGTCGTCGAATCGGTGTAGCTGTCGAGCGCGAACGTGTTGAACGCCTGGTTGACGCCCACGCCGCCGGGGGTGATCGAGAGGATGTTCGCGAGCTGGTTCGAGCCGAGGACGCTCATCACCGAGCCGAACGTGACCGGGATGCTGTACGCGGCGAGGAAGATGATGATCACCATCACCTTCGCCACGTAGCCGCCCATCTGCGGCAGAAGCACGAGCTTCACGTACGAACCGAAGTCGCCGAGGATCGCCGCGCCCTGCTTCGCCTTGGCCCACATCTTCTTCACCCAGGTCCAGAAGATCCGCAGCAGGATCACGAGCAGGAAGATCGACCCGCCGACGATCCCGAGTGCGAGCACGACGTGGTTCAGGATCGCATCCTTCTCGTTCCCGAACTGGAAGTCGAATGAGCCGGCTATGGCCAGGAACAGGTAGAGGTAGATCAGCGTCCCGATGATCACGTAGAAGATCTTCTGGACGACGTACCCGGCGAGCACGCCTGCGAAGTTCGCCCCTTGCACGATCGCGACGTACATCAGCAGCGTCACGAACGTGCCGATGTTCGCGGGCAGGAAACCGTTCAGCGCCACGCCCGTCGCGTAGGCCGCGAGCACGGGCATGTACGTCACGCCGCCGGGATACGCATAGCGCAGGATCCCGTACCAGCCGAGCGCGGTCAGCACGGTCTGCAGGCACTGGAAGATGCAGCCGAGGACGATGTAGACCCACGGAGATCGCCTTGACCGAGTCCCAGAGCTCTTTCAGCCAGTCGCGGACGTTCACGCCCAGCAGGTTGAGCACGATCAGCAACAGGACGAGCCCGACGAGCCAGGACACGATCCGGACGACGCGGCGGCGCTTGGAGACCGGCTCGGGCGCGACTGGCCCGGCTTCGACGGTCGCTTCGGACATCACGGGTGAGCGTACAACGCGGCTCCGCTGGACTCCACGGCGTTAGTCGCGGCCGATTCCGGAAGGAGCAGGATCGCGCCGACGAGGAAGCAGAGCCCACCGAGCGCGGTGAACCAGTTCGAGGCGGCCAGAGCGAGCACGCCACCCGAGTCAGGCACCCAGAACGAGGCGACCGCCGAGATGCCGAACGCGATGCAGCCGACGAGGTTGACCGCGGCGATCTTCCACTCGAGCGCCCGCTCGCGCGGCCAGAGCGCATGGCCGGACACCTCGACATAGGCGAGGTAGCCGGAGACGAGGAAGCAGATCGAGCCGAGCGCATCGGGCTTCCAGACGAGACGGTCGTACCCGCCGGCGTCGAGGCCGTCCTGCAGCGCCTGGAAGGTGCTGACGTTGAAGTAGACGGTGCCGACGAGCTGGACGCCGCTGCTCCACCAGTCGATGCGGCGCGGCTCGAACGTGAGTACGCGCAGCGTTCCGCGCCGGAGAGCGGGGCCGGGGTCCGCGTTGATCGTCTCCAGCCACTGCAGCGCAGCGGCCGACGTGAAGAAGATCGAGCCGACGAAGAAGACCATCCCGTCGGCGCCCGAGCCGACGAGCTGCTCGAAGCCGGGGAACGGGCCGACGAGGAAGCACGTCGAGCCGATCGCGAACAGGACGCCGATCCACCACGACGCGCGTCGCGGCGCCCACCAAACGCCCTCGCGTTCGGGCCGCGAGAGCCTCGACGCGTGCTTGCGGTGCGCGCGCGAAGACCACGAGCTCGTCCCGCCGTCGGGCCGCTCCCACGTGACGTGCGTCGCGAACGGCCCGACCGTCCGGCGCTCCGTCTCCCGCCAGCCGGGCGGTGTCAGCGGATACGAGCTGTCAGTGGGCGAAGGCAGTCCCCGTAGACGCGTCGTGGACGGGCGCGGGCTGGCTCTGGAGGTTCGGGAGCTGTCGTTGGAGGTCCTCGAGGAGCAGGTCGGCCAGGTCGTGCGTGAACCCGCGCCGGACGACGACCCGGAGCGCTGCGAGGTCGGTCCGGTTCTCGGGGAACGTGTAGGCCGGGAGCTGCCAGCCACGCTCGCGCATCGAGTTCGAGACGTCGAAGACGGTGTAGTTGTCCACGTCGTCGCGGAGCTTGAACGCGAACACGGGCAGCTCGTCACCGCGCGTCAGGAGCTCGAACGGCCCGAGCTCCGCGATCTTGTCCGCCAGGCGCGTCGCCACCTCGCGTGCATAGCCCTGCACTCGCCGGTAGCCGTCGAAGCCGAGCCGCAGGAAGTTGTAGTACTGCGCGACGACCTGCGAGCCGGGCCTCGAGAAGTTGAGCGCGAAGGTCGGCATGTTGTTCCCGAGGTAGTTGACCCAGAAGATCAGGTCCTCGGGCAGCGCCTCCGTGTCGCGCCAGATGATCCAGCCGACCCCCGGGTAGACGAGCCCGTACTTGTGGCCGGACGTGTTGATCGAGGCCACGCGCGGCAGCCGGAAGTCCCACTCGAGATCGGGATCGATGAACGGCGCGATCATCGCCCCGGACGCGCCGTCGACGTGCACCGGGATGTCGAGGCCGGTCTCCTCCTGGAACTTGTCGAGCCGCTCGCACAGCTCCGCGATCGGCTCGTACGACCCGTCGAAGGTCGAGCCGAGGATGCCGACGACGCCGATCGTGTTCTCGTCGCAGAGCTTCACGGCCTCCTCGGGCGAGAGGTTGAAGCGATCGCCCTCCATCGGCACGAGCCGCATCTCGACGTCCCAGTAGTTCGCGAGCTTCTCCCAGCAGACCTGGACGTTGATCCCCATCACGAGGTTCGGCTTGTCCGCGGGCTTGCCCTCGGCCTCGCGCCGTTTCTGCCACCTGCGCTTGAGCGCGAGCCCGCCGAGCATCGCCGCCTCGCTCGACCCGGTCGTCGAAAGCCGGTCGCCTGGCTGGCGTCGGGCGCGTTCCAGAGGTTGCTCAGGA
>CAWGVD010000004.1:0-157164 GCA_963825795.1 uncultured Actinomycetes bacterium | reverse complement strand
TCCCCAGGTCGCCGCGGCTCACCGTGTAGTTCGACTCCTCACCGATGTCGGTGCACGCCCCTGTTGGGCATCGCTCCCAGCGATACGTGTACGAGGGCTCGTTCCGCTCCACTCTCCGTCGTCCACGGTCAGGTTTACGCCCAGGTACGGATCCCCCATGATCGAGGGTGGATCACGTTCGCCGGGGGCGATGGCGCCACGATGCCCGTCATGTCCGACTCGGCGGTCTGGGAACCTGCCGCGTTCGACGCCGTCACGAGTACTTGCAGTCGATATGCGACGTCGGAGCTCGTGAGCAGGTACGTCGCCCCGTTCGCACCCGAGATCGGCTGGCAGCTGCTCGTCGTGCAGCGCAGCCACTGGTAGCCGAAGGCGAGCGGCGGGGTTCCGCCCCACTGCCCCGTGGTCGCGCTCAGCTGAGCGCCGTCGATCGGGCGTCCCAGAATCGATGGCGGCCCGTGGTTGACCGGAGCGAGGATCGTCCGGCTCCAACGGAGCGTGAGGTCGCCCCAGTCGCCGTAGGCACCGTCGACGGCGATCCGGTACTCCTGCCCGGCCGCGGCGGTGAACGACACGCGTGCGCCGTACTCGTTCGGACAGTCGTTGTCGTCCTGCGTGACCCGGGTCAGCCCATCGACGCTCGAGCCGGTGTAGACCGCGACCATCGTGTCGAAGGAGCTGTCGCAGAGCTCGAACGTGGCCGGCCCGGTCGAGGGAGCCGTCCAGCGGTACCAGACCGATGCAGACCCATACGGGCCGTGCTCGGGCTCTCCAGGCTCGAGGGTCGCATAGCGGTTGTCTCCGTGATCGTACCGCTGTCGCCCGGGAGCTCGTTGGCCGCAGCGAAGTCGTCGTTCGACGGCCCGATGCCCCAGCCGAGCTCGAAGTAGCCAGCGGCACCGTTCGCGCCGTCGACGGCGATCTTGTACGTCACACCGGCGCTCGCCATGAACGTCAGCCAGCTCTGTTCGCCACAGCCGTTGTCGTCGGCCGCGACCTGTTGGAGCTGGACGACGTCGTCGCCCACGTACACCGCCAACAGCGAGTCGAACTCCGCGTAACAGAGGTTCAAGGTCGCTCGGCCGAGCTCGGAGCCGTCCAGCTGTACCAGACCGAGGCTCCGCCGGGGTTCCCGGCGTGATTCGGCTCGCCGGGCTCCTTCGTCGCCTCGGTGTTGTCGCCCTCGACCCAGCCGAAGCGATCGGTGATCGTCTCGGCGTTCCCGAAGTTGTCGTTCGATGGCGGTGTCGCTGAAGCACTCCCGGGAGCGACGAGGACGAAGAGCAGCGCCGCAACTGCCACCAGGGGCAGACGGCGCAACGATCTCAGAGTGATGCCCTTCAAAACTCTCTCCTTTCGTTGGCTGTACACGACGTCCAGCCTGGAAGGCGCCGCTCACACGGGCCTCACGCCGCGCTCATACGCACCAGGAAGCAAGAAAAAGCCCCCGGCAGTCGTGCGTGCCGGGGGCCGTATTCGATCGAGGAATCTGTCCGTGATTACCGGCGACGGCCTTTGCCGACGACGAGCTTCACCTTGCCGCCGTTCTGGAGCTGTGGTGCCGCGCGCGGGCTCTGGGAAAGCACCCGCCCTTCTTCATCTGCTTCGAGAGCTTTCGAGTGACCTTGCCGACCCTGCACCGGCGCCTCGATCCGCGCGCGCGACGCCGAGCTTCTTGCCGCGGACGTTCGGCACCTTGCACGGCGGCAGTGCTCCGACGTAACGGGCCACGGCGAAGTCGGCCGGTGTTCTGGTCTTCGGGACCGCTGATGCCGCCGAGCACGATCTTGCCGCCCGGTGCGAGCCACGGAGTAGGAAAAGTCGGCCGGGCCCCCGAGGTCGGTCACGATGGTTCCATCGGGCCGAAAATCACGTCTAGATTCCCGTTCGGTCGGAAACGGGCTACAGCGAAATCCTCGCGCCCGGCGCCGGGACACTGCCGGCGGCGACGATGTTGCCGTCCGGCTGAACGAGCGAGCGAGTAGGCGCTCGCGCTCTCGAGAGGAGCGGTTCCATCCGCCCTCGCCAAAGGCCGTGTCGATGCTGCCGTCGGCGTTGAGGCGCCTGACGCTGAAGCCAGAGCTATCGGCTACGGCGATGATCTTGCCGTCGGCCTGCACGGCGACGTCCGTAATTGACAGCCTTGGCGTATCACGATACCGTCGCCATCGAAGGAAGCGTCCCAAGCTGCCGTCGGACAGGTAGCGGACGACGATGCCGGCGCTTCTCCGCTTCGACTCCGCCGACGATGATCTTGCCGTCCGGCTGGACGGCAACGGTTTGAGCGAATCGTCGGAACCACGGGGCCGATGGCGGTTGTCACCCTGCCGTCGGCGGAGAATGAGGTGTCCAGCGAGCCATCCGGGTTGTAACGCGCGACCGCGACATCGAAGGGAATCTCCGAAGGGGTCGGCTCCAGCCTGCAGCGAGGATCTTGCGATCGGGCTGGACGGCGATCGCCACGGCGTAATCAGTCTGCGACGCGAAGTCCGTGATCACCTTGCCGTCGCCATCGAAAGCGGTGTCGAGCGCGCCGTCGGAGTTGTAGCGGGCGAGGGCGAAGTCGGCAGCCGTACCGCTGCCCGGGATGCCGACGGCTCCCGCCATCACGATTTTGCCGTCCGGCTGGAGCGCACCGGCGGTTCCGAGTTCCGACGACGTCGGAGCGAACCGCGTCCGAACCTTCCCGTCACCGTCGAATGTGGGATCGAGCGCGCCGGTCACTTTGTAGCGGGCAAGGGCGAAGCTTCCGCCGCCGTCGGCGGAATCCACATCACCTGCCGCGACGATCCGGCCGTCGGCCTGCACGGCAACGCTGTACGCACGGTCACTCGATCCGCCCGCGAAATCGGTTCGCACGATGCCGTCGGCATCGAAGGTCGTGTCGAGATCGCCCGCGGCCGCCGAGAGCCCGGTGGTGAAGACCAGGGCGCAGGTGACCGCGGAAATGCTGAGAAGTCGCAGATTCTTCATTCCATCCCCTTTGGTATGGACTCGAGAGGATCACGTCTGCCTGCGGCTGACAGGCGCGGTGGCCGTGATCGTGCGCCGGGCTCTAGCCGCCAATGCGGCTCCCGCCCTTCGCTGCGAAATACCGCAACGACAGCCAGATAGCGCTCCGCCTCGCTGACGAGACTCTCCGTTTGTACGTTCTGCATGCGGCCAAGGCTGTGCCCCGCGCCTCATGCGGCGCTCACGTACGGCTCACACCGGAGCATGGAAGCGAGCGCTCGACAGTGGTAAAACGGCGCAAGTGCAACGAATCGAGTTCCGCGTACTTGGCCCGTTCGAAGTCTGGGCGGAGGGACGCGCGCTCGAGCTGAAAAGGCGAAAGCAGCGCGCCCTCCTGGCGTTGCTGTTGCTGCACGCGGGTGAAGTGGTCTCGACCGACCGCCTGATCGAGGAGCTGTGGGCGGGAAAGCCTCCCAAAGCGGCGGTCGGCTCCCTCCAGAACCTGGTCTCTGATCTGCGCAAGGCACTCGGCCGCGACCTCGTGCGCACTCGCCAGCCCGGCTACGTCCTCGACGTCGAGCCTGAGCAAGTCGATCTGCACCGCTTCGAGCGGCTCGTTGCGCAGGCGTCCGAGGGCGGAGATGCCGAGCGGCGTTCAGAGCTCCTGCGCGAGGCACTCAGCCTCTGGCGCGGGCCGCCGCTGGCCGACCTCGCGTTCGAGACCTTCGCACACGTCGAGGTGGCTCGGCTCGAAGAGCTTCGCACGGCTGCCCGCGAGGAGCTGATCGACGCCGAACTCGAACTGGGCCATCACGCCAAACTGATCGGCGAGCTCGAGGGCCTCGTCACGGAGAACCCGCTGCGCGAGCGGTTGCGCGGGCAGCTCATGCTTGCCCTCTACCGCTCAGGGAGACAGGCGGAGGCGCTCGAGGCGTACAGGCGCGCACGAGAGACTCTCGTCGACGAGCTCGGTATCGATCCGTCGCCGGAGCTCCAGCGGCTCGAGCAGTCCATCCTGCGCCACGACGCCGAGCTCGACCTCGCCGCGGCTCCGATCTCCACCGAGCAGCCGACCGGCGAACGGCGCAAGACGGTTACCGTCCTCTTCGCCGACATCGTGGACTCGACGAGCTTCGCGGCGGCTCTCGATCCGGAGGTTCTGCGGGCGGTCATGCGGCGGTACTTCGACACGGTCCGGACCATCGTCGAGCGCCACGGCGGCACGATCGAGAAGTTCATGGGCGACGCCGCGATGGCCGTTTTCGGAGTGCCGCAGATGCACGAGGACGACGCGCTTCGTGCGGTTCGCGCGGCGCGCGACCTTCGCGAGGCGCTGATCGCGCTCAACTCGGAGCTCGAGCCGGGAACACGGGTTGGAGCTCCGGGTCAGGATCGGGATCAACACGGGCGAGGTGCTCACCGGCGACGCCGCGGCCGGCCAGCCGTTTGCGACGGGCGCCGCGGTGAACGTCGCGATGCGCCTCCAGCAGGCGGCGCTTCCCGGCGAGACGCTGCTCGGCGCGCCGACGCAGGCTCTCGTCGGAGACGGAGCGGAGGTCGAGCCGATCGAGCCGATCGATGCCGGCGCGACGCACGACCCCATCCAGGCTTTCCGCCTGCTGGCGGTGGACGAAGGCGCTCCACTCCGAGGGTTGAGCAGCGCGGCCTTCATCGGCAGACAGGGCGAGCTCGAGGCGCTCGAAACGGCATTCCGAGCCGTGCGCGACGAGCGGCGGAGCCGGACTCTGATCGTGCTCGGAGAAGCAGGCCTCGGGAAGACGCGCCTCGCATCGGAGTTCGTCGCCTCGCTCGGCGAGCAGGCCTCAGCGCTCGTCGGCCGCTGCGTCTCGTACGGCGAGGGAGCGACGTACCTCCCGCTCGCCGAGATCGTGCGGCAGGTCGCCCCCGAACGGCCGCAGGCGACGATCGAACGGTTGCTCGAAGGCGACGAGCACGCAGCCGTCGTCGCGGAGCGAATCGCCGAGCTGACAGGCCAGACCGAGGGCACGGCTCCTACCGGCGAGCTCTTCTGGGCCGTGCGGCAGCTCTTCGAGGGGCTCGCGCGCAGCAGTCCGCTCGTCGTCGTCTTGGAGGATCTGCACTGGGCCGAGCCGACGCTGCTCGACTTCGTCGAATACCTCGCTGCGTGGCCGGTCGAGACGCCGCTCCTTCTCGTCTGCCTCGCGCGGCCCGAGCTGCGTGATGAACGGCCGGGCTTGGGCGCCGAGGCCGAAGTGCTACGACTCGAGCCTCTCGAGGACGCTGCGATCGACCTGCTCGTGGGCGAGCTCGGCGGCGCAGAGGTCGGCGCTGAGACGCGACGGCGGATTGCCTCCCTGGCCGAAGGAAATCCCCTCTTCGTCGAACAACTCCTCGCCTTCCTCGAGGAGGCTGGGCCAGAAGCGCTCGAGTCGGTCCCGCCCTCGGTCGAGGCGCTGCTCGCGAGCCGGCTCGACCGCCTGGAAACGGGAGATCGGGTCCTGCTCGAGCGAGCCGCCGTCGCCGGCCGGGAGTTCTCGCGAGGAGCCGTCGTGCACTTGACCCCGCCGGACGAGCTCACAGGGATCGACCGCCGGCTCAGGAGCCTCGCCGGACGGAGCCTGCTTCGAGAGGTACGCGGGGAAGACGACGCGCTCCGCTTCCAGCACGTGCTCATCCGGGACGTCGCGTATTCGGCGATCACGAAGGAGCGCCGCGCCGACCTGCACGAGCGCTACGGATCATGGCTCGACGCGCGCAACGAGCCGGACGAGCTCGTGGGCTACCACGCCGAGCAGGCGCACAGGTACCAGAGCGAGCTGCATCCGGGCGACCCGGCGGTCGGGCGGCTCGCGTCGTGGGCAGGCGAGCGCCTTGCAGCGGCCGGAATTCGCGCATGGAAGCGAGCCGACACGCCTGCGTCGGTCAACCTGCTGGGCCGCGCGACCGCGCTCCTCTCGGCCGACGACGCGAAGCGCATCGAGCTGCTCTGCGAGCTCGGCGTGGCGCAGAAGGCTTCGGGCGATTTCGAGCGCGGCGAGACGACCCTGGTCGACGCGGTCGAGGCAGCCTCGTCCGCGCACGACCGGCACTTGGGGCTCCGCGCTCAGATCGAGCTCGCCCACCTGCATCTCTTCAGCGATCCCGAGGGCGCGCCGGCCGAGTTGCTCGAGCTCGCGACCCAAGCGATTCCGATCTTCGAGGAGCTGAGCGACGAGCGGGCACTAGGGCGCACCTGGCGTCACGTCGGCTACGTACGCTCGATCGAAGGGAGGATCGGCGACTGGCAGGAGGCCGTCGAGCGAGCCCTCGTTCACTACCGCCGCTCCGGGTGGTCGGCATCGGGTTGCCTCCAGGACCTCGCTTCCGCGCTCTTTTACGGCCCCACTCCCGTCGCCGAAGCTCTCGATCGCTGCGAGGAGCTTCTCGACGAAGCGACCGACCGGGCCGGGCAGGCAAACGTGCTGGCGTTCATGGGCGGGCTCGAGGCGATCGACGGCCGGTTCGACGTCGCTCATCGCCATGTCGCCGAGGCCGCGACGACCTACGAGGAGATCGGCGAGGTCTACGCTCGTGCGAACAGCAGCGGCCGCGTGCTCGGGCGGATCGAGATGCTCTCCGGTGACGCTGCGACCGCCGAGCGCGTGCTCGAGGACTGCTGCAGGACCTTGGAACGCGTGCACGACGCCGCCGGCCTTTCCACGGTTGCCGCCGAGCTCGCAGACGCCCTGTATGTGCAGGGGCGGTACGACGAAGCGAAGGCCTGGCTCGATCTCGCGCAGAAGCGCGCCGCCTCGGATGACGTCAGCGCACAGTGGTCCTGGCGCCGGACGCGCGCCAAGCTTCTCGCTCGTGCCGGTGACTTTCGCAAGGCGGAGTCACTCGCAGAGGAGGCGGTGCGAATCGCGGCGCGGACGGATGCGCTCAGCGATCACGGAGCCGTCCTGCTCGATCTCGCGGAGGTACTCCGACTGGCCGAACGCCCTGCGGAGGCCGCCGAGCGCGTCGAGGAAGGCCTCCTCTTGTTCGACCGCAAGGGCAATCGCGTCTCGGCCGAGGCTGCGCGGGCGATGCTGAGCGAGCTGACGGTCGCGTAGACGAAAGACACGAAGAGCTCCGTGCGGAGCTCTTCGTGATCCTGCGTCGGGCCGGTCAGGCCACTCGTCGGTCCTCTCAGGGGCCGCCGCCGCCCGGGAAATTCGCCATAAGGGCCGCCGTGACGACGCTGGCGGCGAGAATGAAGAGCCTGATGAGCATGGGGGTCACCTCCTTTCGCCCCCACGCTCGGAGCGCGCGCAAACGGCGAGGTCACCGCAGGCTCACCGGCCGCTAACGAACGGCTTAGCCGTTCGCAGGGAGGGATTCCGGGACGCCTGGGTAAGATCGCGCCGTGGCGAAGATGCTGTTTCGGCTGCCCGAGGCGGCCAAAGTGATCGAGAACCCTTCCCCGGCCGAGGCGAAAGAGCTCGCCTCGAAGATGCCGAACGCGACGCCGACGCGGCACGGGAACCTGAACGTCCAGACCGAGGTCGTCTCCCGCTCGAAGCGCTCGACGTACATCGTCACCGACGAGCCCGACGGGCAGAACCAGGCGATCACGCGCGAGGAAGGCCACAAGTGGGCCGAGGCGCAGGACGCGTACATCGCCGATCAGGACATGGTCGTGATCGACGGCTTCATCGGGAACGACCCGGACTTCCGCACGCCCGCACGGCTCTACATCGAGGCCGCGAACGCGAACATCGCCGCCATGCAGCAGCAGCTCTACTTCGCTCCCGCCGAGGGAGAGCACGAACCGGAGCTGACCGTCGTCTACACGCCGAACCTGAAGGCCGAGGGCTATCCGGACGACCGCCTGATCGCGGTCGACCTCGAGCAGGGCGTTACGCGCGTCTTCAACTCGGACTACTTCGGCGAGTCGAAGAAGGGCGGCCTGCGCATGTGGAACAAGCTCGTCTACGACCGCGGCGGGCTCCCGCTGCACGCGGGCTGCAAGATCATCCCGACGCCCGCCGGCCGCAGGGTCGGGCTGATCGTCGGCCTCTCCGGCACGGGCAAGACGACGACGACCTTCACGCGCCAGAACGGCTCGCTCCCGGTCCAGGACGACTTCGTCGGCTGGATGCCGGACGGGCGGATCATGGCCACCGAGAACGGCTGCTTCGCGAAGACCTTCGGCCTCAACCCCGACGACGAGCCGACGATCTACGGCGCGGTCACGCAGCCCGACTCGTACCTCGAGAACGTGTCCCAGCACGGCGACGAGGTCGATTTCTACGACACGAGCTACACGCCGAACGGACGGGCGACGTTCCCCTTCGGCGTCATCGAGTCAGGCGTCGACGAGGAGGTCGACGACGCGCACTTCCTGCTGATCCTGAACCGGAACGAGAACATCATCCCCGCCGTCGCCAAGCTCGAGGGGCCGCAGGCAGCGGCCTTCTTCATGCTCGGCGAGACGCAGGGCACGAGCGCCGGCGGCGCGGACGAGGCCGGTGTCTTCCTCCGCGTGCCCGGGACGAACCCGTTCTTCCCGATGCCGCACGACCTCCAGGGGAACCGCTTCCTCGAACTGCTCGAGGAGCACCCGCTCGAGGTCTACCTGATGAACACGGGCCGCGTAGGCGGCGGTGATGACGACGAGCGCTCGAAGAAGGTGAAGATCAAGCACTCCTCCGCGATCGTGAAGGGCATCGCCGAAGGCACGATCGAGTGGGTCGAGGATCCGGACTTCGGCTACATGGTCGCGGCGTCGGTGCCGGGCATCGACTCCGAGGACATCGACATCCTGCAGCCGCAGCGGCTGTACGAGGCCACCGGCCGCAAGCAGGAGTGCGACGAGGGCATCGCGCGCCTCAAGGACGCGCGCGCCGAGTTCCTCACGAAGTTCCCGAGCCTGTCCGAAGAGATCGTCAACTCGGTTCACTAGCAGGCGATCGCGCTAAGAGCGCGAATCCGTCTGGGTGTCGGACCGCGCCCTCATCGAGCGGTTCCTCGACTCGCCCGAGCTGTCGGATGCGACGCGTCGCGCGTACCGGGTCGACGTCGAGGAGCTCGCGTCCTGGCTTCGGAAGCGCGGGCGGTCGCTCGAGGACGTCGACGCCGCGACTCTGAGCGACTACACCGCCGAGCTCGGCGCCGCGCGCCCGGGGCGGGATCCGAGCAAGCTCGCGCCCGCGACGATCGCGCGCAAGCTGGCCGCGGTGCGCGCCTTGCTCCGGTTCGCGCTCGGTGCGGGACGCGTCCCTGACGCGCAGCTCGGGCCCAGGCGCGCGCGCCGCCTACCGGATGCGCCCAAGTCCGAGGAGGTCGACGCGGTGCTCGATCAGTACGCCGGCGTCGACCCGCTTGCGCTCCGCAACCGCGCTCTGCTCGAGCTCGTCTACTCGGCCGGGCTGCGCAGCCGCGAGGCGGTCGACCTCGATCTCGGCGACGTCGATTTCGAGCAGGAGGCGGTCCACGTCCGGGGCAAGGGCGGCAAGGAGCGAGTCGTCCCGCTCGGCGAGGAGGCCGCGTACCGGCTGCGTCTCTACCTGGACGACGCCCGTCCGCAGCTCGTCAACGGCGCCGTGGACGCGCTGTTCGTCTCCGCGCGCGGACGGCGACTCGACACGAGCACGCTCAGGCGGCTGTTCCCGCACCCGCACCGGCTGCGGCACGCCTTCGCGACGCACCTGCTCGAAGGCGGCGCCGACCTCCGCGTGATCCAGGAGCTGCTCGGCCACAGCTCGCTCTCGACGACGCAGACGTACAGCCACGTGGACGGGAAGCGGCTGCGCAAGGTCTATGACCGGGCCCACCCGAGATCCTGAAGTCGAGGCGTTTCTCGCGGTCTCGGCGGCGCGGCTGGCGCCGAGGACCGTCGAGGCGTACCGGCGCGACCTGGCCGCGCTGACGGACTTCCTCGGCCACAAGCCCTCGCAGGCGACGCCCGAGGAGCTCGAGCGCTACGTGGCGGAGCTGCGCGCACGCGGGCTGGCCGCGACGACGATCGCGCGCCGCATAGCCGCCGTCAGGTCGTTCTTCCGCCATCAGATCCTGATCGGAGCCCAGAAGGAGAACCCCGCAGCCGACATCGGCCTGCCGCGCAGGGCGCGCCGCCTGCCGCGCACGCTCTCGCCCGGAGAGGCGGAGCGGCTCGTCGAAGCGGCGAACGGCACGGCGCCGCGCGACCTACGCGACCGCGCGCTCGTCGAGCTCCTCTACGGCGCGGGCCTGCGCGTCAGCGAGACGGTCGGGCTCGAGCGAAACGGCGTCGACCTCGAGGAACGGCTCGTCCGCTCGATCGGCAAGGGCGGCAAGGAGCGGATCGTGCCGCTCGGGCGCAGCGCCGCCGACGCGCTCCGCCGCTACCTGAGCCGCGGCCGGCCCTTCCTGGACAAGCGCCACCGGCCCGAGCTCTTCCTCAACGCCAAGGGCGGCCCGCTGACGCGCGCCGGCGCGTTCCTGATCCTGCGCCGCCTGGCCGAGAAAGCCGGCCTCGAACCGACCAGGATCCACCCGCACCTGCTCCGCCACTCGTTCGCCACGCACCTGCTCGAGGGAGGCGCCGACCTACGGAGCGTCCAGGAGATGCTCGGCCACGCCGATCTCGCCACGACCGAGCTCTACACGCACGTGACCGACCGCAGGCGCCGCGAGGCGTACTTCTCGGCCCACCCGCACGCGAAGAGAAAGCTCAAGGTTTCCGGCGGCGCGCCGATGGCAACACCTAAGAAAGATGGCTCAGCTTGACCCGCACATGGCAATGCTCTTCGCCCTCACGAGCGGCGTCGGCTACCTGATGATCATGAGCGGGATCGGCAAGAGCATGCTCGACTGGAAACGCCGTCGCTCGTGCCCCTCCTGCGGCCGCACTCCCTGCAGCTGTCGCTAGCGCCGGGCCGCGCCCTTCTTTCTCAGCCGCTCGCCGATCTTGCCCGCCGCCGCGCGTAGCTCTTTGTCCTGCTCGTCGTCGTCTGCGATCGAGCTCAGGAGCAGGATCGTCTCGCGCTGCGGAGAGCCGTGGTCGAGGCAGATGACGGCGAGTCGGCGCACGGCCTGGTTGTCGTCGTGCGAGGAGAGCTCGTGCAGGAGCGGGCGCAGGTCGTTGACGAGCCCGGGATGGTCACGCGAGAGGAGCTCGAGCGAGATCAGCGCCGAGCCGCGGCACGCGGGGCTCTCGTCCTCGAGCCCGCGCCGCAGGAGCTCCGTCTTCTGCCGGTACCGGAACTGCCCGACCGCCCTATATGCGACGGCGCGCTCGCGGTAGTCAGGCGAACGGATCGAAGCCTCGAGCTCGTCCTGCCACTTCGTCCTCAGCTCGGCGAGCTCACGCTCCGAGCCCTGTTCTGCGAGCGAGGCCGCCTCGGCAGCGGCTGACGCGAGGTCAGACAGCGCTTAGCGACCGCGGGCCGGGACCGACGTAGCGGTCGGCGGGCCTGAACAGTCGCCCCGTCTGCTTCTGCTCGAGGATGTGCGCCGACCAGCCGGCCACACGCGAACAGGCGAACATCGCGGGGGTCAGCTCCGGCGGGACATCGGCCGCGTCGAGAAGCACGGCTGAGTAGAACTCGACGTTCGTCGCGATCACGTAGTCCGGCTTCCGTTTGTGGAGCTCGGCCAGTGCCGCTTCCTCCAGCGCTTCGGCGACTTCCATGCGCGGCGAGCCCACCTCTTGCGCCGTGCGCTTGAGGATCCGCGACCGTGGGTCCTCGGCGCGGTAGACGCGATGGCCGAAGCCCATGATGCGACCGTGCTGCTCGAGGATGTTCCTGACGTAGCCCTCCGGATCGCCCGTCTTCGCAACCTCGTCGAGCATCGGCAGCACGCGGGCGGGGGCGCCGCCGTGAAGCGGCCCGCTCAGCGCGCCGACAGCCGCTGACATCGCCGCACCGCAGTCGGCTCCGGTCGAGGCGACCACGCGCGCCGTGAACGTGGAGGCGTTGAGGCCGTGCTCCGCCGTGCAGATCCAGTACGTGTCGATCGCCTTGACGTGATCCGGGTTGGCCTCCCCGCGCCAGCGAAGAAGGAACTTCTCGGCCGCCGTCTCGCCTCGCGCCACGACGTCGTCCGGCGCAGGCTCGCGTCCTTCCGCGAAAGCGGCCGAGCGCGCCACGATCCCCATCATCTGCGCGGACACCCGCCCGAGGTCGGTGCGCGCCTGCTCGTCGTCGATGTCGACGAGCTTCTGGAGCTTCCACTCGCCCGCGAGATGCGCGACCTCGGACTGGAGATCTGCGGGCGCGTTCCCGGTCAGGCTCTTCGGCACGTACGGCTCGGGATCGGGCATCTTCGAGTCGAGGTCGTCGTCGACGAGCAGCCCCCAGATGTTCTCGTAGGGGTACCGCCCGACGAGGTCCTCGATGTCATAGCCGCGGTAACGGAGCGCGCCGCCTTCCCGATCGGGGGCGGCAATCTGCCGTTTCGACCGCTACGACGCCCTCGAGTCCTGGCTTGAAGTCGTTCATCGCTCCGAAATCTATCGGTAGAGTCGCCGCGGCATGGCGCACACGGTGACGTTGATCCCCGGCGATGGCACGGGGCCCGAGCTGACCGAGGCGACCCGCCGGGTCCTCGAGGCGACCGGCGTCGACTTCGACTGGGACGTCCAGTACGCGGGCAGCGACGTCATGGATCAGTACGGCGGGAATCCACTGCCCGACCAGGTTCTGGACGCGATCCGGGCCAGCGGCGTCGCGCTCAAGGGCCCGATCACGACCCCGATCGGCGGCGGTTTCCGGTCGGTCAACGTCGCCCTCCGGAAGGGCCTCGACCTCTACGGCCAGGTGCGGCCCTGCAAGAGCTACCCGGGAGTCCGGTCGCGGTACGAGGACGTCGACCTGGTGATCGTCCGCGAGGCGACCGAGGATCTCTACGCGGGGATCGAGTACGAGGTCGGCACGCCGGAGGCAAAGGAGCTCACCCAGTGGATCCGCGACCACGGCGGCCAGCTGCCCGACGACTCGGGCATCTCGATCAAGCCGATCTCGATCGAAGGCACGCGCCGCATCATCCAGTTCGCCTTCGACTACGCCCGCCGGCTCGGCCGCCGCAAGGTGACGAGCGTGCACAAGGCGAACATCATGAAATTCACGGACGGGCTCTGGCTCCAGGTCTCCCGTGAGGTCGCCGAGCAGAACACGGACATCGAGTTCGAGGACCGCATCGTCGACAACCTGTCGATGCAGCTCGTTCAGCGGCCCGAGGAGTACGACGTGCTCGTGCTGCCGAACCTGTACGGGGACATCGCCTCCGACCTCGCCGCGGGCCTGATCGGCGGCCTCGGCCTCGCCCCGGGCGGCAACTTCGGCACCGAGGCGGCCGTCTTCGAGCCGACCCACGGCTCCGCGCCCAAGTACGCGGGCCAGAACAAGGTGAACCCGATGGCGATGATGCTCTCCGGCGTGCTGATGCTGCGGCATCTCGAGGAGGCCGACGCGGCCGACCGCCTCGAAGGCGCGATCGCAGCCGTGATCGCCGAGGGCAAGAGCGTGACCTACGACATGAAGCCGTCGCGCGACGATCCGACCGCCGTCGGGACGAGCGACGTGGCGGACGCGATCATCGAGCAGATGGGAGTAACAGTTTGAGCCAGCGGCGCAAGGTGACGGTCGTCGGAGCCGGGAACGTCGGCGCAACGTGCGCGCAGGAGCTCGCGCGGCGCGACTACTGCGACGTCGTGCTCGTCGACATCAAGGAGGGCCTGCCAGAGGGCAAGGCGCTCGACATCAACCAGGCGGGCGCAGTGCTCGGCTACGAGCCGAACGTGACCGGCTCGACGAGCTACGACGCCACAGCGGGCTCGGACGTCGTCGTCATCACCGCGGGAGTCCCGCGCACCGGCGACATGAGCCGGGACGACCTCGTGTCGACGAACGAGAAGATCGTCGGCGCCGTCACCGAGGCCGCGGTCGCCGAGTCGCCCGACGCGACCCTGATCATCGTCTCGAACCCGCTGGACGCGATGTGTCACGTCGCCAAGAACGTCTCCGGCTTTCCCAAGGAGCGCGTCTTCGGCCAGGCCGGGATCCTCGACACGGCGCGTCTCCAGACGTTCATCGCCTGGGAGACGGGCTCGTCCGTGAAGGACGTGCAGGCGACGGTCCTCGGCGGCCACGGCGACCAGATGGTGTCGGTCGATCTCCGCGACGACGGTCGGCGGCGTGCCGCTGACCAAGCTCGTCTCCATGGATCGAATCGGCGAGCTCGTCCAGCGAACTGCCGTCGGCGGAGGCGAGGTCGTCAAGCTGCTCGGCACCTCGGCCTGGTACGCGCCAGGCGCCGCGAGCGCGCAGATGGTCGACGCGGTCATGCTCGACGAGAAGCGCGTCCTGCCCTGCACCGCCTATCTCGAGGGCGAGTACGGAATCGACGGCCTGTACATGGGCGTCCCGGTCAAGCTCGGCGCGGGCGGGATCGAGGAGATCGTCGAGCTCGACCTGACCGACGAGGAGCAGACCGCGCTCCAGGCCTCGGCAGACGCGGTCCGCGACGTCGTCGCCGTCCTCGGCTCCTAGTCATGGAGCTCGGTCTCAGCGGCCGGACGGCGATCGTCTGCGGCTCGTCCGCCGGAATGGGCCTCGCTACCGCCGAGGCGCTGAGCGCGGAGGGCGCGAACGTCGCCATGTTCGCGCGCCGGCGCGATGAGCTCGCGCGCCAGGCGGAGCGCCTCGGAGCGCTCGCCGTCCGCGGCGACGTCACGAACCCGAAGGATCTGAAACGCCTCGTCGAGAAGACGCTCGAGGCGTTCGGCGGCATCGACATCCTCGTCAACAACAGCGGCGGCCCGCCGCGCACGACCGCGCTCGAGATGACCGACGAAGACGTGGAAACAGCCGTCGAGCTGCTCCTGATCTCTGCGATCCGGCTCACGAACCTCTGCCTCCCCCACCTTCGGCGAAGCGGGAACGGCCGGATCATCAACATCGAGTCCAGCTCGGTCCGCGAGCCGCTCGACAACCTGGCGCTGTCCAACTCGGTCCGCCCCGGCGTGATCGGCTGGGCGAAGACGCTCGCCCGCGAGGTCGGTCCCGACGGGATCACGGTCAACTCGATCGCACCGGGCCGGATCGAGACGGAGCGCCTCGCCGAGGCGTTCGTCAACCGCTCGCGGGCCGAGGAGATGGCCGTCATCCCTCTGCGCCGCTTCGGCCGGCCGAAGGAAGTTGCGGAAGTGATCTGCTTCCTGGCTTCCGATCAGGCCTCGTACGTGACCGGCACGGTGATCCCCGTCGACGGCGGCCTCACGCGCTCTCTGCTCTGAACCACACCTCCACGCCGCCCGTATCCTGAGGAAATGGCCCGGTTCTTCAAGCTGCTGATCGCCGGCGGCCTCGTCCTCGCCGCGGTCGCTCTCCTGCTCTACATCATTCCCTCGAACGAGTACATCTTCCTGCCCGACAAGGCCCGGCCGCTCGCGCCGTACGTCACGGTCAAGGGCGAGCGCTCCGACCGGGACGGCGGCGGGATCTACTACGTCGCGGTCGAGGTCAAGAAGGCGAGCCTGCTCGAGAAGCTGTTCCCGGGCCTGCGCGAGGGCTCGACGCTCGTGCCGGCCGCGGCCGTCGTCTCGCCCGGCCAGAGCGACCAGCAGCATCAGCGCCAGGAGATCCAGGCGATGGCCCAGTCGCAGCAGATCGGCGCCGCCGTCGCGCTTAAGGCAGTTCGGCTACCGCGTCCCGATCAAGTCGCCGGGAACCGTCATCGCCGACGTGAACCCGAACGGGCCCTCCGCGGGCAAGCTGCAGGCGAACGACGCGATCGCGGCCGTGGACGGGCAGGCGACCCCGTCGTTGCCGGCCCTGCGCCGCCAGATCACGAAGCACAGCCCGGGCCAGAGCGTTTCCCTGACCGTGCGCCGCGACGGCGCCGTCCGCACCGTCGACGTGAAGACCGCGCCCGACCCCCAGGACAAGAAGCGCTCGATCATCGGCGTGCTGACGAGCTGCGCCCTGCAGACCCCGTCGAAGATCTCGCTTCCGGTGCCCGTGCACATCGACCTCGGCCAGGTCGGCGGCCCGTCTGCGGGCCTCGCGTTCGCCCTCGACGTCGCCGAGAAGCTCGGGCACGACGTCGACCACGGCCACAGGGTGGTCGCGAGCGGCGAGATGTGCCTCGACGGCTCGGTCCTCCCCGTCGGCGGCCTGAAGCAGAAGACGATCGGTGCAAAACGCGCTGGAGCCGACGTCTTTCTCGTTCCGGCTGGGGAAAACGCACAGGAGGCGCGCCGCTACGCAGGCAACATGCGCGTCATCCCTGTGCACACTTATCGACAGGCGTTGCGCGCGCTGGCAACGCTGAACTGAAAGCGTCGGAAATCCCCAAATTTCGGCAGTTTGATCCTGCCGGAATTTGCTCGGTTTTCGTCCGGCGCGACTCTTGAAACTCGAGGCACTAGCCCTCATGATCGCCTCGATCGCCGGGTACGCGAGGTCAGGAGCAAAACCAGACTGTGGCCAAAAAGAATAAAGCAAGCTGTAATCTTTGCTACTTCAGGCAGGCAGGCCTGTGCGCCCTCCCCGAGTCCCCCTGCCCGACCTTTCGCCCGGTCGGTAGAGGCACTCTCTCTCCCCCGCAACAGGCCCGCCTGATCCCGCGGGTCGCCCAGCACGCCGCCTAGCGGCGCGCTGGCCGGCCCGCCCGATATCATCCACTCAGGGGTCTTTAGACTCGGTTCATGGGTCTGTTTCGCCGTCCCAGCGGATCGGTCGAGGACTGGCAGCCTCGCCTGTACGCGATCGTGATCGGGCTCGTCCTGATCGTGCTCTGGCTGATCGCGTTCATCGTCAAGAACAACGACCCGGTCAAGATCGACTTCGTCCTCTTCTCCGCGCACGCGCGGCTGATCTGGCTGTTCATCCTCCTGATCGCGATCGGCTTCCTCGGGCGGCGTGCTTGGCTCGCAGCTCTACCGGCGGCGCCGCCAGCTAGGCAGCGCGGCTCAGCACGATCGCGGCGCGGACGGCTGAGGCCAGGCGGCGGACGCCTTCCTCGATCGCAGCTCGGCGACTCGTAGCTGAAAGCGAGCCGTAGCGCGCTCTCTCCACCCGGCCCGCAGAAGAAGTCCGAGCCGGGGACGAACGTGACGCCCTCGGCGCGCAGGTCGGAGGCCGCGATCCCGTCCGGGAGGTCGAGCCAGACGAAGTAGCCGCCTTCCGGAACGGTCCAGGTCGCCTCGGGCAGGTGCCGCTCGAGCGCGCCGATCATCGCGTCGCGGCGCTCGCGCAGCAGTCCGTTGATGCGCTCGAGGTTCGGCTCGAAGGCTCCCGCGGCGCAGGAACTCGTACACGGTCGCCTGCGAGAGCAGCGCGGGTGTGATGTAGGAGGCGGTCGCGGCCGCCACGACCCGTTCGGCCAGGGCGTCCGGCAGGACGAGGTATCCGACGCGCAACCCCGGAGCGACCGTCTTCGAGAAGGACGAGCTGTAGACGACGTTCTCGCCGCGGGCCAGCTCGAACACCGTCGGCGGCGACTTGCCCTCGAAGCGGACGAGGCCGTACGGGTCGTCCTCGAGCACGAGCAATCCGTCGCGGGCACGCTCTGCGAGCCCCTTGCGACGCTCCTTGGACAGCGTCCGGCCGGTCGGGTTCTGGAAGGTCGGGATCGTGTACAGGAACGCGACGCCTCCGTTCACGGCCGGCTCCTCGTCGAGCGGGACGCAGATCACCTCCGCCTCGAGCTCCGCGAGGATCTTCAGCGGCCGGTCGTACGTCGGCGCCTCGACGATCACGGTCCCCGTCGGCGACAGCAGCTCGGCGAGGAAGCGGAAGCCCTGGAGCGAGCCGTTCGTCAGGACGACTCGCTCGGGCTCCACTCGATGGCGGTCGGCGATCCATTCGCGGAGAGGCGCGTAGCCGCCGGCCGGGCCGTAGTTCAGCGCGGTGGCGCCGTCCCGCTCGATCGCGGCGCGCGCGCAGTCGGCGAGCTCTTCGAGCGCGAGGCACTCGGGCGCCGGAACGCCGCGGGCGAACGAGATCGGCTCCACGAGAGCCACCCTAGAATCCGGCCCGGACATGAAGCTGCTCGCCGCGCTTCTCGCGCTTGCCCTTCCGGCCTCGGCCGTCGGAGCACTCGCCGTGAAGCTGCCGTCGTGCCGAAGGCGCCGAGGGCGGGCGCTCCTCGACGATTCAACTCCGCCGTACTGGGTGTACAAGCGGGCAGATGGGTCTGCTGCGTGCTGAGACCGTCCTCGGCGGGCTACCCGTTCAGGTCGAGGCGATCGACCCGAGAGGCCGTGTGCATCGGGTCCGAATCCGCCGAACGGCGGACCGCTACGTCTGGTCGGCTGTCTTCCGCTTCCGCACCGCGGCCGCTGGGTGATCCGCGACCCGCAGTGGGGCCCGCGCTACAGCCGGAACTTCGGCGCCAGGCCGCGGATCGGGTCACCGTCCGCCCTAGACGCGCGCTGCGGTGTCGGCCGCCAGCTCGGCGACCTCCGTCGGCGTCGTCCCGACCTTGACGCCGGCGGCCTCGAGCGCTTCCTTCTTCGCCTCCGCCGTGCCCGACGAGCCGGAGATGATCGCGCCCGCGTGGCCCATCGTCTTGCCCGGCGGCGCCGTGAAGCCGGCGATGTAGGCCACGACCGGCTTCGACATCTCCGCCTCGATGAAGCGGGCCGCCTTCTCCTCCTCGTCGCCGCCGATCTCGCCGACCATGACGACGACGTCCGTCTCGTCGTCCGTCTCGAAGCGGCCGAGCACGTCGATGAAGGACGAGCCGACGACCGGATCGCCGCCGATGCCGACGATCGTCGAGTTCCCGAGCCCGCGCTGCGCCAGCTCGTAGCCGATCTGGTACGTGAGCGTCCCGGAGCGGCTGACGAGGCCGATCCGGCCCTCGCTCAGCACCTCGGCGGGGATGATCCCGACGTTCGCCTTGCCCGGCGAGAGCACGCCCGGGCAGTTCGGTCCGAGCATCGTGATCCCCTTCGGCCGGATGTAGTTGTAGATCCGCAGCATCTCGTGGGCCGGGACGTACTCGGCGATGCAGATCACCGTTCCGATGCCGGCGTCGACGGCCTCGTAGATCGCGTCGGCCGGCGAAGCGCCCCGGCACGAAGACGAGGGTCGTGTTCGCCTGGGTCTCGGCGACGGCATCGCGAACCGTGTTGAAGACGGGAATCCCGGACACGTCCTGGCCGCCCTTGCCCGGCGTGACGCCCGCGACGACGTTCGTCCCGTAGTCGCGGTTGCGCACGGCGTGGAACGAGCCCTCCGAGCCCGTGATGCCCTGGACGACGAGCCGCGTCTCGTTGCCGACGATGATCGCCATCAGCGCTTCCTTGCCTTGAAGATCGCGCGCTCGAGTCGGAGCTTGCCGTCCTCGACCCGGTCGGCCAGCAGCTCGCGGATCCGGTCCGGTCCTCGTCCGGCGTGCCCGATCGGTCGAGCCACGCCTCGAAGTCGATCCGCTTGTCCTCGAGCTCGTACGCCTCGAGCTCGAGCCCCGCTGCATCGAACATCGCTCGCCACTCGTCCTCGGAGTAGTTCCGCACGTGCGTCGGGTCGCGCAGCTTGTCTGCTTCCTCGCCCGATTCGCCCATGAACAGGTTGTCCGAGACGAGCACCAGCGCGCGGCTGACGCGGGCCATCTCCTTCAGCGAGCTGCTCGGATCCTGGAAGTGGTGCGCAGCGACGCGGCACGCGACGACGTCGAAGCTCGAGTCGGCGAACGGGATCTCCTCCGCACGGCTGACGACGGTCGGCTGCATCCCCGGCGCCGAGTCGATGGTCACGACCTCGAGCCCGGCGTCGCGCAGGATGCGCGCCACGTTGCCGCCTCCGGTGGCGACGTCGAGAGCCGTCTGCCCTTCGGCCCAATCGGCGAAGAGCTCCAGGTCGCGGCCCTCGCGGTGCGCGTCGCTCTCCCGGTACGCCTCGGCCCGCTCCGACCAGACATCCGTCATCGCGACAGCTCCACCGCCCGCGTCGCCGCGTCGAGCATCGTCGCCTCGACGTGGATGTTGTCGCGGCCCGCGTCCTCGAGGATCTGCCGCCCCTCCTCCGCGTTCGTGCCGTCGAAGCGGACGACGATCGGATGCTCGATCCCTGTCTGGTCGAGCGCCTGGAGCATCCCCTGCGCGACGACGTCGCAGCGCGTGATCCCGGCGAAGATGTTGAAGAAGATCGACTTCACCTGCGGGTCGGCGCTGATGATCTCGAGCGCGTCGACGACGCCCTGCGCGTCGCCGCCCCCACCGAGGTCGCAGAAGTTCGCGGGCTTGCCCGCCGGCGAGCGCGATCACGTCCAGCGTGGACATGACCAGGCCGGCTCCGTTGCCGAGGATCCCGACCTCGCCGTCGAGCTTGACGTAGGTGACGCCCTTCTCGCGCGCGGCGCGCTCCTCGGGCGGGTACGCCTCGAGGTCGCGCATCTCCGCGATGTCCGGATGCTTGGAGAGCGCGTTGTCGTCGACCGTGAACTTCGAGTCGAGCGCCTTGACCTCGCCCTCGGGCGTGACGATCAACGGGTTGATCTCGCAGAGCATCGCGTCCGCGCCGACGAACGCGTCGTAGAGCCTCTGGACGATCGCGATGATCTGCTTCTGCTCGTCCGGGTCGTCGATCCCGGCGGCGTAGATGAGCCTGCGCGCCTGGTAGGGCTGGAAGCCTTCGAGCGGGTCGACGTGCAGCCTCGCCAGCGCCTCCGGCCGCTCGGACGCGACCTCCTCGATGTCGATCCCGCCCTCCTTGGTGAGCATGAACAGCGCCTTCTTCTCGCCGCGGTCGAACGTGACCGAGAGGTAGTACTCGCGCTCGATGTCCGACGCCTGCTCGATCCAGAGCTTGCGGACGACGTGGCCGTTGATGTCCATCCCGAGGATCGCCTCCGCGTGCTGGGCGGCCTCGTCCGGCGAGTCCGCGAGCTTGATCCCGCCGGCCTTTCCGCGGCCGCCGGTCAGCACCTGGGCCTTGACGACGACCTGCGTCCCGAGCTCCTCAGCCGCTGTCCGAGCCTCGTCGGCGGTCGCGGCGACGCGGCCCTCCGAGACGGGAATCCCGAAGCGTTTGAAGAGTTGCTTCCCCTGGTACTCGTAGAGGTCCACCGGCCGCGCGACTCTAGCTTAGAGTCCCGGGGTCACCGACCAAGGAGGCGCAGTGAGCGAGCAAGAGACATCGCTGCAGGACGAGGAGATTCGCGGCGAGACGACCGAGGAGTCTCCGGACGAGGGCGACAGCGACGGCACGGACTCCGGCGGCGACAGCGACGGCACGGACTCCGACGGCGACAGCGACGGGATGGACAGTGGCGGCTCCGACTCGGACGGCTCGGACAGCGATTCCGACGGCAGCGACTCGTAGCAGCAGCTCAGACGTTCGGTTTGAGCGTCGATCGCATCGACCGGTCAGTTCCGACGGAAGGACGGGCCAAGCCCGCCCTTCCTGATGGCGGCGCCGCAAGCGGCGCCTTGCGTCGCTGCCTTTCACCCGTCGAAGCCGAGCGCTTCTTCGGTCAGTACTGGGAGCGGAAGCCCCTCCTCGTCCCGCGCGACGAGGAGGGGCGCTTCCTCGACCTCCTGTCGATCGCCGAGGTCGAGCGGCGCGTCACGGCCGGCGGCCTCCGGCATCCCGCGTTCCGGGTCGTCAAGGAAGACGCGAAGATCGTGCTCGGCGACTACGCGGAGGACATCCCGTGGACGCCCACCTCGTTCTCCGGCAGCGCACAGGTCGAGCGGGTCGCGTCGCAGTTCGAGGGCGGCGCGACGATCGTCCTCCAGGCTCTCCAGCTCCAGCATCCTCCGCTCGCCGAGTTCTGCCGCGAGCTCGAGCGTGAGCTCGCCCATCCCGTGCAGGCGAACGCGTACTACACGCCCTCGAGCGCGCAGGGCTTCAAGGTGCACCACGACACGCACGACGTCCTCTGCCTCCAGGTCGAGGGCGAGAAGCGCTGGCTCGTGTATCCGCCCGTCCTCGAGCTGCCGCTCAAGAACCAGAAGTACTCGCCCGAGCTAGGCGAGCCCGGTGAGCCGGTGATGGACGTCACTGATGCGTGCCGGCGACACGCTCTACCTCCCGCGCGGCTGGCTGCACCAGGCGATGACCTCGGACACGGCTTCGCTGCATCTGACCGTGGGCATCAACGTCGCGACCTGGCGCGACGCGGTCCGGGCCGCGGTCGACGAGGCGGCGGAGGACGACGTCCTGTTCCGGCGAGGCGTGGGCGCAGACGGCGCGGCTCCGGAGGGCCTCTTCGAGGCTCTGGCGGAGCGACTCACGCCCGAAGCGGTCGCACGCCGTCAGCGCCGGTCGTTCGTCGAGGGCCGGAGGACGATTCGCGGCGACGTGTTCGACCAGCTTCGCGCGCTCGAGGATCTCGATTCGGGAACCGAGCTCGAGCGCCGGGAAACCGTCATCGCCGACCTCGACGTCGACGACCGCGAGGCGCGGCTCTCCTTCGAAGGACAGAAGCTGAGCCTCCCGGCCCGGGTCGCCGCCGAGCTCGAGTACGTGCTCCGGGTCGACGGGCCGTTCACGGCCGCCGACCTCCCGGGGCGGCTCGACGAGGAGAGCCGGCTCGTGCTCGTCCGGCGCCTCGTGCGCGAGGGCCTGCTGCGGATCAGGCTGGACTGACGACGAAGCGCGGCGGCCGCTCGAGCGACACCGAGCTGCACGTGAGCCGGGTCAAGTCTCCGCGCTCCTCGTCCACTCGCAGCTCGTGTGTCTCCGCGCCGGCGGCAAAGGTGACGCGAGTCGACGCGTTCCGCCGAACGACCCTTCGAAGCGTGAGGTCGTCGATTCCGACCAGCCCCGTCCGCTCGCGGACCACGCGCTCGGCGGCCTGGACCGCGAACGTGTAGATCGACCGCCCGCGGTAGCTCGGGATCAGGATCCGCCGGGCGAGATGCTCGTCGAGAACGGGCCCGGCCGTCTCGCGGTCGACTCGCCCGTAGTAGAGCCCCTCCGGCAGGCAGACGAGGTTGCCCGCGAACCGGTCGCCTCCGATGTGCGACACCTGCCAGACCCAGTCGGGCGCGAGCTCGTCGCGCAAGCGCCTCGTAGAGCGGCCGTCCGAAGCGCGCGCAGCACGGATCGTGCTTGCCGTGCGTGCAGACGAGGAAGAGCGGGTGTTCGACCGCCGTGCCTGCAAGGAGGTCGAGCCCGCGGAGGTCCTCGTAGGTCTCGAACTCGGTCCGCGTAACGGTTGTCTGACCCGGCCTCGAGGCGGCCGTGAACGCGAGGAGCTCGGGCCGCCCTCGGCGATCGGGGCGCCTCACGAACAGGAGCCGGCCGTGCGGCACCGAGCGCACCTGGTCGAGCAGGTGCTGCTTGACCTGGTCGGAGAGGCCGCTTCCTGTGAGCGCGTCCCGGGCCCAGAGCCCGCGGTACTCGATCAGGAACCAGTTGTCGATTCGACTCGCGGTCGCGGCGAGCGGCTCGTCGTTCTCGCGCGAGAGATCCGCGCAGAAAGGCGCACGAGGCTCCGTCAATCGGCGTCCTGCGTGACCAGGCAGATGACCTGGCCCGTCGTGACCGGCTGGCCCGGCTCCACGGAGAGCTCGGAGACGGTCCCGGCCCGGGGCGACGTGATCTCGTTCTCCATCTTCATCGCCTCGACGACGCAGACGACCTGACCTGGCTCGACTTCGTCGCCCTCGGCGACCTCGACCGCGAGCACGGTGCCCTGCATCGGCGTGACGATCGCGTCGCGGGCGGCGCCGTGGTGGCCTTGCTGGGCGCGGTCGCGTCGGCGGCGCGCGAGCTCGGCGTGTGGGGGCTCGGGCTCGAGCAGCGTGATCTCGAAGCGGCGGCCTTCGACCTCGGCCTGGATGTTCCGCCCCTGGACGCGTCCGTCCGATGCCGCGGGTACTCTCGTTGTCAGATGAGACAACTGCTCCGCTTCCTCGGCCAGCTCCTTCGACTCGACGACCCCGTGGCAGGTCTCGCCTGCGGCGAAGCAGGCATGACCGAGAAGCGCACGATGGAAGCCGACGAGTGTTTCGATCCCTTCGATCTCGTACTCGCCGAGCGCCCGGAGCATCCGCCGTCTCGCGTGTTCGCGGTCGACGCCGTGGACGCAGAGCTTCGCGACCAGCGGGTCGTACAGGCCCACGACCTCGCTGCCCTCTCTGACGCCCGAGTCGACCCTCACCCCAGGCCCTGCCGGTTCCCGGTAGCCCGTGATCCGCCCCGGCGTCGGCAGGAAGCCGGTGGACGGATCTTCGGCGTTGATCCGGCACTCGATCGCGTGCCCTCTCAGCCGAACGTCCTCCTGGCTCAGCGATAGCGGCTCACCGGCCGCGATCAGCACCTGCTCGCGGACGAGGTCGAGGCCGGTCACGAGCTCGGTGACCGTGTGCTCGACCTGGAGACGCGTGTTCATCTCGAGGAAGAAGTACTCGCCCTCGCTCGAGAGGAGGCCCTCGATCGTCCCTGCCGAGCGGTACCCGACTGCTCTGGCTGCGTCGACCGCTATCCCGCCGATCACGGCGCGGAGCTCCTCGTCGACGGCCGGAGACGGCGTCTCCTCGACGAGCTTCTGGTGACGGCGCTGGATCGTGCAGTCGCGCTCGCCGAGGTGGATGACGGAGCCTTGCCCGTCGGCGAGCACCTGTACCTCGACGTGACGCGGGTTGTCGAGATAGCGCTCGACGTACACGGCCGAGTCGGAGAAGTACGCCTGCCCCTCGCGGCGGGCCGCCTCGAACGCGCGCTCGACCTCGTCTGCCGAAGCCACGACCTTGAGGCCCTTCCCGCCGCCGCCCGCCGAGGCCTTGATGGCGATCGGCCAGCCGATCTCGTCTCCGAGCCGCCGCACGTCCGCGGCCGACTCCACGACCTCGGTCGTGCCCGGGATGATCGGAACGCCGGCGGCGCTCATCGTCTGGCGAGCCGCGACCTTGGAGCCCATGAGCTCCATCGCCTCCGGAGGTGGGCCGATCCAGACGAGGCCGGCCGCCTCGACCGCACGCGCGAAGTCGGCATTCTCGGCGAGGAACCCGTACCCGGGATGAACGGCCTCGGCGCCGGATCGGCGCGCGACGTCGAGAATCCGCTCCTGGTTCAGGTAGCTCTCAGCCGGGGGCCCCGGGCCGACGAGGTACGCCTCGTCCGCGAACGCGGCGTGCAGGGATCCGCGGTCCGCTTCCGAGTAGATCGCAACCGACGCGATCTCCAGCTCGCGGAGAGTGCGGCAGACGCGGACGGCGATCTCGCCTCGGTTGGCGATCAGAATCTTGGTGAACAGCTTCATCCCCCGCGTATTCTCCAATCCATGAGCTTCGCCGACCAGCTGACCCTGGCGCGGGCTGCGGCCGTGCCGATCGTGATCGTCCTTTTCGTCTGGGACTTCCCGAACCACAACTACTGGGCAACGGCGGTGTTCGCGGTCGCCATGGCCACGGACTGGTTCGACGGGCGCCTAGCGCGGCGGAGCGGCCGGACCTCCGCGCTGGGCTCGCTCCTCGACCCGGTTGCGGACAAGCTCCTCGTCCTGACCGTGATGATCCTGCTCGTCGGCGAGGGAGTCTTTCCGGGCTGGATGGTCGCGCTGATCGTCGCCCGTGAACTGCTCGTCTCGGGGCTGCGCCTCGCGGCGCTCGAGCGCGGAACCGTCCTCCACGCGCGCGACCTGGGGCGCCTCAAGACCTGGACGCAGGCGGTCGCCGCAGGGCTCGGGGGCCTGGCTGCGGCCGGCGCCTTCGACGATTCGATAGCCGTCTGGGCGCTGGCAGTCGCGCTGGCGCTGACGTGGATCTCAGGGCTCGACTACGCGCGGTTGGCCCCGCGGCTACTGCGGGGCGATCCCACCGCGGGTTCTGCCCGGGGCACCAAGTCGTCGGAGTCGACGTTCTCGAGCAGTCCCGCGAGCCGCCAGACGCTTCCGTAGCTGCCGGCGGGCTTATGCCCGCTCGGCGAGCGCCTGCAAGAGCGCGGCGCGCTCCTCGGGCGACGGCTCCGGCGTGATCTCGATCTCCATCGCCGGCAGAGACTAAAGCTCGCCGACCGATCCGACGATGTCCGGGGCGTGAGACGTCTGCGCCTGCTCACCGTGCTCGCCTGCCTGATCGCCGGTCTCGCGACCGCCGCGGCGGCTTCTCCGGCCAGAACGAGCCGCTCCTGGGCCCAGCCCCAGATCAGGGTCGTCGTCGCGCACGGCCTGATGGCCAGAAGCGTCGGCTCCTTCCGGCCGAACGACCCGCTCACGCAAGGAGAGCTCAGCGACCTCGTCGCCGCGCTCACGCAGGAGCCGCCTCGACAGGTCGCCGACCCGTCGGCTCCGGTCACGATGGCCCAGCTCGACGCGCGTCTCGTCCGCGTCCTCGACCTGAGCGACGACGCGGCCCTGTTCTACGACGCCGCGGCAGGCGCAGGGCTCCGTCCTCCGGCGCGCTTCGGAACCGAGGTCGTCGCCCGCCTGCTCGGCCTGCGCACGAATCACCCCGCCGGCCAGGACAACCTCGAGCGGCTCCCCAACGACCCGGCGCCGCGCGCAGAAGCCGCCTACTCGGTCGCCCGTCTCCTGAGCGTGTCCGAGTCCGAGAAGGCGCAGCTCGAGGACGAAGCCGCGACCTTCGAGCTCCCGGTGCTCACCACGTGGCAGCAGCGCGTGCTGACGACCGCGGTCAAGTTCATCGGCTACCCGTACGTCTGGGGCGGCGAGTTCGAGCGGCCCCAGTCGCCGTACGGGGCTCAGCCGCAGGGCGGATTCGACTGCTCGGGCTTCGCCTGGCGCGTCTACAAGGTGCAGTCGTATCCGGGCGCCCCGCAGCTGGCCACCACTCTCCGCGGCCGGACCGCCGCGGCGATGGCCGGCGAGGTGCCTCGCCGACTGAGGATCAAGCCGGCGCGGCTCGCCCCGGCCGACCTGATGTTCTTCGGGCCCGGCGGCCCGCACGCGCAGCCGGCGCGGATCGACCATGTCGGCATCTACCTCGGAAACGGCTGGCTGATCCAGTCGTCCGGGTACGGCGTCGCCCTCGAGCAGGTGAGCGGCTGGTACCAGCGTCGCCTCGCCTGGGGCCGTCGCCCGCTCGCCGAAGCCGGCCTGTAGCGGCGCTGAAGCCGTCCTTTCAGGACACGAGTTTTCCCCCTAATGGGTGATTACCCGGGGCTTTGCTGCCTGGAAAATCGTGGGACTGCACTTCTGACCTGGGAGGAAACGACAGTGCTCGAATGGAAGCCCCGTTTCACAGCCATCCTGGTCCTTGTGGCACTCGTGCTGACCGCCGCGCTCGCGAGCGGTTACGCCGAGTTTCTCTTCGACAACTGGGAGTGGTAGGCGGCTGAGGTAGGAGAGGGGGAGCCATGAATCGGCGCCTCGCGCCAATCGTCGTGCCCGTGTGCCTGTTCGGCCTGGGCTCGGTGCTCCTCGCAACATGGTCGTTCGCGACCACGAGTCACAGCGCGTCGATGCTGCTCGGCGTCGCCGCCCTGCTCGCGGCCTCGACGCTGGCGAGCCGCTACCCGGTTCCGATCGAAGGCCCGAACAGCGGCGGCGTCTCGCTGTCGTTCGTCTTCGCCGCCAGCGCGATCGTGCTCTTCGGCTGGGCGGCCGGTGTCATCGTCGCCTTCGCCGCGCCCGTCCTGATCCAGCTGACCGAGCACCGCCCGCTGATCCGGATCGGCTACAACGGCTCCGTCTTCGCCGCCGCGGCCGCGGTCGGCGGCGCCCTGGTCAGCTTCATTCACGGCGACGGGACAGACGCGCTGATCTCCAAGGTCGGCATCTCGGCCTCGACGCAGTACGGGATCAACCTCGATTCTCATCTCGCTCGTCGTGGCCGCCACGTCCCGACGGCCGTTCTTCGAGCTGATCCGTTCCAGCCTCCGCTGGACGATCATCGTCTTCGCGCTGATGGCGTCGGCCGCGCTGATGCTGGTCGTCCTCTGGGAGCGCTCCCCGCTCCTGTCCGCGGCGCTCGTCGGCCCGCTACTCGCGATCGCCCTCTACCAGCGCTCGACCTACCGCGCGCTCCGCGCGATGAAGCTCGCGCTGACCGACCCGCTGACCGGGCTCGGCAACCACAGGCATTTTCACGACCGGCTCGAGCGGGAACTGATCGAAGCCGAGCGCAACGAGCACAGCTTCAGCCTCTGCCTCGTCGACGTCGACGACTTCAAGCGGGTCAACGATCTCTTCGGGCACCCCGCCGGCGACCGGGTGCTGTCCCGGCTCGCGACGACCCTGCGCCAGAACGGCGAGGCGTTCCGGCTCGGTGGTGACGAGTTTGCGCTGCTGCTCCCCGAGTACGACGAGAGCGAGGCCGTGCAGACCGCGGGCGCGATCGTCGAGCGGATCTCGCAGCTCGGTCTCGAGCACATCGGCTCGGTGACCGTGTCGGCCGGCGTTGCGACGTTCCCGCGGCAGGCGCCCGATCGCGGCGAGCTGATCCGCCTCGCGGACAGCGCGCTCTACTGGGCCAAGGAGAACGGAAAGAATCGGGTGCACGTGTATCGGCCCGACGTGGTTGAGCTCGCAGAGCTCAGGAAACTCGCGACCGGCCCTGACCGCGCGGCACGGTTCAGGGCCGCCGCGAGCCTGGCGAAGGCGGTCGACCTGCGCGACACGTACACGGGAAGCCACTCGGCGCGGGTGGCCGACCTCGCAGCCCGTGTGGCGGCGCGCCTCGGCCTCGACCAGGAGCAGATCGAGCTCGCGCGGCTCGCCGGCAGCCTCCACGACCTCGGCAAGCTCGCGATCCCCGAGGAGATCCTTCGCAAGCCCGGCCCGCTGACCGGGCCGGAGAGGCTCGTCCTCGAGCGCCACCCGCAGATCGGGTTCCGGATGCTCGACAGCCTCGGGATCGAGCCGGTTGCCGACTGGATCCTGCACCACCACGAGCGCTGGGACGGTCGCGGCTATCCCGATCGCCTGCCCGGGAACGAGATCCCGCTCGGAGCGCGGATCATCTTCGTCGTCGACGCGTACGACGCGATGACGTCCGATCGCGTGTACCGCGGCCGGCTGACTCAGGCGGATGCGCTCGCCGAGCTCGAGCGGTGCGCCGGGACGCAGTTCGACCCCGCCGTCGTCGCCGCGCTCGCCGAAGAGCTCGGGCTCGAGGCCGAGGACGCAGCTCGCGGTCGCGGTCGCCTCGTAGTCCCCGGCCCGCCCGATCGGCACACATTCGACACGCTCGCGTCACCCACGCGTGCGCCTTTCCTCGGCTACGATCGCATCGGGGAGGAGGTCGTGGGTACCGGCCCCCGCAGAAGGGCCATGGCTGGAGAGGACGACGCTCCGCGCGGCTAGCTAGAGCGGAATGTTCCCGTGCTTTCGCCGCGGCCTCGGCTCGCGCTTCGTGAGCGCTGTTCCGAGCGCGTCGATCAGCACCGGGCGCGTGCGGCGCGGCTCGATCACTTCGTCGACGTACCCCCGCTCGGCCGCCACGTACGGGTTTGCGAACTGCTCCCGGTAGTCCTGAACGAGCTCCGCACGCCGCGCCTCCGCGTCGTCCGCCTCCTCGAGCTCCTTCCGGAACACGATGTTCACCGCGCCCTCGGGCCCCATCACCGCCACCTCCGCGGTCGGCCACGCGAAGTTGAAATCGGCGCGAATGTGCTTCGAGCTCATGACGTCGTACGCGCCGCCGTAGGCCTTGCGCGTGATCACCGCCAGCTTCGGAACCGTCGCCTCGCAGTACGCGTACAGCAGCTTCGCCCCGTGGCGGATGATCCCGCCCCACTCCTGCGCCGTGCCCGGCAGGAACCCGGGAACGTCGACGAACGTGACGAGCGGGATGTTGAACGCGTCGCAGGTGCGCACGAACCGCGCGGCCTTCACCGACGAGTCGATGTCGAGCACGCCCGCCAGAGCCCGCGGCTGGTTGCCGACGATCCCGACCGAGTGCCCGCCGAGGCGCGCGAACCCGCAGATGATGTTCTCGGCGTACCGCTCGTGCACCTCGAGGAACTCGCCCTCGTCGACGACCCGCCGCACGACGTCCTTCATGTCGTAGGGCTTGTTCGGGTTGTCCGGAATCAGCGTGTCCAGCTCGGCGTCCGCGCGGTCGACCGGATCGGACGGGTCGAAGTACGGCGGCGCATCGAGGTTGTTCTGCGGCAGGAACGAGAGCAGGTAGCGCGCATCCTCCAGACAGGCCTCCTCGCTCGGGGAGATGAACTGGGCGACCCCCGACTTCGCCGCGTGCGTCGCCGCACCGCCGAGCTCTTCGAAGCTGACCTCCTCGCCGGTCACCGTCTTCACCACGTCGGGGCCCGTGATGAACATGTACGACGTCCCCTCGACCATCAGCACGAAGTCGGTCATCGCGGGTGAATAGACCGCGCCGCCGGCGGTCGGGCCCATGACGAGCGAGATCTGCGGGATCACGCCCGACGCCTGGACGTTGCGCCAGAAGATCTCCGCGTAGCCGGCCAGCGAGACGACGCCCTCCTGGATCCTCGCACCGCCCGAGTCGTTGATCCCGATCACCGGACAGCCGTACTTCGCGGCCATGTCCATGACCTTGCAGATCTTCTCGGCGAACGCCTCCGAGAGAGAGCCGCCGAAGATCGTGAAGTCCTGAGAGAAGACGAAGACCTTGCGGCCGAAGATCGTCCCGTAGCCGGTCACGACAGCGTCCCCGTACGGCCGGCGATCCATCATCCCGAAGAGCGGGTTTCGGTGCCGCACGTAGCGGTCGAGCTCGACGAAAGAGCCGGGATCGAGGAGCTTCTCCACCCGCTCGCGCGCCAGCAGCTTGCCCTGCTCCCGCTGGCGCTCGACCGCCTTCTCGGTCCCGGCGTGCAGCGCCTCGTCGCGCAGCTTCTGGAGCTGGTCGAGCTTCCCGTGCGTCGATTCGTCCGTCTCTGCCACGGCGAAGGAGCCTAGTACAGTCGGGCCGATGGGACTTCCGCCGGTCGACCGCTCGACGCTCTGGCCGTACGAGGACGGCGAGCCGGGCGAGTTCTACTACCAGCGCTACGCGCATCCGACCGGAGTCGCGGCGGAGCAGGCGCTCGGTGAGCTCGACGGCGGCGAGGCGCTCCTCTTCTCGTCCGGCACCGGGGCGGCGACCTCCGTCGTGCTCGGGCTGCTCGGCCCGGGCGACACGATCGCCGTTGCGGAGGGCTGCTACTTCGGGACGCCGACGATGTTCGGGGTCTTCGAGCGCTGGGGCCTGAAGCACGTCGAGTTCGACCAGACCGGTCCGCCGCCGGAGGGCGTGCAGCTCGTGTGGCTCGAGGCGCCGTCGAACCCGTTTCTGACGATGCCCGACCTCGAGGCCGCGGCCGCTCACCCCGCTCCCGTGCTCGTCGACGCGACCGCCGCCACTCCGATCAACCTGCGCCCGCTCGAGCACGGCGCCGACCTCGTCCTGCACAGCGCGACCAAGTACCTCGGCGGGCACTCGGACGTGCTGCTCGGCGCGGTCGATCTGCAAGGACGGCTCCACAGCCGAGCGCCTACGCGAGTTCCGCAGCCGCACCGGAATCGTCGCCGCGCCCGACCCCGCGTACCTCTTGCTCCGCGGGCTCAAGACGCTCGAAGTCCGCGTTCGCCGCCAGACGGAGACCGCGACCGAGATCGTCCGCCGCCTCGAAGAGCACCCGAAGGTCGAGCGCGTCCGCTACCCCGGCTTCGGCGGGATGCTCTCGTTCGACGTCGCCGGCGACGCGCGCAAGGTCGAGACATCGACGCGCCTGATCCGGAACGCGACGAGCCTGGGCGGGGTCGAGTCGACGATGGAGTCGCGCTACCGCTGGGAGGGGGACCGCGTGCCCGAGAACCTGCTTCGGCTCAGCGTCGGGCTCGAGGACGTCGACGAGCTGTGGACCGATCTCGAGCAGGCGCTGCCGGCTGAGCTCGAAGACACGGGTCACGCCCACGCGCTCGAGGAAGCGCCGGTCGTGCGTGACGAGGATGAGCGTGCCGTCGAACGCGCTCAGCGCGCGCTCGAGCTCCTCGACCGCGGGCAGGTCGAGGTGGTTCGTCGGCTCGTCGAGCACCAGACAGCCCGCTCCGCGCGCCGCCTGGAGTGCGAGCTCGGCCCGCGTTCGCTCACCCGGCGAGAGACGCCCGCCCGGCCGCAGCACGTGATCGGCATAGAGGTCGAACTTCGCCAGCAGCGTCCGCGCATCTCCTTCGCGCAGTGACGATTCTGCGCAGAACGACCGGATCAGCGGCTCGTCCGAGGCGAACAGCGAGCGCGCCTGTCCGATCTCGCCGAACACGACCGCGGGACCGACCCGCCGCTCCCCGCTGACGAGCGGCAGGCGGCCGAGCAGTGCATCGATCAGCGTCGACTTCCCGCTCCCGTTCGGGCCGGCGATCGAGAGCCGCTCGCCCCACTGGACGCCGAAGTCGACGGGCCCGAGCCGGAATGAGCCGCGCTCGACGACCGCGTTCTCCAACGCAACGACGAGGTCACCCGAGCGCCCGGCCGGAGCGAGGTCGAGCCTCAGTTCCCACGGCTGCCACGGCTTCTCGACGCGGTCGCGCTCGAGCCACTCGACGCGCCGCGCCGCCGCGCGGGTCTTCGACATCAGCGCATGCGTACCGCGCCGACTCGCCTGCTTGCCTGCCACGCGGGCCTGCTCGCGCCGATCGCGGTGCAGATCGCCGAAGCGAGCGCGCTCCTCGCTCCACTGCGTGTAGGCGCGCTCGTGCTCGGAGCGGGCCCGCTCGCGGGCGGCCTCGTACTCGCTCCAACCCCCCGTGTAGTGATGGACGCGCTCCGTGCCCGACTCGAGCTCGAGAATATGGTTCACCGTCCGGTCGAGGAACGCGCGGTCGTGTGAGACGACGACGAAGCCCCCGTCGAGCCTGAGCACGAAGCGCTCGAGCAGCTCGAGGCCGTCGAAGTCGAGGTCGTTCGTCGGTTCGTCGAGCAGGTAGACGTCGAAGCGCGCGAGCAGGATCGAGGCCAGAGCGGCTCGGCTTCGCTCGCCGCCGGAGAGATCGGCGACGCGTCGTTCGAGCCCGACATCGAGCCCGACCCGCCTGAGCGCGGCGGCGGCGCGCCCTTCGAACTCCACCGTCGATTTCTCGCCGGTCCGCCGTTGAAGGTACGCGAGCAGGCGCTCGCCTGCGAGAACGTCGCGCTCCTGCGGGAGGTAGCCGACCCGCAGGCTCGGCGGGTTGCGCTTCACGGAGCCGCTGTCCAGCTCCTCGAGGCCGGCGAGCGCGCGCAGGAGCGTCGTCTTGCCGCGGCCGTTCGGGCCGACGACGCCGATCCGGCTGCCGGGCGTGACCGCGAGCGAGACGCGCTCGAGGATCGCGTCGGCTCCGCGGTGAACCGATATGTCGTGTGCGGCGAGCGTGCCGCCGAAGCGCTGCATGAGAACCTCCTGAACCGATGGGCAGAGCACGCAGCTCTGCGCGGGAAACGTCCTTATCGGTCAGCGATTCGTCATAAGACGGCGCCCGCAAGCGCCGCCGGCATCGTAGCTACTCGGCCTGGGCGGCGGGCTGCGGCGGCGGTTTCGTCCGAAAGCCTCTGAGCGTCACGAACGAGACGACCGCCGCGGCGATCAGCGCCCCGATGCCCCAACCGACGCCGGACAGCGTGTCGTCCCAGCCGATCGCGCGATCGAGCGAGAACCGTCCAGGACCTGTCGCCGCGACCGAGAGCGCGACCACGAGGTACGTGAGCTCGAGCTCGGAGCCGAGCATGAACCCCGGCTTCATCGTCGCGGCGGCGATGGCGTTGATCATCACCACGGCGAGCGCCGTGCACGCGACGGGCGTCAGCAACCCGAGCGCGAGCAGGGCTCCCCCACCGGCCTCCGCGAGCCCGGCGAGCACCGCCATCTGCACACCGGATCTGTAGCCGAGCGAGGAGAAGTACCCGCCGGTGCCCTGCGGCCCGTAGCCGCCCCACCAGCCGAAGAGCTTCTGCGTCCCGTGCCCGACGAACGCCACGCCGACAAACACGCGTAGAAGGAGCAACCCGTAGGCCATCTCAGCCGCCTCCCCTGAAAACGGACTCTTGAGTGCTCAAGAATACCCCCGCAAGAAGCCGGAGGTCGGACTCGAACCGACGGCGAGTGGAACGACCTTGCCGGTGGCGGCACCGGCAGACTGGCCTTCTTCAGCCGCTGCTCGTAGGCCCACTGCTTGCACGCCGCCGAACGGATGGAATTCGTCAGGAGCGGGAGGCGTTCGTAGAAGCAGTGGAGAAGCAGCCCGGTCGTCTGTTCGTGGTCAGCTGGCTCCTGTTCATCCCTCTGATCGTGCTGTGCTTCCTGCCGTTCGTGTACCTCGTAGCCGCCGACTCACCCAGCGCCTGGGTGTTCATGGTGCTGTGGTGGGTGCCCCTATTGCCGCTCGCCCTTGTGGCGTACGGCCTACCGCGCCTGCGCCGCTCGCGCCAGTCTCCAGGGTCTTGAGCGGTTTCAAAGCGGTAAACAGAGAACGCCAGCCGTAGGCCGCTACCCGTTTAGTGGAGCGGGAAACGGCCCGACTACGCGAAGCCGGAGGTCGGACTCGAACCGACGACCTACGGTTTACAAAACCGTTGCTCTACCAGCTGAGCTACTCCGGCCGGCGACCGGATCGTAGCTGCGCCTAGCTCAGGACCTGGCGCGAGCGCTGGTGCGTGTAGATCTTCCGCTTGACCCGCTGGAGCGCGTTGTCGATCGTCTTCGTGTCGCAGCCGAGCTCCTCGGCCATCTCCTCGTAGGACGAGCCTTCGAGGTACAGGCGCAGCGCTTCGGCCTCGAGCTGCGAGAGGCCCGTGCCGAGACAGAAGACGAGGCTCTGCAGCTCCTCGGTCGAGATGACGGACACGACCGGGTCGTTCACGGGCGAGCCGGGCAGCGCGTCGCCGAGCGTGCACTCGCCGTCGGGATCCTGGCCTGCAGGCGTGTGGCTGAACGAGATGTAGCTGTTCAGCGGCGAGTGCTTGAAGCGGGTCGCCGTCTTGATCGCGGTGATGATCTGGCGCGTCACACAGAGCTCGGCGAACGAGCGGAACGACGTCTCCTTGTCGTGACGGAAGTCGCGGACGGCCTTGTAGAGCCCGATCAGCCCTTCCTGGACGAGATCCTCCCCGTCACCGCCGGCGAGGAAGTACGAGCTCGCCTTCAGCCGGACGAAGCCGGTGTACCGCCGGATGAGGTGATCGAGCGCGGCGCTGTCTCCGTTGCGCGCCTTGACGACGAGCTGGAGATCCTCGAGCTCACGCTCCGCCTTCTGCTGTCGGCGGGGGCCAGGGGCTGGACGGGCGGCGGCCATGGGCACACGGGTGTCAGAGCGTTTGCAGTAGTACCTTTTGCTAGCGCCAAAGTAGCACCTATGTCAAGGAATTACAAGAATTCTGCAAAGGTCCCGTTCGTTATGGACCCTTGCCCCTTCTCAGCTCTTCTAGCTTCGCCAGGGTCTCGGGGTCGAGCTTGTCCTCGACGCGCATCGGCTTCTGCTCCCGGTGGGTCTCCAGCTCGAAGTCCCGCGAGAAGGTCGCCGACGAGAGCTTCATCACCTCCTGGCCGGAGGTTCCGCGGACCGCGGAGTCGGACGAGACGAGGCACACCTGCTCCTTGCTGCGGTGCTCGGCCGCGAGGCGCTCGAGCAGCGAGTCCGCGTTCTCTGCGAAGCGCACCTCCAGCGGGCCATAGGTCAGGTCCTCCCCGGTCCCGTCGAAGACGAGCACTCCGCGGGCGCCCTTCGCGGCGACGAAGCTCGCGAGCTTGTCGGTCATCTCCCGCGAGTCCGCGAAGCCGCCCGCGTGGAGCAGGTTGAAGCCGTCGAAGAGGTAGAACGTCGCCTCAGCCATTCCGCTGACGACGCGCTTCGTAGAGCAGCACCGCGGCCGCGACGCTGACGTTCAGCGACTCGACGGTGCCGGCGAGCGGGATCGAGACGAGCTCGTCGCAGGTTCGCCGCACGAGCGGTCTCAGGCCGCGTCCCTCGGCTCCGAACACGAACGCGGCACCGCCTGTCAGGTCCATCTCCCACATCGGCTTGCCAGCCTCGCCCGCGGCGCCGTACACCCAGAGATCCGGCCCCTTGACCTCGCCCAGATAGCGCGCGAGGTTCTGGACGACCGCGATCGGAACGTGCTCGACTGCCCCGGCCGACGAGCGGCAGACCGCAGGCGTGACCATCGCCGAGCCGTGGGCAGGCACGACGACCCCGGTTGCGCCGGCCCCTTCGGCGCTTCGGGCGACTGCGCCGAGATTGCGCGGATCGGTCACGCGGTCGAGGCAGACGAGCAGCGGGCTCGGCTCCTGGGCGAGCTGGTAGGCATCCGCGTACTGGTACGGCGCGACCTTCGCGACGACACCCTGATGGTCGCGCGTGCCGGCCGCCTCGCTCAGCTCGCGCTCGAGCTTGACCCGGACGCGCGGGCCGCCGTTCTCCTGCAGCCAAGGCTCGGCTCCGAGCGCGCGCTCGGTCGCCCAGAGCTCGAGCACCTCGCGCCGGCCGCGGAGCGCCTCCCGCACCGCTCGCCGCCCGTACACCTGGTCGGCGGTCATCGCTTCGGAACGAGCCGGTAGCCGGAGTCGCCCGCCACGTCGCGGACCTCCCAGCCCTGAGCCTCGATCTCCTGCCGCAGCCGATCGGCCTCGGAGTAGTCGCCGCCCGACCGCGCATGGGCCCGCCGCTGCGCCAGCTCGTCCAGCTCGGCCGGCGCTTCCTCCTGCTCCGCGAGCGAGCTCAGCCCGAAGATCTCGAGGCTCCGGCGCAGGAGGTCGTGGTCGCGCCACTCGTGCATGACTGCGAGCGCCTCGGGCGTGTTGAAGTCGTCGTCCAGAGCCGCGACGAGCTCGTCCCATGAGCCGCGCGGCTCCGACGGGTTCCGGAACACCTCGCGGAAACCGTCCGCGCGCGCCTTCGCGGCTGCGAGCGTCTCGTCCGTGTAGTCCATCGGCTTACGCCAGTGCGCTCCGAGAAACAGCATGAGCAGCGTCTCCGGCCCCCATTCGTCGAGCGCGGACCGCAGCGTGATCACGTTGCCGAGCGACTTCGACATCTTCTCGCCGCCGAAGCGGAGGATCCCGTTGTGCATCCAGAGCTGCGCGAACTCACGCCCCGCGCCACGCGACTGGGCGATCTCGTTCTCGTGGTGCGGGAAGACGAGATCGAGCCCACCGCCGTGGATCTCGAACACAGGCCCGAGGTGCTTCTCGGCCATCGCCGAGCACTCGATGTGCCAACCGGGGCGACCGGGCCCCCAGGGCGAGTCCCACCACGTGTCCTCGTCCTCCTTGTGCCCCTTCCAGAGCGCGAAGTCGCGTGGGCTCTCCTTCAGCGCTGCCTGCTCTTCCTCCTCGGACGGATTGCGCGCAGAGTCTTCGTCGAGCCGGCCCGAGAGAGCGCCGTACTCGGGAAAGCGGTCGACACGGAAGTAGACGTCGCCGCCGGCCGGGTACGCGAGGCCGAGCTCGATCAGTTCCGCGATCAGCGCGACGATCTCGGGAATGGTCTCCGTCGCCTTCGGCTCGTGGTCGGGCCGGCCCAGGCCGAGGTCCTCCGTGTCCTCGATGTACCACTGCGCCGCGTCTGCCGCGAGCTGCGCGCTGTTCCCGGGCGCGGCCAGATAGATCTTGTCGTTGATGTCCGTGATGTTCTCGACCAGCGTCACGTCGTAGCCCTGGTGCTCGAGCCAGCGCTTGAGCCACATCGAGACGATGAACGGCCTCGCGTTGCCGACGTGGATCCGCTGGTAGACGGTCGGGCCGCAGAAGTACATGCGGATCGGGCCGGGCGGCGCGGGCAGCTCGTCGAGCCTGCGGGTCGCGGTGTTATAGAGCCGCATCGACCCGCCTCAGGGTCTCTTCCCGGGGCAGCGCGGCGACGATCGCCCACAGCTCGGGGCCCCGCTCGCGTCCGGTCAGCGCAAGCCGGAGCGAGCGCAGGTCGCCGCCGACCGCCTTCAGCTCGCGGATGACGTCCTTCGGGCCGCCACCGTTCGCGTTCAGCTCCTTGAAGCGTTCGAGCGTCGGGCGGGCTTCCTCGCCGAGTGAGACGGGCTCGGGCTCGAGCACCTGACGGGCGTAGTCGTGCGCCTCGGCGAGGTCGCGCGCGCCTCGCAGGGCGGGGACGACCTCGACCGGCGCGTCGGCTGCGGCGGCCAGCTCTTCGTCGCTCATCGCCGCGATCGCCTCGATCGCGAGCCGGCGGATGCGCGGCACGTCGTAGTGCACGTCGTGCTTCGGCAGACCGAGCTCGTCGAGATAGCTGCGCACGGCCTGGGCGGGAATGCCAGCATCACGCAGCGACGCGACCGTCGCGCCGAATTCGCGCTTCGAGAGCTTGCGCCCGTCCTCACCGAGGATCAGCCCGTGATGGATGTACTCCGGTGGCTCGGCGCCGAGCGCGCGTGTCAGGTCGCGGTGGAGCTGTTCGTTCGGCCGGTGGTCGTTCCCGCGGATGACGTGCGTGATTCCGAACTCGATGTCGTCGACGACGCTGGCCAGCTGGTACGTGGCCGATCCGTCCTCGCGGAGGAGCGTGATCTTTCCGAAGCGATCGCTGCCGAGCCGGTCCGCGGCCTCGCGGTAGACGTCCTGCCGTTCACTCTGGCGCACCGGCCCCTCGTCCCACTGGACGCCGAGCCACTCGAGATCGGCGCGGATCGCCTCCTCGCCGCCCGGGATGTTGCGCGCCGCGTCCGTGTCGTCGATTCGCAGCAGGAACCAGTCGCCGAAGTCGCGGTTCGCGACGGCGCTCAACGCGTTGCCGACGTGGAGCGACCCGGTCGGGCTCGGTGCGAAGCGCACTCTCGTCATGGAGCCAGTCTAGAAGTCGAGCGTGTAGCCGATGTCGAGCGGGTTCGGCGGGAACTCGACGACGCGCGTCTCCCCGTTCTCGCGCCAGCCGCGCCGCTCGTAGAACCGGCGTGCACGGATGTTGTCCTCGAGCACCCAGAGCTTGCAGGACGGCGAGCCGAGGTCGCCCACGAGATCGAGCGCCCGACCGTGGAGCTCGTCGGCGAGGCCGGTGCCCCAGCGCTCCGGGACGACGTAAAGCCCGTCCAGCCAGCCCTCGCTCACGCACGCCGCGCCTACCGGCTCCTCGGAGCTGACGGCGATCAGCGTCCGCGTCCGAGGCTCGGCGACGGCAGCCACCCAGCGCGCACGCACGGCCTCGCGCGGATACGGATACCGCTCGGGCGGGAAGATGTGCGCGAGCGCGGCGACCGAGGCTCGCTCCTGCACACCGGCCAGGATCGGCCCTTCGTCCGCGCGAGCTTCCCGGATCTCGGTCACGAGCGCGATCGTAGACTGAGCCTCGTGAGGATCGGCGTTCTGGGAACCGGAGTCGTGGGCACGACGATCGCGGGGAAGCTGCGCGAGCTCGGCCACGACGTGCTCATCGGCTCGCGCTCGGCCGGCGACGACGCGGTGCCGTTCGCGGACGCGGCGGCTCACGGCGAGCTCGTCTTCAACTGCACGAACGGGGCCGCGTCGCTCGACGCGTTGAACGCCGCAGGCGCAGAGAACCTCTCCGGGAAGGTTCTCGTCGACGTCTCCAACGCGCTCGACTTCTCGCAAGGCCCGCCGCCGATCGTCGGGGTTTCCATCGACGACAGCCTCGGCGAACGGATCCAGCGCGCCTTTCCCGAGGCGAGGGTGGTCAAGGCGCTGAACACGATGAACACGAACGTGATGGTCGACCCGAGCGTCGTCGCCGGCGAGCACGACGTCTTCGTGAGCGGGAACGACGAGGAGGCGAAGGCTCAGGTCGTCGAGTTGCTGGAGAGCTTCGGCTGGCCCGCCGACCGGATCCTCGACCTCGGCGACATCACCGCCGCCCGCGGCCAGGAGCTGTACGTCGCGCTCTGGGTGCGCCTGATGGGACCGGCCGGCGGGCCTTCGTTCAACATCCACGTCGTCCGCTAGTCGCGCGGCACGCTTCCGTCGATGCGGCCGCTCGCCGCGTCGACCTTGACCTCGTGGTCGCCGACGTCGACCGTGTAGACGAGCCGGCCCTGGTAGTGCTCGAGGTCGACCTGCCCGAGCGAGCCGGATGCTGCGTTCCGGGCCGCCGCGATCGCCTGCTGAAGCGTGATCGATGCCTGGGGCCGGAGCTCCTTGCCGTCGTCGAGCGAGCCGGGCTTGACGTACGCGCCGTCGTCGTAGATCAGGCGTCCTGGACCGCCGAACGCGAGCGTCGCGCCGACCAGCATCAGCGCTGCGACGACTGCCAGAACGACGAGCTTCTTCTTCATGCGACTCCTTCCGGTCGTTGCTCTGGCGGACGCTAGGCGGCCGACGTGAAGGGACGATGAGCGCTTCTCTCATCTGGCTCTCATCGATTCCGGGCACGATTGGAGACGCGCATGCGCTTCTTGATCGTCGAGGACGAGCTGAAGATGGCGAGTCTCGTCCGGCGCGGCCTAGCCGAAGAGGGACACGCCGCCGACGTCGCCGACTTCCGGTGAGGACGCGCTCTGGATGGCCGAGGCGCACCCGTACGAGGCGATCGTGCTCGACGTGATGCTCCCCGGGCGCGACGGGTTCGAGACCTGCCGCGAGCTGCGCAAGGCCGGCGTGTGGGCTCCCGTGCTGATGCTGACCGCGCGCGACTCGGTCGGCGACCGGGTCAACGGGCTCGACGCCGGGGCCGACGACTACCTGACGAAGCCGTTCTCGTTCGCAGAACTCCTCGCGCGGCTGCGGGCGCTCACACGCAGAGGCGGCGTCGAGCGGCCGACGGAGCTCGTCGTCGGCGATCTCCGGCTCGATCCCGGCGTCGCGGCGGGTCTGGCGCGGCGACACCGAGATCCCGCTCTCGCCGAAGGAGTTCGCGCTGCTCGAGACGTTCATGCGCCGTCCAGGGCAGGCGCTGAGCCGGCTGCAGCTGATCGAGCACGCCTGGGACTTCGCCTACGAGAACCGCTCGAACGTGATCGACGTCTACGTCCGCTACCTCCGCGAGAAGGTCGACCGGCCGTTCGGCGAGGAGTCGCTCGAGACCGTGCGCGGAGTCGGCTACCGGCTGAGGGACGCATGAGCCGGATCCCGATCCGCATCCGCCTCACGCTCTTCTTCGCGGCCGCGATGGCGATCGTCCTGGCCGCGATCGGCGTCTTCGTCTACTCGCGCGTGGCCTCGGATCTCGACCGCGCCATCGACAAGGACCTGCGCTCGCGGGGACAGGCTTTGACTGCGCTCGCCCAGCGAGGCGGCTCGGTACGCACGACAGACACCGCGGACACATTCGCGGACTTCATCGGACCGGGCCGCACCACTACCGACCTCCTGTCGCCGGACCAGCTCGCGCTCGCCGCGAAAGGCGCGCGGTTCTTCAACGTGTCACGGGTCCCGGGGCAGGACGATCCCGGCCGAGTGCTCGCGCTTCCGCGCCCGAACGGCATACTCGTCGTCGGCGCGACGCTCGAGCACCGCAACGACACGCTCACGAGCCTCAAAGCGGCGTTCCTCGTGGGCGGGCCGATCGCCCTCCTACTGATGTCACTTGGCGGGTACCTGCTCGCGGGCGCGGCGCTCCGGCCGATCGAGTCGATGCGCCGGCGCGCGGCCGAGATCTCCTCCACGTCACTCGACGAGCGACTGCCCGTCCCGCCTGCGGACGACGAGGTCTCGCGGCTCGGCCGGACGCTCAACGAGATGCTCGCGCGGCTCGAGGACGGGCTCGAGCGGGAGCGGCGCTTCGTCGCCGACGCGAGCCACGAGCTCCGGACTCCGCTCGCCACGCTTCGCGCGGAGCTCGAGCTCGCGCTGCGGCGCTCGCGCACGACCCAGGAGTTCGAGAACTCGATCCGCTCGGCAGCCGAGGAGACGGACCGGCTGTCGCGGATCGCGGACGACCTGCTCATCCTCGCGCGCGCCGAGCAGGGCACGCTCGCGCTGCGCCCCGAGCCGACCGACCTCGTGGACGTGGTCGAGAAGGTTCGCGACCGGTTCGGCGCGCGAGCCGAGCTCGAGGGCCGCCCGCTGACGGTCGAGGCGGACGAGGCGCCGGTGGCGCGGGTCGACCGGCTGCGGGTCGAGCAGGCGCTCGGCAACCTCGTCGACAACGCGTTCGAGCACGGCCTCGGACCGATCACGATCACGGCCGGCCGGCACGACTCGAGCGTCGAGCTTCACGTCCTCGACGAGGGGCCGGGTCTCCCGCCGGACTTCCGCGACCACGCGTTCAAGGCGTTCACGCGTGCGACGCCGTCCGGCAACGGCAGCGGGCTCGGCCTGGCGATCGTGGAGACGATCGCGCGTGCGCACGACGGGACCGCCGGCGCGAAGGTCCGCCCCGACGGCGGCGCGGACGTCTGGATCAGGCTCCCTCTGTAGGGTCGGCGCCGTGGAGGAGGCGCTCCTCGCCTGGTTCGACGAGCACGGACGAGACCTGCCGTGGCGGAAGACGCGCGACCCGTACGCGATCCTCGTCTCCGAGGTCATGCTCCAGCAGACGCAGGTCGCGCGGGTCGTCCCTCGGTATCTCCGCTGGCTCGAGCGCTGGCCGTCGGTCGAGGCGCTCGCCGCCGCGACGCCCGCGGACGCGATCCGCGAGTGGCAAGGGCTCGGCTACAACCGCCGCGCCCTCAACCTGCACCGCGCGGCTCGCCAAGTCGCGGCGGACGGCTGGCCCGACGACCTGACCGAGCTTCCCGGAGTAGGTCGCTACACCGCCGACGCCGTGGCCCGGTTTGCGTTCGACCGCCCGGTGCTTCCGGTCGACGTGAACGTGCGCCGTGTTCTCGACCGGACCGAAGGCTCGTTCGGACCGGCTTCGGCACACGCGCTGATGGACCTCGGCGCTACGGTCTGCCTCGCCCGGATCCCGCGCTGCGGCGAGTGTCCGCTCGCCCACGACTGCCCGTCGCGCGGACAGCCGTTACGAGCCGCTGCGGAAGCAAGGCCGCTTCGAAGGCTCGTTCCGGCAACGGCGCGCCCGGACGCTGACTCTCGTCGCCGAGCGACCTCGTCGCCGCAACTCGCTCGACGATGACGCCGTCGCCGCGCTGGCCGCGGATGGCCTCGTCGAGGTGCGCCGCGGCCTCGTCAGCCTGCCTCGTTAGTTCAGATCCGCTTAACGCGAGAACGGGAAGGCTTTCAGCATGACCACCGTCCTCGTCGTCGACGACGAGCCGACGATTCGTGAGATCGTCGTCAAGTACTTGAGGCGCGACGGCTTCCGGACCCTGGAGGCCGCCGACGGAAGTCAGGCGCACGAGCTCGTCGAGGCGGAAAGTCCGGACCTCGTGGTCCTCGACCTGATGCTCCCCGGAATCGACGGCCTCGAGCTGTGCCGCTGGATCCGTGAGCGCTCCAACCTGCCCGTGATCATGCTCACGGCCCGCGGCGAGGAGTCCGACCGGATCGTCGGCCTCGAGCTCGGCGCCGATGACTACGTGACGAAGCCGTTCTCGCCGCGGGAGCTCGCCGCACGCGTTCGCACCGTGCTGCGGCGCGCCGAGCTCGACGTCGTGGCCGACGAGCGGCTGTGCTTCAACGGGCTCGTGATCGACTCGTCGAGCAGAGACGTGACCCGGAACGACGAGCCGCTGCGTCTGACCGCACGCGAGTTCGACCTGCTCTGGTTCATGGCCAACCACCCGCGGCGCGTGTTCTCCCGCGAGCACCTGATGAGGCGCGTCTGGGGCTATGCGTCCGCAGTCGACACGGGCACGGTGACCGTCCACATGCGGAGGCTCCGCGAGAAGATCGAGGACGACCCCTCCAGGCCGCGGCACCTGGAGACGGTCTGGGGCGTCGGCTACCGGTTCTCGCCGTGATCGAGCTCGCCGTGCTCGTCGCGCTGAGCACGCTGGCCGTCGGGCTCGTCGTGGCGCTCTTGCTACGACAGCTGCCGACGGTCCGCCTCCAGCTCGCCGGGCTGGCGCTGCTCGCGGTCCTCCTGCCCTTGTCGGCTGTCCTCCTGTCCGGATGGGTCATGTTCCACATGGGCGACGACGTGAAGATCCTCGCGGTGACCGCGGCGTCCGCGTCGACCGCGCTCGTCGTGGCGCTGCTCGTCGGGCGGCCCATCGGCCAGGGCATCGATCGGCTCGGCGAGGCGTCCAGCGCGCTGGCCGCCGGCGACCTCGGCGCCCGCGCGCCCGAGGAGGGGCCTGCGGAGCTGGCAGAGCTCGCACGGTCCTTCAACGAGATGGCGGCGAACCTCTCGACGCTCTTCGACGCTCGGCGCGAGCTCGTTGCGTGGGCGAGCCACGACCTGCGCACACCAATCGCCTCGCTTCAGGCGATGATCGAGGCAGTCGAGGACGGGCTGGCCGCTCCCGAGGCGTATCTGCCCGCGATGAGCGAGCAGGTTCGAAGGCTTGCCAGGCTCGTCGAAGACCTCTTCGAGCTGGCACGCATCGACGCCGGCGTCCTCACGCTCGAGCTGCAGAAGGCGGAGCTCGGAGGGTTGATCGAGACGTGCGTCCGCGGGCTCGGGGCAGAGGCTCAGGCTCGAAATGTGACCGTCGAGGCTCGCGTCACGGATGGGATTGCGGCGCACTGCGCGCCAGAGCAGGTCGAACGCGTGCTCTACAACCTGCTGGCGAACGCGGTCCGGCACACGCCGCCCGACGGGTCGGTCGCCGTGCTCGCGAGCTCGGATCGCGTCGAGGTGCGGGTCATGGTCGAGGACACAGGGGACGGGTTGACCCCCGAGGCTGCCTCGCGGATGTTCGAGCGCTTCTGGCGCGGAGACGGCGCGCGCACCGCAGGCGACGGCGGCGCGGGCCTCGGCCTTGCGATCGCGCGAGGGCTCGTCGAGGCGCACGGCGGGCGGATCTGGGCCGAGAGCCGCCCGGAAGGCGGCACGCGCGTCTCGTTCACGCTCCCTGCAGCCGCCTAGCTCGGCGGCGGGTGCACCATCCAGACGTTGGGCTCGACGTAGAGCCCCTCGTCACGCTCGCGGTCGATCACGACCGGCACGAGCGCGCCCGGAACGACGTACGAGCCACTCTCAGGGAATGCGAGCTCCGTCCACTCCTCCCACTGGGCGACGGTGCCCGGGATGCGCATCGACTCGTGTGCGACCTTCGCGATCTCGGCTCCGAGCCGCTCGTGCGTGCGGAGCCAGGGATCGAGGAGCATGCCGTCGGGCCGGCGCCACTCGATGTAGCGCTCGATCGGGGTCAGCGGGTAGCTGTGCTTGAGATTGGGCCGGACGGGAGCGATCAGCGTGTCGAGCCCGTGTGCGCGGCCGATCTCGGCCATTCGCTGGATCATGCGGCTGCTGAGAGCCTGGCCGCGATATTCGGGCGCGATCAGGATCTGCAGCGCGCAGAGCACGTTCGGCGGCGGAGCATCGTCCGCGAAGCGGGCTTCGACGACGCCGTCGACTCCGTCGTCGAGAAGCGTGGCCGCAGCTCCGTCCCAGGTCGTCGGAATCGCGTTCCCTCCGCCGACGACCTCGTCGCGCTCGTCGTCCCAGGCGTAGAACTGGAACTCGGCGTACTCGGAGATGACGCGGTCGAAGAGCCGCTCCAGAACCGCGTCGTGGTACATGAACTCGGGCCAGATGCCCCGCTCGAGGCTGGCCGTATGCGGGAGCTTTCCGGGCCGCTCGGCGCGTGTCGGAAACTGGAGCGCCATGTCAGGAGGAGCGTTTCAGAAGGGCGACCGCCTGGGAGGCCAGGCCCTCGGCGCGGCCGGTGAACCCGAGGCCGTCGGTCGTCGTCGCGCGCACCGTGACGCGGTCGATGTCGACGCCCATGGCGCCTGCGAGCCGCGCGCCCATCGCGACGCGCACGTCGGCGATCCGCGGCCGCTCGCCGATCAGGATGCAGTCCGCGTTGACGAGCTCGAAGCCGCCCATGCGGACGACCTCGTAGCTCCGCTGGAGAAGCCGGATCGAGGAGACGTCGAGCCACTGCGGATCGGCCGAGGGAAAGAGCTCGCCGATGTCGCCCTTGCCGGCCGCGCCGAGGATCGCGTCGATCAGCGCGTGGGCGATCACGTCGCCGTCCGAGTGGCCCGCGAGCCCGGGCTCACCGGGGAAGTCGACCCCGGCCAGCACGAGCGGGATCCCGTCCTCGAACCGGTGCGCGTCCACGCCGAGCCCGATCCGCAGCTCGCTCATCCGAGCGGCTCCTGGCGCGGCTCGCGGCGATCGAAGACCGTGACCGTGTCGTAGCCGGCACCCCGAGCGTGGTCGATGGCGCGGTCGAGATCGCGGCCGACGTTCTGTGGGACGTGGGCGTCGGATGCGAGCGTGATCGGCACGCCTCGGTCACGCGCCGCGGCGAGGAAGGCCGGGCTCGGGTAGAGCTGACCATGCGGCTTGTGCAGGCCGGCGCTCGAGACCTCGATCGCGACGCCGTCGAGGGAGGCGGCAACCGCCCTCCAGTCCCAGTCGATCTCCTCGCCGAACATCTTTACGAGGTCTGGATGCGCGAGGGTGTCGAAGAGCCCGCTCTGCGCGGCTCGGCCGAGCGCCTCGTAGTACCGGCTCCATGCCCGTTCGGCGCCGACGGAGGCAACGAGGCTCGGCTCATTGTCGATGCCCGAGGTCGTCGAGGAAGTGGATCGAGCCGATGACGTAGTCCCACGGATAGGGCTCGAGCGCCTCTGCGATCTCCGCCTCACGGCCGGGCTCGTAGTCGACCTCGATGCCCAGCTTGACCGGGTAGCCGCGCCGCTTTGCGTCGACGACCGCGTCGACGTACGGCTCGATGTCGTAGACGCAGCGCTCGAGGTGATACGGCATCGACCACAGGTGTCGCGTCTGCTCGAAGTAATAGACGTGCTCTGTGAAGCCGATCTCATCGACGTTCCGGTCCGCGGCCGTCTCCACGTACGGCTCTACAGCCTCGACGGTGTGGTCGATCTGCTCGTCGGGCGCCCGGAGATGCATGTGGTAGTCGACGATCACAGCCAGGAAGCGACGAGCTCGAGGTCGGCGGGCGTCGTCACCTTGAGCAGCCGCGGGTCGCCCTCGACAGCGCGCACTCGACCGCCGTTCGCTTCCACGAGCGAGGCGCAATCGGTCGACTTAGTAACACTGTGTTGCAAAGTCGAAAAGGCGTCGCGGAGAACATTGGCGTCGAACGCTTGCGGGGTCTGCGCTGTGACGAGGCCCGTACGGTCGAGCGTCTCCGCAATCGCCTCGCCGTCGACCCGTTTGACTGTGTCGGCGATCGACAGGGTCGGGACCGCTCCGTCCCAGCCGGGCTCAAGCGCCGTGATCACCCGCTCGATCACCTCGTTCGTGATCAGCGGGCGGGCCGCGTCGTGCACGAGGACGACGGTCGCGTCTTCCGGCACCTCGGCGAGGGCCGCGCGCACCGACTCGCTGCGCGTCTCGCCTCCCGTGACCGCTTTCGCCACCTTGCCGGCCGCGACCTCCTCGGCGACCAGGATGCACGGCTCCTCCCACTCGGGCGGAGCCGCGATCACGATCCCCTCGACCCACTCGGAGGCGTCGAGCCGCTCGAGAGGCTCCGCGACGAGCGGCCTGTTGTTCAGCGGGGCGAACGCCTTCGGGCGGTCCAGCCCGAGGCGTTCACCACTTCCAGCTGCAGCGAGAATCGCCCACACGCTCATGGGCGACGAGAGTAACGGCTACGCCTTCGCTGCGACCTTCGCCCGCGGCTTCTTCGTCCCGACGCCCGCGAGGATGTCGTCGAGCCACTCGGCGGCCTCCTCCTCGTCCATGCCCTTCGCGTACATGAGCTCGGAGACGAGGATCTTCTTCGCCTTGACGAACATCTGCTTCTCGCCTGTCGAGAGGCCCTTCTCGTGGTCACGGAGCGACAGGTTCCGGACGACCTCGGCGAGCTCGAAGATGTCGCCCGTCTTCATCTTGTCGCGGTTGTGCTTGAACCGTCGGTTCCAGTTCTTCGGCATCGTGGTACCGCTGCCGCGCAGGGCTTTCAGCACCTGCTCGACGGTTGTCTCGTCGATCACTTTCCGGAGGCCGACGCGGTCGGCGTTCTCGGTCGGGACCTGCACGGTCATGTCGTTGTGCAGGATCTGGATCTGCAGGTATTCGCGCTCTTCTCCGAGCACAGTCCGCTTTTCTTTCTTGACCACGGTGCCCGCGCCGTGGTGCGGATACACGACCTTGTCGCCGACTTTGTACAAGCCCGACCTCCCCATTCCGTGTGGTTTCAACAAGCCGCCGGCGGGTGGACAACCGCCGGCGAACGACTTCCAGGATAGCAAAAGATGCTGGAAACGGCCACTTTTTGGGGGTCTCGAACGAAAAAGCCCTGCTCAGAGCGGGCTACGCGGCCGCCGGTTCTGCCTTCTCGAGGGCCGCTGACACGGCCAGGCGAAGCGTCTCGGCCTCGACGAGCGACACGTTCGCGCGAGCGTCCGTGCCTTTCGGCACGATCACCGCGCTCAGACCGAGCTTGGCGCACTCCTGCGCGCGCCGTTCGGCCTGGGTCGCGGGCCGGAGCCGCCCCGTCAGCCCGACTTCGCCGAAGGACGCCGTCGACGCCTTCAGCGGCACGCCCTTCGCCGCGGAGGCGATCGCGAGCGCGACGGCCAGGTCGGCCCCGGGCTCGTCGATGCGCACGCCGCCCGCGACGTTGACGAACACGTCCGCCTGCCCGAGCGCGAGCCCTGCGTGCCGAGAGAGCACGGCGACGATCATGGCGAGCCGCTTCGGATCGACCCCGGTTCCGACGCGGCGCGGCATCGCGAGGTCGGTCTGGGAGACGAGCGCCTGGATCTCGAGCAGGAGCGGCCGCGTGCCCTCGAGCGCGCACGCAACGGCCGCGCCGACCTCGCCGTCGCTCTGGCCGAAGACCGCGGACGGGTCCGGGACTCCCTGCAACCCGGTGCCCGTCATCTCGAACACGCCGAGCTCGTTCGTCGAGCCGAAGCGGTTCTTCGCCGCGCGCAAGACCCGGTGCGCGTGGTACCGGTCGCCCTCGAACTGGAGCACGCAGTCGACGAGGTGCTCGAGCACGCGCGGGCCGGCGACCGAGCCGTCCTTCGTCACGTGCCCGACGAGGAAGAGCGCGACTCCGGCCTCCTTCCCCACGCGCAGGAGCCGCGCGGCCGCTTCGCGCACCTGTGTGACCGACCCCGGAGCCGAGCCGATCTCCGCCGAGTACAGCGTCTGGATCGAGTCGATCACGCACACGTCCGGCCGCTCGCGCTCGAGCGTCGCGCAGACCGCGTCCAGGTTCGTCTCGGCCAGGATCTCGACCTGCTCCGCCCCGCCGAGCCGTGCAGCCCGCAGCTTGACCTGGGCCGTCGACTCCTCGCCGGTCACGAGCAGGGCGCGCCGGTCGCGCGAGATCGCGGCGAGCGCCATCAGTAGCAGCGTCGACTTCCCGACCCCAGGCTCTCCCCCGACCAGCACGAGCGACGCGGGCACGAGCCCGCCGCCGAGCACGCGGTCGAGCTCCGGAACTCCCGTCGGGATCCGTGCTGCCTCCTCGACCTCGACCTCGGCGAGTCGCAGGAGCGGCTTCGCCTCGGCCGCGCCGTTCGCAGCCGGCGGAGCCTCTTCGGCGAGCGTGCCGAAGCTCCCGCAGGACGGGCAGCGCCCGAGCCAGCGGCCCGTCGAGTAGCCGCATTCGGTGCAGGAGAAGTGAACGGCCTGGGCCTTCGCCATCGCGTCGAGTCTAGGAGCGCGGTCCGACGCCGCCTGTGCCGAGTTCGAAACGAATCAGAGCCTTCTGCAGCGAGGCCTGGACGCCGTAGGATTCGTGTTGGTGCCAGCCTGGTTGCTGTGGGCCATTGCGGCCGTCCTGCTCGCCGTGGGAGAGATCCTCACGCCGGGGCTGTTTTTCCTCGGGCCCGTGGCGGTGGCCGCCGTGATCGCGTGCGTGCTCGCGTTGCTCGGCCTCGGCGCGGTCGCGCAGATCGTCGGCTTCGTCGTTGCGTCGATCGCGTCAGTCGCCGTCCTCCGCCCGATCGCCCGCAGCCATCTCCACGTGCCGCCGCTCCTGCGCACCGGGACAGCGGCGCTCGTGGGCTCGAAGGCGCTCGTCCTCGAACGTGTCGACGTCAACGGCGGCCGCGTGCGGATCGGCGGCGAGGAATGGTCGGCCCGCTCGTTCGTCGACGACCAGGTGATGGAACCGGGAGACCGGGTGGAAGTCGTGAAGATCGAGGGCGCGACCGCTCTCGTCTACCAATAGGAGGTCGTTCGTGCTCGTCGAACTGATCGTGCTCCTCGTCGTACTGGGCCTCGTGCTGCTCACCCTTGCCCGGACGATTCGCGTCGTGCCGCAGGCGCGGGCGGGCGTCGTCGAACGGTTCGGCCGCTACTCGCGAACGTTGAACGCCGGGCTGACGATCGTCGTCCCCTTCGTCGACCGGATCCGCGAGGTGATCGATCTGCGGGAGCAGGTCGTCTCCTTCGCGCCGCAGCCGGTGATCACCGAGGACAACGTCGTCGTCTCGATCGACACGGTGATCTATTTCCAGGTCACCGAGCCGAAGGCGGCCACCTACGAGATCAACAACTTCATCCGGGCGATCGAGCAGCTCACGGTCACCACGTTGCGAAATGTGATCGGGGGGCTCGACCTCGAGGCGACGCTCACTTCGCGTGACCAGATCAACCAGCAGCTGCGGGGCGTCCTCGACGAGGCAACGGGCAAGTGGGGCATCCGCGTGAACCGGGTCGAGCTGAAGGCGATCGACCCGCCGGCCTCGATCCAGGAGTCGATGGAGAAGCAGATGCGAGCCGAGCGCGACAAGCGCGCAGCGATCCTGAACGCCGAGGGCGTGAAGCAGTCGCAGATTTTGGAGGCCGAAGGCGAAAAGCAGAGCGCGATCCTGCGCGCCGAGGGTCAGCGCCAGGCGACGATCCTCGCCGCCGAGGCCCAGGCCCAGGCGATCGGGACCGTCTTCCAGGCGATCCACGCCGGCGACGCCGACCCGAAGCTCCTCGCTTACCAGTACCTGCAGGTGCTCCCGCAGATCGCCCAGGGCGAGTCGAACAAGGTCTGGATCATCCCGAGCGAGTTCACGAAGGCGCTCGGCCAGCTCGGCGAGGCGCTGCCCGGCGGGGAGAAGAACCCGAAGACGGAGACGTAGCCGGGGTCAGTGCTCGGGCACGGTCTCGAGCGGGGCTCGCGCACGGCGGCCGGCTGACGCGATCAGCAGCCCCGCGAGGATCGCGGCGGCCCCGACGAGCTGTAGCGGCGAGGGCCGCTCGTCGACGATCAGCGCGGCGAAGATGACTGCGAGCAGCGGCTGGAGCGTCAGGAGCACGGAGGTGCGCGCCGTGGGCAGCCGTCCGAGCGAGACCGTGATCAGGAGCCAGCCCACGACCTGCGAGCTGAGCGCGAGCAGGATGAGCCAGCCCGTCGCTTCGAGTGACGGCGTGAAGTCCAGGTCGCCGATCACGAGGCCGATCGGGACGATGCAGATCGCGCTCGCCAGCGTCGCGTCGTAGAGCGGTCCGGCAACCCGGCCTCGTTCCTCGGAGCCGCGGCGCATCGCGAGCAGGAAGCCCGAGTAGGCGATGCCCGTCAGCAGCCCGTAGATCGCACCGAGCCTCGGGTTGCTCCCGTAGGCGCCGTTCTCGAGCACGCCGGAGATGAGCAGGATCCCGAGCATCGCCACGGGGATCGCGTACAGCGCGTTCCGGGCGGGACGTTCTCCGAAGAGCGCCCACGCGAGCAGCCCGACGAGGACGACTTGCGTGTTGCCGAGCACCGTCGCGAGGCCGGCGCCGACGTAGTCGATCGAGTAGTGCCAGAGGATGAGATCGGCAGCGAAGAACGCGCCCGCGAGCCAGGCCGCACGGCGCACCGTTCGCGGACGCCGGCCGAGCCGGCCGTCTTCCCAGATCGCGAGCGCGAACAGGAACGGAAGCGCCCAGAAGCAGCGGAAGAACGCGCCCGTAGCGGGCGAGACGTGCGACTTGCGAAACAGGATTCCGGAGAACGCGATCAGGACCGCGCCGCTGAGCACGCCGAGAGCGGGCTTCTCCGTCAACACTCGCCGCACCCCCTGAGCCTACGTAGACTCGGGGCATGGCCGAGACGGTCGGCGGCAGCTGCCTCTGCGGAGGCGTCCGGTTCGAGGTGACGCTCCCGTTCACACGCGCGATTCACTGCCACTGCTCACGCTGCCGCAAGCACTCGGGCGCGTTCGGGCTGACTGTCGGCCATGTCCCGATGAGCCAGGTGCACGTGCTCCAGGGCGAGGAGCTGATCCGCGTCTTCGAGCCTCCCGGCGGGCGCGTGAAGGCGTTCTGCTCAGTGTGTGGGTCGAGCCTGTTCGGCGGCGCGTGGCCCGACGGCGAGATGGCGGCCGTCCGTCTCGGCGCGCTTGACGACGACCCGCAGGTCCGCCCAATTCGCCACGCATACGTCGACTCCCGCGCACCGTGGGACGAGTTGCCCGACGACGGGCTCCTGCGCTACCCGGACGCGCCGCCGCCGAACGCGTAAACCGGCCGGCGGTCGCTCAGAGCACGAGCCGTGCGCCGCGGCCGCGTTGGCCGCGGATCTGCCACGACCAGCGAGTGAGACCGAGGACCCGCATCCGTCGGGCGCTGCCGATGATCCTGAACCCGAGCAGCTGCGTCCCCGCGGCGAGCATCGCCGTGTTGCCCTCCCAGACATGCGTGCGCTGAGTCCGAAAGCCTCGCTCCCGCGCCACGCTGAACGAGTGAGCGGCGAGGGCCAGCCCGATGCCCCGACCGCGGGCATCCGGCGCCTCCGCCAGCAGGAAACCGAAGCAGGCGCCCGGGCTGTCCACTTCGACGTCCAGGCCGCCGCTTCCGGAGAACAGGTCGACGGCCACGACCCGGTCCCTCCGAGCAGGCGACCAGCGCGATCGCGCCCCGATCGACCTCCCGCTGAAAGACGTTCGTCATGCGCCGGGCGTGGACCGGCGCCCAGAGGTCCGAGAGATCGGGCCGCTCCCCCGGGAGCAGAAGGCGAAACTCGATCCCGGGAGGCGGTGCGATTTCCGTCGAGATCTCCTCGTCGAGGCGGCGCTCGAGCAGGACATGCTGTGTGCGCGCGAAGAGAAAGCGCCTGACGGGAGCGGCCATCCGAATCACGGCCCAGGCAGCTCGGCCGACCGAGCCTCGCCGCCGAAGCCGTTCCTCGACTTGCTCCATCCGGCCGTGCAGCACCGCCGAGCGCTCCTGCGCCGACGGAGTCGGGGCTGCCGCGGGCCTCGTGCTCCGCACGATCTCGGCCAGGTCGTTCACTGAGAGCGGCCCACGTTCAGTCCAGATGTCGTCCGAGAGCTCGACCTGGAAGGCCGCTTCGACGGCGGTCAACAGGTTGACCAGCGCAAGTGAGTCGAGGCCCACCCCGAGCTCGCCCAACGGCTGGTCGAGCGGAATCTCGCGCTCGCTCCCGAGCAAGAGCTCGTCGCGGATGATCCGAGCGATCGCCTGCTCCACTGTCGCCGGCTCAAGCGTCGAGGTCATCGACTCCTAGGCGCACCTTGCCGCTCGCCGTTCGCGGCAGCTCGTCCCGAATCTCGACGCGGCGCGGAACCTTGTGGGCCGCGAGGTTGTCGCGGCAGAACGCGACGAGCTCGACCTCGCCGACCGGCTCCGAGAGCGAAACGACGGCGTAGACGACCTCCTCGTCGCGTCCGTCCGGGAACCCGAGAACGGCGGCCTCCCTGACCGCGGGGTGACGCTCCAGCGTCGCCGAGACCTCGACGGGCGAGACCTTAAGTCCGCCGACGTTGATCATCGCGTCGCGGCGGCCGACGAGCGTCAGGAAGCCATCGGAATCCATGCGGCCGATGTCCCCGGTGCGGAAGATGCCGTCCCCGAGCGGCGACCGGCCGTCCGGAGCGCCGAGAGCGTAGCCGCGCGCAACTGCGCCGCTCGTCACGACGACCTCCCCCTCCGAGCCCAGCGGCACGGGGCGACCCTCCTCGACCAGGCTGACCTCGACCCCTGACATCGGCCTGCCCACCGAGGCCGGGCGAGCAGGCACCTCGGACGGGAGGTGCGTCGTCACCGCGCCGGTCTCCGAGCTGCCGTAGTGCTGGCAAATGGGAGCGCCGAAGCGGTCCATGAACTCTGTGACCGTCTCCGGCGCCAGCGGAGCGGTGCACGAGAGGAGCCAGCGCACCCCCGAGAGGTCGGGCACCTTGTCGAGCTGTGTCGTCAGGAAGGCCCGGTACTGGGCGGGCACGCCGAGGAAAGCAGCGACCTGATAGGCGAGCCTGCGCAACGTCCTGCGGGGCACGAAGGCGTCCTCGAGCAGTAGCGTCGTCCCGGAATAGAGGGTCGGAAGGACACCGAGATCGAACCCGTAGCTGTGGAACAGCGGAACTCCGGAGAGGATTCGATCGCCCGGCCCGAGCTCGAGGGTCGTCGTGACGTTCTCTGCCTCGGCGAGCAGATTGTCGGCGCTCAAGGCGATGCCCTTCGGCTCCGCAGTAGACCCTGAGCTGAACTTGAGGAGCACCTCGTCGCGGCTCGCCGGTCGAACATCCACTCTCGGCACCAGGACGCGGAGCCCCTCCACAACAGAGGCGTTTGCGATCGGAATCGCCGCGGCGATCCTTGGCCCGCCCTCGGCCTCCGCGACGATGCTCGAGAGCCCGACCCTGTCCGCGATCGCCTTCAGCTCGGTCCGCCCGTACTGGGGCGGAAGGAGCGCGACGGTCGCGTCGAGGCGGCACAGGGCGAGGAAGGCCGCTGGGAAGAGCGGTGAGTTGCCGAGCGCTAGACCGGCTACCCCGCCCTCGCGCACGCCGGACTCGAGGAAGCGCGTCGCGAGCCGGTCAGCCTGAGCCCAGAGCTCGCCGAACCCCAGCTCGACGCCCGCCGTCTCGACGGCGACCTGCTCCCCGAGGCTCCCGGTGCGAGCCTGAAACGCATCCCAGAGTTGCGACGAAGAGCCGGCCACGCGGTCACGGGCCCCGGGCCAGGTCGTGAGCTGCGGCTAGATCAGGCCGAACGCAAGGCCGATCAGCACCCAGATCAACGCCAGGGCGAGCAGGACCCAGAGCAGGAAGGCCGACTCGCTTACCGGGAGCCACTTGATCTCCACCTCTTTGACGAGGAACCAGGTTCGTCTCGTCCGACCGGCCTTCGGATCGCGTTCGACGACCTCGCCGCGCACGGCCTGAGCAGGGTCTTCTGTGCGGTTGCCCTCCGCGTCGAAGTACGCCGTCTCCAGCACAGGCGGCTGCTCGACATTTCGTTTCCCAGCCATCCGCAGCTTCGCGGCATTTTACTGCGGGGGTCCGCCGACACTCAGCGTCCCGGGTGGAAGAGCAGTGCCGAAAACGTCTTCGCGCAGATCGCGAGGTCGACGGTCAGGTTCCGGTGCCGCAGGTACCAGAGGTCGTACGAGAGCCGGTCGGCCGCGCTCTCGGAGTCGGACGCGTAGTCGCAGCGGAGCTGGGCCCAGCCCGTGATGCCCGGCTTGATGAGCACGCGCCGCGCCTGGAAGGGAACCGTCGTCTCGAGCATGCGGACGAACTCCGGCCGCTCCGGGCGCGGGCCGACGATCGACATCTCACCCTTGAGCACGTTCCAGAGCTGCGGCAGCTCGTCCAGATGGGTCCGCCGGAGCACGCGGCCCGAGCGGCGTCACCCGCGGGTCGTTCTCCTCGGCGTAGACGGGCCTGCCGGGCGCCTCGGCGTCCGCGTCCATCGTCCGGAACTTGTACATCGTGAAGAGCTGGCCGCCCTCGCCGACCCGCACCTGGCGATAGATGACGCTGCCGGGTGTTCGGCGCACCACGAGCACGATGAACGGGATCAGCGGCGCCACGAGCAGCATGCCGACAGAGGCGGCGGCGAGGTCGAAGGCTCGCTTTGCGAACCGGCTGTACGTCCGCTGGTGGAGGTGGAGGATGCTCATGAACCAGCCGGAGGTCAGGTGCCGGATCGGGACCCAGCCGAACACGTGCTCGAAGAAGTGCGTCACGCCGACGACCTTGAAGCCGCTCGACGCGACGTCGAGCAGCGACTCGAGCGCCCGTCCGGAGCCGGTGCCCTCGGTGAGGACGATCAGATCCGGGCGCTGCGCTTCGACGATGGCCGAGAGGTCGGCGACCTTCCCGAGCACCGGTACGCCGTCGGTCGGTGAGGCTTGCTCGGCGTCGTCGACGATCCCGACGACCCTGAACGGGACCTCCGCCGCGTGCTCGGCGCTCTCGGCGAGGTCGTTGGCCCAGCCGCTCGTTCCGACCACGAGCACGCGTCGTTTCGCAGCGAACTGCCGGCGCCAGGCGGCTTCCCAGAGCGTCGACAGGCTGAAGACCGAGACCGCCATCAGCGCGAGCGTCGACAGCGCCAGCTCGGCTCCCAGCAGCGGCAGCCAGAAGTTGAGCGCGGAGACGACGATCAGGCCCGTCAAGGTTCCGACCGCAGAGGGGACGGCCGCGCCCAACGTGAACGGGACTGCGCGGAACGCGCTCCGCACCGTGAAGACCCAGACAGCGGCGACGAGCGAGGAGACGGCGACGGTCGCGAGTGCCGAGGACATCTGCGCGAAGGTGAGCACGAAGACCGGCATCCAGATCGTCGCTGCCCGACCGATCTCGGCCGCGCGCCTCGCGTCGATCCATCCGAACAGGTTGTCGAGGAGCGGCGTCAGTTGGCCCGCAGGCGAACGGACCGCGAATTCCCCCGAGTCATGCATATGAGCCGCCATGTCCCTCTCTCCATCGATCCATATACCCAAGTGCCGCGGCGGTGAGCCCTTGCCCTGAGCGTGAACGAGTTCCATCCTTGTCTCGTGAAGCGCATCGCACTCCTCGGTCCGGCGGGCGCGGGAAAGTCCTGGATCGGCCGACAGCTCGCCGGGCTCCTCGACGTGCCGGTGATCCACCTCGACCGGCTCTACTGGAAGCCGGGCTGGGTCGCCACGCCCGATCCCGAGTGGCAGGAGATCCAGCTCCGGGAGCTCGAACGCGACGCCTGGATCGCCGACGGCATCCAGGAGGGAAGGATCGACGCCAACCTCTGGCTGGACGCCGCGGACGCGATCGTGTTCATGGACGCCTCGCCGCTGACGTCCATCTGGCGCGTGACGAAACGAAGGCTCGATTCCGCCGACGGGCCGGAGATGCCCGCCGACTGCAAGCCGGCCCCGTTCTACCGGGCGTTCCCCAGATTCCTCAACTTCATCTGGGCCTACCGGAGGGTCGTCCGGCCCGAGGTGCTCGCCGACCTTGCCCGGCGCGAGCAACGTCAACAGGTCGCCATCCTGCGCAACGAGGAGGACGTGCAGAGATTTCTCGCGAGTGTGAAGGCTCAACGAGCCCCGCTCGGGGAATCTTCATTGACGTGAGCTCGCTCGCTCCACCCGGAGTGACATTCGAGACGATCTCGACCGCGGAGGGCTTCGCCGCGCTCGGCGACTCCTGGGACGACCTCGTCCGGGCGATGCCACGGCCGAGCCCGCATCTCCTGCATGCCTGGCTCGTCGCCTGGTGGCGCTACTTCGGCGAGGACAACGAGCTGGCCGTGCAAGTCGCGTATCGGGGGGACAAGCTCGTCGGCGCCCTGCCGCTCTGCGTTCAGCACCGGCACGGGGTCGGCGTCCTCACGTTCCTGGGCGCGGAGCAGGTCACGCTCGCAGACCTGCTGCTCGCGGACGGAGAGAAGGCCGGCGTCGGCGCAGCGCTCGCCGAACGTGCGCTGGCGACGAAGTACGACTACGCGGACTTCCACGGCCTCCCCGGCTCGAGCCGCCTGGCGAAGGCTCTCGGCCCGTCGCAACTCCAGCTGATCGTTCGCGCGGAGGCGCCGGTCCTCGAGCTCGAACGGCGTCGACTGGGAGACCTACTACGCGACGCGGCTCTCGTCGAAACAGCGCGCGCTACACCGCCGGCGGATACGCCAGCTCGCGAAGCTGGGGACGATCGAGACAACGGTCGCGCGGACTCGCGAAGAGCTCGCCCCGGCTCTGGAGGAAGCCTTCGAGCTGCATGCGCTTCGCTGGGAGGGCAGACCGGATCGCTCCGACTTCGGAACCGAGGCGGGCAAGCAGTTCCACCGGGAGGCGACGGCGGCCATCGCGGAGCTCGACGTGCCGCGGATCGTGACCCTCAGGCTCGACGGCCGGCCGATCGCCTTCGCCTACAACTTCGCGCTCGAGGGAACGATGCACTGCTACCGGCTCGCCTTCGACCCCGAGCTCTACCGCTTCTCCCCGGGGCTCGTGAACCGGTTCGACGCCCTGGAGTACGCATTCGCCGATGGGGCGACGCGAGTCGAGTTCCTCGGGGGCTTGGAGCGCTACAAGATCGAGCTCACCGACCGCACGGAGCCGCTCCACGAGGGACTCGGGCTTGCGGAGAGCGTCGCCGGCAAGGTCGTCGTCTCCGCGCGGCTGAACGGCGTGCGGCTGCGACGCCTGGCCAAGCGGTCCCCGGCGATCCGCCGCTTCTACTACGAAGGACTGGCGCCGGCCCGGCGGCTGCTCCGCTTCGGCGGCGGCTCGTGAACGCCGCGTTCTATCTGGCCAAGGCCGGCGGGACGAGAGCGCAGGTCGGCGGCCTGGCTGATGCGGACTCGCGGGCGCCTCGACACGAGCGGCCTGCGGATCCTCTTCTACCACCGGGTCGCCGACGACCGGGACGAGCTCGCAGTCGCGCCTGATTCGTTCGCCGAGCAGATGGACTACCTCGCCTCCGAGGCGTACCGCGTCGTCGACGTCCTGTCCGCGATCGACCTCCTCGAGTCGGGCAAGCCGCTCGCGCGGACCGTCGCCCTGACCTTCGACGACGGCTTCCTCGACGTCGCCGAGCATGCGCTTCCGATCCTCTCCGAGCACGGCTTCAACGCGACCGTCTTCGTCGCTCCGGCGGTGACGGACGGCAGGACGCCTTTCCCGTGGTACCGCGAGGAGCAGCCTCCGCTGCTGGCCTGGGAGGACATCGTCGAGCTCGATCGCGACGGCACGCTCCGCTTCGAGGCGCACTCGCTGACGCATCCCAACCTGCCGGCGCTCGACGACGCGGCGGCCGAGGAGGAGATCGCGGGCTCCAAGCGGGAGCTCGAGAACCACCTCGGCCGCGTCGTGCGCGCGTTCTCCTATCCGTCGGGGCTCTACGGCGAGCGTGAGGAGCGGATCGCCGCCGAGGCGGGCTACCGGATCGCCCTCACCGTGCGAGCCCGGCGTCAACGACCGCTCGACCGATCGGTTCGCCCTACGCCGCCGCCAGGTCGACGCGCGGGACAGCCTGCTCGACTTCAGGGCGAAGCTCGGCGGCGGCCACGACTCCTCACCGCCGCTCCGCGGGCTCTACCGGCGGCTCCGCTACAGCGCCGGCTAGGCCGAGCTGCCGGTCGTAGAGCTCGAGATGCGCCCGCCGGAACGCAGACGAGGTCGAACGAGGCACTCGGCGCGGGCGCGTCCTGCAGCGCCGAGCCTCCGCCGCAGCTCGCGGTCGTCGAGGAGACGACCGAGCGCCTCGGCGAGCGCCTCCGGCGTCTCCGGGCGGAACGAGGATGCCCGGTCTCGCCGTCGACGACGAGCTCCGCGAGCCCGCCGACGTCGCGACGCGACGACCGGCAGCTCCGCGGCCATCGCCTCGAGCACCGAGACCGGCAGGCCCTCGGACCGGCTCGAGAGCACGAAGACGTCGGAGCCGGCGAGGAGCTCCGGCACGTCGCTGCGCTCGCCGGCGAGCTGGACGCGGCCCTCGAGCCCGAGCCTCCGGATCTCGGCCTCGACCTCGCTCGCGGTCGGGGCCGTCGCCGACGATCAGAGCCTCGAACTGCCTGGTCGGCCAGCGCGGCGAGCGCGCGGACGAGCGTCAGGAAGTCCTTCGGCGCCTTCAGCCGTCCGACCGCGATCAGCCTCGGCACCGGCCCGGTCGTGGCGCGAGCGGGGAGCGGAGGCCACGTCGACCGCGTTGTGGATCACGACGCTGCGCTCGGCGCTGCACGTGCCGTGCCTCGAGCCCCGCAGCGAGCTCCTGTCTCGGAGACGCAGATCGTCACGGTCGTCAGCGGGGCCATGAGCCGGTCCGAGACGCGGTAGAGGCGCGAGGCCAGGCCGGAGTAGGCGGAGAACGCCCAACCGTGGACGGTGAAGAAGCGGATCGGGACCCGGGTCGCGGCGGCGGCCAGACGGCCGAGGACTCCCGCCTTCGAGCTGCTCGCGTGCACGACCTGGGGCCGCTCGCGGCGGAGAGAGCGGATCAGCTCGACGAGGCCGGCGAGATCGCGCAGCGGATGGATCGGCCGCCGCACGTGCTGCAGAGGGACGAAGCGCGCTCCCGCTCGGGCCGCCTCCTCGACGAGCGGGCCCTCCCCGTAGGCGGCGAGCACGACGTCGTAGCGCTCGGCCAGCGCCGGCAGGAGCGCGGCCACGTAGGACTGGGCGCCGCCGACCTCGGCCAGGGTGATCACCAGCAGGACTCGTGGACGCGGGGTCGCGCCCGGCATGGCGCGGAAGCGTACAGAAGCTGTGAGCACCGCGCACTTCCAGCCGCAGCCCACGGCCCCACCGGCGTTCGCCGCGCGCAGCGCGGGCCGGCTCGCAGGCGCCGCCGGGCTGCTCCTGTTCGCGGTCGCCACCGGAGTCGCCCTCTCGAAGCATCCGCTGCCGCTGACGCTGGTCCTCGCCTTCGGGGTCGGGCTCCTCGGCACGCTCGCGCTCGCCCTCGCCCGCTACGACGTCGCCGTCGGGCTCGGCGTCTTCCTCCTGGCCGCGGTTCGCATCGAGCCCGCTCCGGCCGACCTGATCCTGTTCGTGGTGATCGCGGTCGCGCTCGTGACCGGCCGGTTCTACATCCGCCGCGTCCCGCTGATCGTGGTCGTCCTGCTGAGCATCTTCCTCGCGCTGAACATGCTCGCCTCGGTGGAGCTGATCGACGTCGGGCGCGCAGTGACGTTCTTCGCGATCACGCTCTACCTGGTCATCTTCGCGCTCTGGCTGACCGGGTACGTGCGCTCCCCGACGCACCGCGCGGGTCGTCCTGCGCGCCTACATCGCGGCCGCGGTGCTCTCGGCGGCCATCGCCGTGCTGGCGCTCTTCGTCGCCTTCCCCGGCCACGACCTCCTCGTCTTCGGCCCGCGCGCGAAGGGCCTCTTCAAGGACCCGAACGTGCTCGGGCCGTTCCTCGTACCCGCCTGCCCTGATGCTCCTCGAGGAGACGGTCTCTCCGCGCCTGCTTCGCGCGCGCCTCCCGACCAAGCTCGTGGCGCTCTCGATCCTGACGATCGGGATCCTGTTCGCCTTCTCACGCGCCGCCTGGCTGAACTTCGTCATCGGCGCGTTGGTCATGTTCGTCGTGCTGTCCCTGCGGCGCGGCGGCGGGCGCAGAGCGCTGACCTTCGTCGTCGTCGGCATCTCGGCCGCGGCGGTGCTGTTCGCGGCGCTCGCGCTCACGTCGTCCTTCACGTTCCTGAGCGAGCGAGCGCGCCTGCAGACGTACGACACCCAGCGGTTCGGCGCTCAGCACTCCGGCATCGAGCTGGCCGTCAAGTACCCGCTCGGGAATCGGGCCGGGCCAGTTCGAGAAGGTCTCGCCGATCTCCGCGCACAGCACCTACGTCCGCGCGCTCTCCGAGGAGGGCGTGCTCGGCTTGCTCGTCCTGCTCGCGCTGCTGCTCCTGACGCTCATGTTCGCGAGCCGCAACGCGATCCTCGGCCGCGACACCTACGGCATCGGCTCGGCCGCGTTACTCGCGGCCTGGTGCGGGCTGCTCGCGAACAGCGTGTTCATCGACACGCTGCACTGGCGGCACTTCTGGCTGCTCGCCGCGCTCATCTGGGCGGGCGCCGCACGGCCGGTCCAGGGCTCACCCGGGCAGGCGTGGTCGCCGGCTAGCTCTCGAAATAGGAGATCGGCGAGCTTCGGCCGCCGATGACGACCAGGCCGAGAGCAGGAGCCCGAAGCCGTTGCAGCAGCTCACGCATGTCGATCGCGTTCCCCGAGGTCAGCCGATCCGGCCGACAGACGACGATCACCCCGTCGACCCGTTGGGCGAGCACCTGACTGTCGACGAGCCCGAGGAGCGGCGGCCCGTCGAGGAGCACGTAGTCGTACTCGGACTCCTTGATGTCGTCGAAGAAGCCGTCGAGCGCGCCTCCGGCGAGGAGCTGCGCCGGGTCCGGCGGCCTCTGGCCGCTGGCGAGCACGTGCAGGCGGCCTCCGTTCTCCCGCGAGCCCTGGCGGGCGCCGACGGTGACTGCGCTTTCACCCTGGCGGCCGCCGGCGAGCACCTCGGCGAGCCCGGGGGTCTGGGCGACGTCGAAGAGCTCGTGGAGCCGCGGCCAGCGCATGTCCGCGGACACGAGCCAGGTCCTCTGGCCCGCCTGAGCGAGAACGAGGCCGAGCGCCGCGGTCACCTCGGTCTTGCCTTCCCCGTGCAGCGCGCTGGTCACGAGGACGGTTCGCTGGCTGTCCGGCGGAAGCTGCATCCGAAGCGACGCCTGGAGCGTCTGGTAGGCCTCGTACTCGATCGCGCTCAGGGTGTTCGGGGAGTGGCCGAATCGCCGCCGCACGAACGGGACCTCGACCATCACGGGCAGGTCGAGCAGCCGGCCCAGCTCCCGGGAGCCGCTCACGCGCGGCCTGAGCTGCGCCCGCGCGAGGACGACCAGCGCGGCGATGAACAGGCTCGCGAAGAGCCCGAAGATCGCGTTGCGGACGGGCCGCGGCGAGCTGGGCGAGCTGGGCGCTTGCGCGCGCTCGGCGAGCTGCAGCGCAGGGCCCGCTGTTCGCGGAGACGGTGAGATCGACCAACTGCTGGCGGACGGTGGCGATCTGCGACGCGATCGCGGTCGCGTTCAGCGGCGTGCTCGACGCCTGGAGGTCGGCGATCTCCTTGTTCAGGACGTTGCGCGTGCTTTTCAGCCTGCCGCTGCTGCTGACGCCGCTCGCGGGCCAGGAACGTGGCCGCGACCCCGTTGGCGATCGCAGCCGCGCCGCGGGCCGTGTCGTCGGTGCCGACGATGTTGATCACGTTCGCGTCCTGGTCGACGCTCGCCGTCACCTTGTTGCGAAGCGAGTCGACGGTCTCCCCGGCGAGCCCGGTCTTCGCCGCCGCGGCGAGCAGCTCCCGTGTCGTGAGCAGGACGCGCACGGTCGCGAGGTCGCGCTGGGTCGATTGCGCGTCCGTCGACGACGACACCGACGGTGCGGTCGGATTGAGGGCGAGCTTCGAGGTCGCCTGGTACGTCTTGGGCAGGAGCAGCGAGATCACGAACACCGCTGCCGTGACGCAGAACGACGATGAGCGCGATCAGCCAGCGGCTGCGCTTGAAGGCGTCGAGAGTAGCGGCCCGACCTCGACCGGATCGTCCGGCGGAAGCTCGGGCGCTATGTATCGTCCAACGCCGTCGTCCATCACTCTCCGGTCCGCCATGGCTTCTGACGATAGCGCTCGACCGACGGCGCGTCATATGTTCTCCGCCCCGCGCTGGCTCTCGTCCCGGGGCGCAAAAGCGGCGGCAGTTGGCCCTCGTATGTCTCGTTGCAGCGGCAGTGGTGACTCTCGCGATCGTTCGCCAGAATGGCCGCAGTGAACCGTCACATTCTCGCGCGTCGGGCTCCTTCCTCTCAAGTACCCCGTCCGGCGGGCCGTCAGTCGGGCTGCTCGGCGCCGCACGGCACGGTCGGCCGCCCGACGACGCTGAAGGCGAGCGCCACGGCTCGCTCGGGACGCATCGCAGCCGTGACGTTCCTGCTGGACGGCGCGCCGCTCGGCTCGGACACGATCGCGCCGTACACGCTCACGCTGAACCCGGGGCTCGTCCGGCCCGGTCGGCACACGCTCACCGTGGCCGCGGTCGACAACCACGGGCCGGCGGTCCTCGACCCGCCCGGTCGCGCTCACGACCGATCGGTTCCGGACGCAGGCTCTGACGACGTCGCCCGGCAACGGCCTGGAGCGCGCGCTCGCAGCGCTGCGCCGCGGACACGTCACCGTCCGCCTCGCGCCGGGGCAGTACCGCCTCAGCGACGTGAGGATCGGAGACGGCGCCCGCCTCATCGGCTCGGGGCCGCGGACCGTCATCACCGCTCCCAGTGCGTCCGTACTTCGCCGTGCTCGTCGCCCGAGGCCGGAACATCGCGATCTCGAACCTCACCGTCGACGGCGGCGGCCCGGGGCCGGGCCGAGGAATTGCCGTCGCGGTCTTCGACGGCTCCCGAAACGTGCGGCTGAGCCGGCTCCGTCTGACCCACGTACGGCAGGACGGCGTGAACGTCTGGGGCGCCTACTCGAACGTCTCCGTGCAGGACTCGGTGATCGAAGGCGACGGGAGCGCTCAGGTCGGAGTCTTCGCCCTCGGATCGGACCGTTCCCGCGACACGAGCGTCATCCGCACGCGCATCCGCGGCTTCCGGTCGCACGGGATCCTGCTCGCACAGCGTGAGTACGGGCGGCCCGCGGCCGCGCTGCACGGCCTCGCGCTCGACAACGTCGTCAGCGACATCCGCAACCCGGCCCGCGACCGCTGCTACTACGCGCCGAACACGACGCCGAAGTGCGGGACGGACGAGGGCGGCATCTGGACCGGCGGCGTCGAGGCCGCGATCATCGGCAACACGGTCGTGCGTGCACGCTGGGACGGCATCGAGACCGTCGGCTCGTCGACGAGGACGACGGTCGTCGGGAACAGGATCCGCGACACGCGCACGGGGATCTACCTCGAGCATTCGACGAACGACTCGCTCTTCGCGAGGAACGTCGTCTCGGGTGCGCGGACCGGGATCAACGTCGAGTGGTGGCACGACGGACAGGGCTCGACCCGCAACACGTTCTCGTCGAACCGGATCGTCTCCGCGGCCAAGGGCGGCCTGTTCGTCGACGTCGGGAGCGACGGCAACCAGATCGTCGACAACACCTTCGTCGGCGGTGCGCGGCCGGCGATCGTCCTCCAGGGCACGTCCGACAACGTCGTCCGCCGGAACCTCGGCTGCGGGGCCGGCGACGAGGCGCTCGTCCGCGAACAGTCGGCCTACGACGAAAGCGGCGCGCGGGCCGTGCCGAGACGGAACCGGCTGAGCGGCAACTCGACCAGCACGTCCTGCGGCGCTCGTTGACGATGAGGGCTGGAAAGCCCGAGGCGGCCGTGCGTGGCTGGGACCCGCTCGCGACCGGATCGGCGAACCTCTTCTGGGCGAAGATCGGCGGCAACGGCGGCTACTTCGTCGCGGTGCTGATCGTCGCCCGCGGCCTCGGGCCGGCCGGCCGAGGGACGGTCGCCTTCATCACGGTCGCGGCGCTCGTCGTCGCCCACATGGCCGGGCTCGGAGTCGGTGAGGCGACCACGGTGCTCTCGGCGCGGCACCCGGCCAGACGGCCCGTCCTACTCGCGAATGCGCTCGTGTACTTCCTGAGCGCCGGCCTGATAGCCGGAACGCTTGCGTTCCTCGGGCTCTCGCTGAGCGGAATCGAACCCGCGGGCGTGGGCACACCGGAGCTCGTCATCCTCGCGTTCGGAATCGTCTCCTGCGCGGTGGGGGAAGCCGGCTACTCGTTTCTCATCGGCGTCGAGCGGCTGCGCCAGCTGGCGTTCATCACCGGCTGCGCGTCGTGGGTCTACGCGGGGCTCGTGTTCGTCCTCTGGGCCGGCCCGGGGCTCACGGTGGGCCGCGCAGCGCTGGCGTGGACGGCGACGGAGGCGTTGCGCGCGGTCGTCCTGATCTCGCTCTCGAGGCGCGGGACGATCGTCGGCCTCCCGGACCGGCGGTTGCTGGTCGAGGAGATCGGGTTCGGGCTCCGGCTCTGGGTCGGGAGCCTCGCGCGGTTCCTGAACTTCCGGACCGACCAGATCCTGATGGGCTTCCTGACGACGGAGGCGGCCCTCGGCTTCTACGCGGTCGCGGTCAACGTCTCGGAGGTGCTGCTGTACCTGCCGTCCTCGGCGGCGACTGCGCTGCTTCCTTTGATCGCACGGACGGAGCCCACGCGCCGGGGCCAGGAGACGCTGCGCGCATTCCGCTCGGTGATCTTCGTGACCGCAGCCGGAGTGGCCGTCGCAGCGCTCCTCGGGCCCTTCGTGCTACCGGCCGTGTTCGGCGACGCCTTCGACGAGTCGGTCATCCCGTTCCTGTGGCTGCTGCCGGGCACGTTCGGCTACGCGACCAGCGCCGTCTTCTCGAGCGCCCTCGTCGGGTCGTCCTCACCCGGGCTTGTCGTCTCTGGGGCCGATGGTGTCGCTCGTCGTCGGCTTCGCCCTCGATCTCGCGCTGATACCGCCCTACGGGGCGACGGGAGCGGCCGCCGCGGCCAGCGTGGCGTTCCTGGTCGGCGGCGCGACGGCGCTGCTCACGTACCGCCGCGTGAGCCCGTTCCCGTGGCGGACGATGCTCGTCCCCCATCGCGGCGACCTCGACGTGCTGGCCGCGCTCGCAGGCCCGTTGCGGCGGGCGCGCCCTCGCCGTGAAACCGCCTGAGCTGCCGCTAGGGCCGCGCGGCGATGAGGACGAGGATCGCGATCGTGCCTGCGATCGCGACGAGCACGAAGTTCGCCGTGAGCGCGGCGGTCAGAAGCTGCGGCCGCACCCGCCATGACCGGCGAGGCTGCGCGGGTCGCGGCGAGCTCGAGAGCGGCGCCGCGGTCAAACCGCCCGCACCTGGCTCCTGGTTGATCGGCGCCGGAGTGCTGGCCTCCGCCGCCGTCGGTCCGCGCCTCCAGCCGACGACGCTCGCGAGCGAATCCGTGATGAACTGGTTCAGGCTCACGTTCTCGCGCTCGGCCGCCTTCGTCAGCGCCGCGTGCAGCGTCCGTGGCATGCGCAGGAGCAGACGCCCGCTCGGCGTCGCCTCCGACCTGGGCTCGGGAATGTCCCGACCCTCCTTCAGCGCCACGGCGATCCAGTCGGCCATCGCGCCCTTGAGACCGGCGATCGCCTCCTCGGCCGTGTCCGCGCGACTCGTGCAGTCGGGAAGCTCCTCGGCGGCGGCGACCCACTTCCCGCCGTTCTCCTCGCCGTCCTGCACCAGGGTGATGTGGTACGGGAGGTCGAGATAGCGATCGACCGCGCTTGTCTGCCGCTTCACCATTCCCTCCTTCTTCTCACAGGCTCAAATATTACGCCTCGGTGCAACAAAGAGCACGTACGGGACCGGGCGACGATCGGTTTCTAGTCCGAGCCGACCTCGACGCGCAGTTTCTCGAGCGCCCGGCGCGTGAGGCGCGAGACGTGAATCTGCGAGATGCCGACCTCGCCCGCGATCCGCGCCTGGCTCATGCCCGCGAAGTAGGCGAGGTGGAGGAGCCGCCGCTCCCGCTGGTCGAGGGCGCGGAACCCTCTGGCCAGGAGCGCACGGTCCTCGCCCGTCTCGTACCCGCCCTCGGCCGACGACTTCAGCTCCCCCTTCGCCGTTCCCGTCTTCGGAGAGTGAAACCGGCTCGTGCGCGCGCTGGGCCTTGAGCGCCTCGAGCGCCAGCTCGTGCTCGACGCCGGCCTCGCGAGCGAGCTCGGCGACCGTCGCGGGCCGCTGCAGCTTCGCTCCCAGCCCGGCGGCGCCCGCGTTCAGCGAGGCGTTGACCTCCTGGAGCCGGCGCGGGATGCGGATCGGACCGACTCGGTCGCGAAGGTGCCGCTTGATCTCGCCGACGATGCTCGGGATCGCGTAGGCCGCGAGATCGACCCCTCGGTCGAGGTCGAACCGGTCGATGGCGTTGATCAGGCCGATCGAGCCGACCTGGACGAGGTCCTCGAGCGGCTCTCCGCGCCCGGCATGCTGCCGCGCGATCCGCCGTACGAGCGGCAGGTAGTCCTCGATCAGCCGGTCGCGGGCGCCGAGATCTCCCTGCCGGTGGTAGGCGTGCAGCAGGGCGCGCGACGACATGACGCTCGCAGCACTCGGTCTCTCGACCGTGCTCCGCGGCCGTGCCGTTCCCCGTCTCGGCGCCGCCCGGAAGGCGACTTCCATCACTGCCATCTTGAAACGCCTACCTCCTTTCTCGTTCGATAATAGCTCGCGATTCGCGACAAGTCGACAGCAATGTTGTATCGATCTATGACTTATCCGTTTCGGCGGTGGGTAGGTTTCGAATTATCGGAACCAAGATTCTCACGACCGCTTGTATCTCACGTCACAGTCGACCGGCGCCGACAGCTTCGGCGGTCCAGACTCGGTCTGACGTCGATCGTGCTCGCGGCCTCCGTCGCATACTTTGCGCCGGTTGCCGCCGGGGCTGCCCCAGCGAGAGCCGGACCGCCGACAGGAGCGGCTGCAAACGGCAGAAATGGGGCAGTATCACGGTCTCGAGGGCCCGGCAGTATCACCGTGTGGGCCGGAGCTCAGCGCCTGTTTCGGCTTCGTTGAGCCGATCCCGCGAATTCGCCAACTCTATTTCAGCGACGAGTGATATCACGTCTTTTCACCTCTCATTCACCGAATTCAACCTCGAAAGTCATGATTCAAACTCTCAGTTCGTTCGAATGATCGGATCAGTCCGCCAAACGACCGGTCGATCGGTCGGCAGATCGGGTCTGAGAACGGCAGAGATCCACGGCTGATGATTCGGATCGGAGCGACGCTAGGCCTCGTCTACCTGGCGTTCCTCGCCGTCTGGTTCTGGGCGACCCGCTTCCGGATGAGGCCCTCGAGCAGCGCTCCGTCCTGAAAAACCCCTGCACAGGAGGGTTTGACAACCACCGCGCGGATCGGCTAGTACCACTATGACAAGGCAGGAGGGGGACGGTTTTGACGGTCGAAGCTCAGCGACTGCGGCTCACACGGGGACTCCTCGTTGCCGTGCTCGTTTCACTTGGTCTGGCAGCTGCGCCCGCGACGGTTCGTGCCGCGGGCCCGGAGCGACCTCCGGTGAAGGCGCCGTCCAGGCTCGGCCCTGAGCCCGCCCCCGTCGCACGGGCCACTGCTCCGAGCACGCCCAGCACGAGCACCGCAACGACGTCGACGACCACATCTGTCACCCCAGCGACGACGTCGCGTCCGGTCATCGCTTCGACGACGTCCGCCCCGCCACAGCAACGGCCGGCCACCAGCGCACGGCCGAAGCCGCACGCGCGCCCACCTGCCCCGCCCAGGGCCACCCACCGCGTGAAGACCGCGGTCCGAGCGCTCGCACACACGATCCGGCCGGCGGCCGGGCTCGCGCTCGTCGCTGCTCCGGCGGGCACGAGCGAGTCGAATCGCCTTCTTTTCCTCGGCGGGCTCGCCCTCCTGTTCCTCGTCCTGGGCGACGCGGCCTTCCTCGCCATGTCGGCGCGGGCGATCCGAGACCAGAGCTAGCGCTTCACGACGAACGAGCTGGCGCCGAGCAGCTTGCCGTAGCGCCCGGCGGAGAGCTTGCCGCGACCCGGCCACACGTACCAGCGGTAGGTGCCCGGCCGCAGCTTGAACTTCCGGCCTCGATACTTCCAGGAGCGCGGCAGCTGAAGGCGGGCGCGCACGGGCCACGCGCTGTATACGCGGTGGCTGCGGACGAGAACGACGTTGTAGTAGCTGGCGCCGCGCACGGCCGTCCAGACGAGGAGCGGCGGCTTCGCGACCTGCTCGCCCGGGCCGGGGAAGAGCAGCGCCCCACGAGCCACGAAGTCGAGCGTCTTCGTGCCCTCGTTCGCCGCCTGGTCGACCGCGCCGAGGCGGTACTGGTACTCGCGCCCCGGCCGGAGCCCCGTGTCGAGGTAGCTCGTCGCGGATCCGGCGCCGCGGAAGACGACGCTCTGCGCCTCGCCGTTCAGCCCCGGAGAGCGCAGAAGCTCCACCGACTGCGCGTCGGGCGTCGTCCGCCAGATCAGCTCGGCCGTGCGCTTGCCCGGCTTCGGCACGAGCATCATGACCGCAGGCGCGGTCCCGTCGTACTTGACCGCGATGCTCGCCGTGCCCTGGTTGCCGGCCCGGTCGCGGCACGAGCCGCCGACGAAGGCAACCGGGTTGTCCGGGCCCGAGTACGTGGCCCTGCGTGCAGCTGTCGATGCCCGAGGTGGCGTCCACGCCGCTGAAAGCGACCGTCAGCGCGTGGTTGTACCAGCCGTTCGCGTCGGGAGCCCGGCCCGGAGTCGCCGCGACCTGCGGAGCCGTGGCGTCGTAGCCGAGCGAGAACGTCGCGGCGGCGCTGGTGTTGCCGGCTCGGTCGGTGCAGTCCCCGCTGAACGACGCGTTCGCGGCGTCCGGGCCCGAGTAGACCTGCGGCGCGGTACAGGAGTCGATCCCCGACGTTGCGTCCGTGCCGTCGAACGCGACCCGGATCGCCTGGTTGTACCAGCCGTTCGAGTCCGGCTGGCGGGCCGGAACGCCGAACGCCTGCGGCGCCGTGCCGTCGTAGCTGAGGGCGAACGAGCGGACGCTCGTGTTCCCTGCATGGTCGACGCAGGAGCCGGAGACCGAGGCGTTCTGCCGAGTCGGGGCCGGAGTAGGCCTGCGGCGGAACGCAGGAGTCGATCCCCGAGGTCGCGTCCGTGCCGGCGAAGCTGACCGAGAGCGCGTGGTTGTACCAGCCGTTCGAGTCCGGGCTGCGCGACGGGGTCGCGGTCACGACCGGGCCGGTCTCGTCGTACTGGAAGCCGAAGCTCGAGCTCGCGCTCGTGTTCCCCGCCCGGTCACGGCAGGTGCCGGAGACCGAGGCGTTCTGCGAGTCGGGGCCCGAGTAGCTCGCCTGCGTGCAGGAATCGATCCCCGAGGTCGCATCCGCACCGGCGAAGGCGATCGAGAGCGTGTGGTTGTACCAGCCGTCGTGGTCGGGCCCGCGCGAGGCGCTCGCCCCGGTCACCGTCGGCGCGGTCGCGTCGTAGCTGAGCGCAAACACGCTCGACCGTCGAGTTCCCCGCCCGATCGAGACACGAGCCCGAGCACCGACGCGTTCGCCGAATCGGGGCCCGCGTAGGACTGCGCCGGCACGCAGCTGTCCAGGCCCGAGGTCGCATCCGTGCCCGCGAAGCCGACCGAGAGCCCATGGTTGTACCAACCGTTCGAATCGGGAGCCCGACTCGGAGTCGCCGTCACCACGGGGCCGGTGGCGTCGTAGCTGAGCCCGAACGCCTGCGTGGTCGTGTTCCCCGCCCGATCGACGCAGGAGCCGCTGACCGAGGCGTTCTCGTCGTCGGGCCCGGAATACGTCTGCGGCGGCACGCACGTGTCGACCCCCGACGTCGGCATCCGTCCCGGCGAAGGTGACGAGGAGCGCGTGGTTGTACCAGCCGTTCGAGTCGGGAGCGCGGCCCGGAGTCGCAGTCACGACCGGCCCGGTGGCGTCGTACTCGAGCGAGAAGACTTCGTACGGTCGTGTTCCCGGCGCGGTCGCGGCAGGAGCCCGAGACCGAGGCGTTCCTGCGAATCCGGCCCTGAGTAGGTCTGCGGGCCGACGCAGGAGTCCATGCCCGACGTCGCGTCGGTGCCGCTGAAGGAGACGGTCAGCGCGTGGTTGTACCAGCCGTTCGAATCGGGATTGCGTCCGGGAGTGGCGGTGACCGTCGGACCGGTCCCGTCGTAGCTGAGCGCGAACGAGCGCACGCTCGTGTTCCCGGCGTGGTCGACGCAGGAGCCGGAGACGGAGGCGTTCTGCGAGTCGGGGCCGGAGTAGCCCTGCGGCGGGACGCAGGAGTCGATCCCCGAGGTCGCGTCCGTGCCGGCGAAGCTGACCGAGAGCGCATGGTTGTACCAGCCGTTCGAGTCCGGGCTGCGCGAGGGAGTCGCCGTCACGACGGGGCCGTCTCGTCGTACTGGAAGCCGAAGCTCGAGCTCGCGCTCGTGTTCCCCGCCCGGTCACTGCAGGTGCCGGAGACCGAGGCGTTGGCCGAGTCGGGGCCCGAGTAGCTCGCCTGCGTGCACGAGTCGATGCCCGAGGTCGCATCCGCCCCGGTGAAGGCGATCGAGAGCGTGTGGTTGTACCAGCCGCCGTGGTCCGGCCCGCGCGAGGCGCTCGCCCCGGTCACCGTCGGCGCGGTCGCGTCGTAGCTGAGCGAGAACACCCTGACCGTCGAGTTCCCAGCCCGGTCACGGCAGGAGCCGGAAACCGAGGCGTTCTGCCGAGTCCGGGCCCGAGTAGCCCTGCGCCGGCACGCAGCTCGTCCATCCCCGAGGTCGCGTCCGTGCCCGCGAAGCCGACCGAGAGCGCATGGTTGTACCAGCCGTTCGAATCGGGAGCCCGACTCGGAGTGGCCGTGACGACGGGGCCCGTGGCGTCGTACTGGAAGTTGAAGGCGCTGCTCGCGCTCGTATTGCCCGCGCGGTCGCGGCACGTGCCGTTGACGGTTCCCGTCGGGTCGTCAGGCCCCGAGTACGTCGTCTGCGTGCACGTGTCGATCCCGGACATCGCGTCGGTGCCCGCGAAGGTGACCGTGAACGCGTGGTTGTACCAGCCGTTCGAATCCGGGCTCCGCGACGGGCTCGACCCGGTCACCTGCGGCGCCGTCGAGTCGTAGCTGAGCCCGAACGTGCGCTGCGTGCTGTTTCCGGCCCGGTCGGTGCAGGAACCGGTGACCGAGGCGTTCGCGTTGTCGGGGCCGGAGTAGTTCTGCGGCGCGCTGCACGTGTCCAGGCCCGAGGTCGCGTCCGTGCCGTTGAAGCCGACCGTCAGGGGATGGTTGTACCAGCCGTTCGAATCGGGGCTGCGCGACGGCGTCGCGGTCACCGCCGGCCCGGTGTCGTCGTACTGGAAGCCGAAGTTGCTGCTCGAGCTCGTGTTCCCGGCGAGGTCGCGACAGACGCCGCTGACCGATGCGTTGGCAGAATCGGGGCCGGAGTAGGACGTCTGCGTGCAGGTGTCGATCCCCGAGGTCGCGTCGGTCCCCGCGAAGGTGACCGTCAGCGCGTGGTTGTACCAGCCGTTCCGGTCCGGCGAGCGCGACGCGCTCGCCCCGGTCACGGTCGGCGCGGTCGCGTCGTAGCTCAGCGCGAAGTTCCTGACGGTCACGTTCCCCGCCCGGTCGCGGCAGGAGCCGGCGACCGAGGCGTTGGCGTTGTCCGGGCCCGAGTAGCTCTGCGGCGGGACGCAGGAATCCATCCCCGAGGTCGCGTCGGTGCCGCTGAAGCCGACCGAGAGCCCGTGGTTGTACCAGCCGTTCGAATCGGGCGAGCGGGACGGCGTGGCGGTGACGACGGGCCCGGTCCTGTCGAGCCTGATCGTGACCGTGACCTGGGTCTCGCCGCCGTCGCTCCTCGCGTAGCACGTGAACGAGGTGCCGACGGTGTCGGTGGTGAGCGTGACCGCGTCGCAGCCGCGGGTCTCGAGGATCTGCGACTCCGGATCCTCGACCGTCCAGTTGAGCGTCACGTTCGACACCCACCAGCCGTTCAGGCCCTGCGTCCCGAAGAAGTGCGGCGTGACCACCGGCGGCGTCGGGTCGCCCGGGACCATCGGGCCGCCGCCCGCGCTCGGCGTCACCAGCAGCGCGCAGACACCGAGGACGAGCAGCAGGCGGTGTCCGCGCATCGCCGCCTCCTAGCCCGGGCCTCCGAACGTGAAGGTGCTGCCGCCCAGCATCTTCCCGTATCGCCCGGCAGAGAGCGAGCCGAATCCGGGCCACACGAACCAGCGGTACGAGCCCGACCGCAGTTTGTAACGACGGCCGTGGTACGTCCAGGCGCGCGGCATCTTCAGCCGCGCGCTCGTGGGCCACGCGCTGAACACGCGCCGGCCCCGGACGAGCACGACGTTGTAGTAGCTGGCTCCGCGAACGGCCGTCCAGACGAGGAGCGGCGGCTTCGTGACCCGCTCGCCGGGAGCCGGGTCGAGCAGCGCTCCGCGAGCGACGAAGTCAATCGTCTTCGTCGTCTTGTTGGCCGCGTCGTCGGAGACCGTCAGTTGGTAGCGATACTCGCGGCCGGGCCTGAGGCCGCGATCGACCCAGCCGTTCGACAGGCCTGGCGCCGCTGAAGACGACGCTCTGCGCAGCACCCTTCAGGCCGGGCGCGCGCAGGATCTCGACGGACTTCACGTCCGCCGAGTCCGTCCAGTGCAGCCGAGCGCCGCCCTTGCGAGCCTTGAGGCTCGAACTTCTTGATCTTGGGCGGAGTCGCGTCGTACTTGAGCGCCGTGCGTCGACGGACGTCGACGTTCCCGGCGTTGTCACTGCACGTGCCCGTGACGGACGCGTTCGTGATTGTCGGGACCGGCGTACGCGACGCGGCTACAGGCCGCGACCCCCGAGGTCGCGATCGGCGCCCGCTGTAGGTGAAAGCGACCGCGTGGTTGTACCAACCGTTCGCGTCGGGTGCGCGGTCGGGGGCGACGGCCACCGTCGGAGGCGTCGCGTCGCGATGAATGTGGATCGTCGACGGATACGGCGCCGTCGCTCCACGTGCGCGGTGCATGTCAGGTCGGTGTTGACCGTGTCTGTGGCAATCGTCCGCGCGTCGCAGCCCTCGGTCGTCAGGTACCCGAGCGGCTGCGACCACCCAGTTGACGGTGACGTTGGTCACGTACCAGCCGTTGGCGCCCTGCGTCCCGTAGATGATCGGCGTGACCGTCCCGACAGTTGGGTGCGCGGGTCGCCCGCTCGCGCCCGCGGGCAGCAGGAAGACGACTACACCAAGGCCGCCGAGAAGGAGCCCGCGCAGGCGGTGCCCGGAACCCTTAGGGCTCTGGCGTCGCCGCAGGTCTGAGACTCGCTGCCCCAGAACCCTTCTCCTTCTCTCCCCCGTTACCCCGCAGGGCCTTTGAAGCTACACCCTTGTTTCAGACGTGTCAATTTCCGGGCGTTGCCCGAAAACGGAACGGCGCTTAGGCCGGCTGGGGCAGGCCTTCGATCGCCTTCAGAGCGCGCTCGATCTCGCCTTCGTCGAGCGCGACGTCCTCCAGCTTCCCGGCGAAGAAGTTGTCGTACGCGGCCATGTCGAAGTGGCCGTGGCCGGAGAGGTTGAAGAGGATCGTCTTCTCCTCGCCCGCCTCGTCGGCCTGGCGTGCCGCTCCGATCGCTCCGTGGATGGCGTGGGCCGATTCGGGCGCCGGGACGATCCCCTCCACGCCTGCGAACTCGACCGCCGAGGTGAAGACGTCCTTCTGCAGGTACGCCTCGGCGCGGATCATCCCGTCCAGCACCAGCTGCGAGATGAGCGGCGCGACGCCGTGGTAGCGGAGGCCGCCCGAGTGGATCGGCGCCGGCACGAAGTCGTGGCCGAGCGTGTGCATCGGGACGAGCGGGGTCAGGCCGACCGTGTCGCCGAAGTCGTAGGCGAAGGGCCCGCGCGTGAGCGTCGGGCAGGCGGCCGGCTCGCAGGCGAGGACGTCGATCTCCTTGCCGGCGATCTTCTCGCGCAGGAACGGGAACGCGAGCCCGGCGAAGTTCGAGCCGCCGCCGACGCAGCCGATCACGACGTCCGGGAACGCGCCTGCGAGCTCCATCTGCTTGAGCGCCTCCTGGCCGATCACCGTCTGGTGCAGCAGGACGTGGTTGAGGACGCTGCCGAGCGAGTACGCGGTGTCGTCGCGACCCGCCGCGTCCTCGACGGCTTCGGAGATGGCGATCCCGAGGCTGCCCGGAGAGTCCGGGTGCTCCGCGAGCACCTTGCGGCCCGCCTCGGTCTCGTCGGACGGGCTCGCCACGACCTCCGAGCCCCAGACGTGCATCAGCGAGCGCCGGAACGGCTTCTGCTCGTACGAGACCTTGACCATGTAGACCTTGCACTCGAGCCCGACGAGCTTGCACGCGAAGGCGAGCGCGCTGCCCCACTGGCCGGCGCCGGTCTCGGTCGAGAGGCGCGTCGCGGCCCTCCGCCTTGTTGTAGTAGGCCTGCGCGACCGCGGTGTTCGGCTTGTGGCTCCCCGCGGGGCTGACGCCCTCGTACTTGTAGAAGATCCGTGACCTCGTGCCGATCGAGCGTTCCAGTCGTTCCGCGCGATAGAGCGGCGTCGGCCGCCAGAGCTTGTAGATGTCGCGCACCTCGTCCGGTATCGCGACCTCGGAGTCGGTGCTGACCTCCTGGAGGATCAGCTCCATCGGGAAGAGAGGCGCGAGGTCGTCGGGGCCGACCGGCTCGCCCGTCCCCGGATGGAGGACCGGCTGCGGCCGGTTCGGCATGTCGGACGCGATGTTGTACCAGCCGGTCGGGATCTCCGACTCGGGCAGCACGAACTTGGTCTCGCTCACCGCTCCAGCATAGAGGCGTCGGCGAGCGCTTACAGAGAAGGACCGGCGCGCTTTCGGCGCGCCGGTCCTGTCTCGAGCTCTAGCCGGTGAACGGAGGCCGCTTGAAGACGATCCCCTTCGCCCGCTTCACGCGCTTGCACTTGCCCAGCTTGCCGTGCTTGAGGTGCGCGCGCTTCATGCCCTTTGGGCACCGCTTCTTGTGCTTGATCTTCCGCGGAGGTGGCGGTGGCGGCGGTGGCGGAGGCGGTGGTGGTGGCGGAGGCGGAGGTGGCGGAGGTGGCGGAGGCGGAGGCGGTGGTGGCGGAGGAGGTGGCGGAGGAGGCGGAGGCGGAGGCGGAGGCGGAGGCGGAGGTGGTGGCGGAGGCGGAGGCGGAGGCGGAGGTGGCGGAGGCGGAGGCGGTGGCGGAGGCGGAGGCGGTGGCGGAGGCGGAGGCGGAGGTGGCGGAGGAGGCGGAGGCGGTGGCGGAGGCGGTGGTGGCGGAGGAGGCGGAGGAGGAGGAGGCGGAGGTGGCGGAGGCGGAGGCGGTGGCGGTGGCGGAGGCGGAGGCGGAGGCGGTGGTGGCGGAGGAGGAGGCGGAGGTGGCGGAGGCGGAGGCGGTGGCGGAGGCGGAGGCGGTGGTGGCGGAGGCGGAGGCGGTGGCGGCGGAGGCGGCGGCGGCGGCGGCGGCGGCCAATTGTTGCAGCCGACCACGTTGCCGCTCCCGTCCACAGCCGCGAAGCCGGCGATCGCCTGACGCCCCGGAGGATTGAAGAGCTGTCCGGATGATGTCGTTGTTCGAGTTGTTCCCGATCGGGATTCGATCCCACCGGCCCGTAGGCGACGACCATCGTCGCGCAGGCAGTCATCGGCACGTCCCAGGAGAACGTGATCGTCGTCCCGGACTTCGTGCCGCGAACCGTGGTGTTGCCGCGCTCGGAGCTCTTGATCACGACATCCGCCTCGGTCGCGCCCTGGAGATTCGGATCGTCGACGTCCTGGATCTGTGCAGTGATCGAGTCCCCGACCTGCACCTTCCACTTCGTGCGATTCAGCGCATCGCCGGTGTTGCGGCAGTCCGCCCGTCGGCCGGTCGAGACTCCCTGGCCCAATGCTGTTCGTCCCTGACGTTGCCGCCGGCGCGAGAAACAGGGCCGAGAGCACGATTCCCGCCGCAACAAGCCACGACATCCGCCCTCGGACCAGCACTTCTCGTCCGAGCGCGCACGCTCTTCCACGCCTTTCCGCAGTTCCACCCCATGCCGCAGTACCCCCAATCCCTTGTTTACCTGATTCAAATCGACCGTGAACTTGCCATAGCTGCTCCGGCCGCCAACTCACCATAAAGGGTGATTGCGTTTTCGCACAATCCCTCGTTCCAGGGGATTCAAACGTCAGGCTCCGACGCTCTGACGCGCAAGAATCGGGCTGGCGCTAGGCGCGAAGGCTATTCGGCCGGCTCTTCGGAGTCGTCGTCGCCCTCGGCGACGGGCTCCTCGGGCGGAACGGTGACCTTGTCCATGTCCTCGGGCGGAGCGCCCGGGATGATGGTGATCTCGACCTCGTCGTCGGAGTCGCGCTTCTTGTCGACGAGGATCGTCGAGCCTGCGGTGATCTCTTGCCCGAGCACGAAGTCGGCCAGCGGATCCTCGATGTAGCGCTGGATCGCGCGGCGCAGCGGCCTCGCGCCCATGGTCGGGTCGTAGCCCTTCTCGACGAGCAGCTCCTTGGCCTCTTCGGTCAGCGAGATGTCCGCGGCGTGCACGCCCATCTGGTCGCGCAGCCGCTTCATGAGCAGGTCGACGATGACCTTGATCTCGTCCTTCGTCAGCTTGTGGAAGACGATGACCTCGTCGATTCGGTTCAGGAGCTCGGGCCGGAAGACCTTCTTGAGCTCGCTCATGACGCGCTCCTTCATGTCGTCGTACGACAGGCCGGAGTCGTCGCCGATCGAGAAGCCGAGCGACTGATTCTTGGAGATGGAAGCCGCGCCGATGTTCGACGTCATGATCACGATCGTGTTCCGGAAGTCGACCTTGCGCCCCTGGGCGTCGGTCAGCTTCCCCTCCTCGAGGATCTGGAGGAGGATGTTGAACACGTCCGGATGCGCCTTTTCGATCTCGTCCAGCAGGAGCACCGAGTACGGCTTGCGGCGGACGGCCTCGGTCAGCTGGCCGCCTTCGTCGTAGCCGATGTAGCCCGGAGGCGAGCCGACGAGCCGGGACACGGAGTGCTTCTCCATGAACTCCGACATGTCGACCTGGATCATCGCGTCCTCGTCGCCGAACAGGAACTCGGCGAGCGTGCGTGCAAGCTCGGTCTTCCCCACGCCCGACGGGCCGAGGAAGATGAACGAGCCGGTCGGGCGCTTCGGGTCCTTGATTCCCGCGCGCGCGCGGCGGATCGACTTGGACACGGCGACGATCGCCTCGTCCTGGCCGACGACGCGCTTGTGCAGCTCGTCCTCCATGCGGATCAGCTTCTGCGACTCGGCCTCGGTCAGCTTGAAGACCGGGATGCCCGTCCACATCGAGACGATGTCCGCGATCTCGTCCTCGCCGATCTGCGGCTGGTCGGCCGACTCCTCGGCGTGCCAGCTCTCCTCGAGCTCGCGCTTCTTCTGCGTCAGCTTGCGCTCCTTGTCGCGCAGCGACGCGGCCTTCTCGAATTCCTGGGACTCGATCGCCTCTTCCTTCTCGCCGCGGACCTTCGTGATCTCCTCTTCGAGCTCGCGGTAGCGCGGCGGCGCGGTCATGTTCTTGATGCGCATGCGCGACGCGGCCTCGTCGATGAGGTCGATCGCCTTGTCGGGCAGGTGGCGGTCCTGGATGTAGCGGTCGGCGAGGATCGCCGCGGCGTGCAGCGCCTCGTCGGAGATCTTGCAGCGATGGTGCGCCTCGTAGCGGTCGCGCAGGCCGCGCAGGATCTCGACCGTGTCGTCGACCGACGGCTCCTCGACGCGGATCTGCTGGAAGCGGCGCTCGAGGGCGGCGTCGCGCTCGAGGTACTTGCGGTACTCGTCGAGCGTCGTCGCGCCGATCGTCTGCATCTCGCCGCGTGCGAGGGCCGGCTTCAGGATCGAGGCCGCGTCGATCGCGCCCTCGGCCGCGCCGGCGCCGACGAGGTTATGGAGCTCGTCGATGAAGAGAATGATGTCGCCCCGCTGCATGATCTCCTTCATGACCTTCTTCAGGCGCTCCTCGAACTCGCCGCGGTACTTCGAGCCGGCGACGAGGGCTGCCAGGTCGAGCGTGTAGATCTGCTTGCCCTTCAGGAGCTCGGGCACCTGGCCCGAGGCGATCCGCTGGGCGAGGCCTTCGACGACGGCGGTCTTGCCGACGCCCGGCTCGCCGATCAGCACGGGGTTGTTCTTCTGGCGGCGCGAGAGGATCTGCATCACGCGCTCGATCTCGGTCTGGCGGCCGACGACGGGGTCGGACTTGCCCTCGGCGGCCTGCCGCGTCAGGTTGCGGCCGAACTGGTCGAGGAGCTTCGAGCTCTTCGCCTTCTCGCCGGTTCCCTGGCCCCCGCCCTGCTGGCGCCGGCCCGGGCCGGAGAGCATGCGGATGATCTCGTTGCGAATCTTTTCGGCGTCGGCGTCGAAGTCGAGCAGGATCCGCGCGGCGACGCCCTCGTTCTCACGGACGAGGCCGAGGAGGATGTGCTCGGTGCCGATGTAGTTGTGACCCAGCGAGAGCGCCTCGCGCAGCGCGAGCTCGAGCACCTTCTTCGCGCGCGGGGTGAACGGGATCTGGCCGGTCGTCACCTCGTCGCCCTGGCCGACGATGCGGGCGATCTGGGCCCGTACCTCTTCCACGGTGATGTCCAGAGACTCCAGCACGCGCGCGGCGAGCCCCTCCTCCTCCCGGAGGAGGCCGAGGAGGATGTGCTCGGTGCCGATGTAGTTGTGCTTGAGCGCCCTGGCTTCGTCCTGTGCGAGGACGACTACCTGGCGCGCTCTCTCGGTGAAACGTTCGAACAAGAGATCAACCGCTCCCTAACGGTAGAACGACGGACTGAGGGTCATGTTAGCTCACGCCTCTGTCGCTGCCGGAGACCCATATGAGTCAATCGGCACGGTTTCACAAAGGCTTTACGACCTGCGCACGGGCTCGAGCGGTCCGAGCGGGCGCCGTTAATCTTGAGCGCGCATGCGGGCTTTGGTCACCGGCGGTGCCGGCTTCATCGGCTCGCACCTCTCCGAGCTCCTCCTCGACGAAGGCTTGGAGGTCTTTGCCCTCGACGACCTCTCGACGGGCGAGGAGGCGAACATCTCTCGGCTCCGCGACCGCGAGGGCTTCCACCTCGTGGTCGACTCCGTGCTCTCGCAGTCCGTCGTCAGCGAGCTCGTGCACCGGTGCGACGTCGTCTACCACCTGGCCGCTGCCGTCGGCGTACGCCTGATCGTCGAGCAGCCCGGCCGCACGCTGCTCACGAACGTGCAGGGCGCCGAGAACGTGCTCGACTACTGCGCGCGCTTCGAGAAGCCGGTGCTCATCGCGTCGAGCTCCGAGGTCTACGGCAATCATCCGGAAGACGTCCTGCTCGAGGAGAACGCGCAGCGGATCTACGGGCCGACGACCGCGAAGCGCTGGGCGTACGCCGACACGAAGGCGCTGGACGAGTTCCTCGCGCTGGCGCTGCGCCACGAGCACGGCCTGCACTGCGTGATCGCGCGCCTCTTCAACACGGTCGGTCCGCGGCAGAACAGCCGCTACGGGAACGTCATCCCGCGCTTCGTGCAGAACGCGCTGGCCGGGCGAGCCGCTCGAGATCCACGGCGACGGAAGCCAGACGCGGTGCTTCTGCCACGTCTCGGACGTCGTGCGCGCGCTCAAAGGCCTGCTCGAGCTCGCGGACGGTGAGATCTACAACGTCGGCTCGACCGACCGGATCACGATCCGGGCACTCGCCGAGCGCGTGCTCGAGGTCACGGGGTCGGGCTCCGAGCTCGTCTTCGTGCCCTACGACGAGGTTTTCGAGGGCGGCGTGACGGAGGAGATGTTCCACCGCGCGCCTGCGATCGGGAAGATCGAGCAGGCGATCGGCTGGGAGCCCACGATCGGGCTCGACGGGATCCTCGCGGACGTGATCGAGAGCGTCCGCATCGGCTCCGGCGAGGCTAGCGGAAGAGGAGCTCGGCCACCCGGGTCGTCAGCCGGTACACCTCGTCCGCTGTCTTCCGGTAGCCCGCAGCCGGCCCGCCGATCGGGTCTGCGATCTCCTGCGGAGTCCCGGTTCGCAGGCCTTCCGCGCCTCGTCGGCTTGCCGCACCGCGGCGCCGCGCCCGCTCGACGACGCCGTCCTCTTGCGAAGGCGCGCTTTCGTCAAGGCCGGCGACCAGCTCGGTGATCAGGAACGTCCGCTCACGCTGCGCGCCGCGCACTGATGACGGCCATCGCGACGTGGATCTGCTCGAAGCCGATTACGAGGTCGGCGCCGCTCAGGTTCTCTCCCGCGACCGGGCGGGACCGGTGCGACCTCAGGTCGAGGCCGTAGCCCGGCGCGAGCTCGATCGCCTCTGAGAGCGCGTGCCCGCGAGCGGCAGGTCCATCGTCCCGAACGAGCGGACGCGGACCGGAAGGCCCTCGGCCTCGCGCCGCAGGACGGCTTCCGCGATCGGGCTGCGGAAGCGATTGCCGCTGCAGATGACCACGACGTCGAACTCGTCGCTCGAGCCCACGGTCGACGAACGTTAGTCCCGCTCGCGCAGCGCCGGGAAGAGGATCGTGTCGCGGATGTTCTCCTTGCCGGTGAGCACCATCGCCAGCCGGTCGATCCCGAGGCCGAGCCCGCCCGTCGGCGGCATCCCGTACGCGAGCGCCTCGACGTAGTCCGGGTCGCCCTGCTGTCCCTGCGCGTCCGCAGCCTGCTGGGCGAAGCGCTCGGCCTGCTCGTCGGGGTCGTTGATCTCCGTGAACGCGTTCCCGAGCTCCATCCCGCCGACGAAGAACTCGAAGCGCTCGACGATCGACGGGTCGTCGTCCGTCGGCCGCGCGAACGGCGAGACCTCGACCGGGTAGTCGTGGAGGATCGTCGGCTGGATCAGTTCGGGCTCGACGAAGTGGCTGAGCGCGTGGTCGACGAGCTTGCTCCACGTGTCGTTCGCGCTCGTGTCCACGCCCCGTTCGTCGAGGAGCCTGCGGAGCTCGGCCTCGTCACGCGTCCAGAGCCCGCGCTCCTCGAGCTGCTCGACGAGCTTGACGCGCTTCCACGGCGCGGCGAGGTCGACCTCGTGCCCGCGGAACGTGACCTTCGTCGTCCCGATCGTCTCGCGCGCGACGGTCTCGACGAGCTCCTCGATCCGCCGCATCGTGTCCTCGTAGTCCGCGTAGGCCTCGTACCACTCGACCATCGTGAACTCGGGCGCGTGCTTGTAGGACACGCTCTCGTTGCGGAAGTCGCGGCCCAGCTCGTAGACGCGCTCGAGCCCGCCGACGATGAGCCGCTTGAGATAGAGCTCGGTCGCGATCCTGAGGTAGAGCGTCTGGTCGAGCTCGTTCGAGCGCGTGACGAACGGATCGGCGAGCGCGCCGCCGTAGCGCGGCTGGAGGATCGGCGTCTCGACCTCGACGAAGCCGTGGCCGTCGAGGTAGCGGCGGATCGAGGCGACCATCCGCGCGCGCACCTCGAAGTCGCGGCGCGAGTCCTCGCTCATCAGCAGGTCGAGGTAGCGCTGGCGGTAGCGAGTCTCGGTCTCGGTCAGCCCGTGGTAGGTGTCGGGCAGAGGCCGGCGGATCTTGGCGAGCAGCTCGAGCTCGGTGACCGCGAGCGACGGCTCGCCGCGCTTCGTCTTGGCGGGAATCCCGGTGACGCCGACGATGTCCCCGAGGTCGAGGTCGACAGGCCCGGCGCGATCCTCGGCGACGAGCAGCTGGATCTTCCCGGAGCGGTCGACGAGGTCGAGGAAGACGAGCTTCCCCATGTCCCGCCGAGCCATGACCCGTCCAGCGACGCGCCGCGGCTCGCCGGCTTCCTCGCCCGGCTCGACTTCGATCCGCGTCGACGCGAACGGCAGCAATCTCCTCCCGATCCGGAAACCTCTTCGGCAACGCCATAGCGCGCGAGTCTAAGCGCCGCCCGTCACGAGGGACAGGCCCTAACAAGGGACAGGCCCTTGTTACGAAAGTGCGACGCGCCCCGTCGGCGTTACGCCGCTTTGATGTCCAGGATCTTGTACTTCAGGGCCTTGCCGCGAGGCGTTTGCACCTCGACGGTCTCGCCCTTCTTCTTGCCCAGGATCGCCTTGCCGACCGGGGACTCGTTCGAGAGCTTGTTCTCGGACGGGTTCGACTCGGCTGAGCCGACGATGTGGTACTCGACGGTCTCCTTCGCGGACACGTCCCGCAGCTTCACGTGCGAGCCGACGGACACGACGTCCTTGGCCACGTCCTTCTTGGAGATGACCCGCGCGTTGGCGAACTTCTCCTCCAGCACCGCGATGCGGTGCTCGAGCAGCGCCTGGTCGTTCTTGGCGTCGTCGTACTCGGAGTTCTCTGCGATGTCGCCGAACTGCCGCGCGACGCGGATCCGCTCCGCAACCTCGCGGCGCTTGTCGTTCGACAGGAACTCGATCTCCTCCTTGAGCTTCTTGTAGCCCTCAGAAGTGAGGATCACTTCCTTCACTTTTCGTGCCTCCTCAGAAAAAATGCGCGGCGCATAGGCGCCGTCGCGGCCGAGCATGGTACCTACGGTGTCGCCATCCGTCAAACTCCGGATCCGTGACTACGATTTGGCTTCTATGCAGGTAGATCTCAACGAATCCTGGCGAATCGGGGCCGTCGAGATCCCCTCCCGCCTCGTGCTCGCGCCCATGGCAGGGGTCAGCGTGCAGGCCTTCCGCCGACAGGGCCGCCGCTTCGGCGCCGGGCTCGTCTGCTCGGAGATGGTCAGCTGCGCCGGGCTCTCGTACAAGAACGAGCGCACGCTCGGCTACCTGCGCATCGCCGCCGACGAGCACCCGCTCGCGGTTCAGATCTTCGGCGCCGAGCCCGGCGTGATGGCCGAGGCCGCACGCATGGTCGAGGACGCGGGCGCGGACATCGTCGACATCAACTTCGGCTGCCCTGTCCGCAAGGTGACGAAGACCGGCGCGGGCGCGCACTGCCTCGAGGAGCCGGCGCGCGCGTGCGCGATCGTCGAAGCGGTCGCGAACGCGATCTCGCTCCCGCTCTCGGTCAAGATGCGCCGCGGCCTCGCGAACGGCTCGCGGACCTGCCTCGAGATCGGCCCGCAGCTCGTCGACGCCGGCGCCGCGTCGCTCACGCTCCACCCACGCTCGGCGAAGCAGATGTACACGGGCGAGGCCGACCACTCGCTCACGGCGGAGCTCGTCGAGCTCGTCGACGTGCCCGTGATCGCGTCGGGCGACATCACCTCCCGCGCCCGGGCGCAGACCGTGCTCGCCACCACAGGCGCCGCGGCGGTCATGGTCGGCCGTGCCGCCCAGGGCAACCCGTGGGCGCTCAGCCAGATCATGGGCGAGGACGCCGAGCCATCACGCGAGGAGGTCGTCGCCGAGCTCGTGCTCTTCATGCGCGAGACCATCCGCGAGCTCGGTGAGCACCGCGCGACCGGGCTTCCTGAAGAAGTTCTACGGCTGGTACCTCGGCCGCGGCCGGTTCCCGAAGCCGTTCAAGCAGGAGCTCGTCCAGCTCCAGACGCTCGACGAGGTCGAGCAGCGCCTGCTCGCGGCCGCCCCGGGCGCGCGGTTCGTGCTCGAGCGGCTCGAGGACGAGCTGCCGCAGGGCGACGAGGTCCTCCTCGACCTCCCGATCTCGATCTACGGCGGCGGATAGTGCCGAGGCCGGTCTACTGGAAGCCGAAGTACCCGACCCGTGTCATGCGCGAGCGCGCCTTCGCGAAGCGACAGGCGGCGCGGGATGAGCGGCTCCGAGCCGAGCGGCCTCCGTCGCTCGACGGCGCGCCTACGAGCCTGGCTGCGCCGCTAGAGCGACTCGCCGGGCCTGCGCTGTTCGTAGGCTGCTGGCTTGTCGTCGCGGGTTGCGGCACGACAACGGCCAATGACGAAGCGACGCCCGGGACGAAGACAGGTGCGCCGCAATCGCAACTGATGACGTTCCACGGAAGCGAGGGCAGCTCGTCGTCGATGATGTTGTTCGGGGATGACTCCAAACCCACGCCGCTGAGGGAGAATCACGGTGTCTTCGCGAGGGACCAGACGGCCAGCCGAGGTGCGTATCAGCGGTGAAGTCGCAAGCGAGAGGTTGTGCTCGGACCCCTCGGGAAACGGCATGAGCAAGGTCGATCTGGGAAAGACCGAGCCCGACGGTGTGCGGATCCTCCTCGAAAATGCGGGCAAGCCTGGCCTCGACCTCGTGGCCATTCCAACGACGACGAACTTCGTCGGGGTCGCGCTCTTCCGGGACGGAAGTGCTTCGTGCGCAGAGCCGACGATCGACGGGCTCACGCTCTGCCACGCAGGAGGACAAGCACGAAGCGATCGTGTTCGGGCTGGTCGGACGACGGAGTCGCCTCTCTCGACCTCAGTCGATCGACGGCGAGCCTCACCCGGCGCAGCTTGGAGAGAACGGGTTCGCGGAGACGAATCCCGGACGCTGCCGGGAAGGCGCTCGACAAGCTCGTCCTCCATCACACCGACGGATCTACCACAGAGTTCCCGCCGGGCTAGAGAGCGTCTTCACGCGAGTACGCGTCCATCCCATGTCCTGAGCTCGGCTTCGGTCACGCGTTCAGCGCCCAGAGCAGCCTGAGCCCTTCGAGCGTCAGGTCCTGGTCGATGCGCTCGATCGTCCGCGTGTGCGGGACGATCAGCTCGGCGAGCCCTCCGGTCGCGACCGTCGTCGCCTCCGAACCGAGCTCGCCGCGGATCTCCTCGACGATCCGGTCGACCTGGCCGGCGAACCCGTAGACGAGCCCCGACTGGAGGCTGTGCACTGTCGTCTTCCCGATCACCGTGGGCGGCTCGCTGAAGTCGATCCGCATGAGTCGAGCGGCGCGCGCGAAGAGCGCATCCATCGAGATCTCGATCCCGGGCGCGAGCACGCCGCCCACGTACTCGCCGTCGGCCGAGACGACGTCGAAGTTCGTCGACGTCCCGAAGTCGACCGCGATGCACGGCGAGCCGTACCGGTCCCGCGCCGCAACCGCATTGACGACGCGGTCGGGCCCGACCTCGCGCGGGTCGTCGTAGCGCACGGGAATCCCGGTCTTGGCGCCCGGCCCCACGACGAGGATCGGAGCCTTCGCCCAGCGCTCGGCGAAGAGCTCGAACTCGCGCACGAGCGCGGGAACCGTCGAGGACAGGCAGATCCCGTCCACGGACTCGAGATCCAGCATCTCGCCGAGTAGCGCGCCGAGCTCGTCCCCGGTCCGGCTCGAGTCGGTCGCGAGGCGCCGCTGCTCGGTCAGCCGGTCGCCGTCGTAGAGGCCGAGGACCGTCTGCGTGTTGCCGACGTCGACGGCCAGGAGCATGGGCCGAGCCTACTTCAGCGCGAGCGCCGGGATGCTCCAGTCGGAGTAGATCCCCTGGTAGACGAGGCTCTTCGGGTCGACCCGGTCGGAGAACAGGTAGCGGTTGTTGTACGTGCGCTCGACGGCGATCGGCGCGACCTGCCGCATGATGTCCAGGTCGAGCTGGCCATAGACCTTGAAGCGCTTTCGGCCCGACGAGCTTCGCCGCTGCGTCCATCTTCGCGTTCCACTTCGGCAGGTCCATCTTCGAGTAGTTGGCGCTGTACTCGTCGTGCAGATGCTCGCCGGATAGGAGAACGTTTATCCAGTCGTACGGATCCGGATAGTCCGAGCACCAACCCATGGACACGGCCATGTCGAAATTGCCGCATGGGGTCCGGATCGGGCGGCCCGCTTCCCGAAAAGGGGACCATCGTGATGTTCGCCGGTTCGAAACCGATGTTGATGAGGTCCTGGCGAACGATCGCGGCCTGGGCGGGGTTCGTCGTGCCGGAGGAGCGGTACCTGATCCTGATCTTTCCATCTCGAAGATGGCCGGCGGCGAGAGCTCGTGCCTTCGGGAGGTCGGGTTCGAGCGGATACGGGTTGACGTTCCTCCATCCCGGCACCCCCGGGTTGAAGAGGTGCGTCCACGCCTGACCAGCATAGGGACCGGCCTGGGCGACGTAGTCCCGGCGGCTCACCGCGTAGTTGATGGCTTTGCGCAGCGCACGTGTTCCCGTTGAAGAGGGGCCGCGCCATGTTCATCGGCACGAAGCCCGTGCAGTTAACGGGCTTCGTCCAGAAACGAGTCCGGTTCACCCCGAAGCGTTTGGCGACCAACTCCAAGGCACTGGCCGGAAGCGGGACCTCGTCGAGCTCGCCCGCCATCACCTGGTGGAAGCCCGTGTCCTCGTTGAGGTTCCACTTGTAGTCGAGGCCGGCCAGGTTCCGCGGGCGCTGTCGGCCCGGGCCGCGCCGCCAGTACGGGTTCCGTCTGAGCGACGTCAGGACGTCAGGATCGTTCCGGACCAACGCATACGGGCCTGCAGAAGGCAGGTCGGTGATGCTGTCGACATTCACGATCTCGCGGTCGATCGGGAGCCTGGTCGAGGTCGCCTGGAAGAACGGCATCGTAATCTTCGACAGGAACGTGCCATCCGGCCTGGCCAGATTGATGATCAGCCGGTTTCCTTTGACCCGGACTCCGCGGACGTGCGTGGCCTGCCCCAGGTTGACCTCCTTGGCGCCGACGATCTCTGTCCCCTTCGGGTCAGTTATGAACTGCGCGCCCGGCGAGGCGAGATCGTGATTGGCGACCCGGTCGATCGCATACTCGAAGTTCCGCGCGGTGACCGGCGTCCCGTCGCTGAAGCGGAAGCCCTTGCGGATGAAGAACGTGTAGCGCTTCCCACCCTGCGTGACCTTGAAGCCCGACGCGACCTCCGGCCGCAGTAAGGCTCCCGCCGGGCCCTTCTTGTCGGGGTAGTTGTAGAGCTTCGCCGCGGTCGCGTACTCGAGCCACCAGGCGGTCGTGATGTACGCGACCTGCGGATCGATCTGCACCGAAGCCCCGGTCGTCCCAGACGACGAAAACGCCACCCCTGTGCTCAGGCGCTGCGCCCGCGAACTGCGCTGCGGCCATCAGCGCGCCGCCGGCGCCGAGCATCGCGAGCGAAACCCAGACGCGCCGCATCACTTGAGCCCGAGCGCCGGGATGCTCCAGTCTTGATAGACGCGGTGGTATCGGAGGCTGCGCGGGTCAACCCGGTTCGAGAAGAAATACAGGTTGTTGTAGGTGTTCGTGACTGCGACGGGAGCGACGTTTCTCATGATCTCGAGGTCGAGCCTGCCCAGTGCCGTTGCTCTCGCCTTTCCCTTGAGCCGCAGCGCAGCCGCGATCTTGTTCCGGTACTTCGCGTTGTTCGGGAAGAACGGCCCCGGAAGGAACGAAGACGCGTCGTCAGTGCTCGGGTAGTCGGAACACCAGCCCAGCGAGACCGCCAGGTCGAAATCGCTGCCCCTCCTACCCATCGCGGTGTAGATGTCGCCGCCCGTGAACCCCTTCATCGTGATGTTGGCGGGGTCGAACCCGAGGTTGATCAGGGTGCGTCGAACCTTCTCGCCCTGAGCCTGGTTCGTCGAGCCCGACGAGCGGTAGTAGACGGTGACCCTGCCGTCCTTGAAATGACCCGCCGCGATCCGTCTCGCCTTCTCGATCCTCGCCGTCGGCGCATAGGGCTGGAGCGCTGGCTTCGTGATCGAGCCGGGGTATCCGGGGGGCAGCAGGTGTGTCCAGGGAGTTCGGGTGAATGAAGCCCCACCGGAGTAGTCAGTACGGTCGAGGGCCCAGTTGAAAGCCCTGCGCATCGCGGCGTTGTTCAGGAACAACCCCCGATGGTTGTTGAAGGCGATCTCACTGATGCACGAGCTGGGCTCGACCCAGAACCGGCTCCGGTTCACGCCGTACGCATTCGCGACGTTCTGCACTTCTGCGGCCGGGAGCGGCCCCTCGTCGAGCTGGTTCGCCTTCACCATTTCGAACGCCGTCTGCTCGTTGAGGTTCCACTGGAGATCGAGTCCGGCAAGGTTGCGGGGCACGACGCGACCGGGGCCGCGCGTCCAATAGGGATTGCGACGCAGCGACGTCAGCCGGTCGACGTCGTTGAGAGTGAACGCGTAGGGGCCCGCAGTGGGTAGGTCGGCCATGCTCCGGACGTCCGTGACCTCGCGGTCGAGCGGCAGCGCCGTCGACGTCGCCTGGAAGAACGGCATCGCCAGAGTCGAGATCAGGTCTCCCTCGGTCGAGGTCAGGTCGATCACGAGCTTCATCCCGTTCGCCCGGACGCTTCCGACGTTCGTGACGAACTGCCCAGCCGGCGACGCGAGCGCAGGGTTTCTCGCGCGGTCGAACGCGTACTTGAAGCTCGCGGCCGTGACCGGCGCCCCGTCGCTGAAGCGGAAGCCCTTGCGAAGAGAGAACGTGTAGCGGAGCCCGCCATTCGAGACTTTGAAGCCGGATGCGACCTCCGGGACGAGCTTGCCTCCCGGCCGGTAGTTGTAGAGCTTCGCAGCGGTCGCGTACTCGAGCCACCAGCCCGTCGTGATGTACGAGAGCTGCGGGTCGATCTGCACCGACGCGCCGGTCGTCCCGACCTTGAAGATCCCGCCTCTCCGCTCAGGCGCCGCACCGGCGAGCTGGGCCGCGACCATCAGCGCGACCCCGGTCGCCAGCAGTACGAGTGAGAGCCACACTCGTCGCGGCATGTCGTCCACTTAGACGACGGATGTCAACGGCGGGTTAGAGGTCGTCTTCGCCGGCGAGCGGCTCGCCCAGGCGCTCCGCGAGCGCCTCCGCGGTCAGCTTCGGGCCTCCGCCCTCCCCGCGCAGCTCCTCGACCGTGACGTCGCTGGACGTGTAGATCTCGGCCCGCGGGATCAGCCTCGTCGGGCGGTTCTTGTCCCAGACCCAGACGTCCTCCATCTTCAGGTGGTAGAACGGATAGCTGGGCTGCGGCGAGTAGTTCAGGTCGAGCTTGTTGCAGAGATACGTCGCGTCCTGGGTCAGCACGCAGAACCGAAACAGCTCGAAGACGTCCGAGTATTCGCGCTTCAGACGGAGCTCGAGCTCCGCCTCGAACTCGTCGAGATCGTCGATGTGCGACATGGCGGTCATTCTAGCTCCGCGAGCAAAGCCGAAATCGGGCCTCGGCCCGGGATTTCGAGGCTGGGAGCCAGGTCGGCGAGCGGCTCGAGGGCGAAACGCCGCTCGTGGAGGCGCGGATGCGGGACGGTCAGGCCCGGCTCGTCCACGGCCTCGTCGCCGTACAGGAGGAGGTCGAGGTCGATCGTGCGCGGCCCCCAGCGCTCCTCGCGCACGCGGCCGAGGCGCTGCTCGACCGCGAGCAGGCGCTCGAGCAGCTCCCGCGGCCCGAGCTCGGTCTCGATCCGGACGGCGCCGTTCAGGAAGGGGCCCTGCTCGACCGGCCCGACGGGCTCCGTCTCGCGAATCTCGGACACGGCCGTGACGTCGACCCCGTCCTCCGCGGAGAGCAGCTCGACGGCAAGTCGGAGGTTGTCCTCACGGTCGCCCAGGTTGGAGCCGATACCGACGAAAGCAGTTTTCGACACTGGTGCTATGTTCGCCGTCTTGAAGCGTCTCGGGGTCATGATCGTGTTCGGAGCTCTCGCGTTCGCCGTGCCGTCGACGGCGCTCGCCGGGAGCACGCTCGCGCACGAGCTCGCGCCCTACCGCGCAGGGCTCGTGCTCGCGAAGCCGGGCGCAGGGCCCGCGCTGAGGGAAGCGGGCGCCGTGAAGATCGCCTCGGCGCTTCCGATCTGGCGGGTGCCGACGCGCTCCGCGCTCCAGGTTCTGCCGGGATTGCTCCGCTCGGACCTCGTCAGCGAGGTCACGCCCGACCAGCCGCTCTCGACGCTTCAAGCACCGCCGCCGGAAGGAACGGACTGGTGGATTCCGTTCGTGCACGCGGACGGCGCCGTTCCGCCCGGGCCCGGGAAGCCGCTGACGATCATCGACACCGGCCTCGACCTCACGCACGAGGAGTTCGCAGGGCGACCCGTTCACGACGGCGCTCAACCGGCAGAGCACGTCCGGCCAGAACGAGGAGCACGGGACCGCAGTCGCCTCGGTCGCAGCCGCGCCGAGGAACCACCTCGGCGTCGTCGGCGTCTATCCGCAGGCGAACCTCTACTTCTGGGACGCGAGCCCATCCGGGCTCGGGATCACGGCGGGCGACGTCATCCGCGGTCTCGACGCCGCGATCCACGTCGGCCAGGGCGTCGTCAACCTCAGCCTCGGCTCCGAGATCAGGAACCCGCTGATCGACCGGATGGTCGCGGTCACACAAGCCGCGGGCACGCTCGTCGTCGCCGCGGCGGGGAACAGCCGCCAGAACGGGAACCCGCCTGAGTACCCGGCCAGCCTCCCGCATGTCCTGACCGTCGGCGCCGTCGACTCGAACGGCATGCCGTCGTTCTTCACGACCGGCTCTCCGCACGTCGACCTGTCGGCGCCCGGCGAGCGCATCTGGGTCGCGGTTCCGACGTTGCTCCATCCGCCGGACAACTACGACCAGTTCGACGGCACGAGCTTCGCGTCGCCGATGGTCGCGGCCGCCGCCGACTGGGTCTGGAGCGTGCGGCCGACGCTCGACGCCTCACAGGTGTTCGACATCATGCGCGCGTCCGCGCAGGACGTCTGGACGCCCGGCTTCGATCCGTACTCCGGCTTCGGGCGGCTCGACATCCCCGCCGCGCTGACGACGGTTCCGCCGCCGCAGGATCCGCAGGAGCCGAATGAGGACGTCTCGTACGTCAAGCCCGGCGGGTTCCTGCACCGGGCGACCGCGCCGCTCACCTCGGCCGGGCACAAGAGTGGGAGCATCGCCGCGCGCCTCGATCGCGGCGACGACCCGCGCGACGTGTACCGGTTTCGGGTCCCGCCCGGCAAGGCCGCCTCGGTCGGGCTCCAGCCGATCGACGGCGACGTCGACCTTGCGCTCTGGGGGCCGAAGACCGGGAGCGTGCTCGAAACCGGCCGCGCCAGCAAGCGAGATTCGCGAGGGCTCTCGCAGCGGTCGGGGACGAAGCGCGAGCGGCTGCGTGTCCGGAACACCGGCCGCAACGCCGCCTACTTCTACGCAGAGGCCTCCTACGCGGGCGGAAACGCCAACGCCTCGCGGCATCCGGCTGGGATCAGCTACCTGCTCTCGGCCTCGATCGTCAACGCGAAGAAGCCCGCTCGACACTGACGATCGCGTAGCGGGCGCCGACGCCTGCGGGGTTCGTCTTCGTCACCCGGACGCGAACCGAGCGGACCGGAAAGCGCTCGATCAGCGCATCGGCAACGGCCTGTCCGAGGGCCTCGATCAGGTTGAAGTCCCGGCTCGCCGAGACCTCGCGCACGCAGTCGGCGACCTCTCGGTAGTCGACGGCGTCCTCGATTCGATCCGAGGCGCCGGCGTCGCCGACGTCCATCCGGATGTCGTAGAGGAACTCCTGGCCGTCGCGCCGCTCGTCCTCGAGCACGCCGTGCCGGCCGAAGATCGCGAGGCCTTCGAGCTCGAGGATCATCTCGGGACAGCCGCCGCGACGGTCAGCGCTTCCACGTGCTCGCGGACGTCGTGGACGCGGAAGATGGCGGCGCCCCGGTCGTAGGCTTCGACGGCGGCCGCGAGGCTGGCGGAGAGCGGGCCCGTGGTCGCGTTCGGATCGCCGAGGATCCGGCCGAGCGACCGCTTCCGCGAGAGACCGACCAGCACCGGCCGGCCGAGCGCGACGATCTCGACCGAGCCGGCCCAGGAGCTCGAAGTTCTGCTCCACGGTCTTTCCGAACCCGAAGCCTGGGTCGAGGCAGATCCGCTCCTCTGGAATGCCCGCGTCGACCGCGAACGCGAGGCGTTGCTCGAGGAACGACGCGACCTCCGCGGCCACGTCTTCGTACGTCGGGCTGTCCTGCATGGTCCTCGGCTCGCCCTGCATGTGCATCAGGCACAGGTACGCGCCCGACGATGCGACGACCTCGGCGAGGCCGGGATCGCCGCGCAGAGCCGTGACGTCGTTCACGAGCTCTGCGCCGAGCTCGATCGCGCGCCGCGCGACCTCGGCTTTCGCGGTGTCGATCGAGACGGGAACCGCGCCGCCGAGCTCCTCGAGCACCGGAACGACGCGGCGCAGCTCCTCGTCTGGCGAGACAGCATCGGAGCCCGGGCGCGTCGACTCTCCGCCGATGTCGACGATCGCAGCGCCCTCCTCGACCATGCGGCGTGCGGAAGCGACCGCGTCGCCGGGCCGGAAGTTGACGCCCCCGTCCGAGAACGAGTCCGGCGTGACGTTGACGACGCCCATCACCGACGGGCGCGGGAACCGCTCCTCGATGGCGCTCATCGAGCGCAGCCTAGTCGGCGGCCAGGCGAGGCTCCGCGGCCGTCTTGCGCTCCTGCGAGGGCTGCTGGACGAGCCACAGGCCGACAAGGATCACTGCCCCGCCCACGAGCGTCCCGGCGCCGATCGACTCTCCGAGCACGAGAACGGAGCCGAGGACGCCGAAGATCGGCACGAGGAGCGCGAAGGCGGTGGCCCGCGAGGCGCCGATCCGGCTCACGCCTTCGTAGAAGAGGACGAACGCGAGCACGGTCCCGAACACCGCCAGGTAGAGGATCGACACCAAGGCCGCGGCATCCCCGTCTGCGAGCTTCGACCAGCCGGACTCGCCGATGCTGAACGGGATGAGCATCAGAGCGCCGGTCGCCGTCGCGTAGAGCGTGGCTGTGACGGCGCCGAAGCGGGCGGTTGCGCTCTTCCCGAGCACGGAGTAGATGCCCCAGCAGGCAGCGCCCGCGACAAACAGCAGCGCGCCCAGTGCACGGTCGCGGTCGACGCCGCCGCTCGGCTGGATCACAGCGGCGACGCCGGCGAACGCGAGCAGGAGGCCCGCCATCCGCCGTCCGCCGATGCGCTCGCCGAGAACCGGCCACGCGATCAGCATCGAGAAGACCGGAGCGAGTCCCGGGACGATGATCGCGCCGTCCGAGGCGGGCGCGAGCTCGAGGCCGTACAGGAAGAGCGCGTTGTAACCGGCGACCGCGGTCGCGCCGAGCGCGAGCACGAGCGGCAGGTCGCGACGCGCCGGCCGAACGAAGCCGCCACGCCGGGACGCCCAGAACAGCGAGCAGAAGCGTCGCCAGCGTGAACCGCGTCGCGGCGACCGTGAACGGCGTGACGTCCTCGACCGCGAGCTTTCCGGCGGGCCAGGTGCCGCCGAAGCAGACGGCCATGGCGAAGAGGAGCAGGTACGCGGTCCGTCGCTCGCTCATGCTCAAAGCAACGAGCCGACGGGCGCGCCTATGCCGAGCTCAGCTCTTGGCGCCTTCGGGGTCGGGCGGCTGCATGGCCTGGCCCGGGAGCGGGAACGGCTTCGGCTTCGGCAGGCGCTTGCGCCGATCGTCGGCCTTCGGCTGTGCCGGCTCTTCCTCGGCCGGCTCCTCGGGGAACACCTCTTCCTGCGGAGCCGCCGTCGAGCAGCTTGAGGAACTGATCCTTGTCGATCGTCTCGCGCTCGACGAGGATCGCGGAGAGGCGGTGCAGCTCTTCCATGTGCTGCTCGAGCACCTGGCGGGCCCTCGTGTGGGCCTCCTCGATCACGCGGCGGATCTCGTCGTCGATCTCGCGTGCGATCTCCTCGGAGTAGTCGGGCTCAGCGGCCATCTCCCGACCGAGGAACGGCAGATCCTGGTTGCGCCCGAGCACGCGCGGGCCGAGCTTCTCGCTCATCCCGTAGCGCATGATCATCTGCTTCGCGGTGTGCGTCACCTTCTCGATGTCGTTCGCCGCGCCCGGTCGTGACCTCGTTGAAGACGAGCTCCTCGGCCGCGCGTCCCCCGAGCATCGCGGCCAGCTCGTCCATGAGCGACGTCTTCGTCGTCAGGTACCGGTCCTCACGCGGAAGCGAGATCGTGTAGCCGAGCGCCTGGCCGCGGCTGATGATCGAGATCTTGTGCACCTCGGCGTCCTGGTCGGTGTAGTGGCCGACCATCGCGTGCCCCATCTCGTGGTACGCGGTGATCTTTCGCTCCTGCTCCGAGAGCAGCCGCGTCTTCTTCTCGGGACCGGCGATCACGCGCATGATCCCTTCCTCGAGCTCCTCCTGGCCGATCGTCTTCCTCCCGCGGCGCGCCGAAAGCAGCGCGGCCTCGTTGACGAGGTTGGCGAGGTCTGCGCCCGTGAAGCCGGGGGTGCCGGCCGCGAGCGTGTCGAGCTCGATCTCCTCGTTCAGCGGCTTGCCCTTCGCGTGCACCTCGAGGATCTTGCGGCGGCCGATGCGGTCGGGCCGGTCGACCACGATCTGCCGGTCGAAGCGGCCGGGGCGCAGCAGCGCCGGGTCGAGGATGTCGGGCCTGTTCGTGGCCGCGATCAGGATGATGTTGTCCTTCAGCTCGAACCCGTCCATCTCGACGAGGAGCTGGTTCAGGGTCTGCTCGCGCTCGTCGTGCCCGCCGCCGAGGCCGGCGCCGCGATGGCGGCCGACCGCGTCGATCTCGTCCATGAACACGATGCACGGCGACGCCTGCTTCGCCTGCTCGAAGAGGTCTCGCACACGCGAGGCGCCGACGCCGACGAACATCTCGACGAAGTCCGAGCCGGAAATCGAGAAGAACGGCACGCCCGCCTCGCCCGCGACCGCGCGCGCGAGGAGCGTCTTACCCGTGCCCGGCGGCCCGTAGAGGAGCACGCCCTTCGGAATCCGCGCTCCGAGCGCCTGGAACTTCTTCGGGTTCTCGAGGAACTCCTTGATCTCCTGGAGCTCCTCGACCGCCTCGTCCACTCCGGCCACGTCCTTGAAGCCGATCTTCGGCGAGTCGGGCGTCATCCGCTTGGCGCGGCTCTTGCCGAAGCTCATCACCTTCGAGCCGCCGCCCTGTACCTGGTTCATCAGGAAGATCCAGAAGCCGAAGAGGAGCACGAACGGCAGGAGCCCGGTCAGGATCGACCACCAGGCCGACGAGCCGACTCCCTTCGAGTCGTACTGGACGCTGTTGTCCTGGAGCTGCCTCGTCGAGCCCGGGCACCGACTGCTCGCTCGGGTAGTGCACGGAGCCCTTGGTCGCCGTTCTTCAGCTCGAAGCTGATCGACTGCTTGTTCGGGTTGAAGACGGCGCTCTCGACCTGACCCCCCTGCACGTACGTCTGGAACTGACGAGAGGGTGACCTTCTTCTCGTTCTTGCTCGAGTTCATCAACTGCGTGCTCGCCAGGTACACGACCAGCACGATCAGGATCAGTGGGAGCAGTCCGGAGCGGAAAAATCGGTTCATAGCAGGGCGTCCTGTAGCACAGTAGCAGCGTTACTTATTCGTACTTTCCCCGCGCGCGGTTTCCTTACGGGCTCGTTAAACTTACGGGCTCGTTACACCTGCGCCCGCGTCTTCCTGCAGGACGCCCACGTACGGGAGGTTTCTGTATCTCTCGGCAAGATCGAGCCCGTACCCGACCACGAACCGATTCGGGATCTCGAACCCGACGTAGCGGACGGGCACGTCGATCTCGCGGCGATCGGGTTTCGTGAGGAGCGCGCACACCTCGAGCGTCGCGGGCCGGCGGGCGGTGAGGTTCCGCATCAGGTAGGAGAGCGTCAGCCCCGAGTCGATGATGTCCTCGACGACGAGGACGTGCCGGTTCTCGATCGGGATGTCGAGGTCCTTGAGGATGCGCACGACGCCCGAGGAGTCGCTCGCGGCGCCGTAGCTCGAGATCGCCATGAAGTCGACCTCGCAGGGGACGGTCAGCTGGCGCATCAGGTCGGCCATGAAGAAGACCGCGCCCTTGAGCACGCCGACGAGCAGCAGGTCGCGGCCCGCGTAGTCGGTCGAGATCTCCTCGCCGAGCTCTGCGACGCGCGTGCGGAGCGACTCCTCGTCGACGAGGATCTCCGCCGACGGCGCTGCTCGAGCTCAGTCTGGCTCACGTACCGCCTCCACTCCGTCGACCTCGACGATCCCCGGCACGGCCACGACCTCGTCGCCGCGCACGACGAGCGGCCACGACTCTCGCTGCGACCGGGGCACCTTCGCGTCGACGAACACGTCCTGGATCTTCTTCCTACGCCCTGCCAGATGATCGCCTGGACGCCACCCGCGTACCTTAAGCCCCTTTTCCTCGGCTGTGATCCTCCACGGGCCCCAGCGCACCTCGTGGTCGAGGGCGACCGGGGAGCGCTCGAGCCAGGCGCGGTCGTACTCGCGGACGATCTGGCGTCCGCCGCCGAGGTCGAGGCGCGCCGAGCCGTCGATCGAGTCGAGCAGCTCGACGAGCTCCGGCGGCGCCGTCTTGCGGTCCGCGAGCCGGAGCAGGTTGCCCTCCGCGGCCGGGTGCAGCCGGCGCAGGAGCGGCAGGATCTCGTCGCGGATCAGGCCGCGCTTCGAGCCCGGGTTCGAGCTGTCGCGGCGGAAGTCGAGGCCCTCGGCGAGGCAGTACGCCTCGGTGTCCTCGCGCCAACGGCTGAGGAGCGGCCTGACGACGCCGTCCGCGCGGCGCCAGTCGATCTTGCCCGGCGCCCCGCTCGCGACGATCCGGTAGAGGACGGTCTCGACCTGGTCGGAGGCGGTGTGGCCCGTGGCGCGGAGCCGGTCGGTCGCGAACGAGTAGCGGATGTCGCGCCACTCGTCCTCGGTGCTGCCCGCCGCGGCCGTCGACGACCTCGGCGCCGAGCGCGTCGCGGCAGAACTCGGCGTCCTCGTCGGACTCGCGTCCGCGCAGGCCGTGGTTCACGTGCAGCGCCGACGACGTCGTACCCGAGCTCGCGCAGCACGTGCCAGAGACAGGTCGAGTCCGCGCCGCCGGAGACGAGGCACGTGACCGCGCCGCCGGGCGCGATCAGGTCGTGCTCGCGAATGTCGGCCTCGACGGCCTTCCGGAACTCGCTGGCGTCCATGCTCGACAGTACCTAGCCTGGTACTCAGAAGAGGACGCTGCGGTAGGTGCCTTCCTGGCGCATGCCGATCTTCTCGTAGAGACGCGAGCGCCGCCGCGTTCTCGGGACGCACGAACAGGCAGACCATCGGCGTGCGGTCGAGGAGGAGCCGGCAGAGGTCGCTGAGCCCCCGGGTGGCATTGCCCGTCCGCCGCGCCTCCGGGTCGACCCAGACCTGCTGGAGCTGGACTGCGCTCGGCGTCCACGCCGACGCTTCGGCCTTGAACAGGATCGTGCCGTTCTCGACCCAGAGCCACGAGCGGCCCTCCTCGATCTGGGCGGCGGTCCGGCGCCGGAAGCCGACCGGATCGCGCCGCAGCGGGTCGACGCCGAGCTCCTCCTCGTGCGTCAGCGCGCAGGCGGGGACGAGCAGGTCGAGGTCATGGAGCGTCGCGGCGCGGAGACCGCTCGAGCCAGGCTCCGGCGCCTGGTCGAGCACGTAGACCGGCTGCCCGGGCCGATCCTCGCGCGGGCTCGGCATGACGAGCTGCGCGGCGCTCCAGAGCTCGCTGACCGCATCCTCCTGGCCGATGATCATGCGCGTCGCACGGTTGCGCCGCCTCACCGGCGAACTCCCAGCAGCCCCGGCCCGACGGGACGACGTTCGCACCGAAGTAGCAGAGCCCCTCGAGGCCGTCGTCGCCGACGCACGCCGCGGAACCGCGAGTGACCTCGGCGGGCCGCGTCCTCGAGGAAAACGCGCTCGATCGGGTCGCCGGCGCAGTACGTCAGCATCTGGTCGAGAGTGGGGTCGATCAGCACTGGCGGGAATCTTCGCAATAAGCTCCCCCCGTGCCGATTCACGTCCGAGCCGAGCCCGGCGACTACGCGGAGGCGTGCCTGCTTCCCGGAGACCCGCTCCGCGCGAAGTACATCGCGGAGACGTACCTCGACAACGCCGTGCAGCGGAACGCCGAACGCGGGCTGCTCGGCTACACGGGCGAGTACCAGGGCCGGCCGGTCTCGGTGCAGGCGACCGGGATGGGCTGCCCGACCGCGGCGATCGTCATGGAGGAGCTCGTCCAGCTCGGCGTCAAGCGCTTCCTGCGCGTCGGCACGTGCGGCGGCCTCCAGCCCGACCTCGAGCTCGGCGATCTCATCGTCGCGCTGACCGCGGTCCCGGCCGACGGCACAGCGCGCCACTACGTCGGCGGCGATCCGCACTGCCCCACGGCCGACTGGGAGCTCGTGCACGGCGCCGTGCACGCGGCGAAGGAGCTCGAGCAACCGATGCGCGTCGGGGCGATCGCGTCCTCGGACACGTTCTACGACCCGGACGAGGAGCGCCACGCTCGCTGGTCGTCACGCGGCGTGCTCGCGGTCGAGATGGAGGCGGCGGTCATCTTCACGCTCGGCGCCCTGCGCAAGGTTCAGGCCGGGTGTCTGCTGACCGTCAGCGACATCGTCATCGGCGGCGAGTTCACGCGCATCTCCGACGAGGACCTCCAGGCGGCCGTCGACCGCATGACGCGCGTCGCGCTGACGACGGTCACGTCCGACTAGGCGTTTTCGGTTCTCGCTCGAGTGTGTCGACCGGTCAGTTCCGACGGCGGCACGAGCAGAGCCCGTGCCGCCTGAGGACGGCACCGCAAGCGGTGCCTCGAGACCGCGTTCCTCGTCAACCCAGCCTCGGACGGAGGCGCGACCGGGAAGCGCTGGCCCGAGATCGCACGCCGCGCAGCCGACCGCGGGCTGACCGGAGATGCGTTCCTCTCCGAGCGACCGGAGCACCTGGCCGAGCTCGCGCACGACGCCGCAGCGGGTGGCGCACGCCTGATCGTGGCCGTCGGCGGCGACGGCACGGTGAACGAGGTCGTGAACGGCATCGCGGGAGTCGACGACGTCGAGCTCGCGATCGTCCACCGCGGCACCGGCGGCGACTTCGTCCGGACGTTCGGCATCCCGCACAAGCTCGAGGGCGCCCTCGACGTTGCGCGGGGCACGACGACGCGCCAGATCGACCTCGGCCGCGCGACCTACCACTCGTGGGCCGGCCCGGAGGCGACGCAGTGGTTCGCGAACATCGCCAGCGCGGGCCTGAGCGGCGCCGTCGCCAAGCGCGTGAACGAGACCGGCAAGGCGCTCGGCGGCAAGGCGTCCTACGCGTGGAGCACGATCGCCGTCTTCGCCCGCTGGAAGAACGTGCAGCTCACGGTCAAGGTCGACGGCGAGGAGCGGAGCGGCCCGATGTACGACGTGATCGTCGCCAACGGGCGCTTCCTCGCGGGCGGCATGAAGATCACGCCCGACGCCGAGCCGGACGACGGCCTCTTCGACGTGCTCCTGATCGGCGACGTCACGAAGCGCGACCTGCTGCTGACCCTGCCGAAGATCTACCGCGGTACGCACCTGCCCCACCCGAAGGCGGAGGTCCTACGCGGCTCGAAGGTCTCGATCGAGGCGCCGATCCCGCTCCCGGTCGAGCTCGACGGCGAGCAGCCGGGCACGACGCCGGCGACCTTCGAGGTCGTTCCCCGGGCTCTGCGTCTTCGCGTGCCCTAGGCCGGGCCGGCCGGCGGCTTGGGCGCAGTCGTCGACTTCTTCGTCGTCTTCGACGCGGTCTTGGTCGTCCGCTTCGCGGGAGCGCGCTTCGCCGAGCCCTTGCCGTCGAGCTTGTCGAGTCGCTTCTCGACAGCGGTCACGCGCTTCTCGAGCGGATCGATGCTGCGGAGGCGCTTCTGCACCTCGTCGAGCCGCTTTCCCAGCGAGGTCGTCGAGTCCATGATCGCCTTCGCGCCCGGGAGGTCGGTGATCCGCCCGACGACCTGCTCCCCGCGGTCGGCCAGCCTGGTCAGGATGTCTTTGTTCGCCTGAGAGGCCATCGAGACCACCTTACCCCTTTCACCAACTCCTAACTTTTTCGAGCCAACAATCCGATAAAGCTTTCGTCTCGAACGTGAGAGGCACAGAAACACCCGACGCCCTCACTAGCCTGAAAGCAGTGCCACGAATGAGACCGACGAAAGAACATCGCCACAAGACGGTCACGACCCACGTTCTGGGTCAGCGCGGCGGAGTCCCGTACGAGGTCGAGCGCAAGATGTGCTCGTCCTGCCGGCGGGTCCTCGACGAGCGACCGTTGCGTCGCGCTGCGGCCTAGCGGCCACAGCGAAAGGAAGGGGCGCCCCGGAGGACGCCCCTCGTTCAGTCGTTCTCTTTTCTCAGGTCGGACAGGGGTTGCTGTTCAGGATCTGCCTGAAGTTGTTGTACCGGAACAGAGGCACGAACCCGTTCCCCGGGTAGACGCTCTGCAGGAGCGCCCCGAACTCGGCGGTCGAGTTGCCGCCGAACGTGTTCTGCGTGCCCGGCAGATGCGTGCCACCGAACTGCCAGAAGCAGTCGTTGCCATGCTTTCCGGTCGTGTAGATCGGATAGAACTGCGCGCCCGGCGGCGGGTTGGTGCAGTTCTCTCCCGTGTTCCGGTTGCAGTTCCCTCCGAAGTCGGCGGCCTCGATTCTCGGCATGTCGGCTTCGAAGGCCACGCGTGAGTAGTTCTCGCTCCCGTTGAAGACCGGGCTCGTGAACGCCCACGGATCCGCGTGGTACTTCGTGTCCTGCCCGTGGTTCGGGTTCGTGCCGGGCCAGTCGGGCAGGTAGCTCGTGCCGTCGAAGTGGGTGTTGCTGGCGATGCAGCCTCCGACCTGCACGAGGAGCGAGAACGCCGGGCTGAAGCACGTCCCGTCGTCGTCGTCAGCCGTCGGATCGGCGCAATCGCCGCCCTCGACCGGAATCGACGAGCAGTACTGGAAGTGCCCGATCTCGTCCGACGCGGCCACGTTGTACGAGTGCGCGGCCCACGGGACACGCGTGTGCTCGCTCGAAGTGGAGTACATCGGATGGAACGCGTACGGGCTCTGCGAGCACGACGCCGGGTCGGGCTCGTAGTTGATCTGCTGCGAACCCGTTCGCGACGCTCGCCGTCATCGATCCGGTCTGGCCGGACGTCCGGTCGCGGATGACCGTGACGAGGCCGGCGGAGCTGTCGTGGATGTCGATGACCAGCTTGTCGCCCGCGCTCATGAACAGGTCGGACGACGAGTGCGGCGTGAACGTGTCGTCCGTTGCGCCGAGCGGGCTCGGCGGAGCGTGTGGAGTTCCCGAGAGCGTGATGAACGCGAAGTTCACCGGCTCGATCCCGACCGTGCCCAGGCAGTCGGAGTTGTTCGGGATGTTGTGGTTGTAGTCGTTGCTCAGGCTGAAGATCGCCATCGCGGCGCACCACTTGTGCGCGTCGCAGCTGACCCCTGGAGGCCAGGGCGCCCAGCCCGGTGGATAGAACTGGAGCTCGAGGAACGCCGTTCCGCTGTGCTTGCCGATGTAGTCGGCGGCGTTCGGGTCGCTCCCGTCCGCGATGTTCGTGTCGCTGTCGGCACGCACGGCGCGTGCGTGTACTCCGGCGCCGACTGGTTGTCGCAGAGCGCCATCCCGAACCAGAACGCGGGATGCAGCTGGAAGTTCCAGGTGCCGCCCGTGCCTGCCTGGTTCGGCATGACCCGCGACTCGGCCGGGACGGTCATCTGGTACTGGCTCGAGTTCCCGGAGCCTGCCCGATTCGAGTAGAAGAGCAGTGACGGCTCGTCGTGCCCCGTGTACTCCCCGTTGTAGCCGATCGAGCTCTCCGGCTCTGCGCAGAGCGACCACGCCTCGCTGCAGTCGAAGTTGCCTCCCTCCGTTGCACGCGCGGCTCCTGCGAACGTGCCGACGAGGAGGACTGCGATCACGGCCAGTCCTCCCGCAAGGGCCTTCTTCATGCTTCCCTCCCTTTCTCTCCCTCTTTAGAGGTTTTCTCCCTTTCTCTCCCCTAGAGGGTCTCTGCCGACGACCGTCCTATACCCACGCCGACGGAACGTCAACCGAGAACCGTCGCCACCTCGCGCTTCACTGCGATGCTACGGCCGGTGGACTTCAGGTTCGCGAACGAGGTGACCGTCCGCTTCGCCGAGACCGACGCCCAGGGCGTGGCGCACCACGCCGCGTACCTCGTCTGGTTCGAGGTGACGAGGATCGAGTACCTGCGCCGGTTCCGGGGCGGCTACACGGGACTGCGCGAGGAAGGCGTCGACGCACTGACGCTCGAGGCCTACGCGCGCTATTCGGAAGCGGCTCGGTTCGACGACCGGCTCACCATCCGCGCACGGTGCGGAGACGTGCGCGGTGCGCGATTCCGTTTCGACTACTCGGTCGAGCGGGAGGGCGCCCAGGTCGCGGACGGCTGGACGACCCACGCGTGCGTCTCCGTCGGAGACCACCGGCCGACGCGCGTCCCGGCCTGGCTCGCCGAGGCGATCGCCGCGGCCGAGGCCTAGCCGTTGGGGGCGGCCGGCGGCGGAGACTGCGGAGGAGGCGGCGGCGGGGGCTGCGTCTTCTTCTTCTCGGGTGGCGGCGGTGGAGGCGGCGGCTCGGCCTTCGGCTTCGTCCCGTAGCGGATCACGCGCGGCTCGGCCGAGTAGGCGGAGTACCACGTGTGGTCGTAGAGCAGCTTCCCGCTCGAGTTGAAGACCTTGCGCCTGACGCTCGTCGAGCGCGACGGCGAGCCGACTCCTCGAGCGCGGTCGTCCCGACGGTCAGATTCGGGTCGGGCACACGCTTCACGGGTGGCTGCCCGGTGACGACGAGCGGCGAGACCTCGCTCTGCACCTCGCGGTGCTGCGGCGTCCCGTAGAGCGCGACGGTCAGCGATGACGAGCTGACGAACGTCCGCAGCCAGAGCCAGTGGCCCGTGTCGTTGACGAACTTGAGGTCGGTGTCCGGGTAGTTGACCGTCGCGTCGCGGCCCTGCGGGTAGTGGCTGATGTAGAGCGCGTGGTTCGTCCGGTCGGTGATCGGCAGGCCTGCCTCGTACGCGGCGTTGAACGTCGTCGTCGAGACCTGGCAGACGCCGCCCCCGAGGCCGGTCTTGAGCTCGCCGTTGATGATCACGGGCGCTTCGAGGAAGCCCTTGGACTCCGAGCGGTCGCCGGTGGTCCCGTTGAACGAGAACTCCTCGTTCGGCGCGATGAAGTGGTTGTCGATCATGCGCGCGACGAGCTGGACGTTGTGGATCCGGTTCGGAACGCCGCCGTAGAACGTCTCGTAGGCGCCGACGAGGCCTGTGATGCCCATCGCCCGCGCGTCGGGAGTCGTCCGCTCGGGGGACGCAGTCGTGACCGCGAGGTCGGCCTTGCGGGTCGTCGGCGACAGCAGGGCGGCCATCAGGTTGCGCGTCGTCGCCTGCATGTCCAGCGTCCGGCCCGGCTGCGCGGGGACGACGCGGACGATGTTTCGTGCGCCGACCGCGAAGGACGCGTCTTTCGGGGCGTGGTCGACGCGCTTCTTGAGGTTCGAGAAGAAGTGGTCGGCCCGCGGGCCGGCGAGCCGGAGCTCCGTGTCCCCGTTGCTCGGCAGTTCGAGAAGGCGAGTGATCTTCGCGACGGTGAGATGCCAGCTGCCCGGCCCGTACGCCACGTCGACGGGGCCCGACAGGGCCGTCTCGGCTTTGACCTTCGCCCCCACGAGGTCCTGCGCCGCGAGGTGCGTGCGGTCGACCTTGAGCGGCACGGCGACGGGCTTGCGCGAGAGAGCGGTCAGCGCCTGGATGAAGACCGTCTCGGCGGCGGCGCGATCGAGCAGCCGTCCGTTCCTGCCCGGAACGATCTCCGGCCCGGCGCCACGGAGCACGAGCGACGGCTCGACGCTCGCCTCGTCGACCCCGCGCGCGAACCGCCCCATGTAGGCGTCGACCGCCGACTGGTAGACGCGGCTCGTCGGGACGACCTCGCCGCCGAAGACGCGGACGCCGAGGCGCTTGAGGCCGCGCAACGGCCCGAATCCTTCGCCCTGGCGCTGGGCGGCCTCGACCGCGGCGCCCCAATCGACGTCCACGACGACCGCGCTCGGCTTCACCCGCCAGCGCTTCCCGGCGGCCGTGAAGAGCGACCGGGAACGTTCGCGAGCGCGCGCGAGCGCTGTTCGAGCAGCGACCGCGCCTGGCCCGGCGGTCAGGCCGGAGACGTCCACCCCTGCGATCTGCGAGCCGGCAGGCAGCCGTTCGGGCGAGCCCGCGAACGCGAGCCCGAGAACGACGGCGCCGACTACGACGACGAACGCGACGAGAAGGCTCCATTGCCACAGGAGCCGTGCCCGCGCACGCCGACGCCGGCGGTCGCGGGGAAGGTGTGCTACCCGAACCGACAAGTTGACCAGTGTATAGGCGCGATAGGCCGGTTCAATCCTTGGGAAAAAAGATTTCCCGGGCGATCACGAGCCGCTGGATCTGCGACGTGCCCTCGTAGATCTGGAAGAGCTTGGCGTCACGCATCAGCTTCTCGACCGGGTACTCCTTCATGTACCCGTAGCCGCCGAAGATCTGGACCGCGTCGGTCGTGACCTTCATGGCCATGTCGGACGCGAACCGCTTCGCGTAGGACGACTGGAGGGTCGCTCGCTTGCCCTGGTCGAGCAGCCACGCCGCCTGCCAGGTCAGGAGCCGGGCGGCCTCGATCTCGGCGGCCATGTCCGCGATCAGGAAGCTCACGCCCTGGTTCATCGCGATCGGCTGTCCGAACTGGACGCGCTCGCGCGAGTACTCGACCGAGAGCTCGTAGGCCGCTCGGGCGACGCCGACGGCTCCGATTGCCGTCCCCGGACGCGTGTGATCGAGCGTCCGCATCGCGATCTTGAACCCGTCGCCCTCCTCGCCGAGCCGGTTCGCGGCCGGCACCTTCACGTCCTGAAACGCGAGCGCGGAGGTATCGGTCGCCCGCTGCCCCATCTTGTCGAGGTGCTTCTCGACCGTGACGCCCTCGGCGTCGGCCGGGACGACGAACGCGGACAGCCCGCGCTGGCCCGCGCTCTTGTCGGTCGACGCGAAGACGACGATCCAGGCCGCGTGCCCCGCGTTCGAGATGAACATCTTCGAACCGTTGAGCGACGTACTCGTCGCCGCGGCGCTCAGCAGTCGTCTGGATGCCCGAGACGTCGGAGCCGGCGTTCGGCTCCGTGAGCGCGAACGAGCAGAGGAGCGGTTCCTCGAGCAGCGGCGGCAGCCACTTCTGCTTCTGCTCGTCGGTGCCGGCCAGCAGGACGGGCGCCGACCCGAGTGCGTTCGCGACGAGCGAGACCGCGATCCCCGAACAGCCCCATGAGAGCTCCTCGCCGATCAGGATCCCGTCGAAGCTCGAGAGGCCGGGCCCGCCGAGCTCCTGCGGGATGTGGACGTTCATGAGGCCGAGCTCGTGCGCCTTCGCGATCACGTCCGCCGGGTGCGTCTGATGCTCGTCGTACTCGGCGGCGACCGGGCGGATCTCCTTCTCGGCGAACTCGTGCGCCAGCGCCCGCAGGTCGCTCTGCTCGTCGGTCAGGGCGAACGAGATCCCGCTTGCAGTGGACTCTTCGGCGATCGCCATCGGTGTTCGACCCGCGGATCGATGCTATCGGCTCGATGCATAGACTCACGCGAATGGACTTCGAGCTCACAGACGAGCAGCGCCTGATCCAGGAGACGGTTCGCGATTTCGTCGACGCGCGGGTGCTGCCGAACGCGATCGAGAACGACATCAACCACCACCTGGACCTCGGCGTGATCGAGGGCATGGCCGAGCTGGGCCTGCTCGGGATCGTGATCCCCGAGGAGTACGGCGGGGCGGGGCTCGACTTCGTCGCCGAGGCGCTGTCGTGCGAGGAGATCGAGCGCGGCGAGGCGGCGTTCCGTACGCTGATCTCGGTCCACGTCGGGCTCAACTCGCTGGCGCTCCTGCGCTACGGGAGCGAGGAGCAGAAGCAGCGCTGGCTCGCACCGCAGGCCCGTGGCGAGAAGCTCGCGTGCTTCGGGCTGACCGAGCCGGCGGCGGGCTCGGACGTCGCCGCGATGAAGTCGACTGCGCGCCGTGAGGGCGACGTCTACGTCCTGAACGGCTCGAAGAACTGGATCTCGTACGCGACCGTCGCCGACCACGCGCTCGTGTTCGCCAAGACGGACCCGTCCGCGAAGCACAAGGGGATCTCGGCCTTCCTGCTCGAGAAGGGCATGCCCGGGTTCACGTCGACGGACACGGAGCACAAGCTCGGCGTCTGGGCCGGCTCGACGGGCGAGCTCTTCTTCGAGAACGTCGAGGTCCCGGTCGAGAACCTCGTCGGCGAGGAGGGCCAGGGCTTCGAGATCGCGATGTACGGGCTCGACCAGGGCCGCTTCACGGTCGCTGCGGGCGCGTGCGGTGTGATCCGCGCGTGTCTCGAGCGGTCGGTCGAGTACGCGCGCGAGCGGCAGACGTTCGGCAAGCCGATCGGCGAGTACCAGTTCGTGCAGGACATGATCGCCGAGATGGTGCTCGGCTACGAGACGTCGAAGCTGCTCGTCATGCAGGCGGCGTGGCTCAAGAACGAGGGCAGGCGGAACACGCGGGAGACGTCACTCGCGAAGTGGCACGCGACCGAGTCGGCCTTCCGCGCGGCCCATCTCGCGATCCAGGTGCACGGCGCGTACGGCTACTCGGCGGAGTACGGGATCGAGCGCTACTTCCGGAACGCGCGGGCGCCGATCATCTACGAGGGCACGACGCAGGTGCACAAGATGATGCAGGCCGAGCACGCGTTGGGCTACCGGGCGCTGAACGGCCGCGACGGCGACGTCTCGCCGATCACCGCGTGGGCGCCCGTGCTCGCGTCGCGCGGCTAGAGCCCGGGCGTGCGCCGGCTGAGCGCCCCGTCCGTTGGACTGTTGAGCGCCCTCGTTCTCTGCCTCGGTGGAGGAGCGTCGTTCGCGGCGACGATCCAGACCGAGCTCGCGTTCACGCCGAACGGACGGAGCGCTCCTCGTGCGCCGAGCCGCCGGCACGACTCGACTCGCCGCGCGGGCACAGGCGCCGGCGTGGTCACCCGACGGCCGGCGGGTCGCGTACGTGGCCCGGAGTCGAGGGGGCCAGACCGACGTGCACGTCGTCGACGCCGACGGGACGCATCGCGGACGACTCACACGGTCGCCCGCGAGCGAGGTTGCCGTCGACTGGTCGCCGGACGGGCGGCGCCTCGTCGTCGAGCGACGACGGGCGCCTGTACGTCATCCGCGCAGACGGACGCCACGAGCGGCTCCTGACCGCGGGCAGCAGTCCGTCGTGGGCGCCGAAGGGTCGCCGGATCGCGTTCATCCGCGATGCGGACGTCTACGTCATCGAGTCGAGCGGACAAGGACTGCGGCGCATCACGACCTCGGACGCGGTCGACGGTGAGCCCGCGTGGTCGCCGGATGGGAAGCGCCTGGCGTTGTGTCGGACGACGGGCTCTCCACTGATCTCTACGTCGCGGACGTGAGGACGAAGGCCTTGCTCCGGCTGACGCAAGACGCGGCGGTCGAGCGCTCGCCGGGCTGGTCGAGAGACGGCCGGAGCATCGTCTATCTCGGCGACGCCGCCGGAGGTGGGCCGTTCTGGCGCATCCCAGCGTCCGGCGGCGCCGCGATACCGCTCGGCGGGCCCGCCCGCGGCCACGGGCTTTCGGCTGCGCCCGCAACCGTCCTCGGAGTTGCCACCGGATCTCGACCAGCGGACTCCTTCGGGCCTCGCCATCCAGTCTTCGAACGGGCGCGAACTGCTGGGCTTCACCTCCGCGAGCGACAACGTCGGCCTCGGCCCGGTCTCGATCGTCGCCTCGCGGCCGAACCGAACCGTCCCGAACATGCGGGCGTCACAGCGTGTCCTCGTCTCGCCGCGCGGCGCGAGGACGTACCCCGGCATCGGGTTCCTGCATTTCACGGTCGCGTTCCCGCACGTGCACTGGCACCTGTTGGACTTCCAGCGCTACGAGCTGAGGCGGGCGAGCGATCACGCGCTCGTCGTCCGCGACCGCAAGTCGGGCTTCTGCCTCGCCGACCACTGGGCTCAGGTGCAGGGATTCGTTCCCGGCAAGCCGCACGAGCCGGTCTTCACGTCGAACTGCGGCCAGCACGAGCCTGGCGCCCTTGCGGTTTCGGAGGGAACGTCGGTGGGCTATACGGATCGCTACCCGGCGTGGTTCCACGGGCAGAACCTCGACATCACGCACGTTCCCGTGGGCGTCTACGTGCTCGTCCACCGCTCGAACCCGAAACTGAGAGTCCGAGAGCTGCGCTACGAGAACGACGCCGCGTCTGTCCGCCTGCGGCTCACGCGACCGAGCGGCGTTCCGCATGTCCAGGTGCTCGCTCGCTGCCCGGACAGCGAGTGGTGTCCCGACTAGCCCGTCGTCAGCCCGAGCGCCGCGGGCAGCGCGCGCAGGTCCGGCAGCCGGCCCACCGCCTCCGGGAAGCGGCCCTCGCGGTCGACGAGGAACGCCTGCATCCCGAGCGCGCGAGCGCCCGCGATGTCGTCCTCCGGCGAGTCACCGACCATCGCGGCCTCCTCGGCCCGAATACCCAGCTCACCGAGTGCCGACAGGAAGATCGCCGGGTGCGGCTTCGTCTTCCCGTGGGCACCCGACCCGACCGCCGCATCCACGTCCAGCGCATGGTGAGCGACGAACGCGGCCAGATCGCGCCCCGTGTTCGAGACGAGCCCGATCTTGAGCCCGTGCTCCCGAAGCGCTCCGAGCACGGGCAGCGTGTCCTCGTACAGCTCGAAGTTCTCCGCGTGCTCCCACGCGCGCGTCATCTCCACGGCGCATTCGTGCGCGCGCTCGGAGTCGCCGCCCATCCCGCGGATGATCCGCTCCGTGAACAGCACCCAGACCTCCTCGTCGTGGTCGAGCTCCGGATGCCGCTCGACCGTCGCGACCGCAGCGGCCCTCGCGTCCGCGTACCGGCTCGGATCGAGCTCGAGCCCGAAGCGTCGGCCGAGCGCCTGGTACCCCTCCGGCCCGAGATCCGGGCCCGGCTTGACGAGCGTGAAGTCGACGTCGAAGAGGACGCCCCTCAGTGTCATGGAGCTGCTTCCAACAGCCAGCGAGCGGTCTCGGCGTGCATGGCGTGGAAATCGCTGTCGACGGCCCACGCAATCGTCTGACCGATCGCCCAGCCTCGCGCGCGCTCGCGGTCGAGCCCGAGCTCGCTCGTCAGCCGATCGAGTCGTTCGATGACCGCACGCCTGCTGTGACCGAGCTCGGAGGCGCGAATGACGGGCGCGACGGCGAACTCGCGCTCGCCGACGAGCGGCTTCGGGTCGATCACGAGCCACGGCTCCCGCTCCGCGGCGAGAACGTTGTCCGGATGGAGGTCCTGGTGCACGAGGACCTGCTCACCTTGCGTCGCGGCCAGCTCCTCGAGGATCGTGATCGCCGCATCGACGAGTGCCTCCTCGAACGGCTTCCCTGCCTTCTCCCACTCGACGCGGATCGTGCTCACCCACCACGCGGCCTCGTCCGCCAGCGACGTGAACGGCGGTCCCGCAGGCTTCCACAACCGCGGCAGGAGATCGACGAGAACCTCGAGCGCCCGCTCTCTCAGGTGGGTGCCGGGCCGGCAGCGCTCGAGCAGCAGAGCATGGCGCTCGTCGTCGCGAGCCAGCAGACGCACCGTTCCGTCGCCCTGCCAGTGCTCGAGCGCGTCCGCCTCGTGCTCGCTCTCGCGATGCGGCCACTGAATCTTGAGGACGACGTCGCCGGCTGGGACGACGTGCGAGACGAAGCCGCCGGAGTACGGCGCCTCGAGCGTGAGGTCCCATTGCGCCGCGCACTCCTCGACCAGCTCGGGGAGGCGTTCCTCCCAGGTCTCGTCTATGCCCGCGTAGGCCAGCGGTACGCCTCCGGACGCCGCTGGGAGAGGGACGGCAGCCGCCGCCGCACCTCCTCGAGCCACGCGCGGTCGAGCTCGGCGGAGATCACCGTCTCCTCGTCCGGAGCCTGCGCGAGCACGGTCCCCCACGGATCGACGATCAGCGAGCGCCCGTAGCTCGGCCGTCCGATCCCCGTCTCGCCGACCTGCGCCGGGGCCGCGACGTAGAAGCCGTTCTCGACCGCCCGCGCGCGCAGAAGCATGTGCCAGTGGTCCTTGCCGGTGAAGAGGGTGAAGTGGGCCGGCACGGTCGCGAGCAGCGCGCCCTCGAGCGCGAGCACGCGATACAGCTCGGGAAAGCGCAGGTCGTAACAGATCGTCAGCCCGACCGGCCAGCCCTCGACCTCGGTCACGACCGGCTCCTCGCCGTGCTCCTCGGCCTCGGACTCCCGGTACGTCAGCCCGCCGACCTCGACGTCGAAGAGGTGGATCTTCCGATAGAGGGACGCCAGCTCGCCCTCGGCGTCGAAGACGAGGCACGTGTTCGAGAGCTTCTCGCGCCCCTCGCGCCGCTCCGTGATCGAGCCGCCGATGAGCGTCACGCCGTGCGTGCGTGCCCAGTTGCGCATCGCCTCGACCGACTCGCCGTCCTCGATCGTCTCGGCCGTGTCGTGGAGGACGTCGGGCGGGCCGATCACGTTCCACTTCTCGGGAAGCGCCACGACGTCGGCGCCCGTCGAGGCCGCCTGTGCGACCAACCGCTCGGTCTTCTCGAGGTTCGCGCCTTTGTCGCGGCCGCTCGTCAGCTGCACGCATGCGATCCGAATTCGGTCGGCCACGGCCGTGAGGATACCCCGAGGATCTGAGCTAACCTGTGACCTTCTCGGGGTGTGGCGCAGCCTGGTAGCGCGCTCCGTTCGGGTCGGAGAGGTCCCCAGTTCAAATCTGGGCACCCCGATTGAAAGGCGGCACGTGTTCGTCACAGTGCCGCCACATTTTTCCCGCTAGCGTTGCCTTCTCAGTCAACAGAGGAGGTGCTCGCGTGAACGTCGTCACGCTGATCGGCAATCTCGCCACGGACGTCGAGCTTCGGGACGTCGGCCAGGACATGCAGGTCGCGTCCTTCCTGCTCGCGGTCGACCGGCCCGGCAAGGACGAGGCCGACTTCGTCCGCGTCTCGACCTGGAACAAGCAGGCGGAGGTCTGCGCCCAGTACCTGGCGAAGGGACGCAAGGTCGGCGTCGACGGGCGCCTGCGGAGCAGCTCGTGGGAAGACTCCGACGGCAACAAGCGGAACGCGATCGAGGTCGTCGCGAACCGAGTCGAGTTCCTCTCGTCGCGTGGAAAGGAGGAGGCCGCGGACATCCCGTTCGAAGCACCCACACCAGCCTAGAATCGCGTCTCGTGGCCAACCGGGACGAGATCCTCGCCTTCGCGAGCGAGCTGCTCGACCTCGACGCGTACCCGGACTACGGGCCGATGGGCATGCAGGTCGCCGGCGCGCCCGAGGTCGACCGAATCGCGTGCGGCGTCTCGTCGTCGCTCGAGCTCTTCGAGCGCACCGCCGCGGCGGGCGCCCAGATGCTCCTGGTCCACCACGGCGTGCTCTGGGACCGCGACTCGCGCGTGATCGACGACGCCATGCGCCGCCGGCTGAAGACGCTCCTCGACGCCGGGATCACGCTGGCCGCGTACCACCTCGCGCTCGACGCGCACCCTCAGCTGGGCAACAACGCGTTGATCGCGCGCGAGCTCGGGATCGAGCCCTCGGAGCAGTTCGGCGGGATCGGCTTCGGCGGCCCTCTGGCGGAGCCTGTCTCCGTGGACGAGTTCGCCGCCCGGGTCCGCGAGCGGCTGGGCAGCGACCCGGTCGTGTTCGCGCACGGTCCGGAGCGGATCGAACGGGCGGCGGTGATCACCGGCGGGGCGGCCCGCTACCTGGCCGACGCCGCGCACGAGGGCTACGACCTGTTCCTGACCGGCGAGCCCGCCGAGCCCAGCCTGCACACGGCGCGCGAGCTGGGGATCCACTTCGTCGCAGCCGGGCACTACGCGACGGAGCGGATCGGGATCCAGGCGCTCGCGAAGCGCCTCGCCGAGCAGTTCGACCTCGAGTGGGAGTTCATCGACCTCCCGAACCCGGTCTAGTTGTGGATTGCCACCGTCGGGAGGCGGGAGTACAGTTCGAGACGTGATTGTTTCCGACGCGCGGGGTGTCTGAGCTCCGCGTGACATACCCAGAGGACACCAGAGCCCGAAGCGCCCGATGAGCGGTCGGGTTTTTTAGTGCTCAAAGGAGGAGTGGCATGGCGAACCACCTGACGCCCGAGGAGCTGTCGAAGGAGATTGGGATCGACCGCCAGGAGGTGATCCGCGTCTGCATGCAGGAAGGCGTGCCGATCTACCACGGCAAGATCGACAAGACCCTCTTCCAGGCACAGCTCGCGGCGCTGGCCTCACAGCCGTCCCCGCAGGCGCTCGCCTCTTAACTAAGCGCTCTTCGCGACCTTCTTGCGCGCAGCAGGCTTGCGCGCGCCCTTCTTCCCCGCCGGCTTCGTCTCGCGAACCTCCTCGACGCTCCGCTTGAGCGCCTCCATGAGGTCGACGACCGGAGTCTCCTCCTCCACCGGCTCGGGCTTCTTCAGTTCCTGGCCGTCGAGCTTGGCTTCGAGCATGTGGCGCAGGTTCTGGCGGTACTCGCTCGTCAGCTCCGACGGGTCGAACTCCCCGACGAGGCTGTCGATCACCTGGCGGGCGAGGTCGAGCTCGGTCTCCTTGACGGTGCTCTCGCTCACGGCCTCCTCGATCTCGGCCTGCGAGTTGACGTCCTCGGCGAGGAACATCGTCTCGAGCGCGAGCGCGTCGCCCTTCGGACGGATCAGGCAGAGATGCTCGGAGCCCTGTCGCACGAAGCGGCCGAGAGCCGCCTTCCCCGTCTCCTGCATCGCGCGCAGCAGCAGCACGTAGGGCCGCTGCGCAGCAGTCTCGCGAGGCGGAGCGAGGTAGTACGTGCGGTCGAAGTAGACCGGGTCGACGTCGGACGCGTCCACGAACCGCGTGATCGAGATCGCCTTCGAGTCGTCGAGCTCCATGATCGCCTCGAGGTCGGCCTCCTCGACGACGACGAACTCGCCCTTCGAGACCTCCCAACCCTTGACGAGCTCGTCACGCTCGACCTCGCGCTCGTGCGTCGGGCACCACCGCTTCTGCTTGATCGGCGTCAGGCACTCGCGGTGCAGCGTGCGGAACGAGACGTCGGACTGGCGCGCCGCGGGCTTCGTGGCGAGCGCGAGCCCGACCGGGATGTTGACCAGGCCAAAACTGATGGAGCCGTTCCAAATCGTCCGCATGGAGAGATCGAATTGTACTTGGAACGGCCTTTTCCTCCCCCGTACGATGGCTGAGATGCGCACGATCTGGTCGCTCTGGCACGAGGGAATCGCCGAGAATCGCCAGAATCCCGCCTACCTCGTCGAGGATGAGGACGGCTGGCGGGAGGTCTCATGGGGCGAGGCCGACCGAATCGTGCAGGAGCTCGCAAACGGGCTGCTCGCGATCGGGCTCGCAGAAGGGAGACGCGTTCGGCATCCTCGCTCGCAACCGCATCGAGTGGGCGCTCTTCGACTTCGCGCTCGCACATGTGGGAGCGGTCGCGGCTCCGATCTACCCGTCGAGCACGCCGGCCGAGTGCGCGTACGTCCTCGAGCACGCGAACGCGGTCGGGTGCCTCGTCGACGACGAGCTGCGCGAGAAGATCGACGGAGTCGAGCTCGAGCACGTCTTCGAGCGCGAGCGCCTCGACGAGCTCCGAGCGCTCGGTCGCGAGCACGCCGAGAAACACCCCGACGCGGTCGAGCGGGCTCGCGGGCAGATCGGCGACGACGACCTCTTCACGCTGATCTACACGTCGGGGACGACCGGGCCGCCGAAGGGCTGCATGATCCTCAACCGCAACTACTACGACATGGTCGGGACGATCGACGAGATCGAGGCCTTCTTCCTCCCGACGGACGTGATGCTGCTCTACCTGCCGCTCGCGCACAACTTCGGGCGGCTGATGCACCTGCTCGGTGCGCACCTGGGATACACGATCGCGTTCCTGGCCGACCCGCGGCGGATCGCCGAGGTCATGCCGCAGGTCCGGCCGACGATCCTCCCGACCGTGCCGCGCGTGCTCGAGAAGGTGCACACCGCGGTGTCCGCCAACCTCGCCGCCGCCACGGGCGTCAAGCGGCGCCTGGTCGACTGGGCTCTAGGCGTCGGCACGGAGGTGAGCGAGCTCCGCCGGCGTCGTGAGCCGATCCCGAGCGGCCTCGCGTTCAAGCACCGGTTCGCCGACCGGCTCGTCTACTCGAAGGTGAAGGAGCGGCTCGGGGGACGGCTGCGGGCTGCGATCTCTGGCGGTGCGCCGCTGGCGAAGGAGATCGCCGAGTTCTTCCACGTGCTCGACATCCTGATCCTCGAGGGCTACGGCCAGACGGAGGAGACGAGCGCCGCGACCGTCAACCGGCCCACGCACTACAAGTTCGGCACCGTCGGGCCTGCGATCCCGGGTATCGAGCTCAAGCTGGCCGACGACGGCGAGATCCTGATCGGCGGGCCGACAGTGTTCGCGGGCTACCTCAACGACGAGGTGGCGACGCGAGCCGCGCTCCCGGGGGACGGCTGGCTCCACACCGGAGACGTCGGCACGCTCGACGAGGACGGTTTCCTGACCGTCACCGACCGCAAGAAGGACATGATCGTGACCGCCGGCGGGAAGAACGTCTCGCCGCAGAACCTCGAGAACATGCTCAAGACCGTCCCGGTCATCTCGCAGGCGCTCGTCGTCGGCGACCGTCGGCCGTACCTCGTCGCACTGATCACGCTCGACGAGGACGAGGTCGGCAAGCTCGAGAGCCCGGACGAGGCCAGGGCGCTCATCGAGCAGGCCGTCGAGAACATCAACGGCGCCCTGGCGCCCTTCGAGCAGATCCGCCGCTACACGATCCTCCCGCGCGACTTCTCACCCGAGCAGAACGAGGTCACACCGACGCTGAAGCTCAAGCGCCGCATCTGCGAGGAGCACTTCGCCGCCGAGCTGAACGAGCTGTCGACCGGCAGCGTCCTATGCGAGTGGGACAGTGTTAGACACACGGCCCGCTCGCTGGAGGGCGGTCAGCGGCGCGAGGCGGCAGGCGGAGCCGGGCTTTGCCCGGCGTGAGCCTGACGCCGGTCGGGAAGCGAGCTAGAGGCGCCGGGCGCCGACGTACGTCGACGCGTACCAGCCGCTCAGGCTCGAGATCTTGACCACGTCGCCCGTGTGCGGCGAGTGGATCATCTGGCCGCCGCCGATGTAGATCCCGACGTGCCCGAGACCGTTGAAGAAGACGAGGTCGCCGGGCTGGAGCTGATCGCGCGAGACGGGCATCCCGTAGCCGTACTGCGCCGCCGCGTTGTGCGGCAGCGACACGCCGATCTGGTTGAAGACGTACATCACGAAGCCGGAGCAGTCGAACCCGCCGGGGCTCGCTCCGCCGTAGACGTACGGCGTTCCGAGGTACTGCATCGCGATTCCGACGACGCCGCCGTACTTCGACGGAGGAGGCGCGTAGACCGGTGCCGGCTGCGGCGACGAGATCGCGCCTGCGCTGGCGTTCAGAACCGCCGCGCCCGTCGATGCCAGCCGGGTGCGAGCCTCCGCCGCGAGCTGGGCCTGCCGGGCCTGCTCCGCGGCCTGCATCTGAGTGATCTCGCTCTTGATCGACGACAGGAGCTGCTGCCGCGGAGCCGAGCTGGCCCTCGATCGAAGCCTTCTCCGCCGTGCGCTCGGCCACGAGCTTTGCCTGCTGCACGTGCGCGGTCTGGAGCCGCGCGCGCTCGTGCTTCACCTTCGCCCGGAAGACCTTCACTTGCCGGAGGACATCGGCGGTCTGATCCGAGACGCGGCTCATCGTGTCGAGCCGGGAGATGAGGTCGTCCATCGACGTCGCGCCGAGCAGCACCTCGAGCCCTGTGTCCTGGTTTCCGGACGTGTACATCGCGACGAGGTGAGCGTTCAGCTGCCTCTGCGCGTGCTTGAGGTTCGCCTTCGCGAGCTTGAGCTCGGCCTTGTTCGTGCGCAGGTCGCTCTCGATCCCGGCGAGCCTCTCGTTTGCGAGGTTGTACGCGTCGACGGCCCGCTCGAGGTTCGCGTCGAGACCCTGGATCTGGGCCATCACGTCGCGCGCCTCGGCCTGCTTCGAGGAGACCGAGCCCGGCGCAGCCCAAGCTGGCGAGGCAGCCACGAGAGCTGCCGCGAGGGCGATGAAGAGCATTCGCGCCTGCCGCATGCAAAGGCCGGACGATGCGGGTGTCTCGGCCACGACGGGCGCACCGGAAGGGGGCCGGTACGTCACGAGCACGGCACCTTAACAACCCTTTCGGATGACCGCAAACGATCAACAAAGTGCCGTCTGCGACGAAGTCGGGCGCTTGCGGAGCCCGACCGGCGAGGGCGGCGAGGTGTTAGGTTGCCCGCCGTGGGAGAGCCAGGTAGGGGGTTGCGAGCTGGGCTCGTAGCCGCGTCTGTGGTCGCTCTGGCCGCTTTGCAACTGCCCTCTGCGATCGGCGCAGGGTCGCCGTCGCGGCTGCAGGAGCGGGCTCAGGAGTTGCGGAACGAGAACTCCTCGCTCCAGAATCAGGCGCGGGCGACGTGGCTCAGCTCCGTCACGCTTTCGACGCGTCTCGTCGAGACGCGAAGCGCGCTCGAGCGCTTCAGGGCGAAGCGGGAGGCGATCTCGGCGGAGCGGGCCGAGGCCGAGCAGAGCCTGCGTCTCGCGCGCCACACGCTCGAGGTCTCGCAGAAGCGGCTGGCCGGCCGGCTGCGGCTGCTCTACGAACAGGGCCCGAGCGACCCGATGTCCGTCCTCGTCGGCGCGACTTCGGTCGACGACGCGATCAATCGGATCGACAGCCTGCACCGGATCGCCGGCCTCGACCGCGAGGTGATCGACGCCGCGAAGACAGCGCGTGCGCACCTGACGGTCATCACCCAGCGCCTCGCGGCCGACGAGGCCCGGGCTCGTGAGACCGAAGCCGCGACTGCGGCTACCGTCGTCGCGCTCGAGGCGGCCCAGCGGGAGCAGGCGGCCACCCTCGCCTCGCTCAGCGCGAAGCGAAGCGCCAACTCGTCGCAGATCTCCACGCTCGAGTCGCAGGCGCGGGAGCTCGCGGCCACCCCCGGCGCGAGCCAGAGCGGCCGCACGCTGACAGTGCTCGCCACCGGCTACTCGCTCACCGGGCACACGTCGACCGGAGTACCCGTCGGCTACGGGATCGTCGCCGTCGACCCGAGCCTGATCGCGCTCGGGACGAAGATGACGATTCCCGGCTACGGCGAGGGTGTCGCGGCCGACACCGGCGGCGCGGTAGCGGGAGCGCACATCGACCTCTGGTTCCCGACGGAGGCCGAGGCGCTTGCGTGGGGCAGCAGAACAGTTACCGTGACCCTGCACTGACTCCAACAGACACCAGCAGGGGGCGTCGCGCAATGACCCAGGCGGCCAAGCCGAAGGCCAAGAAGGACGGTGACGGCCTCCGCGTGCTGCTCGTCGACGACCACGACCTCTTCCGGACCGGGCTCCGGAACCTCCTCGAGGAGCAGGGCGTCCAGGTCGTCGGCGAGGCAGCGAACGGGCTCGACGCCGTGCGTTCCGTGCGCGAGGCCGCTCCGGACGTGGTCGTGATGGACCTGAACATGCCCGGCATGACCGGCGTCGAGGCGACGCGGGAGATCACCTCGTTCGCGCCACTGACACGAGTCGTCGTCCTGACCATCTCGGATCAGGACGAGGACGTGATGGACGCCATCGTCGCCGGCGCGTGCGGGTACCTCGTCAAGGACTCGTCGATCCAGGAGCTGATCCGCGGCATCAAGTCGGCCGCGGTGGGCGAGTCGCTGATCTCACCGCCGATCGCCGCGAAGGTGCTTCAGCGGGTGCGCGCGGTCACGCTCGACCAGGGAGCCGAGACGATCCGCGCCGAGCTGTCCGACCGCGAGCTCGAGGTCCTGCGCCTGATCGCGAACGGGAAGGACAACTCCCAGATCGCGGCCGCGCTGCACATCAGCCCGAAGACGGTCAAGAACCACATCTCGAACATCCTCATGAAGCTGCAGATCGAGAACCGCATCCAGGCGGCTGTCTACGCCGTCCGCAGCGGAATCGTCTAAGGCGTCGCTTGCGATGCCGCCATCTGAGGCCGTGCCGGCTCGGCCGGCGCGGCCGATTACGCAGCTTCTGCGACGACTTTGCGCAGTGGCGCCAGCAGCTCGCGCAGCTCTCTGCTCTGCCGGCTTGCCTCGTGCAGGCGCCTGAGGAGGGCCGACAACTCCTCGCCCGGCGCCTCCTGGCCCGCGACTGTTTGCTCGGTCAGCCCGTCGATGCGCTGCTCGATGCGCAGGCATTCGGCGTCGAGCTCGAGCGCGCGGGCATAGCCGTCGGTCACGATCGGCTCCATCTTGCTTCGAGGAAGCGTCTGACCTTCCGCCATTGCCTCGGTGAGCGCCCGGATTCGCTCCAGGAGTTCCCGGTCGTTGGCCACCAGGAGGCGATTATTTGCAGGCTGCTCGGTCGAGGGCTATGGGCCGAGCGGCCCATCTTGGCCGGCTCCGGGTCCTAGACACTTGACGCTTTCCCGCTGTCGTCTCAACAATGTCGCGATGCCCAGACTCGCGGCCGTCGCTCTCGGGGTCGTCCTGCTCGCGCCGTCTCCGGCCGTCGCCGCGAGCCAGACGCCGCTCGCCCGGAAGCTCTCCCGGGCGCTCGCTGTCCCGCACGTCGCAAGAGCCCACACGTCCGCGCTGGCGGTCGACCTCGCGACGGGCAAGCAGCTCTACGCGCGGAATCTCCGCATGCCGCTGATCCCGGCGTCGAACGAGAAGCTCGCGGTCACGTACGCGTCGCTGCTCGCGCTCGGCCCGAGCTTCCGCTTCTCGACGGACGTCCTCGGGGAAGGTGAGCTGGACGGGACGCTCTGGCGGGGCGATGTCGTGCTCAAGGGCTACGGCGACCCGACGCTGTCCACGCTCGACCTGCTGTCGCTCGCGTCGCAGCTCCGGTCGCAGGGCATCAGGCGTGTGACCGGCCAGGTGATCGGCGACGAGTCGTTCTTCGACGCGAAGCGCATGGGGCCGGGCTGGAAGTCGTACTTCTTCCTCAACGAGTCGCCCGCGCTCTCGGCGCTGACGGTCGACCGGGGTCGCTACAAGGGCCGAGCCACGCGACAGCCGGCCCTCGCCGCCGCGCTCTCGTTCCGGGCCGCGCTGCTTCGGGCCGGGATCTCGGTCGCGGGCCGCGCTCTGACGGGGACCGCCGACTCGGCGGCCGTTCCGCTCGCGACGATCGAGTCCGTGCCGCTGGCCGGCGTCCTGCGCTTCATGGACCACGAGAGCGACAACTTCACGGCCGAGATGCTCCTCAAACAGCTCGGCGCGGGCATCGGCCTCCAGGGCACGACCGCGGCCGGCGCGCAGGCCGTGCTCCAGCTCCTTCAGGAGCAGCAGATCCCGTTGACCGGCGTGCGGATCGTCGACGGCTCCGGCCTGTCCCGCCTCGACCGGCTGACGACCGAGGCCGTCGTCGCGATGCTCCGCTCGAGCTGGCTCGACGAGGATCTCCGCGAGCTCCTGATCGACGCGCTGCCCGTCGCGGGCCGGAGCGGCACGCTCGACTCACGCATGCGCGGGACCGTCGCGGCGGGGCGCGTGCGCGCGAAGACCGGCACGCTCAACGAAGCCTCCGCGCTCTCCGGCTACGTGCGCCGGCGCTACGCGTTCTCGGTCATCCAGAACGGGCCCGGGATGTCGGTCTACTGGGCGCGGGTGGCCCAGGATCAGTTCGCGACAGTGCTAGCCAGATAGCAGTTTTTGCAGGGCTTTTTCGTCGAGGACCGGCACGCCGGCGTCCTGCGCCTTCTTCAGCTTCGAGCCCGGCTCCTCGCCGACGATGAGCCCCGCGGTCTTCTTCGAGACCGAGTTCGAGACCTTCGCGCCCTTCGCCTCGAGCGCCTGCGCAGCCTCGTCGCGCGTGAACGACTCGAGCGTGCCCGTGATCACGTACGTCTGGCCTGAGAGCGGGCCCTCGACCGGCTTCAGCTCGTCGCCGGTCTCGAAGCGCAGTCCGAGGTCGCGCAGCTCCTGGATGAGCTTCAGGTTCTCCTCGTCCGAGAACCACTCCGCGATCCCCTCCGCACGGCCCGGCCCGATGCCTTCGGCTTCCTGGATCTCCTCCTGGGTCGCGTCGATGAGCTTGTCGATCGAGCCGAAGTGCGCGGCGAGGTTCCGCGCGGTCACCCAGCCCGTGTCCGGAATGTTCAGGCCGGCCAGGACGCGATGGAACGTCATCGTCCTGCTTCGACTGCTCGATCGCCGCGACGGCGTTGCCGGCCGAGATCTCCGCGTAGCCGTCGAGCTCCATCAGCTGTTCCTTCGTCAGGCGGTAGAGGTCGGGCAGCGACGTCACGATCCCTTCGCGCCACAGCCTCCGGATCGCCTGCTCGCCGACGCCGTCGATGTCCCAGACCCAGTTGATGAGCGTCTCGAGCCCGCGCGACTCGCACTTCGGGTTCGGGCAGCGGTGCATCGCCTCGCCCTCGGGCCGGACGATCTCGGCGCCGCAGAGCGGGCACTTCTTGGGCATCCGAAAACGGCGCGAGCCCTTCGCGTGCGGGAGCACCGGCCCGACGACCTGCGGGATCACGTCGCCTGCGCGCTGGACGATGACCGTGTCGCCGACGCGGATGTCCTTGCGGTTGATGTCGTCCTCGTTGTGGAGCGTCGCGGTCGAGACGGTCACGCCTCCGACCTCGACCGGCTCCAGCTGCGCCCACGGGTTGAGCGCGCCGGTCCGCCCCACTCTGATGTGGATTTGCAGGAGTTTTGTCTGCGCGGTCATCGGCGCCCACTTGTAGGCGCGCGCCCAGCGGGGGCGGCCGTGGAGCTCGCTCAGCCGTCGCTGCTGGTCGAACGAGTCGACCTTGATCACGATCCCGTCGATCTCGTAGTCGAGCTCGATGCGCTTCGTCTCCCAGACGCGGCAGACCTCGGCGACGGACTCGATCGAGTCGTGCAGCTCGGCGAACGGGTTCGTGCGAAAGCCGTGCTCGCGGAGCCACTCGAGCGCTTCCGAGTGCGTCGTCAGGTCGAGGGCTTCCGCGGCGCCGAGGCCGTACATCCAGACCGCGAGCGGGCGCGAGGCCGTGATCGACGAGTCCTTCTGGCGGAGCGAGCCGGCGGCGGCGTTGCGCGGGTTCGGCGCGAGCTTCTGGCCCAGTTCCGCGACGCGCTCGTTCAGCTCGCGGAAGCCGGAGATCGGCATGTAGACCTCGCCGCGCACCTCCGCGACCGCGGGCAGGCCGTCGCCGCGCATCTTGAGCGGGACCGACGGGATCGTGCGCAGGTTGACGGTCACGTCCTCGCCCTGGAGCCCGTCGCCGCGCGTTGCGCCGCGCGCAAGGATGCCGTCCTCGTAGGTGAGGTTGATCGCGAGCCCGTCGATCTTCGGCTCGGTGACGAAGGCGATCGGCTCGTCGGAGTCGAGGCGCTTGCGCACGTCGTCGGCCCACTTGGTGAGCGCCTCGTCGGTCGTGACCTTCTCGAGCGAGCCCATCGGCGTGAGGTGCTGCACCTTCTGGAAGCGTCCGCTGATCGGCGCGCCGACTCGCTGCGTCGGTGAGTCGGGCGCGATCAGCTCGGGATGCTCGTCCTCGAGCGCCTTCAGCTCGTCGAAGAGCCGGTCGTACTCCGCGTCGGAGATCTCGGGGTCGTCGAGGACGTGGTAGCGGTACAGGTGGTGGTCGAGCTGCTCGCGGAGCTCTTCGGCGCGCTTGTCGACGGTCTTGGTCGCCATCGAGCGTGATGCTAGCGTCGCCCCGGACGCGCGGGTCGTCCGCTACGGAACGACGTCGCGTGGCAGTCCTTTTACCTGCAAATCTGGCACTTCAGAGGTTTCAGTACTCGACCCGCTCGAGGTAGAGGCCGTGCGAGGGCACGGTCGTGCCGGCTGCGTCGCGCGGGGCGCCTTCGAGCAGGACGGCCAGTTCCTCCGGGGGCTTCTCGAGCATCGTGCCGACCAGCGTCCGCACCATGTGGCGCAGGAAGCTGTTCGCCGTGATCTCGAGCTCGAGAGCGTCGCCCCGGTCGAACCACGCCGCCGAGCGAACCTCGCGCGTGAACACGTCGTGGTACGTCTCCGTCGGCGTGAAGGCGCGGAAGTCGTGCTCGCCGATCAGGAGATCGGCGCAGTCTGCGAGCGCCCGGTAGTCGAGCCCGTGCGGGTACCAGTAGCTGCGCGTCTGCTCGAACGGCGAGGGCGTCGATCGCCTCCAGATCCGGTAGCGGTAGCTCCGCGCGACGGCCGAGTGGCGGGCGTGGAAGTCGGGCGCGGCCTCCTGGGCTGCGATCACCGAGACGTCGTCCGGCAGCGCAGTGTTGAGGGCATGCCGAGCCCGGTCGACGGGCGGCCCACCCTCCACGTCGACGCTCGCCACCTGGCCCAGCGCGTGCACGCCCGTGTCCGTCCGCCCCGCCACAGCGAGGCGCTCCCAGGACTCGTACACCCAGCCGAGCGCGTCCCGCACGACCCCTTCGACCGTGCGCAGGCTCGGCTGCGCGGCCCAGCCGCGGAACCGGGCCCCGTCGTACTCGAGCGTCAGCTTGAGGCGCATGGGCGCATATCATCCAATCCCGTGCAGAAAGACGAATGGCGCGTGGAGATCGACCTCGACGACGAGGCCCACGGTTTCGGCCTCGGCGAGCGCTTGCGCGCCCATGATCTGGACGACGAAGCACGCAAGCGCCTCGGACAGCGGATCGTCGTCACCCGCGACGGCCCGCACGTCTTCCTCTATGCCGGAGACGAGGCCGGAGCACATCAGGCCGAGCTGGTCGCACGCGAGCTCGTCGCCACTGACGACCTGAGCGCCGGCATCACGGTCACCCGCTGGCACCCGCTCGAGGAAGATTGGCTGGACGCGTCGATCCCGCTCCCTCGCACCGACGAAGAGCAGCGCGAAGAGCTCGAGCGGCGCGAGGAGACGGAGCGGCAGGAGGGCACCTACGACTGGCTCGTCAAGATCGACATGCCCTCGCGGAGCGAGGCCGAGAAGCTCGAGGAGCTCCTACAGGGCGAAGGCCTGAGCGTGCACCGGCGCTGGCGCTACCTGACCGTGGACATCGCCACGGAAGAGCACGCCAACGAGCTCGCGAGCCGCCTGCGCGACCTGGCTCCTGCCGACGCCGAGGTCTCGGTCGAAGCGAACCCGGACGACATCCCGACGCCCGTGTTCGTCATGCTCGAGTCGCGGTTCTAGCCGGTAACGCCCGGAACCGCGGCGGCCGGCTCTTCCTCGAGCTCCTCCGGCTCCGGCTGCCGCATGCGCTTCGGCTTCGGCGCGGGCGGGACGAAGTCGACGAGCTCGAGGTACGCCATCTCGGCCGAGTCGCCGAAGCGCGGCCCCAGCTTCACGATCCGCGTATAGCCGCCCGGCCGATCGACGAAGCGCGGAGCCACGTCCGAGAAGAGCATGGTCACGACGTCGTTCGAACGCAGGTACGCGAGCGCCTGCCGCCGTGCGGCGAGGTCTCCGCGCCGTCCGAGGGTGATCATCTCCTCGGTGATCGGCCGCACCGCCTTCGCCTTCGCGACGGTCGTCTTGATCCGGCCGTGCTCGATCACGGCGCCGGCAAGGTTCGAGTAGAGCGCCTTGCGGTGCGCGGAGTCGCGACCGAGCTTCTTGCCCTTGCGGTGGTGGCGCATGGCCCCTATTCGTCTCCGCGGAGGTTGAGGCCGTGCGTGGCCAGCGTCTCCTTGACCTCTTCGATCGACTTCTTGCCGAAGTTCGGGATCGCGGCCAGCTCGTTCTCGCTCTTGACGACGAGGTCGCCGATCGTCTCGATCCCGACCCGCTTCAGGCAGTTGTACGAGCGGACGCCGAGCTCGAGCTCCTCGATCGGGAAGTTCTCCATCCCGTGGGCGAGCGGCGGCTCGGCCGGCGCCGCCTCGGTCGCGGTCTCGCCGAAGCTCTCGATCCGGTCGACGTCGGTGAAGATCATGAGCTGGCGGATGAGGATGTCGGCCGCCTCACCGATCGCTTCCTTCGGGTCGATCGAGCCGTCGGTCGTGACGTCGAGGTTCAGCTTGTCGTAGTCGGTGCGCTGGCCGACGCGCGCGGACTCGACGTCGTACGTGACGCGCCGCACCGGCGAGAAGATCGAGTCGATCGGAATCACGCCGATCGTGTGCTCGGGGCCGCGGTTGAGCTCGGCCGGGACGTAGCCGCGCCCGCGGCCGATCGTCATCGTCAGCTCGAGCCTGCCCTTGTCGGACAGGGTCGCGATCTGGAGGTCCGGGTTCAGGATCTCCAGGTCGGCGGGAGCCTCGATGTCGCCGGCGGTGACCTTGCCCGGCCCCTTCTTGTTCAGCCGCACCTCGATCTCGGGGGACTCGCCCTCGAGGCGGACGATCATGTTCTTGAGCTGCAGGATGATGTCGGTCACGTCCTCCTTCACGCCCGGCAGCGTCGTGAACTCGTGCGCGGTTCCCTCGAGCTTGACCGAGGTGACGGCGGCGCCCTCGAGCGACGAGAGCAGCACGCGGCGCAGCGAGTTGCCGAACGTGTAGCCGAAGCCGCGGTCGAGCGGCTCGATCGTGAACCGGCCGCGCTGCTCGTCGACTTCCTCGTGGACGATTCGCGGCACCTGGAAATCCATCAGAGACGTACGTGTTGCCATGTGATCCTTTCTTTCTACTTCGAGTAGAGCTCGACGATGAGCGATTCCTGGACGGGCGTGTCGATCTCCGAGCGCTCAGGGAGCTTCAGGATCTTGCCCGTCAGCGCCTCGTGGTCGGCCTGGAGCCAGGCCGCGACCGAGGCGGTGAGGTCGGTTGCGTCGCGGATGACCTGCTCCGCGGAGCTGCCCTCTGCGACCGTGATCACGTCGTCGGGGCGCACCAGGTAGCTGGGGATGTTGACTCGGCGGCCGTTGACCTGGAAATGGCCGTGGCGCACGAGCTGCCGCGCCTGGGCGCGCGAGGCTGCGAACCCGAGGCGGTAGACGACGTTGTCGAGCCGCCGCTCGAGCATGCGCAGGAGCTCCTCGCCCGTGATGCCGGAGCCCTTGGCGGCCTTCGTGTAGTAGGTGCGGAACTGCTTCTCGAGCAGGCCGTAGTAGCGGCGCGCCTTCTGCTTCTCACGGAGCTGGAGCAGGTACTCGGACTGCTTGATGCGGCCGCGTCCATGCTCGCCCGGCGGATAGCTGCGGCGCTCGATCGCGCACTTCTCGGTCAGGCAGCGCTCGCCCTTGAGGAAGAGCTTCATGCCCTCGCGGCGGCACTGCTTGCACTTCGGGGAGCGGTCTCTGGCCACTAGACGCGCCTCCGCTTCTTGGGGCGGACGCCGTTGTGCGCCTGCGGGGACACGTCCTTGACGCCGAGGATCTCGAGGCCGGCGGCCTGGAGCGACCTGATCGCGGTCTCGCGCCCGGAGCCCGGGCCCTTCACGAAGACCTCGACCTTCTGCAGGCCGTGCTCCATGCCCTTGCGGGCGCACGAGTCGGCGGTCACCTGCGCGGCGAACGGCGTCGACTTGCGCGAGCCCTTGAAGCCGGCCGAACCGGCCGACTCCCAGACGATCACGTTGCCCTCGGTGTCGGTGAGCGTGACGATCGTGTTGTTGAACGACGTCTTGATGTGCGCCTGGCCGATGGCGATGTTCTTGCGGACGCGGCGTCTCGTGCGGCCGCGTCCCGCTTGTCTGCGAGGGGGCGCCATTACGTCTTGCTCGGTGCCTTCTTGCCGCGGCCCACGGTCTTCTTCGGGCCCTTCCGGGTGCGGGCGTTCGTCTTCGTGCGCTGGCCGTTCACGGGCAGGCCGCGTCGATGGCGGATGCCGCGATACGCGCCGATCTCGCCGAGGCGCTTGATCGCCTGCTGGCGCTCGCGGCGGAGGTCGCCCTCGACCTGGAGGTTGGCGTCGATGTAGTCCCGGAGCTGCGTGACCTCGCCGTCGGTGAGGTCGTTCACCTTGGTGTCGCGGGAGATCCCGACGCCGTCGGCCACCTTGACCGCGGTGGAGCGGCCGATCCCGAAGATGTACGTGAGCGCGACCTCGAGCCGCTTCTCACGGGGCAGGTTGACGCCTGCGATTCGGGCCATGCTTAGCCCTGCCTCTGCTTGTGGCGGGGGTTGGAGCAGATGACCATCGTCCGCCCGTTCCGGCGGATCACGCGGCATCGCTCACACATCGGCTTGACTGACGCTCGAACCTTCACAATCCACCTCGTAAGAACCGCGCCTCGCGAGCGCGGTTGTCAGGACACGAAAAGACGCGCAGCCGGGCTGCACGCAACAGGCTTCATGGTAGCAAAACGGTTTCGGCTGGATTTGGCGTAACGGTGAGGATTTTCGGGCCGTCGTCGGTGACCGCGACGGTGTGCTCGAAGTGGGCGGACAGCGAGCCGTCCAGGGTCGAGATCGACCATTCGTCGTCGTGCAGGTACACCTCCGGGCCGCCCGCGTTGATCATCGGCTCGATCGCGAACGTCATCCCCGGCTGGAGCTCCGGCCCGCGGCCGGGAGGGCCGTAGTTCGGGATCTGCGGGTCCTCGTGCATCGCGCGGCCGATTCCGTGGCCGACGAGGCTGCGGACGACGGAGAAGCCCGGCTTCCTCGGTGGCGACCTGGATCGCATGAGAGACGTCCGACAGCCGGTTCCCCGCGCGGCACTGGGCGATTCCCGCGGCGAGCGCGGCCTGGCAGCCCTCGAGCAGCCGGTCCGCGTCGGCTGAGATCTCCTCGACCGCGAAGGTAAAGGCCGAGTCGGCGACGAAGCCGTCGAGCACGACGCCCACGTCGACGGACAGGATGTCGCCCTCCGACACCGTGCGGCCGTTGGGGATCCCGTGCACGACCATGTCGTTCGGGGACGTGCAGATCGCGGCCGGGTAGCCGCGGTAGCCCTTGAACGACGAGACCCCGCCCTGGGACAGGATGAAGTCCTCGGCCAGCTCGTCGAGCTCCCCGGTCGAGACCCCGGGCCGGACGCGGTCGCGAAGGAGCGCGATCGTCTCGGCGACGATGCGGCCGGCGTTCGCCATCATCTCGATCTCGGCTGTGGACTTGCGAATGATCATCAGCTCACGCTACCCGCGGGCCTACGCCTCCCGCGCGGTCACGACGCCACCTTCGCCTGCTCGACCGCCTGCTGGATCTCCGAGAACACCTCGTTCTCGGACCGGTCGCCGTGGATTCCGACGAGGTTTCCCGGCCAGCCGGTAATGCGAGACGAGCGGCTTCGTCTCCCGGTGGTAGAGGTCGATTCGATTCGCGATCGCCTCGGGCGTGTCGTCCGAGCGCCCCTCCTCGACGGCTCGCTTCCGCAGCCGCTGGATCGCGACGTCGTCCGGGACCTGGAGCTCGAGAACGACCGACAGAGGACGGTCGATTTCCGCGAGCATCGAGTCGAGCGCGTCAGCCTGGGCCATCGTCCGCGGGAACCCGTCGAGGATGAAGCCAACCGCGGCCTCGGGTGCCTCCAGGCGCTTCCGGATCAGCTCGATCATCAGGTCGTCGGGCACGAGGTCGCCGGCCTCGAGGATCGGCTTGACGCGCCGGCCGAGCTCTGTGCCTTCCGCAATCGCCTGACGGAGCATGTCCCCGGTCGACAAGTGCTCGAGGCCGTACTCAGCTGCGAGCCGCTTCGCCTGCGTTCCCTTTCCGGACCCCTGCACACCCAGGAGCAAGAGATCGAGCGGCACTACTTCAGGAAGCCCTCGTAGGAGCGCATCATCATCTGCGACTCCATCTGGCGCATCGTGTCGAGCGCGACGCCGACCGCGATCAGCACGGATGTACCGCCCAGAGCGCGCGAGTTCGCCTGCGAGAAGCCGCCGTAGCGGATGAAGATGCTCGGCAGGATGGCGACGGTCGCGAGGTAGAGCGCACCGGGCAGCGTCAGGCGCGTCAGCACGCGGTCGAGGTACTGGGCCGTCGGCGGCCCGGGGCGGATCCCCGGGATGTAGCCGCCGTGCTTGCGGAGCTGGTCGGCCTGGTCGACCGGGTTGAACTGGACCGCCGTGTAGAAGTACGTGAAGATGATGATCAGGAAGGCCTCGAACAGCAGGTAGGTCAGGTTGCTCGGGGTGAAGTGCGCGTTGACGAAGCCCTGCGTCTGAGGGAAGTACTGCGCGATCGTCGGCGGGAAGGCCATGATCGCGGCGGCGAAGATGATCGGGATCACGCCGGCCATGTTCACGCGCAGCGGCATGTAGGTCGATCCGCCCGCGGTCATGCGGCGGCCCACCATCCGTTTCGCGTACTGGATGGGAATCTTCCGCTGGCCCTCCTGGATGAAGACGACCGCTGCGACGATCGAGAGCGCGATCAGCGGGAAGAACAGCTTCTCCATGACGCCGCCGTAGTACCAGGCGCTGATCCCGGCCGGCATGCTGGTCAGGATCGACGCGAAGATCAGGAGCGAGATGCCGTTGCCGACGCCGCGCTTCGTGATCAGCTCGCCCATCCACATCAGCAGCGTCGTCCCTGCCGTCAGGGTGAGGACGATCATGAACGTGCGGCCGAGGCCCGCCTCGAGGACGCCCTGGCGCTTGAACAGGTACGCGTAGCCCAGTGACTGCGCCGCGGCCAGCACGACCGTGAGGTAGCGCGTGTACTGGTTGATCTTGGCGTAGCCCGCCTCGCCTTCCTTCTGGAGCTGCTCGAGGCGCGGGATGACGACCGTCAGCAGCTGCAGGATGATCGACGCGGTGACGTACGGCATGATCCCGAGCGCGAAGATCGCGAACTGCGACAGCGCGCCGCCGGAGAAGAGGTTCAGCAGGCCGAGGACGGTGCCACCGGTCGAGTTGAAGTAATCCTTGATCGCGCTCGAGTCGACGCCCGGGGCCGGGATCCACGAGCCCAGGCGGTAGATCGCGAGGATCAGCGCCGTGAACAGGACGCGGTGGCGGAGCTCTGGGACGCGCCAGGCGTTTGAGAGCCAGGAGAACATGGCTTAGCTCTCGTCCTCGCTCTCGGGCTGAGTCTCCTCGGCCTGCGTCTCGTCTGCGGGAGCGCTCGTCGGCCTCGGCGGTCGCCTCCTCAGCAGGCTCTTCGGGTGGAGGAGCGGCCTTGCGCTCGCGCCGCTTCGGCGGCCTGGGCTTCGGCTCACCGCGGAGCCAGGTGATCGTTCCGCCCGCGCCCTCGATCTTCTCGCGCGCGCTGGCGGAGAAGAGGTGCGCGGACACGGTCAGCTTCTTCGTCAGCTCGCCGTGGCCGAGGATCTTGACGTCGAGCCTCGTGTTCCGGATCAGGCCTGCTTCCTTGAGCGTCTCGGGCGTGACCTCGCCGTCGAAGCGCTCGAGGTCGCTGCACGTTGACCGCGTGGACGCGTGTGCGGTGCGGGCCGACGGGCATCGCGTCCTTCGAGTACTGGCCGCGCTGCTTGCCGAGGCGCATGGCGATCGGCGTCTGGCCGCCCTCGAATCCGGGCCGCATCTTGTTCGAGCCCGAACGGGCCTTCTGGCCCTTGATCCCGCGGCCGGAGTACCGGCCCTTGCCCGAGCCCAGGCCGCGGCCGATGCGCTTGCGGCTCTTGCGCGGCGCGGCGGGCTGGAGCGAGGAGAGGCTGAGCTTCTTGTCGGCCACGCGTTAGTCCTCCACTACCTCGACGAGGTGGCGGACCTTCCTGAGCATACCGGCGAGCTGTGGGCTCTCCGCGTGCTCAGCGGTGCGGCCGATCTTGCCCAGGCCGAGCGCCCGGAGGGTGCCCCGGTGGCGCTGGCTCTGGCCGATCGCGCTACGCGTCTGCTTGATCTTGAGCTTCGCCATTCTCGGTCTCCTGCGGCTCTGCCGGAGCGTCCGTCACGGGAGCTTCCGCGACGAATTCCGGAGCCGGCTCCTCTTCCTGCTTCGCGCCCACGGGCAGCACCTGGCTGACGGTCAGGCCGCGCGCGGCGGCGACCTCTTCGGGCCGGCGCAGGCGCTTCAGGCCGTCGACCGTCGCCTTGAGCATGTTGATCGGGTTCGTCGTGCCGAGGCTCTTGGCGAGGATGTCGTGGACGCCGCCGAGCTCGAGCACCGCGCGGACGCCGCCGCCGGCGATGACGCCGGTTCCCTCGCTGGCCGGACGAAGCATGACCCTCGCCGCGCCGAACTTGCCGATGATCTCGTGCGTGATCGTCGTCCCGTGCTGCGGGATCGTGAAGAGGTTCTTCTTCGCGTCGTCGACGGCCTTCGAGATCGCGAGCGGCACCTCGCGCGCCTTGCCGTAGCCGAGGCCGACGCGGTCGACCTCGTCGCCGATCACGACGAGCGCCGTGAACGAGAACCGCCGGCCGCCCTTGACGACCTTGGCGACGCGGTTGATCTCGACCACGCGCTCCTTGAGCTCGCGCGTCTCCTCGCGGCGCATCACTTCTCTCTCAACGGGGGTCGTGCTCAAAACTTCAGTCCTCCTTCGCGGGCTGCGTCGGCGAGCGCCTTCACGCGCCCGTGGTACAGGTAGCCGCCCCGGTCGAAGACCGCGGACTCGATCCCGGCCGACTTCGCGGCTGCGGCGAGGCTCTTGCCCACCTCGACGGCCTGGTCGACCTTGTTCCCCTTGAACGACTTGAGCCCGAGCGCGCTCGAGGCGGCAAGCGTCTTGCCGGCGACGTCGTCGATGAGCTGCGCCTCGATGCCGCGGTTCGAGCGGAAGACGACGAGCCGCGGCCGCTCGGCCGTCCCCGAGAGGTTCTTGCGGACGCGCCTGTGGCGGCGGATGCGCGCCTGTCTGACTGTCAGCGTCGCCATTACGCCCGCTTCCCGACCTTCCGGCGCACGTACTCGCCGCGGTAGCGGATGCCCTTGCCCTTGTACGGCTCCGGCTTGCGCACGTCGCGGATCTCGGCGGCGATCTCGCCGACCTGCTGCTTGTCGATGCCCTTGACGACGACCTCGGTCTGCACCGGGACCTCGAACGTGATCCCTGCGGGCGCGTCGATCACGACCGGGTGCGAGTAGCCGACGTTCAGCTCGAGCGCCGTCCCGCGCAGAGACGCGCGGTAGCCGACGCCCTGGATCTCCAGGCGCTTCTCGAAGCCGTTCGTGACGCCCTCGACCATGTTCGCGACGAGCGAGCGCGTGAGGCCGTGCAGCGCGCGATCGTCCCCGCGCTCCGTGGGCGCTTGACGAGGAGCTGCCCGTCTTCCTTCTCGATCAGCATCCGAACCGGGACGTTCTGCGTCAGCTCGCCGAGCGGGCCGTTGACCGTCACGCGGCCAGGGTCGACCGCGACGTTGACGCCGTCGGGGATCGCGATTGGTTGCTTGCCGATTCGACTCATTGGTTCACCAGACGAAGCAGACGACCTCGCCGCCGACGCCCCGCTGCTCCGCGGTCTTGCTCGTGATCAGGCCGCCCGAGGTGGAGAGGATCGCCGTGCCCATCCCCCCGAGGACGCGCGGCAGGCGGTCCTTTCGAGCGTACACGCGCCGACCCGGCTTCGAGATGCGCTTGAGGTCGGTGATGATGCGCTCGCGGTTCCGGCCGAACTTGAGGTCGATCGTGAGCGTGTTGAAGCTCTCGCCGTCCTCGACCCGGAAGTCCGTGATGTAGCCCTCCTCCTTGAGCAGGCGGGCGATCTCCTCCTTGATCTTGGAGGTCGGCATCGTCGTCGATTCGTGCATCGCCTTGTTGGCGTTGCGGATGCGGGTGAGCATGTCTGCGATCGGATCGGTATGCATGTCGTTACCAGCTCGATTTGGTCATGCCGGGGATCTGGCCCTCGTGCGCGAGGTCGCGCAGGCAGATCCGGCAGAGTCCGAACTTCTTGTAGACGGCGCGCGGCCGGCCGCAGCGGTTGCAGCGCGAGTACTTCCGCACCTTGTAGCGCGGCTCGCGCTTGGCCTTCGCGATCAGGGACTTCTTAGCCACTCTCGGGCTACTCCCTTCCTTCTCTCGGAACGGAAGGCCGAGGCCCCGCAGGAGGGCATAGCCTTCGTCGTCGTTCTGGGCCGTGGTCGTGATCGCCACGTCGAGCCCGCGCACGGCCTGGATGTCGTCGTAGTTGATCTCCGGGAAGATGATCTGCTCGCGGATGCCGATCGAGTAGTTGCCGCGGCCGTCGAACGACTCCGGCGCGAGGCCGCGGAAGTCGCGGATGCGCGGAATCGCGATCGAGACCAGGCGGTCGAGGAACTCCCACATCCGGTCGCCGCGCAGCGTGACGCGCGCCCCGATGGGCATTCCCTCGCGGAGCTTGAAGCCGGCGATCGACTTGCGGGCCTTCCGCACCTGCGCGCGCTGGCCGGCGATCGTCGTCAGCTCCTCGATCGCGCTGTCGAGCGCCTTCGTCTCGACCTTCGCGTCGCCGACGCCCATGTTGAGCGTGATCTTCGTCAGCCGCGGGACGCGCATGACCGAGCTGAGACCGAGCTCGTCCTTGAGCGTGGCGCGGAGCTCGTCGTCGTAGCGCTCCTTCAGGCGCGGGCGCTGGGTTGTCTGCGTCGCGGTCGCCATTACTTGTCGATCTCCTGGCCGCAGTCGGCGCGCTTGCAGACGCGCACCTTGATCGGATCCTCGTCCTTGCGCTCCCTCAGCACGTAGCCGATGCGCGTCGGCCGGTTGCACGTCGGGCAGACGAGCATCACGTTCGAGATCGGGATCGGAGCCGCGAGGTCGATCACGCCGCCCGGGGTGAACTGGGCGCCGCCCATCCGGCTCGGGTTCTTGATCGGCTTCGGCTTCGAGTGCCGCTTGAACATGTTCAGGTTCTCGACGATCACGCGCTTCTCGTCCGGGCGCGCCTCGAGGACGCGGCCCTGCTTGCCGCGGTCCTTGCCGGCGAGGATGTGGACGGTGTCGCCCTTGCGGATCTTCATCGCCTTCATCTAGAGCACCTCCGGGGCGAGCGAGACGATCTTCATGAAGTTCTTCTCTCGGAGCTCGCGCGCGACCGGGCCGAAGATGCGCGTGCCGCGCGGGTTCCGGGCCTGGTCGATGATCACGGCCGCGTTCTCGTCGAACGCGATCTGCGTGCCGTCGTTGCGCCCGTAGGGCTTCTTCGTGCGGACGACGACCGCCTGGACGACCTCGCCCTTCTTGATCGTGCCCTGCGGCGTCGCGGTCTTGACGGTGCCGACGATGACGTCGCCGACGCGCGCGTAGCGGCGATGCGAGCCGCCGAGCACGCGGATGCAGAGGAGCTCTCTGGCGCCCGTGTTGTCGGCCACGCGAAGTCTCGACTCCTGCTGGATCATTACTTCGCCACCTCGAGCACCTCGGCGAGGCGCCAGTTCTTCGTCTTCGAGAGCGGGCGCGTCTCGACGATCCGGACGACGTCGCCGACCTTCGCCGTGTTCTCCGCGTCGTGGGCGTGGAACTTCGTGGAGCGGCGGACGACCTTCTTGTACCGCGGGTGCGCCTTCACCGTGTCGACGCGGACGACGATCGTCTTGTCCATTGCGCTCGAGACGACGACGCCGCGGCGCTCCTGGCGGCGGCCCCGGTCGTGGACCGGCTTCGGGACGCGTGTGATCGGCTTGCGGCCTTCCGGCTTCTCGCGCTTCGGCTTCGAGCGCGTGCGGCGCTCGCTGCGCGGCTTGCGCTTCGGCTTCGTGCGCGGGCCGGCGGCCTCGGCGGCAGGGGCTTCCGCGCCCTCCGCGGCGGGGGCTTGGGCTTCCTCGGCCTCGGCGGCAGGCGCCTCCTCGGCCGGAGCCTCCGCAGCGGGAGCCTCCTCGACGGCAGCCTCTTCAGCCGGAGCCTCCTCGGCCGGAGCTTCTTCAGCCGGAGCCTCCTCAGCCGGAGCCTCCTCAGCCGGAGCCTCCTCAGCCGCAGGCTCCTCAGCCGGAGCCTCCTCGGCCACCGGCTCTTCGGCCGGAGCTTCCTCGGCCGGAGCTCCTCCGCAGCCGGCTCTTCGGCCGGGGCCTCGGCCTCGGCGGCAGGCGTCTCCTCGGCGGGAGTCTCCTCCGCCTGCGGCTCTTCGGCCTGCGCCTCTACGTCCTGTTTCTCTTCGTCAGCCACGCTACGCGTCCATGTTTGATTGCGGTGCCAGACAAGTGCGGTGCTTCATCTCTGAAGACCTTCTTTCGCGAGCTCGCGCTCGTTTCGAACGGTCAGAATCCTTGCGATCTCACGCTTCGCCAGCTTCAGGCGCGCGGGGTTCTCCAGCGCTCCCGTCGCCGACTGGAAGCGCAGGTTGAACAGCTCCTGGCGGCGCTCGGCGAGCGCGTCGGTGAGCTGGTCGTCGCTCATGTCTCGGAGGTCTCTAGCTCGCAAAGAGATCAGCCTCCCGCTTCACGAACTTCGTCTTCACCGGGAGCTTCGTCCCGGCCAGCCGCAGTGCTTCCTTGGCCAGGTCCTCGGGCACGCCGGCCAGCTCGAACATGACCCGGCCGGGCTTGACGACGGCGACCCAGTGCTCCGGGGCGCCCTTGCCCGACCCCATGCGCGTCTCGGCCGGCTTCTGGCTCACCGGCTTGTCCGGGAAGACGTTGATCCAGACCTTCCCTCCGCGCTTGATCTTTCGCGTCATGGCGATACGAGCCGCCTCGATCTGGCGGTTCGTGACCCAGGCGGCTTCCATCGACTTGAGGCCGAAGTCGCCGAACTGGACGCGAGTCTGCCCCTTCGACACGCCGGCGCGCCGGCCGCGCTGCTGCTTGCGGTACTTCGTCTTCTTCGGAAGCAGCAACTAGCTCTCGCCTCCCGACTCTTCCGTCGGCTTCGGCGCCTCGGGAGCCTGCAGCCTCGGGCGCCGGAGCCTCGGGTGCCTGCGTCTCCTCGGGCGGCGCCTCGGCCAGCGGGAGCGTCCTGCTTCGGGCCCCGCCGCGCGCCGCTCGCCTCGGGCGCCGCGTCCGCACCGGGCCGAGGCCCTCGCGGTCCTGCGACCTGTTGCGTCCGCTCTCGCGCGAGGCCGAGAGCCCTTCGGTGCGCCCACCGCGGCGGCGCGCCGTGTCCTGGTCGCCGAGCCGCGTCTCCTTCTGCTGCGCGACGCTGTCGAAGCCCTCGGGCATGATCTCGCCCTTGTTGATCCAGACCTTCACGCCGATGCGGCCTGAGGTCGTCTTCGCCTCGACGAAGCCGTAGTCGATGTCCGCGCGGATCGTGTGCAGCGGGACGCGACCCTCGGAGTAGCTCTCGGAACGGCTCATCTCGGTGCCGCCGAGCCGGCCGCCGCACTGGACCTTCACGCCGTGGGCGCCGGAGCGCATCGCCGAGGCGAGCGAGCGCTTCATCGCGCGCCTGAAGCTGACGCGGTTCTGGAGCTGCTCCGCGATCGACTGCGCGACGAGCTTCGCGTCCAGCTCGGGGCGCTTGATCTCGTTGATGTTGATGTGCACGTTCTTGTGCGTCATGGCGTGGATCTCTTTGCGCAGGGCGTCGACCTCGGCGCCGGACTTGCCGATCACGATCCCCGGGCGGGCGGTGTAGATGTCGATCGTGATCCGCTGCTTGTCCTTGCGGATGAGCACGTCGGACAGCCCCGCGTGGGAGAGCTTGTTGTAGATGTGCTCGCGGATCTTGATGTCCTCGAGCAGGGCCTCGGGGAACTCCTTCGTCCCGGCGAACCAGTTCGACTTCCAGTCGTGGATGACTCCGACGCGCATGCCGCCTGGATGGACTTTTTGACCCATTAGCTCTCTTTCTCCTCGGTCTTCTTCTTGGCCGGCGCGCGCTTTCGGGCAGCCGGCTTCTTGGCCGCAGGCTTCTTCTCCGCCTCCGGCTTCGTCTCGGCCTTCGCCTTCGGCGCGGCCTCCTTGGTCGCGGCCTTCCGGCGGGGAGCGCGCTTCTGCTTCGGCTTCTCCTCGGCCGGCGCCTCGGGCTCAGGCGCTCGCGTCACTGTAGCCGTGGTCGCCGGGCCCAGCGTGATCGTGATGTGGCACATGTGCTTGCGAATCTGAGCCGCCCGGCCGCGCGCGCGTGGGCGCCAGCGCTTGATCGTCGGGCCCTCGTCGACGTAGGCCGTCTTCACGACGAGGTCGTCGCCGATCAGGTTGTGGTTGGCCTCGGCGTTCGCGACCGCTGAGCGCAGCAGCTTGTCGATCTCACGCGCGGCGGCGCGCTCGCTGAAGGCGAGCATCGTCCGCGCCTCGGGAACGCTTCGGCCGCGGATGTGCTCGACGACGAGCCGCGCCTTGCGGGGCGTGATCCGCAGCCACTTCGCGGCGGCGCGCACCTCCTTCACTTCCTGGGTGCTCATGTGGTGCGCTTCACCTCCACCTTGCGGTCGCCGGAGTGCGCGCGGAACGTGCGCGTCGGAGCGAACTCGCCGAGCTTGTGCCCGACCATCTGCTCGGTGACGAAGACCGGGACGTGCTTGCGGCCGTCGTGGACCGCGATCGTGTGCCCGACCATCTCGGGGAAGACCGTCGAGGTGCGCGACCAGGTACGGATCATGTTCTTCGAGCCCGAGGCGTTCATCGCCTCGATGCGGTTGAACAAGCGCTCTTCGACGAACGGGCCCTTCTTGGAGCTACGGCTCATCTCTTCTCCTTGCCGCGGCGGCGGCCGCGGACGATCATGCGGTCGGATTCCTTGTGCTTCGAGCGCGTGCGCTTGCCGAGCGTCGGCACGCCCCACGGGGTCACGGGGTGGCGGCCGCCCTTCGACTTGCCCTCGCCGCCGCCGTGCGGGTGGTCGACGGGGTTCATCGCAGAGCCGCGCACGGTCGGGCGCTTGCCGCGCCACCGGCTGCGGCCGGCCTTCCCGCCGGAGATGTTCTCGTGATCGGAGTTGCCGACCTGGCCGACGGTCGCACGGCACGTGAGCAGCACGCGGCGCAGCTCTCCGGAGGGGAGGCGCAGGACGCCGTGGCCCTCGTCCTTGGCGACGAGCTGGATGCCCGAGCCGGCGCTGCGCGCCATCTGGCCGCCGCGGCCGGGCTTGAGCTCGACGTTGTGGACGAGCGTCCCGGTCGGGATGTTCTCGAGCGGCAGCGCGTTGCCGGGCTTGATGTCGGCGTTCGGCCCGGACTCGACGCTCGCGCCGACCTGCAGGCGGGCCGGAGCGAGGATGTACGCCTTCGCGCCGTCCGCGTAGTGCAGCAGCGCGATGTTCGCCGAGCGGTTCGGGTCGTACTCGATCGCCGCGACCTTGGCCGGCACGCCGTCCTTCCTCCGCTTGAAGTCGATCTCGCGGAAGCGGCGCTTGTGCCCGCCGCCCTTGTGGCGCGTCGTGATGCGGCCGTTGTTGTTGCGCCCGCCCGTCTTCTTGACGGAGCTCGTGAGGCTCTTCTCGGGCTTCGAGCGCGTGACCTCCTCGAAGCCGGAGACGGTCATCCAACGGCGGCCTGGGCTGGTCGGCTTGAACTTCTTGAGCGCCATCAGACCTGAGCCCCCTCGAAGATCTCGATCGCGTCGCCTTCCTTGAGCTGGACGATCGCCTTCTTCCAGCCCGGGCGCGACCCCTTGCGGTAGTTGCGCATCTTCGGCTTCGCCGGGACCTTGACCATGTTGACCGCGGTGACCTTGACGCCGAACAGCTCCTCGACCGCCTGGCGGACCTGCGTCTTGTGCGCGTCCTTGTGCACGCGGAACGAGTACTTGCGGTCCTCGATCAGGCTGTAGCTCTTCTCGGAGACCACGGGCGCGAGCAGCACCTCGTTCGGATGCAGGCTCATGAGGCCCTCCCCTGCACGGCCTCGAGGGCGGCCTCGCTGACGAGCAGCGCGCGCGCCCAGACGACGGCGGCCACCTCGACCTCGGAGGGCGGGACGACGACCACGCGCTCGAGGTTCCGGAACGACTTCACCAGGCCGGCCTCGTCGTCGTTGGCGACGAGCAGCACCGGCAGCTCCTGGCCCCACGCCTCGAGGAAGGCTGCCGCCTTCTTCGTCGACGGCTCGTCGAACGCGGACTTGTCGACGACGGCCAGCGTGCCTTCCGCCGCGTGGGAGCTGAGCGCTCCGCGGAGCGCCGAGCGATAGGCCTTCCGATTGACCTTGATCGAGTAGTCGCGCGGCTGCGGAGCGAAGGCCACGCCGCCGCCCGTGAACTGCGGCGCGCGGATCGTGCCGGCGCGAGCGCGGCCGGTTCCCTTCTGGCGCCACGGCTTCGCGCGGCCGCCCGCTACGAGCCCGCGGGTCTTCGCCGACTGCGTCCCGGCCCGCCGCGCGTTCAGCTCGGCGCGAACGGCCTCGTGGACGAGGTGCAGCTTCACGTCCGAGGCGAAGACACCCTCGTCGAGGGTCGCCTCACGCGAGGACTGGCCGCTGATTCCGAGGAGAGGGGCCTTAGGCGCGGCCACGCTTCTCCTCCCGAATCTCCACGACGCCGTTCTTGGGGCCCGGAACGGCGCCCTTGACCAGCAGCAGGTTGTGCTCGGGGTCGACCGAGTGCACCGTCAGCCCGACCTGGGTCGCACGCTTGGCGCCCATCTGGCCGGCCATCTTCATTCCCTTGAACACGCGCGAGGGCGTCGCGGACGAGCCGATGGAGCCGCGCTTGCGGATGTTGTGCGAGCCGTGCGTCACGGGCCCGCGGCTGAAGTTGTGGCGCTTGATCGTCCCCGCGAAGCCCTTGCCGATCGAGATGCCCGTGACCTTGATCGTGTCTCCGGGCTCGAACACCTCGACCGTGACCGGCTCGCCGACGACGGCCTCGCTCGCGCCGCGGAACTCGACGAGGTGCCTGTGCGGCTTCGTGTCGGTCTTCTTCAGGTGCCCGAGGCGCGGCTTCGTGACCTTCCGCTCCGGGACCTCCTCGAACGCGAGCTGGACGGCTTCGTAGCCGTCCGTCTCCTCGGTCTTGAGCTGGACCACGGGGCAGGGGCCGGCCTCGATCACGGTCACGGCCGTCACCTCCCCGCTCTCCTCATCGAAAAGCTGGGTCATGCCCAGCTTCCTGCCGACGATTCCCTTCATCAGAGCTTGATCTCGATGTCGACTCCGGCCGGGAGATCGAGCCGCATCAGCTGGTCGATCGTCTTCGGCGTGGGGCTGTGGATGTCGATCAGCCGCTTGTGCGTCCGCACCTCGAAGTGCTCCCGCGAGTCCTTGTCCTTGAACGGGCTTCGGATCACGCAGTAGACGTTCTTCTCCGTCGGCAGGGGCACCGGACCAGTGATCGTCGCGCCGCTGCGCTGAGCGGTGTCGACGATCGACTGGGCCGACCGGTCGAGCTGCTGGTGGTCGTACCCCTTGAGGCGGATGCGGATTTTCTGCTGCGGCAAGCGGCCTGCTTAGTCTCCTTCTGTGGTTGGCATGTCCATGTTCATTTGACGCGTAGCGTTTACGTCTCGATCGCGGTGACGACGCCGGCGCCCACGGTGCGCCCGCCCTCACGGACGGCGAACCGGAGCCCCTGGTCCATCGCGATCGGCTGGATGAGCTCGATGTCCATGTTCGTGTTGTCGCCCGGCATGACCATCTCCTGGCCCTCCGGGAGCTTGATCGAGCCGGTCACGTCCGTCGTGCGGAAGTAGAACTGGGGCCGGTAGCCGTTGAAGAACGGCGTGTGGCGCCCGCCCTCGTCCTTCGACAGGACGTAGACCTCGGCCTTGAACACGGTGTGCGGCGTGATCGAGCCCGGCTTCGCGAGCACCTGACCGCGCTCGATCTCCTCGCGCTTGGTACCGCGCAGGAGAGCGCCCGCGTTGTCGCCGGCCTGGGCGTAGTCGAGCGTCTTGTTGAACATCTCGAGCCCGGTGACGACGGTCTTCTCGATCGCGGGGTGGATCCCGACGATCTCGACCTCGTTGCCCGACTCGATCTTGCCCTGCTCGATGCGGCCCGTGACGACCGTGCCGCGGCCCGTGATCGTGAAGACGTCCTCGATCGGCATCAGGAACGGCTTGTCGATGTCGCGCTCGGGCTCGGGGATGTAGCTGTCCACGGCCTCCATGAGCTCGAGGATCTTCGCCTTCTGCTCCTCGTCGCCCTCGAGCGCCTTCAGCGCCGAGCCGGTGACGATCGGAATGTCGTCGCCCGGGAACTCGTACCGGGAGAGCAGCTCGCGCACTTCCATCTCGACGAGCTCGAGCAGCTCGGGGTCGTCGACCATGTCGGCCTTGTTCAGGAACACGACGATGTACGGCACCTCGACCTGGCGGGCGAGCAGGATGTGCTCGCGCGTCTGGGGCATCGGGCCGTCGGCGGCCGAGACGACGAGGATCGCGCCGTCCATCTGAGCGGCGCCCGTGATCATGTTCTTGATGTAGTCGGCGTGACCCGGGCAGTCGACGTGCGCGTAGTGACGGTTCTCCGTCTCGTACTCGACGTGCGACGTGTTGATCGTGATGCCGCGGGCCTTCTCCTCGGGCGCGTTGTCGATCGACTCGAAGCTCCGGGCGGTGCCGCCGGTCTTCTCGGCGAGAACGCTCGTGATCGCCGCGGTCAGCGTCGTCTTGCCGTGGTCGATGTGACCGATCGTGCCGACGTTCAGATGCGGCTTGGTGCGCTCGAACTTCTCCTTGCTCATTCTCCTCCTCCGGTTCTCTTACTTGGCTTCGGCGTCGACGATCTCGCCGGCGATCGACTGAGGCACTTCCTCGTAGCGATCGAATTGCATGGTGAACGTGGCCCGGCCCTGCGTCGTCGAGCGCAGGTCGGTTGCGTAGCCAAACATGGTTGCGAGCGGGACGCGCGCGCGAATCGCCTGCGCGTTGCCCCGCGGCTCGAGGTGCTCGATGTGACCGCGGCGCGAGTTGAGGTCGCCCATGACGTCGCCGAGGTACTCCTCGGGCGTCACGACCTCGACGGCCATGACCGGCTCGAGCAGCTTCGGCTTCGCGCGCTGCATGGCCGTCTTGAAGGCCATCGAGCCCGCGACCTTGAAGGCCATCTCGCTCGAGTCGACGTCGTGGTAGGAACCGTCGACGAGCGACACGCGCAGGTCGACGACCGGGTAGCCGGCGAGGATGCCGGACTCCATCGCCTCCTGGATCCCGAGGTCGACCGACGAGATGTACTCGCGCGGGACCTTGCCGCCGACGATCTTGTCCAGGAACTCGTAGCCGTCGCCCGGGTCGGCGGGCTCCATGTTGATCACGACGTGGCCGTACTGGCCGCGGCCGCCGGTCTGGCGGACGAACTTGCCCTCGATCTTCTCGACGGGCTTCGAGATCGTCTCGCGGTACGCGACCTGTGGGCGGCCGACGTTCGCGTCGACGTTGAACTCGCGCATCAGGCGGTCGACGATGATCTCGAGGTGGAGCTCGCCCATGCCCGAGATGAGCGTCTGCCCGGTCTCGTCGTCCGTGCGGACGCGGAAGGTCGGATCCTCGTCGGTCAGCCGCTGGAGGCCGGCGCCGAGCTTGTCCTGGTCGCCCTTCGTCTTCGGCTCGATCGCGACCGAGATCACCGGATCCGGGAACTCCATCGACTCGAGGCGGATCGGAGCCGTCTCGATGGCGAGCGTGTCGCCGGTCGAGGTGTTCTTGAGCCCGACCATCGCGGCGATCTCACCCGCGCCGATGTCCTCGCGCTCCTCGCGTGAGTTCGCGTGCATCTGGAGGATGCGGCCGATCCGCTCGGTCTTGCCGGTCGTGACGTTGAGGACGCTGTCGCCGGCCTTCACCTGGCCCGAGTAGACGCGGGCGTACGTGAGCCGGCCGACGTACGGGTCGGACATGACCTTGAAGGCGAGCGCGCTGAACGGCTCGTCGAGCGCGGGGCGCCGCGAGAGCTCGTGCTCCGTGCGCGGGTCGAGCCCGTGGATCGGCGGCACGTCGAGCGGGCTCGGCAGGTAGTCGATGACGGCGTCGAGCAGCGGCTGCACGCCCTTGTTCTTGAAGGCGGAGCCGAGCAGGATCGGCGTGACGGTGATGTCGAGCGTCGCCGCGCGGAGCGCGCGCCGGAGCATGTCCGGCGTGACCGCGGACTCGTCCTCGAGATAGGTCTCCAGCAGCTCGTCGTCGTGGTCGGCGACCGCGTCGATCAGCTGGTGGTGGTACTCGTTCGCCTGCTCGAGCAGCTCCGCCGGGATCTCGCCCGACGTCCATGTTCTGGCCGAGGTCGTCCTGGTAGGTGATCGCCCTCATCTCGACCAGGTCGACGACGCCGCGGAAGTGCTCCTCCGCGCCGATCGGCAGCTGCACCGGAACCGGGCGCGCGCCGAGGCGGTCGACCATGGTCTGCACCGAGGCGAAGAAGTCCGCGCCCGTGCGGTCCATCTTGTTCATGAACGCGATGCGCGGAACCTTGTAGCGGTCGGCCTGGCGCCAGACGGTCTCGGACTGCGGCTCGACGCCGGCGACCGAGTCGAAGACCGCGATCGCGCCGTCGAGGACGCGCAGGCTTCGCTCGACCTCCATCGTAAAGTCCACGTGCCCGGGCGTATCGATAATGTTGATGCGAAAGTCCCGCCAGAACGCCGTCGTCGCAGCCGACGTGATCGTGATCCCGCGCTCCTGCTCCTGCGCCATCCAGTCCATGACCGCGGCGCCCTCGTGGACCTCGCCCATCTTGTGGGTGCGGCCGGTGTAGTAGAGGATCCGCTCGGTCGTCGTCGTCTTGCCCGCGTCGATGTGGGCCATGATCCCGATGTTGCGGACGCGCTCGAGCGTCGGCGGTGCCTTGGTGGTCGTCGTCAGCCATGGCGGTTACCAGCGGTAGTGCGCGAAGGCCTTGTTGGCCTGCGCCATTCGGTAGAGGTCGTCCTTGCGCTTGAATGCTCCGCCCTGCTGCTCGAGTGCGTCGAGGATCTCGCCGGCGAGCTTCTCGTCCATGTGCTTCTCGCGGCGCTGGCGCGCGAACGTGACGATCCAGCGGACGGCGAGCGTCCGGGCCCGGCGCTGCGGCACCTCGACGGGAACCTGGTACTGCGCTCCGCCGACTCGCCGCGGGCGAACCTCGAGCACCGGCGTCACCGTCTTGACGGCCTGCTCGAGCACCTCGACCGGCGGCTTGCCGGTCTTCGAGCCGACGCGGTCGAGCGCGCCGTAGACGATCTGCTCGGCGGAAGCCTTCTTCCCGCGCGTCATCACCTTGTTGATCACCTGGGTGACGAGCTGCGAGTTGTAGACGGGATCCGGCGCCACGGGCCGGACCGGGATTTCTGCGCGACGAGGCACGGGCTACCCCTTCTTGGCCCCGTACTTCGAGCGGCCCTGCTTGCGGTCGCTCACGCCCGCGGTGTCGAGGGCGGCGCGGATCACCTTGTAGCGGACACCCGGCAGGTCGCGGACACGCCCGCCGCGGATGAGCACGACGGAGTGCTCCTGGAGGTTGTGCCCCTCGCCGGGGATGTAGGTCGTGACTTCGAACCCGTTCGTCAGCCGGACGCGCGCGACCTTGCGAAGAGCCGAGTTCGGCTTCTTCGGGGTGTGCGTGAACACGCGCGTGCAGACCCCCCGCTTCTGCGGGGCGCCGGTGAGGGCCGGGCGCTTGGTCTTGCTCTTGGGCGCGCGGCGACCTTTTCGAACCAGTTGGTTGACGGTGGGCATGAGCTCCCTAGAGATAGGTTCTGACACAACAAAGGTCGGCAGGACGGCACCTGCCAACCGAGCGACGAATGGTAGCGAAAACGCGCGTCGCGCCCGCAAACCGCGCAACGAAGACGCTTCGCGGGGCCATTCGGCCTATAGGCAGCCGCGATAAATGCCGATTACAGTGGAGATGAAACCGCCCGGCCGGCCCGGAATCTCGCGGAAACGGCTGAGACCATGAGAGGAGTCGAGATTGTGAGGAGGCGGCGATGACCATCGCCCTCGCCGCCGTCGGTGCAGCGCTCGCCACGCTGCTCGTCACGCTGCTCGTCCTCTGGGTCGTCGGCAGCGGGGCCGCAATCCGCGAGGCCGAGCTGACGCGAGCGCCGTCCGCGAGCTCGAGTCGCGGATGGACGCGATGGTTCGCGAGCTGACCGACACGATCGAGCGGACGCAGCACGAGGGCCAGCGCACGCGCATGCTCGGAGAGCTCGCCGGGTCGATCGACCTCGACGAGGTGCTGAACCGCGTGCTCGAGGCGGCGGGTGCGGTCGACGGCGTCGACGCGGCGCTGATCACGGTCGCCGCGCCGCCGGGAGGCGAGCCGATCGTCTCGGCGCTCGGCCTCTCCGACGACGGAGGCCGAGCGCCAGGCCGTGCTCGGCGCCGCCCGACGGACGCGAGGCCCGCGCGATCTCGATGTCGTACGAGTACGGGCCGCGAGGGCGAGGACGCCGACGGCGAGGCGATCCGCTCGGGTGTCGCCGTGCCGCTGCCCGGAGAGACGGCGCCAGCTCGGGCTGCTCACGGTCTTCACGCGCGCGCTCGACACGAGGTTCGGCGAGGCGCAGGTCTCCGAGCTCGAGGAGCTCGCGCTGCGCGCAGGGCCGGCGATCGAGAACGCGCGGCGCTTCCGCGAGGCGCGCCAGCTCGCCGACCTCGACGCGCTGACCGGCCTGCACAACCGCCGCTACTTCCACGAGACGCTCGCCCGCGAGGTCGCGCGCGCGCACCGCTACGACCGGAACCTCGCGCTGATCATCTTCGACCTCGACGACTTCAAGGCGATCAACGACCGGATCGGGCACCTCTCCGGCGACGCCGTGCTGGCCGAGGCGGCGGAGCGGATCCGCGACGTCGTGCGCTCGGCCGACATCGCGTGCCGCGTCGGCGGCGACGAGTTCGCGGTCATCCTCCCCGAGTCGCGGCTCGGCGACGCGGACCAGCTCTACGCGCGGCTGCGGACCGCGCTGTCGTCGAAGCCGGTCGGCCAGGCGGGCCCGCTGACGATGTCGGCCGGCGTCGCCGAGCTCCAGGCGGACGACGACGCGATCGCGTTCTTCCAGCGGGCCGACCACGCGCTGTACGGCGCGAAGGAAGCCGGCAAGGGCCAGGTCGTCGCCGCGAGCCTCAGCCAGCCGCAGCCCCCGGCGAACATGCCGCCGGGCCTGACCCCGGTCCCGCCTCCCGAAGAGCCGCCGACCTCGCAGGCCGGCTAGCCCGGGGTCAGACCCCGCTCCAAAAGCGTGACACTTCGAGCCGGACGGCCGGTCTCCCCTGACGGAACGAAGCAGTCGCGCCGGTCCGACTTCTTGTAAAGGGGTCTGACCCCGTACGAGTCGCGGGGACGGCGTGCGCCGCCCCCGCTTCGTCGTTACTCGCTGTCGAGCGGAGAGTCGACCTCGGGGACTTCCTCGGCCTCGATCGCGTCCCGCGGCTCGCCGTTGCCGGCTCCGTCGCCGCCGTTCGTCTGCGGCTCGCCGCCGAAGTCGATGCCGAGATCCTGGAGCGACAGCCCCTCGCCGTCGCCGGAGCCGATCTCCTCGAGCGCGCGCAGCAGCGTGGCCCGCTCGTAGGTCTCCTTCGGCACCTTCTCGGACGGCCCGATCTCGACGTTCCGGTACTGCTTGAGACCGGTCGCCGCCGGGATCAGCTTCCCGATGATCACGTTCTCCTTGAGACCGAGCAGGTTGTCGACCTTGCCCTCGATCGAGGCGTCGGTCAGCACCTTGGTCGTCTCCTGGAAGGACGCGGCCGAGAGGAAGGACTCGGTCGCCAGCGACGCCTTCGTGATCCCGAGGATCAGCGGCTCGTGGGTCGCCTGCTCGCCCTTCTCCTTCTTGACGCGCGCGTTCTCCTTCTCGAGGACGATCTTGTCCACGAGCTGGCCGGGCAGAAGCTCGGTGTCGCCCGCGTTCTCGACGCTGCACCTTCTTCAGCATCTGGCGGACGATCAGCTCGATGTGCTTGTCGTGGATCTCGACGCCCTGTGAGCGGTAGACGCGGAGCACCTCGGAGACGAGGTACAGCTCGGTCGGAGTCGAGCCCTTGCCGGCCTTCGCGTGCAGCGTCGAGCAGCTCGGCCGGAGCGCGATCGAGCCCTCGTGGAGCGGGTCGCCCTGCTCGACGTGCTGGCCCTTCGTCGACGAGCAGGCGGGTCCGGCGCGGCAGCGCGTAGCTGACCTCGTCGAGCTCCTCGCCGTCCTTGCCCTTCTCGTCGGGCACGATCGTGACCTTCACACCGCGGTCGGTCTGCTCGAGGTCGACCAGCCCGGCCACCTCGGCGAGCTTCGCCGCGCCCTTCGGGTTCCGCGCCTCGAAGATCTCGACGACGCGCGGGAGGCCGTGCGTGATGTCGGCGCCGGCGACGCCGCCCGTGTGGAACGTGCGCATCGTGAGCTGCGTCCCGGGCTCGCCGATCGACTGCGCGGCGATGATCCCGACCGCGTCGCCGATCTCGGCCAGCTCGCCGGTGGCGAGGAAGATCCCGTAGCAGTCGCGGCACACGCCGTAGTCGCTGCGGCACTTCAGCACCGAGCGCACCGGGAGCGTCGTCTCCGCGGCCTGCTCGCCGAGCTCGTCGGCGATCTCCTGGAGCAGCGGCAGCGGTGACGATGTCGCCCTTCGAGGCGAGCTTCGTCTTGCCCGGCTTGCCGGACGAGAGCGGCTTCATGACGTCCTCGCCGAGCACGCGGCCGAGGGCGCTCTTGTTCAGGCCGTCCGGAGAGAGAACCGGAAGATCGATGAAGTCCTTCGTCTTGCAGTTCTCGTCGCGGATGATCACGTCCTGGGCGACGTCGACGAGACGCCGCGTCAGGTAGCCCGGAGTCGGCCGTGCGGAGCGCCGTGTCGGCGAGGCCCTTGCGGGCGCCGTGGGTCGAGATGAAGTACTCGAGCACCGACAGGCCCTCCATGAAGTTGGCCTGGATCGGGCGCTCGATGATCTCGCCCTTCGGATTCGCCATCAGGCCGCGCATGCCGGCGAGCTGGCGGATCTGCTTGAAGGATCCGCGCGCTCCGGAGTTGGCCATCATGTAGATCGGGTTGAGCGTGAAGAGCGTCTTCTCCATCGCGTCGGCCACCTCGTCGGTCGCCTCCGTCCAGATGTTCGACGATCTGCTCGTGGCGCTCTTCCTCGGTGATGAGGCCGCGCTCGTACTGGTCCTCGACCTTCTCGACCCGCTCCTCGTAGCGAGCGAGGATCTCCTGCTTGTCCTGCGGGACGACGATGTCGTTCTTCGAGATCGTGATCCCGCCCTCGGTCGCGTACTTGAAGCCGAGCGTCTTGATCGTGTCGAGGACGCCGGCGATCACGTGCGCGCCGTAGCGGTTCGCGAGGTCGGAGATGAGGTCGTCCGTCTCGCGCTTGGCGAGCGTCTGGTTGATGAACTCGGGCGGCTCGAACTCCTCGCCCTCCTCGTACGCCTCGAGCAGGGCGCGCTCGACCTCGGAGTTGAAGATCACGCGTCCGGGCGTGGTCAGGACCAGCTCGCCGTGCCAGCGGTACTCGATCGGCTGCTGGAGCCCGACCTGCTTCGCCTCGACCGCCATCTCGACCTGCTCCTCGGACTGGAACCGCTGAGGACGCGGCTTGAGCTTCTCGACCGTCGTCTTCGTCAGGTCCTGCTCGCAGTACGTGAGGTAGTAGCCGCCGAGCACCATGTCCTGGCCGGGCGTGGCCAGCGGGCGCCCGTTCGCGGGCGAGAGGATGTTGTTCGAGCTCAGCATCAGCAGCCGCGCCTCCGCCTGGGCCTCGGCCGAGAGCGGAAGGTGGACGGCCATCTGGTCGCCGTCGAAGTCCGCGTTGAACGCGTGGCAGACGAGCGGGTGCACCTGGATCGCCTTGCCCTCGACGAGGACCGGCTCGAAGGCCTGGATGCCGAGTCGATGGAGCGTCGGCGCGCGGTTGAGCAGCACCGGATGCTCGGCGATGACCTCCTCGAGCACGTCCCAGACCTCGGGCGTCATCGAGTCGACGTACTTCTTCGCCGCCTTGATGTTCTGCACGCTCTTGCGGTCGACGAGCCGGCTCATGATGAACGGCTTGAAGAGCTCGAGCGCCATGATCTTCGGCAGGCCGCACTGGTGGAGCTTCAGGTACGGCCCGGAGACGATCACCGAGCGGCCCGAGTAGTCGACGCGCTTGCCGAGCAGGTTCTGCCGGAAGCGGCCCTGCTTGCCCTTGAGCATGTCGGAGAGCGACTTGAGCGGCCGGTTGCCCGGGCCGGTCACCGCGCGGCCGCGGCGGCCGTTGTCGAACAGCGCGTCGACGGCCTCCTGGAGCATGCGCTTCTCGTTGTTGACGATGATCTCGGGCGCGCCGAGGTCGAGCAGCCGCTTGAGGCGGTTGTTCCGGTTGATCACGCGCCGGTAGAGGTCGTTCAGGTCGCTCGTGGCGAACCGGCCGCCGTCCAGCTGCACCATCGGGCGCAGCTCCGGCGGGATCACCGGGATCGCCTCGAGGACCATCCACTCGGGACGGTTCTCCGACTTGATGAACGCGTTGACGACCTTCAGGCGCTTGATCGCGCGCTGCTGCTTCTGGCCCTTCGACGTCTTGATCGTCTCGCGGAGGAAGGCGGCCTCGGCGTCGAGGTCGAGGTCCTTGAGCAGCTCGCGGATCGCCTCCGCGCCCATGCCGCCCGTGAAGTAGACGTCGAACCCGTACGCCGAGCCGAAGCGGTCCTTCAGCTCGCGGAACAGCTGCTCGTCGCCGATGATCTGCTTCGGCTCGAGGTCCTTGAAGAGCTGCCACGTGTCGGCGAGCCGCTGCTTCGAGTCCTCGGCCGCCTCGCGCGCGTCCTGGCGCCGCGACTCGATGTCGAGGTACATCTCGCGCACCTTCAGCGACCACTGGACGATCGCGTCGAGATCCTCCTTCTGGATCTTCCCGTCCGTGCGCAGGCAGAGGTCGTTCGTCAGCTCGCGGATCTCGTCGGCGCTCGCGTTCGGCTCGGCCGTCTCCAGCACCTCGCGGAGCAGGCCCTTGCCGAGGTCGCGCGCCTTCTCGACGAGCTTCTCGTCGATCCCGGACACGAGCTCCTGGTCGTCCTCGTGGATCTGCGCCTTCTTGACGAGCAGGCCGTCGAGCACGCGGTTGATGTGCTTCGTGACCGCGCCCTTCTTCGAGCCCGTCGCCTTGGCCAGCTCCTTGTAGAGGCCCTTGAGCGCCTCGCGGATCTGGATCGCCGAGTTCGCGACCGAGTCCAGCTCCTTCGGCGTCAGCCGCCGGTCGTCGCGGATCGCGGCGTTGCGGACGAGCTCGCGGATCTTCTTCGAGTCCTCGGTCGTGATCTTGGTCGCGACGTCGAGGAAGAGCTTCGAGACGAGCTCGCGCGCCTCCTCGAGCGGCGGGATCGCCTGCTCCTCGGCCCAGTTGGACAGGCCGCGGGTCCAGAACTCGTCGTCCTCGTCGAAGTTCCGCTCGGCGCTCTTCGTGAAGTAGTTGCGGCGCCTCTTGAGCCGGTCCTCGAGCGCGGCGAGCGCCTCGTCGCGATCGACGTCGATCTGCTCCTTCTCGGCCTCGACCTTGCTCTCGAGGTCGTTCAGGTCCTTCTTGCGCTTCGCGACGTCGACCGTGGTCACGATCGAGGCGGCGAAGTAGAGGACCTTCTCGAGCTCGCGCGGCGCGATGTCGAGCAGGTAGCCGATGCGGCTCGGCACGCCCTTGAAGAACCAGATGTGCGAGACGGGCGCGGCCAGGTCGATGTGGCCCATGCGCTCGCGGCGCACCTTCTGGCGCGTCACCTCGACGCCGCAGCGCTCGCAGATGATGCCCTTGTAGCGGACTCGCTTGTACTTGCCGCAGTAGCACTCCCAGTCCTTCGTCGGACCGAAGATGCGCTCGCAGAAGAGACCGTCACGCTCGGGCTTCAGCGTGCGGTAGTTGATCGTCTCGGGCTTCGTCACCTCTCCGGACGACCAGTCGCGAATCTGCTTCGACGACGCGAGACCGATGCGGATCGCGTCGAAATCGTTGATGTCGATCAAAGTTCCCTCAGCTCTCTTCCGTAGTTTCTGCCGCTGCTTCCTCTGTGACCTCGACCTCGGCCAGGTCGGTCAGGGTCTCGTCGGCGGGGAGAGCCAGCTCCCCGTCCTGGTCGACCCGCTCCTGGCCTTCCTCGGTCTCCTGCGCGTCCGCCGGCCGCGCCGCCGCGCGCAGCGAGCCCGGTGAGAGGTCGATGCCGAGCTCCTCGGCCGCCCGCAGGAGCTCGTCGTCCTCCTCGCGCACCTCGACCTCGGCGCCCTCCTCCGAGAGGACGTCCACGTCGAGCGCGAGCGACTGCATCTCCTTCAGGAGCACCTTGAAGGACTCCGGGATCGAGGGCTCGGCGATGTTCTCGCCCTTGACGATCGCCTCGTAGGCCTTGACGCGTCCGACCGTGTCGTCGGACTTGATCGTGAGCATCTCCTGGAGCGTGTACGCGGCGCCGTACGCCTCGAGCGCCCAGACCTCCATCTCGCCGAAGCGCTGGCCGCCGAACTGCGCCTTGCCGCCCAGCGGCTGCTGGGTGACGAGCGAGTACGGGCCGGTCGAGCGCGCGTGGATCTTGTCGTCGACGAGGTGGAGCAGCTTCAGGATGTACATGTAGCCGACCGTGATCTTCTGGTTGTACGGCTCGCCGGTCTTGCCGTTGAAGAGCCGCACCTTGCCGGAGGCCTTGCGGCCCTCGGGCCGCTTCTGGTCGACGTTGAAGTTGATGGGCGAGTCCGGGTTCCGCCTGACCCACTCGACGAGCGCCTCGTCCACGTCCTTCTCGCTCGCGCCGTCGAAGACGGGCGTGGCGACCGGGGTCGGCTCGCCGTTCGAGTCGCCGTTCTCGGAGAAGACGCCGTGCGCGGCCGCCCACCCGAGGTGCGTCTCGAGGATCTGGCCGATGTTCATCCGGCTCGGCACGCCGAGCGGGTTCAGGATCACGTCGACCGGCCGCCCGTCCTCGAGGAACGGCATGTCCTCGTCGGGCACGATCTTCGCGATGACGCCCTTGTTGCCGTGGCGGCCGGCGAGCTTGTCGCCCTCGGCGATCTTGCGCTTCTTCGCGACGTAGACGCGGACGAGCTCGTTCACGCCCGGCGACAGGTCGTCGCCGTTGTCGCGCGAGAACGTCTTGACGTCGATCACCTTGCCGCCCTCGCCGTGCGGGACCTTGAGGGACGTGTCGCGGACCTCGCGCGCCTTCTCCTTGAAGATCGCGCGGATCAGCTTCTCCTCGGCCGTCAGCTCGGTCTCGCCCTTCGGCGTCACCTTGCCGACGAGCAGGTCGCCCGAGCCGACCTCGGCGCCGATGCGGACGATGCCGCGCTCGTCGAGGTCCTTGAGCGACTCCTCGGAGCGGTTCGGGATGTCGCGCGTGATCTCCTCGTCGCCGAGCTTCGTCGTGCGGGCGTCGATCTCGTACTCGTGGATGTGGATGGACGAGAGCGACGTCCTCCTTCACGAGCCGCTCGGAGATGACGATCGCGTCCTCGAAGTTGTAGCCCTCGAACGGCATGAACGCGACGAGCAGGTTCGCGCCGAGCGCGAGCTCACCCTTCGACGTCGACGAGCCGTCCGCGAGCACCTCGCTCGCCTTGACGCGGTCGCCGAGCTCGACCACCGGCTTCTGGTGGATCAGCGTGCCCTGGTTCGAGCGCATGAACTTCGTCATGTCGTAGGTGTCCCTGCCGTCCTTCGTCTCGAGGACGATCTTCTCGGCGTCGACGTCGACGACCTGACCGCTCTCGCGCGCGAGGACCACGTCACCCGTGTCGACGGCGGCGCGGTACTCGAGCCCGGTGCCGACGAGCGGCGCCTGCGTGATCATCAGCGGCACCGCCTGGCGCTGCATGTTCGCGCCCATCAGCGCGCGGTTCGCGTCGTTGTGCTCGAGGAACGGGATCAGCGCGGTCGCCAACCGAGACGATCTGCGCCGGAGCGACGTCCATGTACTGGATGTCCTTCGGATCGGCGGTGACCGCCTCGCCCTCCTTCGAGCGGCAGAGCACCTGGTCGTGCAGGAACCGGCCGGTCTTGTCGTCGACCGGCTCGGAGGCCTGCGCGATCGTGTACTGCGCCTCCTCGGCGGCGTCGAGATAGATGATCTCGTCGGTCACCTTGCCGGCCTTGACGACGCGGTACGGCGTCTGGATGAAGCCGAACTCCGAGACCGTCGCCATCGAGGCGAGCGAGCCGATGAGGCCGATGTTCGGGCCTTCCGGGGTCTCGATCGGGCACATGCGGCCGTAGTGCGTCGGGTGCACGTCGCGCACCTCGATCGGCGCGCGCTCGCGGGTCAGGCCGCCCGCGCCGAGCGCCGACAGGCGGCGCCGGTGGGTGAGCCCGGCCAGCGAGTTCGTCTGGTCCATGAACTGCGAGAGCTGCGACGAGCCGAAGAACTCCTTCAGCGCGGCCACGACCGGCCGGATGTTGATGATCGTCTGCGGCGTGATCGTGTCGACGTCCTCCGTCGTCATGCGCTCGCGGACGACGCGCTCCATCCGGTAGAGACCGACGCGGAACGCCTCCTGGATCAGCTCGCCGACCGTGCGCAGCCGGCGGTTGCCGAAGTGCTCGTACTCGTCGAGCTCGCCGCGGATCGGGTCACGCGTGAGCGCTGATCGCCTCGGCCGCGTAGTCCTTCGAGTCCTCGGGGACGCCGAGCTTCGACGGCAGATCGACGAGCTGCTGGACGAGCGCGAGGATGTCCTGCGTCGTGAGCACGCGCGTGCCCTCCGGAACGTCGACGTCGAGCCGCTGGTTCAGCTTGTAGCGGCCGACCTTCGTCAGGTCGTAGCGCTTCGGGTCGAAGAAGAGCGAGTTCAGCAGGTTGCGCGCGTTGTCGACCGTCGGCGGCTCGCCCGGGCGCTGCTTCTTGAAGACCTCGATCAGCGCTTCGTCCTCGCGCGTGGCCGGGTCCTTCTCGATCGTGTTGACGATGTAGATCGAGTTGTTGAAGAGCTTGAGGATCGCCTCGTTCGAGCTCGTGTCGAGCTGGAAGCCCGGTCGTCGGGTCCTCGTCGGGCAGCGCGCGGAGCAGCGTCGTGATCGGGAGCTTGCGCTTCCGGTCGATGCGGGCGTAGACGATGCCCTTCTTGTCGATCTCGAGCTCGAGCCACGAGCCGCGGCTCGGCATCAGGTTCGCCGTGAAGACCTGCTTCGCGGCGTCCTTCGGCTCCATCAGGTAGGCGCCCGGGCTGCGAACGAGCTGCGTCACGATGACGCGCTCGGTCCCGTTGATGATGAACGTGCCGAACTCGGTCATCATCGGGAAGTCGCCCATGAACACCCGCTGCTCGCGGATCTCGCCCGTCTCCTTGTTGACGAAGCGGACCAGCATCGAGAGCGGAGCCTGGTAGGTCAGGTCCTTCTCACGGCATTCCTGGATCGAGACGGGGGGCTCCCCGAACTCGTACTCGCCGAACTCGATGGCGAGCGTGCCCGTGTAGTCCTCGATCGGCGAAATGTCGTCGATCGTCTCGCGAAGGCCCTCCTCCAGGAACCACTTGAAGGAAGCCTTCTGGATGTCGATGAGATTCGGTAGTTCGAGGACGTGCTTCAGGCGTGAAAAACTCTTGCGCGCGTCTGGCGCAGCAATCGTCGTGCTGCTCAAGTGTGGAGCCTCCCTTGTATTACGGCGAGCGGTGCGGATGCGCGGATCTACGGCCGGAACCGATCAGAATAGCGAAACGGACCGTCGCTGCGCAAGCGCTGCAGCGCGACGGCCCTCACTACGAGATCGACTATAGCCCCTGCGTCAAGAGACGTCTTGCAGAACGGCTGATCCGTGTAACCGTTCGAGCCGAAAATGCGGCTCCTGCCGTCGTCAGCTCTCGGAGGCGACGTTCACGTCGGCGGAAGGTGAGGCGCCCCCAGGCGAGCGATCGACTACTTGAGCTCGACCGTGGCGCCCGCTTCTTCCAGCTGCGCCTTGACCTGGTCGGCCTCTTCCTGCGCGACGCCTTCCTTGACCGGGTTCGGCGCGCCGTCGACGAGGTCCTTGGCCTCCTTGAGGCCGAGGCCCGTGACCGCGCGGACGACCTTGATCACCTGGATCTTCTGACCGCCGGCCGCAGTGAGGACGACGTCGAAGGCCGTCTTCTCCTCGGCCGCCGCGGCGCCGTCGCCGCGCGGCCGGAGCAGCGGCGACGGCCATCGGCGCTGCCGCCGTGACGCCCCACTCCTCCTCGAGCTTGTTCTTCAGGTCGACGAGCTCGAGGACGGTCATCCCGCCCAGCGACTCGACGAGCTTGTCGGTGTCCGTCTTGGTTGCCATTACTGCTCCTCTCCTTCCTGGGATTCCTGTTCGGGCTCTGCTGCTGGTTCTTCGCTGGTCTTCTCTGTCTGCCTCGGGCTCGGCCTCGGCGGCCGGTTCCTCTGCCGCCGGCTCTTCGGCTGCGGCTTCCTCGCGGTGCCTCTTCAGCGGCAGGCTCTTCGGTCACGGGCTCTGCTTCGGCCTTCGCCGTCGGCTCCTCGGCAGGCGGCTTCCGCCGACTCGCCCTGCTCCTCGAGCTGGCGGATGCGCGCGTCGATCACGCCGACGAGCTCGCGCATCGGCGCCGCGAACAGTCCGACGATCGCCGTCACCGGGCCGGCGACCGCGCCGACGAGCTGCGCGCGCAGCATCTCGGTCGGCGGCAGCTTCGCGAGCTGCTTGAGGTCGTCCGCGCCGATCTCCGCGCCTTCGAGCAGACCGCCCTTGAGCGTGATCGTCTCCGTGCGCACAGCGTCGTCGAGCGCCTTCGCGACCGCGACCGGATCGCCGTCCGTCTCGAGGAACGCGATCGCCGTCGGCCCTTCGAGCAGCGCGAGCAGCGGCTCGACACCGGCCGACTCCGCCGCGCGCTTCGTGAGCGAGTTCTTGACGACCGAGAAGCGCGCGCCGTGCTCGAGCAGCTTCCCGCGCAGCTCGCCGATCTGCGTCACGGTCAGCCCGCGGTAGTCCGCGACGATGAGCGTCTCGGTGCCCTGCAGCCGCTCGGTCAGCTCGGCGACGACTCGTTCCTTGTCAGATTTCTGCATCGAATCACCTCCTAGAACGACTTCGACCCGCACGCAGGCGGGCCGACGAGATGACTCTCGCTGCGACCGCACCTCGGCTGGACTTCCGCTCCCCGTAACTCTGTTACAGGTCGGAGCTGCCGGCTGTCTTCGGCGACGGGCTTCTTACGCTGAAACTGCTTCTGGCTGTCCTTCCTCCAGCTCTTCGACGATTCCTCTCGTGCGCGACGGGTCGACGCGCACTCCCGGCCCCATCGTGCTCGTCAGGGTAACGGAACGAATGTAGCGCCCCTTCGCCGCGGCCGGCTTCGCGCGCATGATCTCGTCGATCAGCGCGGCGTAGTTCTCGGCGAGCTGGCGCTCGTCGAAGCTCTTCTTGCCGATCGTGACGTGGACGTTCGCGCCGCGGTCGGTGCGGTACTCGAGCTTGCCGGCCTTCGCCTCGCGGACGGCCTTGCCGACATCCATCGTGACCGTGCCGGTCTTCGGGTTCGGCATCTTCCCGCGCGGGCCGAGGATGCGGCCGAGCTTGCCGACGACGCTCATCTGGTCCGGCGTCGCGACCGCGACGTCGAAGTCGTCGAAGCCCTCCTCGATCTGCGTCGCGAGGTCGGCGGTGCCGACGACGTCCGCGCCGGCCTCCTCGCGCCTCGCGCGCCTTGTCGCCCTCGGCGAAGACGGCGACGCGCGGCTTCGCGGCCGGTGCCGTGCGGGAGCATCAGCGTCCCGCGCAGCTGCTGCTCGGCGTGGCGGACGTTGAGGCCGAGGTTGAAGTGCGCCTCGACGGTCTCGTCGAACTTCGCGGTCTCGAAGCCCTTGAGCAGGCGGATCGCCTCGACGGGCGAGTAGAGCTGCTCGCGGTCGATAGCCCGCGCGGGCGTTCCTGTACTGCTTGCCGTGCTGGCTCACAGGTCCGTCTCCACTCCCATCGAGCGCGCGGTGCCGGCGACGACCTTCATCGCCTGCTCGACGTCGCGCGCGTTCAGGTCGGGCATCTTCGACCTCGGCGATCTGGCGCACCTGGTCGCGCGTCAGCCGCCCGACCTTCTCGCGGTTCGGCTCGGCGGAGCCCTTCTCGAGCCGCAGCGCCTCCTTGATCAGGACGGCCGCCGGCGGCGTCTTCGTGATGAACGTGAACGAGCGGTCCTCGTAGACCGTGATCTCGACCGGCGTGATCCGGCCGTTCTCCTGCTGCGTCTGGGCGTTGAACGCCTTGCAGAACTCCATGATGTTGACGCCGTGCTGGCCGAGCGCAGGGCCGACCGGCGGCGCGGGGTTCGCCTGCCCGCCCGGGATCTGCAGCTTGATGAGTGTCAGAACTTTCTTGGCCATGTCAGTCGATCTTCTTCACCTGGTCGAATCCGAGCTCGACCGGCACCTGGCGCTCGAAGATGTCGACGAGCACCTTGAGCTTCTGGGCGTCCGCGTTGACGTCGACGATCTCGCCGTCGAAGTCCGAGAGCGGCCCTGAGGTTACCTTCACCGACTCGCCGAGCGAGAACTCGACCTGCGCGCGCTGCCGCTCGCCGATCGCGGCGCCCGTGTGGAGGATCCGGTCGACCTCGGGCTGGGAGAGCGGCACCGGGCTTGTTGCCGGCGCCGACGAACCCGGTCACGCCCGGCGTGTTCTTGACCACGCCCCAGGCGTCGTCGTCGAGGTCCATGTTCACGAGCACGTAGCCGGGGAGCACGCGCTTCTCGGTCTGCACCTTCTGGCCGTCCTTCGTCTCGATCACCTGCTCGGTCGGGACGACGACGCGGCGGAACCGCGGGCCCTGGTTCATCGAGATGATCCGGTGCTCGAGATTGGTCTTCACCTTGTTCTCGTGCCCCGAGTAGGTGTTGATGACGTACCAGCGGAACATGGCTACCTCGAGACAGGATGTTGCTGGACGAGGGGCTTGAAGATGAGGTCGGCGATCCAGAGGTAGGCGCCGACGATGCCGCAGGCGATGATGACGACGATCGTTCCCTGGATGACCTGGTTCTGGGTCGGCCACTCGACCTTCTTCAGCTCGGCCCAGGACTCGGAGACGAAGCGCCGGAAGCCGCTGCCGGGGACGCGGCGCGAGCCGGTCTGGCTCTTCTGCGGCTGAGCGGACGGGCGCACGGCCTGCTGGCGCGCCCGCGCTCGCTGGCTGACGCTCTCTCCTGCGGCTGCGCTGCTGCGCCTCCCCGTGCTGCCGCGCTCGGCGCTCGCGCCGCTGGCGCTGCGCGGTCGTGCCGCGCCATAGCGCGTCTCCCGGTGCGCGGTGTGCGTGCCGCACCAGCGGCAGTACTTCTTCAGCTCGACGCGGTCGGGCGTGTTCCGCTTCGACTTCGAGCGTCTGGTAGTTACGCCGCCTGCACTCGGTGCAGGCGAGCGTGATTGCGTCTCTGACTCCGGATGC
>CAWGVD010000003.1:0-162625 GCA_963825795.1 uncultured Actinomycetes bacterium | reverse complement strand
GTTCGGCCGCGAAGGACCGATTCCCCGTCACGAGCTCCCGGCGGGCGAGATGCCGCCGGACGTCGCCTACCAGATCATCCACGACGAGCTGATGCTCGACGGCAACGCGCGGCTCAACGTCGCCACGTTCGTCACGACGTGGATGGAGCCGCAGGCCGAGAAGCTGATGGCCGAGTGCTTCGACAAGAACATGATCGACAAGGACGAGTACCCGCAGACCGCCGAGCTCGAGACGCGCTGCGTCGCGATCCTCAGCCGACCTCTGGAACGCGCCCGACGCCGAGCCAGGCGACCGGCTGCTCGACGACCGGCTCGAGCGAGGCGGCGATGCTCGGCGGGCTCGCGCTCAAGCGCCGCTGGCAGAAGCGGCGCGCAGGCCGCGGGCAAGCCCGCCGACAAGCCGAACCTCGTCATGGGCATCAACGTCCAGGTCTGCTGGGAGAAGTTCGCCAACTACTGGGACGTCGAGATGCGGCTCGTGCCGATGGAGGGCGACCGCTTCAACCTCTCGCGCCGAGGAGGCCGTGAAGCTCTGCGACGAGAACACGATCGGCGTCGTCGCGCATCCTCGGCTCGACCTTCGACGGCTCGTACGAGCCGGTCGCGGAGATCTGCGAGCGCGCTCGACGAGCTCCAGGAGGAGACCGGGCTCGACATCCCGGTCCACGTCGACGGCGCGTCCGGCGCGTTCATCGCGCCGTTCCTCGATCCCGACCTCGTCTGGGACTTCCGGCTGCCGCGCGTGGCCTCGATCAACACGTCCGGCCACAAGTACGGGCTCGTCTACCCGGGCGTCGGCTGGGTCATCTGGCGCGACACGGACGCGCTGCCCGAGGACCTGATCTTCTGGGTCAACTACCTCGGCGACAACATGCCGACGTTCGCGCTCAACTTCTCGCGGCCGGGCTCGCAGGTCGTCGCGCAGTACTACAACTTCCTGCGCCTCGGCTTCGACGGCTACCGGCGAGTGCAGGGCTACGCGCGCGAGGTCGCGACGCGCCTCGCGGACAGGATCGCGGAGCTCGGGCCGTTCGAGCTCATCACGCGCGGCGACGAGCTGCCGGTGTTCGCGTTCAAGCTCAAGGACGACGATCGACAACTACACCGTCTTCGACGTCTCGAACGCGATGCGCGAGCGCGGCTGGCAGGTGCCCGCCTACACGTTCCCCGAGAACCGGACCGACCTCGCGGCGCTGCGGGTCGTCGTCCGGCGCGGGTTCACGCACGACCTGGCCGACCTGCTCCTCGAGGACCTGCAGCGGCAGCTCCCGCGCCTCCAGAGCCAGCCCGAGCCCGTCCACGACGCGTCCACGGGAACTGCCTTCGCCCACTGACAGCTCGTATCCGCTGACCCCGCCCGGCTGGCGGGAGACGAGCGCCGGACGGTCGGGCCGTTCGCGACCCACGTCACCTGGCGAGCGGCCGGACGGCGGCCCGGAGCTCGTGGTCGCTCGCGCGCCCACCGCAAGCACGCGTCGAGGCTCTCGCGGCCCGAGCGCGAGCGGCGTCTGGTGGGCGCCGCGGCGCGCGTCGTGGTGGATCGGCGTCCTGTTCGCGATCGGCTCGACGTGCTTCCTCGTCGGCCCGTTCCCCGGCTTCGAGCAGCTCGTCGGCTCGGGCGCCGACGGGATGGTCTTCTTCGTCGGCTCGATCTTCTTCACGTCGGCCGCCGCGCTCCAGTGGCTGGAGACGATCAACGCCGACCCCGGCCCGGCGCTGCGGCGCGGAAGCGCTGCGCGTGCTCACGTTCGAGCCGCGCCGCATCGACTGGTGGAGCAGCGGCGTCCAGCTCGTCGGCACCGTCTTCTTCAACTTCACGCACCTTCCACGCGCTGCAGGCACGGCCTCGACGCCGGCGCGTACGACCGGCTCGTGTGGACGCCCGACGCGCTCGGCTCGGTCTGCTTCCTCGTCGTCGGGCTACCTGGCCTACGCCGAGGTCTGCGGCCACGCGCTCTGGCCGCGCGATCGCACGCTCGAGTGGAAGATCGCCGCGGTCAACCTCGTCGGCTGCATCGCGTTCGGCATCTCGGCGATCGCCTCGTTCTGGGTGCCTCGACTCGGGCGGCGTGCTCGCCCTGGCCGCCTCGAACTGGTTCACGGCGCTCGGCGGGCTCTGCTTCCTCGTCGGCGCGGTGCTCCTGCTGCCGGAGTCCGCCGCCACCGAGGCCGTGGAGTCCGGCGGAGCGGCGCTGTACGCTCACCCGTGATGTCCGAAGCGACCGTCGCAGCCGGGCCCGTCGCGCCCGAGCCGGTCTCCAAGCGCCGCCGCGTCGTCCGGATCGTGTCCTGGATCGTCGGGCTCGTCCTGCTGCTGATCGTGCTGAACCTGCTGGGCGTGAACGTGCGGGACTGGCTGAAAGAGCTCTGGGACTCGGTCAAGGCGATCTCGGTCGTCTACATCGTCCTCGGCTGCATCTTCCAGGGCCTGCAGACCGTGCTGACCGCGCTCGGCTGGTACGGGATCCTGCGCTACGCCTATCCGGGCGGCGTGACGTACATGCCCGTGCTCGCGGCCTACGCCGCGGGCGTGGCGCTGAACAACTTCCTCCCGGCGAACATCGGCACGTTCGTGACGCTGCTCATGTTCGTCGCGATCGTGCAGGGAGCGAACTTCCCGGGCGTGCTCGCCGGCTACGTCGTCCAGAAGATCTTCTACCTGATCATCGGGACGCTGATCTACGTCTACCTGTTCCTCGCCATCGCCGGCTCGTTCGACTTCCAGTTCGGGAACGAGAAGGACGCGATCGTGAACCACGTCGTGCTCGGCGCTCGGGATCCTCGTCGGCGCGATCTTCCTGATCGTCATCCTGCTGCGGATCTTCTGGCACTGGGTCAAGAAGATGTGGGCCAAGGCGAAGCAGGGCGCGGCGATCCTCGGCGACCTCGGTTCGTACGTGAAGCTCGTGCTCCTGCCGCAGATGGGCGGTTACGTGGCGAAGGTGATGGTGATCATCATCTTCCTCGCCGCGTACAGCATCCCGGTCACGTTCGGCTCGGTGATGAGCGTCCTCGGCTCGAACCAGCTCGCGAACATCCTCTCGATCACCCCCGGCGGCGTCGGCGTCAACCAGGCGTTCAACGCGTTCGCGCTCGACAGCTACACCGATTCGACGACGGCGACGGCGTACTCGATCTCGCAGCAGCTGATCACGACGGCGTTCAACGTCGGCTTCGCGATCATCCTCATCTGCGTCGTCTTCGGCTGGAGCGGAGGCTCGAAGCTCGTCAAGGACTCCTACGTCGACGCGAAGGTGAAGGCCGGCGAGATGAAGGAGCAGCGCGGCCAGATGCTCGGCGACGACGAAGAGCCCGAGACGGCTTGAGCCGCACGCAGTACTACACGGCGGCGACGCTCGACGGCTTCATCGCCGACCCGGACAACTCGCTGGAGTGGCTGTTCACGCGCAAGCGCGACGAGGGCGGTCTCCTGAACTACGAGGACTTCATCGCCGAGGTCGGAGCGCTCGCGATGGGCTCGACGACCTACGAGTGGATCATCGACCACGAGTCGGCGAAATGGCCCTACGACGCTTCCCTCGTGGGTCTTCACCCATCGGGAGCTCACGGTCGTCCCGAACGCGCAGGTGGAGTTCGTGAGCGGAGACGTCGCGCCGGTGCACGAGGAGATGCGGCGCGCCGCCGGAGAGCGGAACGTCTGGATCGTCGGCGGAGGCGACCTGGCCGGCCAGTTCGCGGATGCCGGCCTCCTGGACGAGGTGCTCGTGACGATCGCCCCGGTCACGCTCGGCGCGGGCGCTCCGCTGCTGCCCCGCCGGATCGAGCTCAGCCTGGAGGAGGCCGGCCGGAACGGCGACTTCGTCTGCGCCAGGTACGCGGTCGTGCGCCAGCCCGCCTGAGGGCAAGACGCGGGTTTGGGTACGGTGGCGCGGATGGCCGAAGTGGTCGAGACTGACGACCTCACCGACCCTGCACAGAACGGCTGGGCGGTCGACTACCGAATCCGCCGAGCAGACGGCGAGGAGCTCCACGCCGAGGTTCGCTGCTGGGAGAAGGCGCGCGTGGCCGCTGAACGGGCGGGAAACGCCGAAGCGCTCGCGGTAATGTCGGATCGAGGCACTGCGGCTGCGCTCGAGTATGCCGAGGTCGTGGAGTCACCGGTGATGCGTGGGGCGGTGTTGATCTCGATCTGGTTCGACCCAGCAGACGAGGGCAATCTCCGCCGTCGAGCCAGCTACGAGCGCGTCTCTAGATCAACCGGCGAGGCGGGACGCAGTAGCGTTCGTCCGCGATGTTCACGTCGGACGATGTTCAGCGGTCCCGTACTTCGCAGCCCTGAGCCCCGAGAGCAGGGAGCAGCTCGCGCGCACCTCCGCAGACATCACCCTCGCTCCGGGCGAGTACGCGGCGCACGAGGGCGACGGGCGCGCGCTCTTCGCCCTGCTCGAAGGGCCGCATCGAGGCGGTCAAGCTCGTCGACGGCATCCCGCGCGTCGTCGGCGAGCGCGACCCCGGCGACCTCTTCGGCGAGGTGCCGATCACGCTCGGCACCGTGTTCCCGGTCGGATTCCGCGCAGCGGAGCAGTCGCGCGTGATGCGCATCGAGCCGCACGACTACCACTCGATCGCCGCCCAGGAGCCGGGGCTCGTCAAGGCCGTCGGGGCGCTCGCGGGCAACCGGATGAGCGGCCCGGGCGGGCTCTCGGGCATCGCCGCGGAGCCGCCGCCGCCGCGGGCGATCGTCGTCGGGCGAACGCTGGGACGCTCCGTGCGCCGACCTGCGGCGCTTCCTCGACCGCAACCAGATCACGTTCACCTGGCTCCAGCCCGAAGCCGACGACGCGGCGGAGCAGTGGGGCGGCCCGCTGCCGCCTGACGGACGACCGGCCGGCGATCCGCGTCGTCGGCGGCAAGACCGTCGTGCGGCCGCAGCTGCGCCGGGTCGCGGAGCTGCTCGAGCTCGACACCGAGCCGGACGCGGCGGAGTACGACACGGTGATCGTCGGCGCCGGGCCGGCCGGGCTGGCGGCGGCCGTGCACAGCGCCTCCGAGCGCCTGCGGACGATCGTGATCGAGCGCGAGGCGCCCGGCGGCCAGGCCGGCACGTCGTCGCGGATCGAGAACTACCTCGGCTTTCCCGCGGGCGTCTCGGGCGAGGAGCTGGCCAGCCGCGCCCTCCAGCAGGCGCGCAGGCTCGGAGCGGAGATCCTCGTCACGCGCGCGATCGAGCGGATCGACGCCGAGAACCGCCAGGTGTTCCTCGACGGCGGCGACGTCCTCCAGGCGCGAGCGATCGTGCTCGCCTGCGGCGTCGCGTGGCGGCGGCTGGCCGTCGACGGGTTCGACCGCCTGGCGGGCAAGGGAGTCTCGTACGGAGCGGCGCGGAGCGAGGCGCCGAACACGCACGGGCTCGACGTGCACATCATCGGCGCCGGCAACTCCGCCGGGCAGGCGGCGATGTTCTTCTCGACCCACGCGCGGAGCGTGACCATCGTCTACCGCGGCGAGTCGCTCGAGAAAGGCATGGCGCGCTACCTCGTCGACCAGATCGCGACCCGGCCCAACATCGGCGCGCTCTTCCACTCGGAGGTCGTGGGCGCGCACGGGGGCGAGTCGGTCGAGGCGATCGACGTCCGCAACTCGGAGACCGGCGAGACGACGCGCCACGACACGGGCGGGCTCTTCATCTTCATCGGCGCCGACGCGGAGACCGCATGGCTCCCGCCCGAGATCGCGCTCGACTCGAACGGCTACGTCCTGACGGGCGCCGAGGTGACCGCCGCCGGCGGCTGGGCGCTCGACCGCGACCCGTATCTGCTCGAGACGAGCGTCCCGGGCATCTTCGCCGCCGGCGACGTCCGCTTCGGCCCGGTGAAGCGCGTCGCCGCCGCGGTCGGCGAAGGCAGCATGGCGATCGCGTTCGTCGCGCCAGTACCTCAGGGAGGCCGGGGCGGAGCTCTCTCCGTAGCCGCCGATCGTGGAGGCTCCGCCCGGCAGTGCGTCAGTGCACGGCTCCCTGTGATCCTTAGCCGCTAGTCGTCGTCCTCGATGACGTCCCGGGCCTTCTCCTTGGCTTCGCCCCACACCTGCTGGGCCTCACCCTGCTTCTCACGGGCCTCGTCGCCCGTGAGCTCGCCTTCCTTCTCCTTCAGCTTGCCTTCGATCTTGTCGCGATCCATGACCCCTCCTTGTAGACGGTGTGACTCCTCTGATTCCCGTCCGGCGGCCGATGCAAACGCGATCCAGCCGACGCGGTCGTAGACCTGGACCTGGACGCCGTCCGGGCCGACCGTTCTCGTCTCGACGAGCGTGAACTTGAGGCGGTCGATCCCGTCCGGGAACAGGCGCCTGCCGCGGCCGAGGATCGTCGGGAAGACCATCAGCCGCAGCTGGTCGACGAGGTCGTGCTCGAGCAGCGTGTGTGACCAGCATGCCGCTGCCGGCGACGAGGATCGCGCCCTCGGTCTCCGCCTTTAGCTTCTTCAACCCGCCGACGACGTCGCCCGAGATGACCGTCGTGTTCTGCCACTCCGGATCCTTGAGCGTGTTCGAGACGACGTACTTCGGGTCGGTGTTGAGCTTGTCGGCGAACGCGCCCTCGCGCGACGGCCACGCCGCCGCGAAGCCCTCGTAGGTGACGCGCCCGAGCAGCGGGACGTCGGAGCCCATCAGCTCGTCGAGCTTGAACTGGTTGCCGTCGTCGCCGCGGTCGTACTCGAAGGTCCAGCCGCCGTGCTCGAAGTCCTCGGACCCGCCCGGATCCTCGAACACTCCGTCGACCGAAACGAACTCTGTGACGACCAGCTTGCCCATCTTTGCTCTCCTTCCTGTGAGGTCTCAGCAGAGACCAGCGTCGAGTAGCGAACTCATCGGTGTCCGAGCGATCTCTCTTCATACCGGGCTGGGGCGCGCCGGCGCGCCTCTACGTTCCCGGCCTGCCGAAGGAGTGGCACGCGCTCGAGCTGCCGTCCTTCAGGAAGACCCGCGGCGATTTGTCCGCGTACCGGGCCTGGCTCCTCGAGGAGATCGCCGCTCGCGGGCCCGTCGCGCTCGCAGGTCATTCGATGGGTGCGGCCCTCGCACTGCTCGCGGCGATCGACCGGCCCGACCTCGTCCAGCGGCTGATCCTCCTCTCGCCCGCGGGCCTGCCGCTCACGAAGCCGATCCCGTCGAGCCTGGCCACATGGGCCCGGCAGGTCGTGACCGGCCGCTTCCCGCTCGCCCAGGTCGGACGTTCGATCGTCCGGACCGGGCTCGCGCCGAGGAGCGCGCTGCGGCTCGGCCGGTTCGTGCACCAGCTCGACCTTCGGCCCGAGCTCGAGCCGTTTCGCGCGCAGCCGGTCCCGTGCACCGTCGTGGGCTGCACGACCGACACGATGACTCCGACCTCGCACTGCCGCGAGCTCGCGGCGCTGATCGGTGCCGAGTACCGGGAGGTCGACGCGCCCGACGGGCACATCTGGCCGGTCACCCAGCCGCAGCTGCTCGCGGCCGAGCTCTCACGCTGACCCCTCGATCTCCGCGACGTCCTCGTCGTCGAGCTCGAGATTCGCCGCGACGACGATCGGGTCGACCTGGTCCGGCCGGCGGAAGCCGACGATCGCGCCGTCGACGGCCGGATTGCGGAGCGTCCAGGCGACGGCGACCGCGCCGGGAGTCGTGTCGTGGCGCTCGGCGACGACTCCGAAGCCGCTCGACCAGGGCCGAGGTTCTCGGCGAGCTGTGGGTCGCGGAACTCGCGGGCTCCGCCTGCGCCAGTCGTCGTCGGGAAGCGCGTCGATCCGCTCGCGGGTCATCGCTCCGGTGAGCAGGCCCGAGCCCATCGGCGAGTAGACGATCACGCCGATGCCCTTCGCGCTCGGCGAAGGGCAGGATCTCGTCCTCGACCTCGCGTGCGATCAGCGAGTACGGCGGCTGGAGCGTCTCGACCGGCGCGATCTGCCTGGACCGGCGCAGCTGCTCGACGCTGAAGTTGGAGACGCCGATGTGGCGGGTGAGCCCCTCGTCGCGGAGCTCGACGAGCGCCGCCCAGCCTTCCTCGATCTGCTCGTCGGGGATCGGCCAGTGGATCTGGTAGAGGTCGACGGCCTCGAGGCCCAGGCGCGCGAGGCTTCCTTCGAGCTCGCGCCTGAGCCCGTCGCGCGTCAGGTCGTGGAGCGTCGCGCCGCCGGGCCCCTCGGGCTGCCCGCCCTTGGTGAAGACGAACGGCCGCTCGTCGAGCGCCTGCGATCGCCCGGCCGACGACCTCCTCCGAGTGGCCGAAGCCGTACTGCGCCGCGGTGTCGATCCAGTTCACGCCGAGCTCGAGCGCGCGGTGGATCGCCGCGATCGAGTCCTCGTCCTCCTGCGCGCCCCAGCTCCATTCGAAGCCGCCGCCGCCGATCGCCCAGGCGCCGAAGCCGACGCGCGTGATCTCCATCCCGGTCGAGCCGAGCTCCGTCGTCTTGAGCTTGCTGCGCCATCTCGGCCACCTTACGCGCGCAGGAACGCCAGCACGGCGAGCACGCGGCGGTGATCCTGCGGCGCTGCCGGCAGGTCGAGCTTGCCGAAGATGCTCGTCACGTGCTTCTCGACGGCGCGCTCGGTGACGACGAGGCGCTGCGCGATCGCCTGGTTGGAGCGGCCTTCGGCCATCAGCTCGAGCACCTCGCGCTCGCGTGGGGTCAGCGTCGTCGACGGGATCGTCGCTGCGCCGCCGGCCCGACGAGCTGGGTGACGATCGCGGATCGAGCGCCGAGCCGCCGTCGGCCACGCGGCGGACCGCGCTCGCGAACTCGCCGACGTCGGCCACCCGATCCTTGAGCAGGTAGCCGACTCCCTCGGCGTCGTCCGCGAGCAGCTCGAGGGCGTAGTCGGGCTCGACGTACTGCGAGAGCACGAGCACGCCGACGTCCGGGTGCTCCGCGCGGATCGCCTTCGCCGCGGGCAGCCCCTCGTCCGTGTGGCTCGGCGGCATCCGGATGTCGACGATCGCGACGTCCGGCGAGTAGCTCCGCACCTTGAGCAGCAGGTCCTCCGCGGTCGAGGACTGGCCCACGACCTCGAAGCCGGCCTCTTCGAGGATCCGCGCGACGCCTTCTCGCAGGAGGACCGAATCCTCGGCGATGACGACGCGCAGCTTGGGCTCGTCGGTCATTCGCAGAGGCTCGTGATCCGCTCCGCGGAAATCTCGCCCTTCGGGACGAAGCCGCGCGCGCCGCTCTGCTCGACCTGCGGGCCGAAATCCGACTCGTCGCGGGTCGAGGTGAGGACGATCGCGGGCCTGTCACCGTCGGCCGACAGTTGGGCCGCGACCTGGAGGCCGTCGATGTCCGGTAGCTGGACGTCGAGGAGGACGATGTCGGGCCCGAGCTCGCGGGTCACGGCGAGCGCCTCGCGGCCGTCGGAGGCTTCGCCGATCACGTCGAAGCCCTCGGTCTCGAGCAGCCTGCGCGCGATGCCGCGAAACCGAGGGTCGTCGTCGACGATGACGATCGTGGCCACGACCGGATCGTCGCAGACCTCTCGTCGCTTCGCGGTACGGGTAACCACACTCTGTGCAACGCGGAAAAGCGCCTCGTGGGCGCCTTTCCGTGCTCCGCGAATCCGCGTTCTGCTTCGTCTAGGCCGTGGCGGCCACGGTTGCGTGCGAGGGGCGCGGCTCGGGGCGGCGAACCGCCTCGGCCTGGGCCTCCTCGGCTCCTTCGAGCATCGCGGTGGCGACGAGCCCGAGCGCTCCGGCCCACGCCGCTTCGATGTCGTGCGTCCAGGCGTCGCCGGCGATCTCCGCCATCGAGGCGAGCATCACGTCGGCGACGACCGGGTAGTGCTCCGGCAGCGCCCCGTAGGCGACGTGCCGGGCACCGAGCTGGCGGAGCTTCGGCGCGATCGCCTCGAGGTCGCGCAGCGACTTGCGGAGCAGCACGAGCGTCGCGAGGAGCATCGACTTCTGCTTCTGCAGGTCGGTGTTCGCGAAGAGCGGCTGCACTGCCGGAGCCGTTTCGAACAGGCGCGCGTAGAAGACGTCCACGAGCTCCTCGCCGCGCGGAGCGATGAGGTCGAAGCTGGTTTCGAGAGTGTTGAGATCGAGGGTCATCGTGCTGCTCCTTCCGTGGAGATGCCTCACTCCCGGGAAGGTCGCAGCGTGGGCCGCTGGTTGGAATGCGGCCAGCCTGTGTCTCGTGGTGCGGCTGGCCGCACCCCTTAGCGGAGCGCGACGTCCAGCGCGAGCGGCGTCAGGCGCACGCCACGCCCTCCAACCCGTTTCCACAGCTTCAGGCCGGAGCCCGCCGCCGGACGCTGCGACTTGACGACATACGCGTCGAAGAGATGCTTCGCACTCGACGGCGGCAGCGGAGGCAGATCCGTCTCCCAGTAGATCGTCTTGCTCTCCGTCCAGGTGACGGCGTCTCCGAGCGGCTTTCCGCGGAACTCCGGAACGCGATAGACCGGAAGTTCGTTCGGCCCGCCCGGGCTCCCGATTGGCCCCCAGGACGTACGAAGGGTGACGACGCTCCCCCACTTGACGCGTGTGCCGGCGGGAGGCGTCTGCCCAGCCACCATCGGCGAGCTCGTGGCGTGAAAGTGGATGGTCGAGGGGATCGCCACTCGAAGACCGCGCTCGCGGAGGCGATCGAATGCAAACGGGAAGCCGCCGCCTCGAACCCCGGGGACGACCACCGTGTCGGGGTGCCGGCTCCGCGTCGCGTACTTGAGGGCCACACCGAGCACGATCACCGCGGCGAGCACACTCCCGATGACCATGAGTACTCGCGAGCGGGTGCCCATATCTTCGCGAGAACGTACCACTCGTCCGCCTGATTGCAGCCTACGTTTTCCGCCAAACTCTCCTCGGAGGTTTCGCGCAAAAAGTCGGGCGCTTCGATTGGCGAAACTATCCGAATGGAAGTGGGTGTGCGTCTAACGGTGGTCGCAAGCCAGGACAGTTGATGGTCGACTCGGGACTCTGGATCGGGGCACTGATCGCGGTGGTTTTGGCCTTGCGGCTGCGACCGGCATACCTGGGCATTCTTGGATTCACCGCATTTGCAGGGTTCCTCGTCTCGTTCAACGTTGCCGCGAGCCGCTATCCGGACTGCGAGCAATGCCCGCGAGGAGAGCACATCCTGCGTTGGTTCAACGGACTCTTTATTTCGCTCGCAGCCGCTCTTCTTCTTCTGGCGCTCGCGAAGTACGTCTTCCGACAGCTAAATCGACCAGGCTCCGATTTCTCCGCCAAACCCTCCTAGGGGAGCGGAATCGCCGCGCGCAGGGTCGTGCCCGTCTCCTCGCTCATCAACACGAGCCGGCCGTCCAGAGCCTCGACCCGGTCGGCCAGGCCCCGGAGCCCGGAACCGTGCGCCGCATCGGCGCCCCCGGCTCCGTCGTCGCTGACCTCGACGACGATCTGCCCGTCGTCCTGGGCCACCGAGACCCGCGCGTTCGTGGCGTTCGCGTGCTTCGCGACGTTGACGAGCGCCTCGCAGACGACGTAGTACACGGCCGCCTCGATCGGCTCCGGAAGCCGCTCGTCCGGAAGCGCGGCGAGCTCGACCGGGACCGTCGATCGCGCCGCGACGCCCTCGAGCGCCGGAGCGAGCCCGCGCTCGCTCAGCACGGCCGGATGGATCCCGCGCGCCAGCTCGCGCAGCTCGTTGAGGGCGAGCTGGAGCTCCTCCTGGGCACGTTCGAGCAGCTCGACGGTCTGCCCGTCCTGCTCGGGGACGCCGTCGCGGGCAAGGCGCAGTGTGAGCGCGAGCGAGACGAGCCGCTGCTGCGCCCCGTCGTGGAGGTTCCGCTCGAGACGCCGCCGTTCCGCGTTCTGTGCGCCCACGAGGCGCGCCCGGGAGGCGCGGAGCTCGCGCTCGGACTCCTTCCGCTCCGTGATGTCGCGGACGAACCCGGTGAAGGCGGGCGGGCCGGGGAGAGGAATCCGCGTGATCGTGAGCTCGACCGGGAACTCGGTCCCGTCGGCGCGCATGCCCGTGATCTCCAGCCGGTGGCCGAGGATTCGCGCGTCGCCGGTCTCGAGGTAGCGGGCGAAGCCTGCGCGGTGCTGGTCCCGCAGGCCGGGCGGGACGATCATCTCGACCATCTCGCGGCTGACGATCTCGTCGGCCTTGTACCCGAAGGTCTGCTCCGCGGCCGAGTTGAACTCGAGGACGCGCCCGTTGTGGTCGATCGTGATGATGCAGTCGAGCGCAGACTCGAGGATCGCCCCGTGTCGCGCCTCGCGCTCGCGCATCGCCGCCTCGGCGCGGCTGCGCTCGACGAACTGCCCGATCTGGCTGCCGAGGCTCCCGGTCGTCGCGAGGAGCTCGTCGTCCGGCTCCTGGAGGCTGCTCGTCAGGAACTCGATCGCGCCGACGACCCCGCGCGCGGTCCGGATCGGGAAGCAGAACGCCGCGTGGAGGCCGGCCTGGGCCGCGGCGTCCCTCCGCGGGAAGTTCGGGTCGGCCTGCACATCGGTGATCCAGGCCGGAGCCGCGCTCGACCAGACGCGTCCGGGGAGCCCCGCGCCCGGCGGGAGCGTGGTGTCCAGGCTCACCCGTGCGAACTCGGCGAGCCGCCCCGCGTCCGCGCACCAGGTCGCGGCGCAGCGCACGAAGCCGCTGGGGTCGAGCGACTCCTCCCAGACCGCGCCGAAGTCCCAGCCGAGCGAGATCCCGATCGTCTCGAGCAGTTTCGGGTAGGCCTCGGCCAGGGTGGAGATCTCGGCCACGATCAGCGCGACCTGGTGCTCGAGGCCGAGGAACCTGCGGCCGGTGCTCATCCCGAGATCTTCTCTCACCAAGGTGGGTCGGTTCTAGCTGCCAGGTCGCTGCGCTCTCCGGCACTGTGTATGGATGCGGGGCCGCCCGCGAACACCCGCCACGCGCAAGCACGCCGAACGGCTCGCGAGCCGGGACGGCTACTTCGCGCCCGAGAGCCCGATCCGGCGCGTCGGCAACACCCCGTTGACGCCCTTCCTGGGTGGCGGTCCGGCCGTGCTCCTCCAGGTCGCGCATCCGCTCGTCGCGGCGGGCGTCGTCCAGCACTCCGACTTCCGCCGCGACCTCTGGCGCCGGCTCATTCGCACGCTCGGCGCGCTCTACCTGATCACGTACGGATCGAAGGAAGAGGCCGATCGCGCCGGTCAGGCGGTCCAGGCCGTGCACGAGCACGTCCGCGGCGAGACCGAGGACCAGCTCGGCCGCTTCCCGCGCGGAACGCGCTACTCGGCGTCCGACCCGGAGCTCCAGCTCTGGGTGCACGCGACCCTCGTCGAGAGCTCTCTCGCCGCGTACGAGCGGTTCGTCCGGCGGCTTGCCCGTGACGAGCAGGAGCGGTACTACAGCGAGATGTCGGTCGTCGCCCGCCTCTTCGGCGTCCCGGCTGACGTGCTGCCGCGATCGCTCGGAGCGTTCCGCGAGTACTTCTCCGCACAGATCGCCGGGAACACGATCACGGTCACTCCGCCGGCGCGGGCCGTGGCGGAGGTGATCGTCGAAGCGCGCCTTCCCGCTCCGATGCGCGTGCTCGTTCCGGCGCACCGGCTGGCGACCGCGGGGCTCCTGCCCGAGCGCCTGCGGCGCGAGTACGGCCTGCGCTGGAGCCCGCTGCACGAGCTCGCGCTTCCGCTGGCGGCGCGTTCGATGAGACTGACGGCGGCTCCCGTCCTGTTCGCCGCGGGGCGGCTCGTGCCGCCGCCTGACGTCCTGGCCGCGTAGTTCCGCTGCAGGAATCGCGCTCGTCCCGGCGAATCGGCGCGCCATGATGTTCGAAGAGCGAGAGGTCGTCGAAGAAGCCGCCGAGCGCTGGTGGCTCTTCCTGCTGACCGGGATCGCGTGGCTCGTCTTCGCGCTGATCGTCTTCCAGTGGAACTACACGACCGTGTACGCGGTCTCGTTCCTGTTCGGCTTCGTGGCGCTGTTCGCCGGCCTCAACGAGTTCTTCCAGATCACCGTCTCGACGTCGGGCTGGAAGATCGTGCACGGGATCCTCGGCGTCCTCTTCGTCCTCGCCGCCGTCTGGGCGTTCGTGCACCCGCACAACGCGTTCGCGACGCTCGCCGGCGCTGATCGGGCTCTTCCTGCTCTTCAAGGGGATCTTCGACATCACGGCCGCGTTCGTGACGAAGGACCAGTTCGAGCTCTGGTGGATGCAGCTGGTCGTCGGGATCATCGAGATCCTGCTCGCCTTCTGGATCGCAGGCTCGTTCAGGAACAAGGTGATCCTGCTCGTCGCCTACGTCGGGATCATCGCGCTCTCCCGCGGGATCACCGAGATCTTCCTCGCCTTCAAGCTCAAGGGCCTGCGCAGGCGAGTCGCGGTCGCCTGACCGCGTTTCACGGCATCCTCTCCGACCTGCTCCCGAACTGGCACGGTTCCGGAGTCGTCGACCAAGGAGGGAGAGCCTTGCCGGAGCACAAGACCGGAACCCGCGAGGAGTGGCTCGCCGAGAGACTCGAGCTGCTCGACGCCGAGAAGGAGCACACTCGACGAGGCGATGAGCTGGCCCGGCGGCGCCGCGAGCTGCCCTGGGTTCGCGATCGACAAGGACTACCGCTTCGAGACCGACGAGGGCCCCGCCTCGCTCGCCGATCTCTTCCGGGGGCGCTCGCAGCTCCTGATGTACCACTTCATGTTCGGGCCCGACTACACGGCCGGCTGCCCGGCCTGCTCGGCGATCGCGGACGGCTTCAACGGCTCGCACGTCCATCTCGCGAACCACGACGTGCTGATGATGGCCGTCTCGCGCGCTCCGATTGACGCGATCCAGGCCTACAAGCAGCGCATGGGCTGGACGTTCCCCTGGGCGTCGTCACTCGACGACGACTTCAACTACGACTTCAACGTCTCGGTGACCGAGGAGCAGCAGCGCGGCGGGCCGGTCGACTACAACTTCGGCGAGCGGGACATGCGGCCGTTCATCGACGCGACCGAGGGCGGCGCTGCCGAGCAGGCTGCGCGGTGTGGGACCGACACCGCGACGTATCTCCGCGAAGCGCCCGGCGTGAGCGCGTTCGCACTCGAGGACGGCGTCGTCTACCACACGTACTCGGCCTACGCGCGCGGGCTCGACGGGCTCTGGGGCATGTACCAGTGGCTCGACCGTGCGCCGAAGGGCCGCAACGAGGAGGGCCTCTGGTTCCGCCGCCGCGACGAGTACTAGGTCATTCGCCGGGAAGCAGCGAGAAGAGCGTCTTGTCGACGCGTCGCCCGTCCGGCTTCGGCATCGAGCGAACGACGCCCTCGCGCGTGAACCCGGCGCGCTCGAGGACGCGCTCGGAGGCGGTGTTGCCGACGTTGACATAGGCGGCGACGCGCTCGATCCCCAGCGAGAACGCGTGCTCGGCGAGCGCGCGGGCGATCGTCGTCGCGGCGCCCCGGCCGCGAGCGTGGGGGAGGACGAAGTAGCCGATCTCGACGATTCGCCGCTCGGTGTCGAGGTGGTGGAGCGTCCCGCCGCCGATCACCTCCTCCGAGTCGGCGTCGATCGCGGCGAGCGCCAGCAGGCGACCCGCTTCGGCGAGCTTCGGGAGCTCACCGAGGTTGGCGACGAGCTGGTCGCGGTCGAACGCGGGCAGGTTGCCGGCCTCGCGGAGCTCGGGGTCGCCGAATGCGGGCACGAGCCCGTCGACGTCCTCGAGCCTTGGAGCGCGCAACAGGACCTCGCCTGCGCGGATGCCCGCCGCGGGAACTGACAGGCGAGGCGTCACCTCCATCGCGGCTCTACGGCGTGTGCTGCCTGCGCTCTTCCTCCATGCGCTGGATTCGCAGGCCTTCTCGACCGGTGCGCGTGAAGAAGTAGACGCCCACGGCGAAGCAGAGCCAGGCCACACCCAGACCGACGAGCAGCGCGGCGATTCCGATCATGGTTTCCATGCCCGACCTCCCTTGAGTCGCTCGATCATACGGAGGCCGTCTGGAGACCCGCGGCGGCGATCCGGTCGGCGATCGGCCCGACAGCGGCGGCGGTTGCCCGCCAGCTCCCGCGCGCGGAGTAGTGATCGGCGTCGTGGAGCAGTACCACGTCGCCGGCCTCGAGACTCGCGGTGGCACGGGCGGTGATCGTCTCGGCGGTCGCCGTGCGCTCCCAGTCGCGGCCCCATTTCGACCAGAGCAGCGGCTCGAGCCCGAGCTCTCGGATCAGCCTCGGTCCCGGCGAGGCTGAACACGCCGTGCGGAGGCCGGTAGAGGCGCGGTTCGATCCCGGCCGCGTCGGACACGGCCGTCCAGGGCGCGGCGCATGTCGTCGGCGAGCAACCTGCGGCTCCACTGGAGTCGGGTCCAGTGCCGGTAGCCGTGGAGCCCGAGCTCGTGGCCTGCGGCGACGATCTCGGACACGAGCTCCGGGTAGCGCTCGACCTGCTCCCCGCTGACGAAGAAGACTGCTGAAGCGCCAACGCGGTCGAGCTCCGCGAGGACAGCGGGCGTTCCGTCCCGATGGGGCCCGTCGTCGAACGTCAGCAGCACGCCGCCGCTCTCGATGCGTCGTCGGAATCCCGAACGCTGTCGCGACGCCCGGGAGCACGGCGGCCGGCGCAGGAGACCAGTGAACGGCGAGTGTTCCGCCGACCGCGACCGCGAACGGCCGCAGCACCTTCACGTCGAGCAGTTCCCGCCCCGAGGAGCCGCTGAACCGAGGAGACACCGAGCCCGGAGCGCTCGAGCCGCCGGACCGCCGCCAGCAGATGACCCGTGTCGTCGCCGGGCTCGTCGTCCAGCGTGGCCAGGATCACCTCGCCCGAGTGCACCGCGGCGGGAGCGAAGTCGCGCCGAGTCAGGCTGTACCCGGCCTGGATCGGCACGCCTCCGAGGTGCCGAGCCAGCAGGTAGTCGGTGATCGTGAATCCCTCTCGCGGTGCGAGGTACGGGAACGAGCCGCGCAGCCGGTACCGGGCGCGTTGAGTCTCGAGCTGCCCGTGCGCATCGAACCAGGAGCGCACGCCGCGGGAGGAGAGCTCGGGCATGGGGTCGAGGCCGTCGGTCCGCAGCGTGGCGACGTCCTTGCTCGGTCAGCGGATCGTCGGCTGCCACGGACGCGTGCAGGTGGTTCTTGCGAGCGACCGACGGCGAGGGCAAGGAGCTCGCGCCGCTTGCCCTCGACGACGAGCGCGACGCTGTCATTCGCCGGCACGATCGTCGTGCTCTCGGGCAGGGAGAGCGCCTCGGCGACGACGGGATACGTTGCGTCGCTTGCGAGGAGCACGAACAGGAGAACTGTCGCCGCCGCCGTCGAGGCCATCGTCCGCGCGAACCGGGCCCGCGTGCGAACCGCCACCCGCGGCATCGCGGCGAGGACGAGGCTCGCGGCGTCGGCGCCCCGCGAGAGCGTGACCTTCGAGGTGCCTCCGGCCGCGAGCAGCGCCGCTCTTCAGCTCGGTCGCAGACTGCGCGTGCACGACGAGCCCGAGCGACGCCATCTCCCGCGCGATCAGCGGCGCGTGACCGGGCGGCGCGCCGTACGCGACCACGGGGCAGTCGCGGGCCAGAGCCTCGAGGCAGGTGACGCCGCCCGTGGAGTGGACGAGCACGTCCGCCGCGGCCAGCAGGTCGCTCATCGCGTCGGTGAAGCCAAGCACCCGCACGCGCGGCTCGCCGGCGAACGCGCTCTCGAGCCGAGCGCGGCCGTCGCATCGCGTCCGGCGAGGCAGACCACGGTCGCATCGAGCTCGAGCGCAGTCGTCACCGCTCCCGCAAGGTCGCCCACGCCCCAGCCGCCCCCGGAGACGACGACGACCTTCCCGTCGACTCGGCAGGCCGAGCGACCGCCGAGCCTCGACAGCCGCCCGCGGCGCATGGAACTCCGGAGCCACCAGTGGAGCGACGGAAGCGCGCTGCCGAGCCCGGCCATGCGCTCGACGTCGGACACGAGGCTCTCGTGCATCACGAGATGCAGGTCGACGCCCTTGTCGGCCCAGAGCTCGAGGCCGGCGAAGTCGGTGATCGTCGCGCACGCGGGCACGAGCACCTTGCCGCGCAGGCGCAGAGAGCCGAGGACGAGCGTCGCCGGAGGCCATGTCGAGACGACCACGTCCGGAGAACCGCGGCGCACGAGTCGCAGCACCGAGCGCGATCCGGCCAGCGAGAGCGCTGCTCGCGCGAGCCACCGCAGCAGACGGCTGCGGCGCAGACGTCCCGAAGAGCAGGCCGAAGAGCCACGGCGCGGCGTCAGCTGCCAGCGGTAGGCGTCGTTCAGGAACCAGCGCAGCGGCGTCGGGAACTCGGCCAGCACGTCGCGGACGGTCACCTCCGCGCTTGGGCTCCGCCTCACGAGATCCTCGGCGAGGACGCGCGCAGCCGCCAGGTGCCCCTCGCCGACAGGCGCCGTGAGCACGAGGACGCGAATCGGCCGACCGCCGCCAGGCACGATCCCACAGGATAGGCCTCTCGCCGGAACGGGTCGCCGGTTCAGTAGGCTCGCGCGATGGCTCCTCGAGCCCGCCCGTGAGCTCTTCCGCGCTCGCCAGCGTCGTCGTGCTCGGACTCGGCTGCGCCGCGAACCCGTGGGGGATCATGATCGCGATCCTCCTGCTCGATGCCCGGCGGGGTCACGGCATCGTCTGGACCTACGTCCTCGCGTGGACGGGCGCGATCAGCGTCGTGCTCGTCGCGCTGCTCGCCGGCATCGGCGCAGTGTTCGCGTCGGGCTCGGACAGCGCGAACACAGCCGTGTCCTGGCTCGAGCTGGCGATCGGGGTCGTCCTGATCGGATTCGGTGTGCGGCGCCTCCTGGGCCCGCGCGGCGAGGAGGCGCCGACCGAGACGCCGCGCTGGCTGCGGGCGATCGAGAACATCTCCTACCCGGCGGCGTTCCTGCTCGGCATCTACTCGGCGACCTACCCGCTCGTGATCGCCGCCGCGGGCGAGATCCTGCGCGCGGACACGAGCTCAGCCGAGACGACCGCGCTCGTCGTGCTCTTCATCGTGCTCGGCTCGTCCTCGGTCGCGGGCGTCGCGGCGCTCGGCACGTTCGCACCCCACCGCTCGGCTGCGTTCATCGAGCGGATGCGCGCCTGGGTGACCGCGCACAACCGGGCCGTGATCACGACGTATCGTCCTCGCGCTCGGCGCGTACCTCGCAGCCCGCGGGCTGGAGGAGCTCCTCTGACTCGAAGGAGATCCTCGCCCCCTGGGCGAACGAAGTGACATGGAGGTGGGCTCAGCGGAGACCGCGCGACGCCACGAGGCGGACACGGCTCGCGAACGAGCGGACCTACCTCGCGTGGTGGCGGACAGGCCTCACTGCGCTCGCGGTCAGCTTCGCCGCAGGCCGGCTCCTACCGGAGCTGTCCCGCGGGCCGAACTGGCCGTTCGAGCTCGTCGGGATCGCCTTCGCGATCGTCGGCATCGTCTTCATGACGTACGGCTACGTCAGGCATCGCGAGGTGGACGCGGCACTCGACCGGGGCGACTACGAGAGCCTGCCCGACCGCGCGGCGTTCGCCCTGGCGGCCGTCGGCGGCCTGCTCGGCGTCGCGACCGTCCTCCTCGTCGCGATCAACACGTCGTAGGAGCTACGCGGCGCGGAGCGTGCCGCCCAGGGCGTAGCCGACGATCGTCCACATCGCGACGTACGGGAGCGCGTAGGCGACGGCCCCGAGCACGATTCGCCGTTTGCCGATCGGCTTGCCGCCGATGAACCTGGCGAGCGCGGCGATCAGGATCGGGTTCGCCACGGCCGCGGCAAAGGCGTACCAGCGGTCCGAGCCGTTCTGGATCCACGCCACCGGGTGGCTCATCAGCCGGCTCGCCCGCATCGCCTCGAGCCTCTTCTCGATCCGCTTGCCGTGACCCGAGAACCAGTCGTCCCAGCGCCGGTCGACCCACGTGCAGCAGGCGATGACGAGAAGGATGACGACGACCGTCGCCACGGCGTAGACGAGCGCGGGCCTGAACGAGGCGGCGAGCAGGGCGATCGGCGCGCCGAGGAAGACGCCGTCGAAGAATGCGAAGGCGCCGACGACCGTGCCGATCACGGACGTGCGGGCCGCGCCTCCGACCCGGTCCGCCGAGCTGCGGGAGTCCATGCCCGCTTATCGGCAGCAAACGCCCGTGAGTGGAGTCCTGGGGCCGGCCTCCTCTCGCCTAGGATCGGAGCATGTCCGCGTTCGAGACCGAGCTTCGTGCGTGTCTCGCCGAAGTTCTGGGCGAGGAGCCGCCGGTTCCGGACACCGAAGCGCTGCTCTTCTTCAAGCAGTGGCTCGCCGAGCGGAATCTCGGGCTCGTTCCCATCGCGGACGCGGCAGCGTTCGAATGGCCCGGTCACTGGCTCGCGCGCGTGCGAACGACCGAAGGGGATCATGCCGTGCTCATGTTCGGCGCCCCGTCGGGCGCGCTGTTCGATCCTGCCGGCGCCATGGCCGACGGCGGAACGATCGAAGCGGGGTGGCTGGTCGCGCCGCTCGATCTACGACGTGGTGACCAACAGTCCGACGCAGACCGTCTCCGGCTCGGTCGCCGGGCTGCTCGTCGCCCCGGAGGCCGAGGCGCCGCTCGTCGCGGTCGAGTCGGTCGTCGCGATCGCAGGCCGGGGGCTCGAAGGTGACCGCTACGCCTCCGGCCGTGGGACGTTCAGCGGGCCGGGGCGCGGCTACCAGCTGACGCTCGTCGAAGCGGAGACCCTGGACGAGTTGAACGTCTCGTGGGAGCGCGCGCGGCGAAACGTCGTCACCCGCGGCGTCTCGCTCAACCCGCTGGTCGGCCGGCGTTTCCGGATCGGCGAGGTCGAGTGCATCGGGCGCCGCCTGTGCGAGCCGTGCGCCCATCTGGAGAAGGTCTCCGGGGCAGGCCTCCTCCGCCCGCTCGTCCACCGCGGCGGCCTGCGCGCGGACATCCTGGCCGGCGGCACGATCGAGCTCGGCGACGAGCTCGTTCCGCTCGACTGACCGCACGTCGGCTCTCTGTTGACGCGGGAGCGCTCCCGGACGGAGAATCGATCCTTCGTCCACCGGAGGGAGACCGATCGATGTCCTGGAGCATCAAAGGCGCCTACGTCGAAACGTGCTCGTGCGATCTCATGTGCCCGTGCAACACGTGCTTCGACCACGGCGCCACCTACGACTTCTGCCGCGTGACGCTCGTCTTCGACATCCGCGAAGGTGAGGTCGACGGCACGGACGTCGGTGGCCTCACAGTGGCTGCGATTGCGGACACTCCCAAGGTGATGACCGAGGGGAACTGGCGCCTCGGGCTCTTCGTCGACGAACGTGCGACGGACGAGCAGATGGGCAAGCTCGTCGACGTCTTCAGCGGACAGCTCGGCGGTCCGATGGCCGGCCTCGTTCCGCTCGTGGGCGAGATACTCGGTGTCGAGCGCGCCCAGATCGAGGTCGAGCACGACGGCCTGCGGCACAGCGTTCGCGTCGGCGACGCGATCGACTTCGAGATCGAGGACATCGTGCCGTTCGGCATCGAGACGGGCGAGCCGATCCGGTTCAACGGCATGTTCCATCCGGCCGGGTCCGATCTCACGATGGCCGAGGCGACGCGCTCCCGGATCAACGCGTTCGGGATCGAGTACGAGGGCAAGACCGGGCTCTCGAAGTCGGAGTTCTCCTGGGCCGCCTGAGCACGTGACCTGGACGGCGCAGGAACCCCTGCGCGGGGAGAGCCTCGCGCCCGCGTTCGCGGCCGTGCGCGTGCGGGTCGGGCTCGTGGCATTGCTCTTCGCGCTGGCCGCGGTCGGCTGGTGGTGGACAGCCGGCCGGATGCAGGGCATGGACGACGGGCCCTGGACGGGCCTCGGCGCGCTCGGCTGGTTCGTCGGCGTGTGGGTCGTGATGATGGCGGCGATGATGTTCCCGTCGGTCTCGCCGACGGTCGCGCTCTACTCGCGGATGACGCGGGAGCGGTCCCTCCTGTCCCCGTTGCTGTTCACGGCCGGCTATCTCGCGACCTGGACCGCCGCGGGTGTCTGCGCGTTCCTGCTCGCGCTGGCCGGAGGCCGGATCGCGGGCGACCCGTTCTCCTGGGATCGCGCGGGACGATGGATCGCCGGGGCGACGCTCCTCGTCGCCGCGGTCTACGAGCTGACGCCGCTGAAGGACGTGTGCCTCGGCAAGTGCCGCAGTCCGCTCGGCTTCCTGCTCGGCTCCTGGCGCGACGGCCGGTCCGGCGCGCTGCGGATGGGGATGAAGAACGGCGCCTGGTGCGTCGGCTGCTGCTGGGCGCTGATGGCGTCGCTGTTCGCGCTCGGGATCATGAGTCTCGTGTGGATGGCCTTCGTCGCCGGCCTGATCGCCGTCGAGAAGGTCTTTCCGTGGCGGCGCATGGCGACGTACACGACCGCGGCGCTCCTGCTCGCGCTCGGCCTCCTGCTGCTGATCGCGCCCGAGGCGATTCCGGGGCTCACGATTCCCGGCGGCATGATGTCGCCGACGATGGGCTAGGCCCCTTCACACGCTCTCAACGACTCGGTAATTGCAGGCAAGCGCTTCCGTCGCGACCCCGATTCGCGCTGGAACGCCGCAACGGAGAATCGCATCGAGGAGGTGTTCGATGACGGCAATCAAGGATGCGGCGTCCGATTTTCTGAGCCACAAGCGAGTGGCAGTCACCGGGGTCTCGCGTTCGAAGGACCACGGGAGCAACGTCGTGTACAAGCGCCTGCGGGAGCGTGGCTACGAGGTCTTCCCGGTCAACCCGAACGCCGAGGAGGTCGAGGGCGACCGCGCCTACCGCGACCTGCACGCGATTCCCGGCAAGGTCGAGGCGGTCGTGATCGGCACACGGCCCGAGCACGCCGAGGAGACGATGCGCGAATGCGACGAGCTCGGGATCAAGCACGTCTGGATGCACCGTGGTCCCGGAGCCGGGAGCGTTTCTGAGCGCGCGACGGCGTACGGTCGCGAGCACGGTATCTCCGTGATCGACGGCGGCTGCCCGTGCATGTTCGGCCCGACGTCCGATGCGGGCCACAAGGCAATGCGCTTCGTCTTCACGCTGACGGGCAACGTTCCGAGGCAGGTCTGAGTCCCGAGGAGGTCCGACATGAAGCACTACGAGTACAAGGTCATCGACACGGGCAAGCACATCGAGGAGCAGCTCAACGCTCTGGGCGCTCAGGGCTGGGAGGTCGTGGGCGTCACGACGAAGAAGCAGCTGCTGATCGCGCCGCCGCAGGCGATCATCCTGATGCGTGAGCGTCAGCCGGCCGGCGAGCGCCGTGCGGCTGCCGTGCTGTCGCACGCACGGGCGTAGCGTCCTGCGCACGACATTTCGGCCGCAACCGAAGCGTTGGAGCGATACGCTGCGCCCGTGAGAGGCGACGCCGATATCGCTGCAGCTGCCGCCCTACTGGCCGAGCCCACGCGTGCCACGCTCGTCACGTCCGTGATCGCGGACGGAGAGCTCCCCGTGACCGATCTGGCTGCACGCGCGCACGTCGCTCCGTCGACCGCCAGCGAGCACCTGGCACGGCTCGTCGCAGGCGGCTTTCTGAGCTGTGAGAAGCACGGGCGGCACCGCTACTACCGGCTCGCCGATCCGGCCGTCGCGGCCGCGGTCGAGGCGCTCGCGCTCGTCGCGCCGCAGCCGCCGGTTCGGTCTCTCCGCGAGGCGACCCGCAGTCAGCTCCTGCGCGCTGCACGCACCTGCTACGACCACTTGGCCGGCCGGATCGGCGTCGCGCTCGCGGAGTCGCTGGAGCGCGATGGCACGCTCGTCCGCAGCAACGGCGGCTACGAGCTCGGTCCGAAGAGCGGCGCGCGGCTCGGGGAGCTCGGCATCGATCTGGCGGCCCTCGAGCAGCTGCGCCGTCCGGTCGTCCGTGGCTGCCTGGACTGGAGCGAGCGCGAGCTCCACGTCGCCGGCGCGCTCGGCGCAGCCCTCGCGGACCGGTTCTTCGAGCTCGGCTGGATCAGGCGCCGCGAAGGAACCCGCTCGGTCGAAGTGACGACGCACGGCCGTGCGGGGTTTGCGCACGAGCTCGGCCTCGATCAGTCCTGAGAAGAGACGCGAGCGTCTCGAGATCGCAGTAGCGTCAACGCATCGACGGCGCTCCTGAGATCGAACCCGTAGGACTGACGGAGACCGAAGCCGCACGGCGCCTGGAAGCACGCGGCGAGCTCCCGCGCGAGCGCTCGAGCCGTTCCTACGCCAGCATCATCCGTGCCAACACGCTGAACATCCCGAACGGGATCCTGTTCCTCTTCGGCGTGCTGACGCTTGCGTTCGGCCTCGTGGCAGGACGCGCTCTTCCTCGGGATCCTGATCTCGAACATCGCGATCGGCTCGTTCCAGGAGATCCGCTCCAAGCGCGCACTCGACCGGCTCGCCGCGCTGGTCGCGCCGGAGGCGGTGGTCGTCCGCGACGGCGTCGATCGACGGGTTCCGGTCGATCAGGTGGTGGCCGGTGATCTCGTGCGCCTGGCGGCGGGCGACCAGGTGGTTGCCGACGGGACGGTGGTGCGGGCGGACGGGCTCGCCCTGGACGAGGCCAACCTGACCGGCGAGTCCGAGCCCGTCGTACGCGGGCCGGGCGAACCGGTGTGGTCGGGCTCGTTCGTGGTCGAGGGCGCCGCGCTCTTCGAGGCGACGGCGGTTGGCCCGGACAGCCGCGCGGCGCAGTTGACCGCGACCGCGCGCGCCTTCCGCCACCCGCGCTCGCCGCTCGAGCAGGCGAACGACCGGCTGCTCCTCTGGCTCGTCGCGGCTGCGATCCCGCTCGACGATCGGCCTCACGGTCTCGGTCCTCACGCGCGTCGACTCCGCAACGCAGCGTGTGCAGACTGCTGACCGCCGGGGTCGTGAACCTCGTTCCCGAGGGGCTGATCCTCCTGATCAGCCTCACGGCGGCGGTCTCGGCGTTCAAGATCGCCCAGCGCGGCGTCCTCGCGCAGCAGCTGAACGCGGTCGAGTCGCTGGCGTCGGTGGACGTCGTCTGCACCGACAAGACCGGGACGCTGACGGAGCCGACCTCGAGGGTCGTCGGGTTGGTTCCTGCGGATGGCGTCGAGGAACAGACGCTCGCGACTGCGCTCGCGACCTACGCCGCCGGCGCGCCGTCTCGCAACTCGACGCTGCAGGCGATCGCGGATGCCCGGTTGGCGGACGCCGACGGACGCCGGGTGGTGGGGCAGGTGCCGTTCTCGTCGCGCCGGCGCTGGAGCGCTCTCGACTTCGGCGACGAGCGGCTGGTGCTCGGCGCCCCGGAGCGATTCGCCGCCGCGGACCCGGCGCTCGTGGAGCGGGCGCGCGAGGAGGCGACCGGTGGGCGGCGCGTGCTGGCGCTGGGTCGCTCCGAGGCGCCGCTGCCGACCGGCTCGCCGTGACCCGCCGTTCCCGACGATGTGCAGGCGCTCGGCCTGGTCGTCCTCGCCGAGCGGCTGCGCGCCGAACGCAGCCGAGACGGTTGCCTTCTTCGCCGCCGAGGACGTCGACCTGAAGGTGCTGTCCGGCGACGCGCCGGCCACCGCGGGCGCGATCGCCCGCGACGCCGGCGTGCCCGGAACCGCGCCCGCCCTCGACGGCGAGGCACTGCCGTCCGAGCCGGCCGCTCTGCGCGAGACGCCGTGCTGGCCGCGCCCGCGGTCGGCCGGATCTCGCCCGAGGGCAAGCGCGCCGTCGTCGAGGCGCTGACCGCCGGCGGGCGCTACGTGGCGATGGTCGGCGACGGGGTCAACGACGTGCCCGCGCTGAAGGAGGCGCGCCTGGCGATCGCGCAGGGGTCGGGGGCGCAGATGGCGCGCTCGGTCGCCGACCTCGTCCTCGTCCGCGACGACTTCGCGGTCGTGCCGGGGATGGTCGCCGAGGGTCGCCAGATCCTCCGCAACATCCAGCGCGTGGCGCAGCTCTTCGTGACCAAGTCGGTCTTCACCGCGGTCGCTGGCGCTCGCGGTCGGCGATTCCGACCGCGACCTTCCCGCTCCTGCCGCGCCAGTTCACGATCGCCTCCACGGTCACGATCGGCATCCCCGCGTTCGTGCTCGCGCTCGCTCCGAGCTCGGGCCCGTGGCGGCCCGAGAAGTTCCTGCAGTCGGTCGCCCGCTTCGCGATCCCGGCCGGAGTCGCGATCGGGATCGGGATCGTCGCCGGCTACCTGCTCGCGCGCTACGGCTTCGACCTCGGACCTGAGCCAGTCGCGCACGGTCGCGACGGGAATCGTGGTCGCGTGCGGGCTCGCGATCGTGCATGCGGCTCGAGGGCGAACCGCGGGCGCCGGAAGGCTCGCTGTCGGCGCGCTCTGCGCGGCGATGGCGCTGCTGTTCGCCCTCGCGCTCTTCGTCCCGTTCCTGCGCGACTTCTACGAGCTCTCGGCGCCGACGAGGCGACGCTGTCGCTCGCCTGGGCTGTCGGCGTCTCGCTGGGAATCGGAGGCATGCTGGGCGTCCTGCGGCTTCTTCGCGTCTGACCTCGAGCGTGCCTCAGCCGGGTACGGCCAGCCGCACCCCGGGACGCAGGCAGGCCGTATTCCCGTTCGACCATCCGGCTGCGACCTTCAGGACATGAACACGACTGAAGGGAGCAACACGATGAAGGGCAAGACCCCGACGATCATCGCGACGACCGCGCTCGTCGTCGCCGTCCTCGCAGCAACGCCTGTCGGCCAGGCCGCCGGCAGGCTCGCGCTCGGCAAGAGCTCGGTCGGGACGGCGCAACTGAAGAAGAACGCCGTCACGAGCGCCAAGGTGAAGAACCACTCCCTGCTCGCCGCCGACTTCAAGGCCGGGCAGCTTCCGGCCGGCCCGCAGGGGCCGAAGGGCGACACCGGCCCGCAGGGCCCGCGCGGGATCGCCCAGACCGTCCAGCGCTACGCGCCGGTCGAGAGCGTCGCCGCGAACAGCTCCGCGACGAGCACCGCGTGGTGCAACGCCGGCGAGATCGCAACCGGCGGCGGCGGAGTGACGTACGACCCGGCGAACGACGTCTTTCTCGTCACGAGCGCGCCCGCCCCGGGCGCGGTCAGCGGCAAGCCGTTCAGCGGCTGGGGAGTCGCGGTCCGCAACACCTCGGGCTCCGCGCACAACTTCCACGCGTACGTCGTCTGCGCGTCCTGACGACCCACGCGCGATCGGAGCGATGAGAAAGCCCCGCCTGCGCGGGGCTTTCTCAATAGATACGCCTACTTCGCGAGCTCGGCGAAGCGCGGGTCTTCGCGAATCGAGTCGAGATCCTCGTCGGTCGCGATCAGCTCCTTGATGCGGTCGTTGATCTCGATCGACCGCTCGAGGTGCCCGATCGCCTCGTCCGCGTGTCCCGACCGTGCCGCGAAGCACCCGGCGTTGAAGTGCGCGATGGGATTGTCCGGCTGCTTCTCGACGACGACGAGCATCTTCGCCAGCGCCTCTTCGTAGTCGCCCGCGCTGTACGCGGCGAATGCCTCGGAGGCTTCCTCCGGAGAGGGCTCGTACGCCTTGCCCCGGGTTGCTCCGACGACCAGGATCGTCGTGTCGTCCTCGGTCGCGGTCGCCTTTCGCTTCGCGGTCGGCTGCACGTTGACGAGGGCTCCCGTCGGCGCCTCGACGGCCTCGCCGTCGATCTCGAACGTCGCGGCGCCCTTCAGGACGATGTAGAGCTCCTCCTGGCCCGCCTCTCCGAGCAGCGTCTCGTCGTGCTCGTTGATGACGGTGACGCCGCTCGGCGCGCTGAACGCCTGAACGCCGAACGCGGCGATGTCGAGGTGCTGACGGACGTCGAAGCGCTTCCTCCCGTCGTCCGTTGCTCCGGGGGCAAGTCGTGCCGCGGGCTCGAGCTCGTCGAGCTTGGCGAAGACGTACGTGTTCTCGACTGCAGTTGGCATCGAATCCTCCTATGTCGATATTCTTGATATCGAACTACTTGGGGGCGAAGACTACCCTCAGATAGTTCGATGTCAAGACATGAGCGGGGGCGCGGCCAGCTCGCTTCCGCCGCGTACTCTGAGCCCATGGGCATGTTCTTCCACACAGCTGACGAGAGGCCCGAGCGGCCGGCCGATCCGGCCAAGCGCCGTTCGAACCTCCGCCGCATCAGGCACCTGTTCGCCTCGTACAAGCTGCGGCTCGGCGGCCTGCTGGCGCTGATCGTCTTCTCGGCTGCGCTCGGAGTCGTGCCGGCGTTCCTGCTCAAGCGCGTGCTCGAGGCGATCGGCGCGAACGACACGCGCTCGCTCTCGCTCAACTCTGCCGCGATCATCGCGATCGCGATCGCCGTCGGCGTGCTCGGCGTGATCCAGACGCTGCTCTCGAACCAGGTCGGCCAGCGCGTGATGCACGACCTCCGCACGGCCGTCTTCCGCCACCTGCAGCGGCTCTCGCTCGCGTTCTTCACACGGACGCGCACGGGCGAGGTGCAGTCGCGCATCTCGAACGACATCGGCGGCGTCCAGAACGTCGTCACGAACACCGCCACGTCGATCGCCTCCAGCGCCACGACGGTCGTCGCGACGATGGTCGGCATGCTCTTGCTGAGCTGGCAGCTCGCCCTGTTCGCGTTCGCGCTGATCCCGCTCTTCGCGCTTCTGACGCGGCGTGTCGGCAACGAGCGCCGCCGGATCGCGAAGAGCACGCAGGAGACGCTCGCCGACATCTCCAGCCTCGTCCAGGAATCGCTCTCGGTCTCCGGGATCCTGCTCGGCAAGACGATGGGGCGTGGGGACGAGCTCGCGGACCGGTTCGAGGACGAGTCGCGCCACCTCGCCGACCTCGAGGTGCGTCAGCGCATGGCCGGCCGCTGGGTCATGGCCTCGATCCAGACGAGCTTCGCGATCATGCCGGCGGCCGTCTACTGGTTCGGCGGCCTCCTCCTGGCGAGCGGCTCGAACGCGGTGTCGATTCCGCTGCTGGTCGCGTTCACGACCCTCCAGACCCGGCTCTTCTTCCCGATTGGATCGCTGCTCGGGGTCAGCCTGGACGTGCAGACCTCGCTCGCGCTGTTCGACCGCATCTTCGAGTACCTCGACCAGCCGGTCGACATCGACGAGAAGCCGGATGCGATCCTCGAGGGCCGACCGGGTGATGTCGTCTACGACCACGTCTGGTTCGGCTACGGAGAGGAGTGGACGCTGCGGGACGTGTCGTTCACGGTGCCCGCCGGCACGACGACCGCGATCGTCGGCGAGACCGGCTCCGGCAAGACGACGCTCGGCTACCTCGCCTCGCGGCTGTACGACGTCGGCCGCGGGCGGGTGACGATCGGCGGGATCGACGTCCGCGACCTGAGCTTCCAGGCGCTCAGCAAGCTCGTCGGCGTCGTCTCGCAGGAGACGTACCTCTTCCACGACACGGTGCGCGAGAACCTGCGCTTCGCAAAGCCGGACGCCACGGACGAGGAGCTCGAGGCCGCCGCGCGGGCGGCGCGCATCCACGACGTCATCGCCAGCACTGCCGGAGGGCTACGACACCGTCGTCGGCGAGCGCGGCTACCGCTTCTCCGGCGGTGAGAAGCAGCGGATCGCGATCGCGCGGACGATCCTGCGCAACCCGCCGATCCTCGTCCTCGACGAGGCGACGAGCTCGCTCGACACGGCGACGGAACGGCTCGTGCAGGAAGCGCTCGACCGACTCTCCGCGGGTCGGACGACGATCGCGATCGCACACCGCCTGTCGACGATCCGCGACGCCGACCAGATCATCGTCCTCGACCAGGGCCGCGTCGTCGAGTCCGGCACCCACGAGCAGCTGGTGGTCGCCGGCGGGCGGTATGCCACCCTGGTCAGCCGCGACGCGCAGATCGCGACCTCGCCGCCCGAGGCCGAGGTCTCCGGCGCTCGCGCCGGCGAGCTGACCGCTTAGACCGTCAGCCGCTGGAGCAGCGCGTCGACCCGCGCGAAGCCGCTCTTCGCGCCTTCCTCGACGCCGTACTGCATCGTCGTGTCGCGCTCCTCGGTCGTGGCGAAGCGCATCGTCTGCGTCAGCTTCGTCCGCTCGCCGAGATCCTCGAACTCGAGCGTCTGCAGGTGGTTCTGGAACGTCTGCACGAGCCGCTCGGGCGCGTCGACCTCGCGGAACTCGCCCTCGACGACGCCGAAGGCGGTCGGAAGCGGTACGTGCCGCCGGGCGGACGTCCATCTCCTCGACGACCGTGCCGTCGCCCCACCATTCGGGGATCAGCTGCGGATCCGTCCAGACGGAGAAGACGTGCGCGCGCGGCGCGTCGAAGACCCGCTCGACGCGGATCTCGAGCTCGTTCGGGGTGGTGACGGTGGTCTCGTTCATCGTCAGCTCACCGCCTGCTTGACGAGCTTCGCGATCTTGGCCTCGTCGGCCTTGGTCAGCTTCGTCAGCGCGAAGGCGACCGGCCACATCGAGCCGTCGTCGAGGTTCGCGGTGTCGTTGAAGCCGAGCATCGCGTAGCGCTCCTTGAACTTCGCCGCGTTGCGGAAGAAGACGACGACCTTGCCGTCCTTGTTGGCGTACGCGGGCATCCCGTACCAGGTCTTCGGCGTGAGGTCGGGGGCGGTCTCCTTGACGATCGCGTGGATCCGCTCGCCGAGCGCGCGATCGGTCAGGCGACATCGCCGCGAGCGCGGCGCAGCACGGTCTCTTCCCCCTCCGCGGCCGCCTTCAGCTCCTTGGCGCGCGCTCTCATCGCGGCCTTCTCCTCGGCCGTGAATCCGTCCTTCTTCTTGGTCGGGCTCATCGTGCTCCTTTCGTTCGTTCGACGACCTGCGCGAAGCGGTCGAGCCGCTGCAGCCACGTGCTGATGCCCTCGAAGGCGTAGGGCGCGAGCATGCACCTGCGGACACGGCCGACCTTCTCCGTCGTGACGAGCTCCGCCTCCTCGAGCAGCCGGATGTGCTTCTTCATCCCGGTCAGCGACATGCCGAAGGGCTCGGCGAGCTCGCTGATCGTCGCGCTGCCGGAGCCGAGCCGTTCGAGGACGGCGCGGCGGGTCGGGTCGGCGAGGGCTGCGAAGGCGCGGTCGACGGTCGGTGAATACTGAACCATTAGGTTCACTATAGCGGACATGTCCGAAGAGGGCAATACGGTGCCGCTTGTGCGCCTGCTCGTCGCCCGCTGCGAGGTCCGCTACTCCGGCCGCCTGACGGCCGTGCTGCCCGAGGCCGTGCGGCTGCTGATCCTCAAGGCCGACGGCTCCGTGCTCGTCCACGACGACGTGGGCGGCTACAAGCCGCTGAACTGGATGACGGGGCCGTCGTCCATCGAGGAGCTCGGCGAGGTCCTCGTCGTGCGCAAGGCGAAGACCGAGGACGTGCTCGAGATCCGTCTCGTCGACGTGCTGAGCGACGTCGAGCACGACATGGGCGAGTCGGCGGCGCTGCAGAAGGACGGCGTCGAGCGCGACCTGCAGGAGGTGCTCGCAGCCGCGCCGTCGGCGCTCGGCGAGGAGCTGACGCTCGTCAAGCGCGAGTGGCCGACGGAGGTCGGGCCGGTCGACCTCATGTGCAAGGACTCCGACGGGGAGTGGGTCGCGGTCGAGATCAAGCGCATCGGGACGATCGAGGCGGTCGAGCAGCTGACGCGCTACCTCGGGTTCATCCGCGAGGACCCGGCGAAGGCCGCCTGCCGCGGCGTGCTCGCGGCGCAGTCGATCAAGCCGCAGGCGGTCGTGCTCGCCGAGTCGCGCGACATCCGCTGCGTCGAGGTCGACCTGGCCGTTCTTCGGGGCGAGCGCGAGCCCGAGCTGACGCTCTTTCAGTGATTCAAGCGGGAGCGTGGCCGACGATCTCGCAGACGTCGACGCTGACGAACGTTGCGGGGGCGTCGGGCATCTCCCGGAGCGTGGCGAAGGTCGCTTCTGCCTTCCGGGCGTCCTCTTCGGTCGCGAAGAGCCAGAACGAGTGTTGCATCGTCTCGTCGCCGTCGATGGTTCTCGACCAGTAACCGCCCTGGGAGCCGGCCATTCCCTGAAGCATCCCGACGCCTCTCTCGCGGATCATCGAGAAGGTCTCGTCCTCGTGGCCCGGCTTGATCTTGGCGCGACCTATGACTGCGTACACGGCTGACTCCTTGGTCGTAGACGGGGTTTCCGTGGCGAGCTCGCCGCTCCCTCTCGGATGCCTCTCGCGAGAGGGAGCGGCTCGTTCGATTTCTACTCTGACCCTCTCCTACGGAAGGTAGTAGTTCGGGTTCGGCATCTTGAACGTCTTGTCCGCGAAGCCGCCTTCGAGATCGCTGAACTGGTCGCCCAGGTCGGCGACGATGTTGTAGCCCTGCGACTCGATGTAGGCGCGCGTCCCGGACTTGTACTGGATGGTCGGGCAGGACGCTCCCGCGCGTGGATGAACGGCCCGCAGAACTCCGGCGTGTCGAGGTAGGCCGGGTACGAGCCGATCGGCGGCTTGGTGAACAGGCCGTCGGCGAAGCCGCCGTGGCCGGTGTCGATCGGCGTCGGCATCACGTAGCCCGCGTCGACCTCCGGGATGGTGAACCCGTTGAGGGTCACGGTGTCGATGTTCGGCAGCCCGGCCGCCGTGTCATCGACCAGGTTGGCGATCGTCGCGGCGTGCTGCGAGTCGCCCCGCCCGGTGATCCAGAAGATGGCATAGCCGAGGGCCGAAGCGTGGTTGGCCAGCGCGACCATCCCAGGCGTGGCCGGGAACATGTTCCCGGTGAACGCGCCGCTCGTGAGGCCGACGAACTGGCCGTTCGTGGTCGGATTGAAGTCCCAGTTGCTGTAGAGCTCGTAGTTCCAGGTGGTCAGCGTCGTGTCGTCGACGTCGAGCACGATCGCGCGGTGCGCCACGTGCCGCCGCGCAGCCAGCCAGTTGTCGCCCTTCGAAGCGACCGAGCGCGCCTCGTTCGCGTAGTTGCTCTCCAGGTTCAGCGGTGTGGCCCACGTCCCGCCGGGGCCCGACGTGGCGGTGTGAGCGCCGTAGTAGTTCTTCGCCCAGGCCCGACCGACGTCGATGTTCGTCATCTGCGCCTCGGAACGCGGCGTGAAGTTGAGGTCCGCGGGCTGAAGCCCGGCGACGGCCATCGTGGCCGCAGTCGCCAGCCCTCCGATCACGAGCCCGAGTACCAGCCACAGCGAGCGCCGCGGCCGCTTAAGACGCTTCATGGATCCCTCCTTTGTCGACTCCCCAGTCCTCGATCACAACCCTACGCAAGAGCACTCTGCGATGCGCCGGAACTGAAGAAATGAAATTCTCGGCTCACCGTCCGTCCAAAAGGAGTCAGGAATGAACCCGAACAAGGCACTGTGGGAGAAGGGCGACTTCACGCGAATCGCGCGAAGGCATGCGCGAGAGCGGTGAGGCGCTCGTCGCCGACCTCGGGATCGACGCCCGGCATGAAGGTCCTCGACCTCGGCTGCGGCGACGGCACGACCGCGTTGCCGGCCGCGCGGCTCGGCGCCGACGTGCTCGGCGTCGACATCGCCGAGCAACCTCGTCGACGCAGGGAACCGGCGCGCCGCAGGCCGAGGGCCTGACGAACTGCCGCTTCCAGGAAGGCGACGCCTCGAACCTCGAAGGCGTGAGCGACGACTCCTTCGACCTGTCCGTCAGCATCTTCGGCGCGATGTTCGCTCCGAAGCCGTTCGACGTCGCCAAGGAGATGGTGCGCGTCACGCGGCCCGGCGGCCGCATCGTGATGGGCAACTGGATCCCCAACGACCCGACGCTCGTCGCGCAGATCCTGAAGATCAGCTCGGCGTACTCGCCGCCGCCGCCCGAAGGGTTCGTCAGCCCGATGACGTGGGGCGTCGAGAGCGACGTGATCGAGCGGTTCGCGGCCGCCGGGATCCCGACGGAGAACATCTCGTTCGCAGCGGGACACCTACACGCTTCGACTTCCCGCTGCCGCCGGCCGGAGTTCGTCGGCGAGTTCCGCACCTACTACGGCCCGACCATGAACGCGTTCGACGCGGCCGACGGCGAACGGACGGACCGACGAGCTCGCAGGGCGAGCTCGACGCGCTGTTCGAGGCGCAGAACGACGAGCGCCGACGACGGCACGACGTCGATCCCGGCGACGTTCCTGCGGGTGACGGTGACCGTCTAATTCGTCCCAGAGAGGGACGTTTTTCACTTACGACCTAGAGGTCGAGCCCGTGCCCGAGGCGGAACAGCGGGTCGGGCGAGTCGCCCGGCACATCCGGGAGCTGCGCCCGCACGGCGTCCATCGACGACGGCAGCTCGAACGGCAGCCTGCCCTCGGGTCTCGTCCGGCCGAAGAGAACGTCGAGCACCGCCTCGTCGGCCGCACCGAAGACCGCCACGACCGCTGCGCACGCCTCGACGAGCTCCGGAATCACGGCCGGCCGCTCGAGGTGGAGGACGAGCACCGTCGGGACCGTACGCGCGAGCTCGAGCAGCGTGGATAGCTCGGGCTCCTTGAAGTCGAGGTCACCCGCGTGGAAGAGCGACTCGAGCATCCCGTTCGTGCGCGGCTCGAACGGCGCGTTCCGCCGCACGATCGCGACGTCCGCCTCGCCGGCGCTCTCCGCGGCGCCCTCGTAGGCGAGGCCGTCGGCGTACACGCGCACGCCCTCCCTCAGCGGCAGCACGCCGTCGTTCGAGATCACGACCGCCGAGCGCCGCTGTGCACGCTCGCCCTTGGCCCGGAACGGAAGCGAGCCGCACGTGCGCTCGGCTTCGTCGGGATCAACATAGGGATCGTCGAAGAGCCCGAGGCGGAACTTGTCCCGCAGGAGGCGGCGCGCCGACGTGTCGATTCGCTCCTCGGCGATGCGCCCGGCGTGCACGAGCTCGACGAGCACCTCCGGCAGCTCCTCGCCGCCGAGCTGGTCGCAGCCCGCCTCGACGATCTTCACGAGCCGCTCCTCGACGCCGAGCTCCTCGACGCCCCAGCACTTCGCCGCGAACACCGACCCGTCTGGGAGCGGCGCGTCGGTGACGAGCCCCCAGTCCGTGCAGACGACGCCGTCGAAGCCGTAGCGCTCGCGCAGGAGGCCGGTGACGACGTCGCGGTTGAAGCCAAAGCCGACCTCCTCGAGCGGTGTGCCGACGGGCCGTCCGTAGTACGGCATGATCTGCGCCGTTCCGGCCTCGAAGGCGGCTTCGAAGACGCGCATGTGGTACTCGAACATGCCGCCCGGGTACACCTGATCCTTGCCGTACGCGAAGTGCGGATCCTCGCCGTCGAGCTGCGGGCCGCCGCCCGGGAAGTGCTTCGTCATGCAAGCGACCGACTGCGGCCCGAGCTCCTCGCCCTGGAAACCGCGGATGTACGCCGCGACCAGGCGCGCGGCGAGCTCGCCGTCCTCGCCGAACGTGTGCATGATCCGCGCCCACCGTGGTTCCGTCGCCAGGTCCGCCATCGGGTGGAGCGCGACGTGGATGCCGACCGCGCGGTACTCGCGCCGCGCGATGTCGCCGAACTCATGGACGGCATCCGCGTCGCCGAGCGCGCCGAAGCCGATCGGCTCGGGCCATTGCGAGAAACCCGTGGCCGACCACGCGGCCGCGAAGTTCTCGGCAAAGCTGTGCCGCGGGTCGGAAGAGATCGTCACGGGGATCCCGAGACGCGTCGTCTTCGCGAGATCCTGCAGCCGGTTGTGCCATTCCGCCTGCTGCCGCGGCCCGGGTGCGAAGTAGATGTTGAAGTGGTTGAGGTGCCGCCCGGCGATGCGCTCCTCGGTGTCGTCGAGAAGCGTCCCGTCCGGGTTCATGAAGATCGGCGCATGGAACATCAGCCCGACCTTTTCCTCGAGCGTCATGCGCGCGAGCAGTTCGTCGACGCGCTCCTCGACGGGGGTAGTGCTCATGGCGCCGATCCTCTCACTCAGGCTGCATGACGCGCCGCGGTGGGCAACTCGATGATCTCGCGGTTGGTGCTTCCTCATGCGATCAGCCCGAGCGGTGCTACTTTGGGTGTTACCTCTGGCTGAGAATCCTCGCCTCCACGGCGAGCGCAGTGAGACGTGTTCGGTTATAGGGCGCTCGGCTAGGTGCAATCCACAAGCAGGAAGCCTTGAATGGCCAGCACAGGTTATGAGCCTGCAATCACTTGCACCCTTCGCGTCGCGGTGTAAACGGAAAGAAACGAGATCGGAGCGCCGGATGAATCGAACGCACAAGCTGGTCAACCTCGCCGGGATCGGGCTACCGGTCGTCGGGCTCGCCGTCGCCGTCGCCCTGCTCTGGAATCACGGTGTCGGGGTGACCGCGCTTGCCATCCTCGCAGTGGGTTACGTCCTCACCGGGCTGGGGGTCACCGTCGGGTACCACCGACTGTTCACGCACCGCGCGTTCGAGACGTTTCCGGCCATCCGCTACCTGTTCGCCGTGCTCGGTCAGATGGGTGTCGAGGGCGACGTCGTGACCTGGGTGGCCGACCATCGCAAGCACCACCAGTTCTCCGACCGCACCGGCGATCCGCACAGCCCTCACGCCGATTTCGGCGACGGTGCGCTCGAGGCGCTGAAGGGGCTCTGGCACGCGCACACCGGTTGGATCTTCTCGGCGGCCGGGCGCGCCGACCGCAGTCGCTACGCGAAGGATCTGGTCCGCGGACCGCGGACTGCGGGTGATCGCGAGGCTCTTCGTGCCGACGGTGCTCGTCTCGCTTGCTCCTCCCGCGCCTCGTCGGCTGGGCATTGATCGGCGGCTGGTACGGATTCGCGCGCGGCCTCGTCTGGGGCGGCGCCGTTCGCATCTTCCTGCTCCACCATGTGACCTGGTCGATCAACTCGATCTGCCACTTCTGGGGCCGCCGCCGCTTCGACGTCCGGGACGAGTCGAGGAACGTCTGGTGGCTCTCCTGGCTCTCCTTCGGCGAGTCCTGGCACAACAACCACCACGCATTCCCGACTTCGGCGTTCCACGGGCTGCGGGGCTTCGAGATCGATCCCGGCGGCTGGGTGATCTGGACGCTCGAGAAGTGCGGTCTCGCCTGGCGGGTCGTGCGGATCCCACCGCAACGCCAGGCGACGAAGCTAGTGGCCTGACGTATCTCTTTAGCGGGCGCTTGGCCCGTCAGGGGGAGACGAGGCCCGCCTGGTAGGCGTTCACGACGAGCCGGACGCCGTCGCTCGCGCCCGTCTCGTGATTACCGGCTGCGGGTGGAGGCGCCTGCACGCCTCCACCCGCAGTGGCTTGTTACGGCAGGACGATCGGGACGGGTGTGTCGCAGTAGGTGCTATTCGCCCCGAAGGGCCCGCCGCACTCCATCGTCTGTGCGAACTGGTCGACGCCGCCGAGATCGTTGGTCTCGTCGGGAAGTCGACCCCGTAGTGGACTCCGCTCGATCCCTGCGTGTACCAGGGATAGATGCAGAAAGGCCCGCCGTAGCTGAGCAGTCGGTCGGCCCGACGAACGAGTTGCCGAGTACCTCGGCCTTGCCGCCCGTGTCCGCGACAGTCGCCCAGGACGTGGGGTATGAGCCGTCGCCGAAGGTGACCGACTTGATCTGGATCGGCGAAGTGCCGGCCCATGCCGGCTCGTTGAAGGACTGGCAAATCGTCTCGCCCGGGATGCAGAACTGGGAGGCCGGATGCGTGAACGGCGAAGTGTGGCCGATCTCCCACACGAATGAGTTGGGCGTGTCGTGGACGACGCCCCAGCCGAGCGCGTTGCCGATCTTTTGCGTGTCGTACGCCGGGCATCAACGGCCCGTCGGCGCTGTTCAGGACGATCGTTCCGGTGCCGCGTGTCACCTCCGTGACCTCGATGTGCCAGCCCTCCTTCGGCGAGACGACGTGGAAGTGGATGTGATGTGTCCCCGGCGTGCATGACGAGCGGTTGGTGCTCGAGCCCGTCGTCAGCATCGCGTTGAAGGCCGCCGGCTCGTGGTAGACCGGCTTCTGCCCGGTCGGTGGATGCTCCAGACCGGCGAGCAGACCGTGTAGGTGTCCGGCGCGTACGTGACGACGAAGCCGCCGTTGGGTGTGCACTTGCGGACGATCGTGTCGGGATAGAACTGCACCTCGAGGAACGCCTGGCCGAACAAGCTGTTCGGGTCGTTGACCGTGCCGCCGAACCAGAAGGTCGGGCCGGTTGCGGCGACCGGGAAGGCGCCGGCGGACTGGGCAGCACGAACCTCCACGCGAGTCTCGTGCCGAGCCCGGCGCGCTCGAGACGGGGTCGAGCTCCGGCTCGTCGTGGCCCGAGCACCCCGCCGCGTACTGCACCTCGAATGTGTCCTCGATGTAGTTCGGGTGGTGGGCGATGCAGCCCGTTCCGAGTGGTGGCCCCGAACTAGCCGCGCTTGCCTGCACGATCCAGGCGAACGCAGCAAGTGTGACGAGGAACGTCAGAAAACGCCGCAGCGTCATAACGATCTCCTCCTCTCTCCCCTGGAGGGAGTCGAGCGTGAAACAGAAAGTTCTAGCCGAAACCGTCGCGCCCTGAGGCAGTTGTGACGTGCGGTGACATGTACCCACGGGTTAGGTGTAAGCCGGAAACGGGAAGGTCAACAGCGAGGATTGGGGCCGGTGCGGCACCTACTGGCGTTTGTGGCGGGAACAAACCTCCCCTCCCGGAGCTAGGACCCATCCCACCCCAGTAAGTCGTATGGGGGAACGGCTCCATCCTCATCGGTGGTTCCTGCAGACCGCGAGATGTATCCACGCGTTTAGGCGAGCGAACTCCCGGAAAGGTCAACGGCGAGGACCGGAGTCAACTACTGGGGTCTGCGGCGAGAGAGCTCCTTCACGGGGAGGATGCATCGCCCCGGTAACTGGGCGCAAGACGACCACCGGCCCTCACTATCTCTCGTCTAGGTCGAAGCGCCCGATGTTGGTGCCCGATGAAATTGAAAGCCCCGCGTTTGCGGGGCTTTCTTCTGAGCCCTCTTCCGGACTCGAACCGGAGACCCCCTCCTTACCATGGAGGTGCTCTACCAACTGAGCTAAGAGGGCGCGCGGCCATTGTAGGCTGCGATTCCTGCCTTCGCGGGGCGCGGGCTTCCGTACATGACCGACATCGACGCCCAGGCATTCGACGAGTTCGAAGCTGCCGGCTGGGAGCTCGTCGCCGGACGCTACGGCGAGCTCTTGAGCCCGATCACGGGGCAGGCGATCGAGCCGTTGATCGACGCGGCGGGCGTCCGAGCGGGCATACGCGTGCTCGACGTCGGAACGGGCCCGGGAGACGCCGCCGCGGCTGCGGTCGCACGCAGCGCGGACGCGACCGGGATCGACATCGCCGCGGCCATGGTCGAGCTCGCCTCGCGGCGCCATCCCGAGGCTGTATTCGTCCAGGGCTCGGCCACCGAGCTTCCATTTGCGAACGGATCGTTCGACGCCGCGGTGGGCAACCTCGTCATCCTGCACGTCGGCGTGCCGGAGTTGGCCGCGCGGGAGCTGGCCCGTGTGCTCGTTCCGGGCGGACGTGCAGCGCTGTCGACGTGGGACGCTCCCGAGCGGTCGCCGCTCTTCAGTGCCTTGGTCGGCGCCGTCGCAGACGCCGAGATGTCGCCGCCGAGCGATGTTCCGCAGGGGCCGTCGTTCTTCCACTTCGCGGAGGACGAGGTGTTCCATGCGTTGCTCTCGGGTGCGGGATTCGCCGATGTCGAAGTCGAGTCGTTCACGTTTGAGTTCCCGCTGCGCTCGGCGGACGAGCTGATGACAGTCGTCGCCGAGGCGACGGTGCGAATGGGCGCATTGCTGCGAGAGGGCGACGTCTCCCAACGCGGCCGAGTGCGGGAGAGCCTCGAGCAGCGGATCGACCCGTGGCGTCGCGGGGACGGCTACGCCGTTCCAGCCTCGATGAAGATCGCAGCCGGAACGAAGCCGAGCTGGACACGCTGTCACGCTGGGGTCTGGCGACGCCGTCCCAGCGCCCAGCGGACGAGCTCGATCCCCCGGCGATCGCGAACGCGCTCACGAGTGCGAGCACCAGCCCCCAGGCGCTCTCGAACGTTCGGCCGCCGTAGTAGCCGAGGAGCGCGGCGTACGTGGCCCAGACGAGCGCGGCCGCAACGTCGAACACGATGAAGCGGCGCCATGGATAGGCCAGCGTAGCCTGCGCTGAGTGCGACCGCGGTCCGTCCGCCGGGGATGAACCGTCCGATGACGATCAGCTCGCCCCCGCGCTCGCGGAGTTGCTCGTCGGCCCATTCCATACGGCGCCTGGCCTTCTCGCCTCTGAAGAAACGCTCGGTCGCCCGGCCCCCGAAGCGACGGCCGAGCAGATACACGGTGTTGTCACCGAGGAACGCGCCTACCGCGGCAGCGGGAATGATCAGTGCCAGGCTGAGGTCGCCCGAGGCGGCCACGACACCCGCCGTGATCACCGCTGTCTCGCTGGGCACGATCGGTACCAGCGCATCCAGGAACGCGAGCAGGAAGACGATCGCGTACGCCCAGCCAGAGGCATCGGCGACCAGTTGCGTGAACTCGTGAAACATGCGGGTTTATGGCGTAGCGTCGCACGACCGCCCAGCTACGATCGCCGCGATGGCCTACGACGAGGAGCTCGCCGACCGCATCCGCGAGCTGCTCGGCGACGAGCCCGACCTGACCGAGCAGAAGATGTTCGGCGGGCTCGCGTTCCTGATCGGCGGCAACATGGCCATCGCCGCGAGCGGCCAGGGCGGGATCCTCGTGCGCGCCGATCCGGACGAGTCGGACTCGCTCGTCGCGACGACGGACGCCCTACCGATGGAGATGCGCGGCAAGCAGATGACCGGCTGGCTCCGCGTCGACGCCGAGCACGTCGACACGAACGCCAGCTCGCGAAGTGGGTCGAGCTCGGCACGGCGCTACGCCCGCTCGCTGCCGGCGAAGCGCTAGTCGACCCAGCCGAGCGCACCGCAGTAGAGCCACGCCGCGAACGCGTTCGGCAGCTCGCCCCACTCGTGGAGCGCGGCCAACACGGCGTCGAGCTCGGTCCGGGTCGCCCAGCCCTCCTCGACGATCACCTTTGCCATGTCCGGAGCGCTGAACAGGCCGACCGCGAACTCGGCGAACCAGCGGGTCCGCTCGAGGTCGCCGTACACCTCCGGGGCGTGGGCGATTCCCTCCGTCCGGGCAAAGCCGGCTTCGAGCATGAGCGTACGCAGGTGGCGCGAGTAGCGGCCGTTCCCGCCTTCGTGCTCGACGGCGCGCTCGAACAGGCGCGGAGCGAGCTCGAGCTCGGGCCGGTCGGGCGAGATCACGACCGTTTCGAGGTCGTCGTCGCTGACCGCGGCGAGGCCGCCCGGGCGGAGAACGCGCTTGAACTCGACGAGGGCGCGGAGCGGCTCGCGAAGGTAGAAGAGGACGGCGTTCGCGTAGACGACGTCGAACGACGCGTCGTCGAAGGGCAGCTCGTAGACGGAGGCGGTTGCGAACTCGGCGTTGTCGATCCCGCGCTGCGCGGCCGTGGTTCGGGCGACCTCGATCTGCTCCGGGTCGACGTCGATCCCGAAGATGCGCCCCGGGGCGATCGTGGGGGCGAGGTCGAGCGCGATGCTCCCGACGCCACAGCCCGCGTCGAGCACGTCCAGGCCCGGCTTCAGGTGGGGAAGGAGGAACGGGAGGAAGGTCCGCGCATCCCGCATCCCCACGTACCGCTGCTGGACGGTTTCCTCGATGACGTAGCGCTCCACGGTCAAGAACCCTACGGATGCGCCGCGGAGCCGGGAGTCTCGCTTGCGGCCGACCTGTTCGGCGGCGGAGAGCATCTCGCGCCCGACCTGATCCAGACCCACCGCCAGACAGAGCAGGCCGGTGGACACCCGTTCAGCCACACCCCATTCCCAGATCGCCGTCGGGTCGAGACCCGTGCGCGAGGTGAGCCAGTTGCAGCGTTCGTGCAGATCTCCGTCCAGGGGATCCTCGCGCATGATGATCCCGAGGTCGTATTCGGGCTCGGCGAGGAGCCCGTCGGGGTCGACGAGCTTGAATCCGTCCGTCCCTTCGAGCGCGTTCCACTGATGGACGTCGCCGTGGACGAGCACAGCCCGCTCATCGCGGTGCGCACCGGCTCGCCTCGACGCACAGGCTCGGGCATGCTCGATGGCCTGTTCGCTGCACGGACGACCGAGCTCCTCCCACGTGCGCGTGATGAACTCGGACAGCCAGCGCGCCTTTTCCGCCCCGGACGGGAGGCCGGACTCGGGTGCTGGACGCCATACTCGTTGCGCGGACCGAACGAGGATCTCGTGCCGAGTGCCCATCGGGAGCCTGAGCTCGTGGAGCGACCGCCCGAGCCGCTCGAGCAGCAGCGCGCCTCGATCGATGTCGTCCAAAATGAGCTTCGCGCAACCTTCACCGTCCGCAAGGCGCAGCGCGACGATCTCATGCGCGGCGGCTTCGTCGCGAGGCACGATCAGCTTCAGAACGGCCGGCGTGCCGTCCTCGCGGATGGCTTCTGCGACGAATGCTTCCGACGAATCGCCGTACGGCCTGCCGACTCTGACGCCCCAGTCGCTCTCCACGGCCGTTATCAGCCGGGGCAGGTCGTCGAGCCACGTCTCCGCTCCGACGGCCAGCGCCTTTGCGCGAACAACCTGGCTGACCTCGGGCATTCGCAGAGGACTCAGAACTGCCCGGCTGTCCAGACTCGCTCGCGGAGGCTCGACGCGAGCGGTTGGAACCGTCTGACGAAGAGCACCTTCGCGGCCGTGGCGCTTGTGTCGGAGGCCCGTGCCAGGTCGAAGCTCTGATTCGCGGGCGGCGGGCACTGGGTGCTCGACTGGAACCAGTTCGTAGTGACGGTCGGCCTCGATCGAGTTCTGCAGGGCCTGTTGCAGCAGCGTCACCATGCGGTCGGTCGCGGGGGTCGGGCCGGAGAAGCTCGCGAGCTGCTGGAGGATGCTCTGGCGGTTGACCCCGACGCTTTCGATCTGACGGGCAGCGTCTGCGTTCGTGATCTTGCAGTCGCGGGCCGCGCTGATCGCGCCGGCGATCTCTCGGCGTCCGGCTGCCGACTGGGTGAGCACGTTTTCGATGCGGTCGACGAAAGGACGCAGGTCGGTCGCGTTGTCGCCGGAGCTCGAATCTCGCGTTGCCCAGATCGCGGCTGCTGCTGCCGCGACCACCAGCAGGACGACGACCCCGACAACCCACTGCCAGCGCCTCCTTCTTCGCGGAAGAGCGCCGGTCGCGTCGACTCGGGTCGGCGGCTCCGCGGGAACGGCCACGGTTTCGGCGGCGCCGCCTGCGATCGCGGCGCGTAGATCACTTGCGAGCGCGCCGGCCGTTGGATAGCGCTCGTTCCGATCCTTCGCCATCGCCTGCGCGAAGAGGCCGTCCAGGTCGGGCGCGATTGACGGCGGCGGGTCGTTGAGATGGGCCTGCAGCACTGCGATCTCGCTCTCACGTGCGTACGGCGGTTCGCCCGACAGGCAGTGGTAGAGCACGCAGCCGAAGGAGTAGACGTCGGCCCGTCCGTCGAGCGGCTCGCCGCGGATCTGCTCGGGACTGCAGTAGTCGACCGTACCGAGGAACGACCCGGCGTGGGTCACGCCCCTCGAGCTCGTGCGCTTCGCGAGGCCGAAGTCGCACAGATACGCGTGCCGCTCGGCCTCGGCGAGCAGGATGTTCGCGGGCTTCAGATCGCGATGGATCAAGGCCGCCGCATGCGCGGCATCCAGCGCGCCGCCGATTTGCTCGGCGATTCGCAACGTGTCTCCCCGCGACAATGGGCCGCTCTCCCGGATCAGCGCCTGCAGGCTCGGCCCGTCCACGTAGCGCATCGCCAGGTAGAGGACCGTGTCGATCTCGTCCGCGTCGTAGATCGGGATCACGTGCGGGTGGTCGAGCGACGCGGCGAGCTGCGACTCGCGCAGAAAGCGGGCGCGGAAGTCCGGGTCGTCGGCGAGCTCGGGCGCGATCACCTTCAGCGCCACCTTGCCGCTCGAGCCGCGCGTGCCGCGCGAGGAAGACCGTGCCCATCCCGCCGCGGCCGAGGACGGACTCGATCGTGTACGGCCCGAACTCGTCGCCGACGTTCACGGGCAGGTGCGCAGCCGATAGCCGAGGCCGCGCTCGTTCTCGATCAGATGCCCGGCGTCGTACGGCTCGAGCTCCTTGCGGAGCTCCCAGACGATCTTCGCGAGCTCCTCACGCGAGTGCATCGGCTCGTCTCCCCAGACGGCGTCCATCAGCTCGGCATGCGTGCAGAGCGCCGGCGAGCGCTCGGCCATGTACGCGACGAGCTTGTGCGCCTGTGCGCGGATGTGCAGCTCGTGCCGCTCTCCTCGCGCGACGAGGACGAGTCGAGCTTCGTCCGCGTCGTAGCTCAGGCATTCCTCTGCCGCTTCCGGCCCCTCCGCTGCACGAGTCGCCTGGGAGTCCGCGGTCGTCTCGTACTCGAGCTCGAAGTAGTGGGCCCCGTCCTGGTGGTCCATCGAGGCGAGGATGCAGACGACGTCCCCGTTCCGTAGGGGCAAGCGCCCCTCGACGCGCTTGAGCTCGCCGGCGCGGCGGACGAACGTCCCGTTGACGCTGCCGCCGTCGACGATCGACCAGGTGCTGCCCGAGCGCTCGAAGGCGCAGTGCTCGGCCCGCGTGACGAGGTGCTCCGGATCGGGCTCGAGCGCGATGTCGTTCAGCTCGGGCAGCCGGCCGACGGTCACCCGCTCGCCGGACAGCGCAACCGTCGCCTGTTCGGCGATTCCGGGACCTGAAACGACAATCTTGGCGTCCATGGCTCGCGGTCAGCTGGCCGCGGCCAAGGCTACAGCGCTGCACGGAGGGCGACTAGAGCGGCGAACCCGGAGATTCCATCCACCGCCCACCTTCCGTCCATGGATGAGGCGCGCCTCCCGCTCCCAGACTCGTTGCAACGACACACCGGACGGGAGGAACCATGTCGAAAGTCCTCAAGATCGCACTGTTAGCGCTCCTCGTCGTCGGCGCGGCCGGCGCCGCGGGCACATCGGGCTCGGCGCCTGGGTTCAAGGCATCGAGGGAGTTCGACACCTCGGCCAAGGACGCGAACTCGGTCGCGCTCGGTGACCTGAACGGGGATGGGAAGCTGGACGTCGTCGCTACGCACGGCGCGTTCGACGACGATCCGCCTGCGCTCAAGAGCCTGCGCCTCGTCTCGGTCCTCTACGGCCGGGGCGACGGCCGGCTCGGGCCCTCCCACGAGTACGAGATCGGCAGGCCCGGCGACACGCAGGGCGCCTTCTCGATCGCGATGGGCGACGTGAACGGCGACGGCAAACTGGACGTCGTCACCGGGAACTTCCACTCGAAGTCGGTGTCGCTTCTGGTGAACGACGGGCATGGAGGCTTGTCGCCGCCGGTCAACTACTCGCTGGGACGCCAGCCGTGCGACGTCGCCCTCGAGGATCTCAACGGTGACGGCAAGCTCGACATCGCGACGGGGAACCCGAACACGGTCTCGATCCTTCTCAATGCCGGCGACGGCACGTTCGGAGCCGTGCACGAGTACCCCGCGGGCCGCGACACCTGGGCCTTCGCGTATCGGAGACCTGAGCGGTGACGGCAGGCCCGACATTGCCACGGCCAACCGCAGTCGGAACTCGACGACGGTGCTCGTCAACCGGGGCGACGGGAGCTTCGGCGCGCCCGTCGACTACGGCACCGGACCAGGGCCGAGCACGGTCACGATCGGCGACGTCAACGGCGACGGCACGGACGACGTCGTGACGGCGAACGGCAGCTCGGACCCGAACGGCGAGCAGTGGTGGCTGGATTCGGTCTCCGTTCTCCTGGGACAGGGAGACGGCACGCTGCGACCGAAGCGCAACTACAGGCTTAGGGACCCGAATGAGGACGGCCGCTACTTCATCACCGTGCGGATCGCCGACGTCAACGCCGATCGGAAGCCGGACCTCGTGACCGCCAATCTAGGCGATACATGGTCGATGACCGTCTTCGTCAACGGCGGCAAGGGAACCTTCCGTCGCCATTTCGACTATGGCATGAGCGACTCCACGAGCCAGGATGTCGGGCAGGGCTCGGAGGCGATCGCCCTCGGCGACCTGAACGGGGATCGTAGGGCGGACGTCGTGGAAGCCAGGTTCGACGAGGTCTCGGTGTTCGTGAACGCCCCCGGCATGTGCACCGTGCCGGACGTGTACGGAACGAGGCTCGCAGTGGCCAGGCGGCGGCTCGCCGAGAGGCACTGCTCCGTCGGGAAGGTCAGACGGACCAAGGACGCCACCCCCGGCCTCGTCTGGCAACAGCGGCCGAGCGTGGGAACGGTCCTGCCCAAGGGCGGGAAGGTGAACCTCTTCGTCGGGAGGTCACGATGAAGCGACTCCTCGTCATCCTGAGCCTGGCCGCACTGGCGGGAGCCACGTCGGGCGCCGGTGTTCGCTCGGCGACATCGGCGCTCGAGCGCTCGGCTTCCAACACCGAGGGAGCCGTCGTCTTCGCGAGCAGCCGAGACGGCGACTTCGATCTCTACGCGGTGAACACGGACGGCACAGGGCTCACGCAGCTCACCAACGACCCGTTCGACGAGGAAGAGCCACTGCCCTCGCCGGACGGCAGGCACATCCTCTTCGACAGCGGCGATGGCCTGAATGTCGTCGAAGCCGACGGAAGCGGCCGTCGAAGCTTTCCCGGATGTTCGACATCACCCGAAGCGTGGTCGTCGGACTCGCGGCACGTCGTGTGCACACGCTACGAGGGAGGCATCGTCATTCTCGACACCGTGGACGGGACGGTCACGCCGCTCGCCGACGCCGGGTCGCGCCCGAGCTGGTCTCCGGACGGGACGACGATCGCGTTCCTCGACGAGTACAAGCTGTACGTGATCCCTGCGGTTGGTGGGACGCGGCAACGGCTGGGCGTCCGCAAGCTCGCGCAGTTCGCGGCCCCGGCCTGGTCGCCGGATTCCCAACGGCTTGCCTATGTCTCCGTCGAGAGCCAACGATCGGTACTCCCTCTGGACGATTCGAGCCGACGGCTCAGGCGGGCGGCGGGTCGCGCAGAAGGTCTGGGAGGACACACCCAGCTGGTCGCCGGACGGCTCTCGCATCGCCTTCATGAAGGGGCTCGCCAACGATGCCGTTGCGCTCGACACGGTTCGCGGCGACGGCAGCGACCTGCACCAGGTGAGCGACACTCGAGGCGGAGAGTGGATCCAGCATCCTGCATGGTCGGCCGACGGGCTCGTGCTCTACGAGCGCGGTCGCTTCCGCGGGTCGCAGGAGTCGGACATCTACGCCGTGCCACCGACCGGCCGCGGCGGCCGGGCGTTGACGCATCCGTTCCCGGCCGGCGGGACGAACATCGCCCCACGGTGGATCACCGGCCTTCATCCCGCTGGCGCGGAGGAGCTTCCGCCGACCGTGGCCGTTCCCTTCAAGAGGAAGACCAGCTTCGACACGCCGATCGCATGGATGGCAACGGACGGCACCCGGGCGGTGCCCAGGCTCGCCACCGACCATCATCCGCGGCTGACGATCTGGAACGGTGCGACCGGGCGGGCTCGACGAGGTCCGACTCCCTGCGGCGACCTCTACGGGCCGGGATACCTCGCGCTCGCGGGCAGTCGGCTCGCCTGGACATGTGCCGAAGCCGGCAACACGTACTACGTAGTGGGGCTCAGGACGGCGCGTGTGGGTGATCGGAAGGGCAAGAACGTGGCGACGGCATCGGGCGACCCGAACGATGGCGGGGACGACATCGTGGGCCTCATCGGTCACGGAAGCACGATCGTCTTCTCGATTCAGCACAGGAACGAGCACGGGCCCAGCGATCCATGGCTCCTCCTGTCGCGCAAGGCGAAGTGGTGCCCGGGCGACTCCGATCTCTACGACTCCCGTCGCGTCTGCCGCCCACTCGGGCGCGGACGCGGGATCACGACCGCGGTCGACGGCGGACGAGTAGTTGCGGTGCCCGCGACCGGAGGTGTCGTTCGGCTGCTGTCGCTTCGCGGCCGCGTGCTTCGTAGCTGGAGCGTCGGCGAAAGGGTCGTGAGCGCCCGGCTCCGGGGCCGCGTGCTCGCAGTGCAGCACGGCACCACGGTGGACGTGTACGACGCTCAGACCGGGGCGAAGCGGCAGTCACGCGAGCTCCTGACAGACGGCGGGCCGCCTCCGATCCTGCTCGGCGTGCAGGGCGATCTCGTCGTCTACGAGACGGGCGGCGCGCTCCACCTGCTGCGCCTGTCGGATGGTCGGGACAAGGCTCTGCTGATTCCTGGCGCCGCACCCTGGCTCGACGCCAGCCTCGAGCCGGGTGGCCTGTTCGTCAGCTGGAACAAGATGCACGACCGCCGCCCGGGCCGAATCGCGTTCATCCCGCTGCGGACGATCGCCGGCCGTTTGTAGGCAGCGGCGTGAGGGTGGTCAGCCGCAAGGCGCTGACCACCCCCGGCCGGCCCCACGACATGGCCTACCGCGAGTAAGCAGATCCCATCGAGCGCCCAGGTTCCGTCCATGGATCGGGCTTCAGCCCCCGCGCAGACTCGAGGAGTAGAGAAAAACACCCAGGACTGGAGGAAACGATGTCCAAGTTCACCAAGATCAAGATCCCTCTTCTTCTCGTTTTCGGCCTCGCGGCCGCAGCGGCCGCGATCCTGATCGGAGCGGGTTTCGTCGGCGGCTCGAGCTCTGCGTCGGATCGATCGGCCGCCAAGGCGGGCGCCTGGAGGCGCGTGGCGCAGGCACCAGAGCCGATCGCATCCGGTCGCACCACGGTCTGGACCGGCACCGAGATGATCGTCACGGGCGTGAACCCCGGGTCGGACGGGACGTTCATCCACTCGACTGAGGTAGCCGAGGCTTATGACCCGGCAGCGGACACCTGGCGCGAGCTGGCCGATCCGCCGGCGACGCCGGGTTACTGCCGTCGAGACGCCGTCTGGACGGGCAAGCAGATGCTCGTCTGGGGCTGCGACCTCCTCTCGTACGACCCGGCGGCGAACGAGTGGCGACGTCTTCCCGATCCGCCGACCCGGCACGGCATCCTCGCCTGGACGGGCCATGAGCTGCTCGGCTGGGGCGGGGGCTGCTGCGGCGACGTCTCCGACGACGGCTCCGCGTACAACCCGGCCACGAACACGTGGCGGAAGCTGGCGCCGGCTCCGGTCAGCGGCCAGCAGTCGCCGATCGGTGCGTGGACGGGTCGAGAGCTGGTCATCTTCAACGGACACGGGCCCGAGGGCAATCGTGTCGGCGGCGCGGCGTACAACCCGAGACTCGGATACCTGGCGGCGGATCCCGTCGCAGTCGGGGATCCGAGCTTTGACCGCCGTCTACGACGGGAACGAGATCTACGCGCTCGGCGGGCCTCGCGTCCTGGCGTTCAACCCCTCCAACGACAGCTGGCGGCAACTGCGGCGGAGTGCGGTCGGCGCCGGCGATCTCGTCGCGGTCTGGACGGGCAATCGCCTGATCGCGTCCGGCACGGCCACCAGGGCCTACGACCCGCCAAGAGATCTCTGGACGATGCTCTCGCCGTCGCCGCTGGGCTCTCGGCAGGGCGCAGATGCGGTGTGGACGGGCCGCGAGATGATCGTCTGGGGCGGCGAGGTTCCGGCGGCGTTCGGGCTCGCCGAAATACCTCGCCGATGGAGCTGCGTTTCTCCCGGCGAAGTATTCGCCGCCACTGCCGCAGTGCTCCTGCTGAGGCTAGAGAAGCACGGCTGAGCCAACAGTCCGCGTCGTCCCTGGGGGCGGCGCGGACATTTCTGTTCCCTCAACGCATGTATAGGCAGTACTCGACGCGGAGGCTCGCTCCGCTTCGCAGAGCTCGCATTTTCGTGCGCGCCCGTGGCGCGCACGAAAATGGGGGAGAGAGGATTCGAACCTCTGAAGGCTGAGCCAACGGGTTTACAGCCCGTCCCCTTTGGCCACTCGGGAACTCCCCCTGGAGGGTCAGCCATTGTAGCCTCGTGATCGTGGAGCGCTTTGACGTCCTCGTCGTCGGCGCGGGGCCGGCCGGATCGACGGCTGCGTACCGACTCGCGCGCGAAGGCGCATCAGTCCTCCTAGCCGACAAGGCCAAATTCCCGCGCGACAAGCCGTGCGGCGGCGGGCTCACGATGCGGGCCGTCCGCCAGTTGCCGTTCTCCGTCGACCCGTGGTCGAGGACCGCACGACGCGCGTCCGGCTCGGGCTCGACTTCACCCGCCGGTTCGAGCGGCACATGGACGAGCCGCTCGTCCTGATGACCCAGCGCAAGCGGCTCGACGCCTATCTCGTCGAGCAGGCCGTGCGCGCCGGAGCGGAGTTCCGCGACGGCGTCAAGGTGAGCGATCTCGCGCTCGAGGAGGGCGGCGTCCAGGCGCAGGTCGACGGCTCGCGGGTCGCCGCAACCCACGCGCTGCTCGCCGACGGGGCGAACGGCGTCTCGGCGCGCGCGATCGGGCTCGACGACGGCCGCGACTACGGCGTGGCGCTCGAGGCGAACGTCCCGTACGGCGTCGTCTCCGAAGCCGAGTATCGCGGGCTGCTCTGCCTCGAGCTCGCCAACGTTCCCGGCGGGTACGGCTGGGTCTTCCCGAAGGGCGACCACGTGAACGTGGGGGTCGGAGGCTGGGAGCGCGAGGGCCCGCGGCTGCGGCGAGCACCTGGCGCGCTTCTGCCGCGAGTACGGCATTCCGGAGTCGAGCCTGGAGGACGTCCGCGGCCACCGGCTTCCGCTCGTCCACCCACGGGCGCGGTTCGCGAAGGGGCGCGTCGCGCTCCTCGGCGACGCCGCGGGGCTCGTCGACCCGCTCTCCGGCGACGGCATCTACGAGGCGTTTCTCTCGGCCAGGCTGGCGACCGAAGCCGTCCTCGCCGGCGATCTCGAGAGGCTACGACCGAGAGCTGCGGCGCGCGATCTCCTCCCAGCTCGCCGCCGGGTGGAGCGCCCAGGTCGCCCTCGACCGCTTCCCGCGGCTCACGTACGCGGTCGTCCGCACGCCGTTCCTCTGGAACGCGGTCGTGTCGCTGCTCGGCGGCGACGTGCCGAGCCCGAGCTCGATGCGCGGACTGAGGCGCGTCTCGATGCGAGCGGTCGACGCGATCGCCCGCGTCTCGGGCAACCCCGGCAAGGCGTACCGCCTGAGCGAGACCTAGGGCCGGCTCAACTCGGGTCGACGGTGAGCCGATAGGACGAATCGTGGGCTCCGCCATGGCCGCACTCGCGCTCGCTCCCGGTCTCGCGCTCGGGAGCTTCCTGAACGTCGTCGCGGCTCGCGTGCCGCTCAAGCGCTCGCTCGTCCGGCCGGGCTCGTCCTGCATGTCGTGCAAGGCCCCGATCGTCTGGTACGACAACATCCCGCTCGTCTCGTACTTCGCGCTGCGCGGGAAGTGCCGGAACTGCGGTGCGCGGATCGGTCTCGTGTACCCAGCCGTGGAGATCGCGGCCGCGCTCCTCGTGGCGGCGTGCGTGCTCGCGTTCGGGCTGACCTTCTATGCGGCGATCGCGGCGTTCTTCTGCTGCGTGCTCGTCGCGATCTCGGCGATCGACATCGAGCACCGGATCGTGCCCGACCGGATCGTGCTGCCCTCGACCTTGATCGTGCTCGCGGCGCAGATGGTGCGCGATCCGAGCATCGAGTGGCCGCTCGCAGCGTTCCTCGCCGCGTTCTTCCTGTTCGTCGCCGCGGTCATCTACCCGGCCGGGATGGGAATGGGCGACGTGAAGCTGGCGCTGTTGATGGGCGCCGCGCTCGGGAAGGTCGTCTCCGTCGCGTTGATCATCGGCATGGTCAGCGCGGTCATTCCTGGGATCTACCTCCTTGCCCGTCATGGGCGGTCGGCACGGAAGATGGGCGTCCCGTTCGCCCCGTTTCTGGCCCTCGGCTCGGTGATCGCCCTCTTTGCCGGCGAATGGCTCCTCGAGGCGTATCTCGGCGTCTTGCGGTCCTAAAGCGCTCGACCGCGCTGCCGATACCCCTTTTGCGGCATGAACGGAAGCGGTCACTCCAATGGCGTACCTCGTTCGAGCGATGACGTGCTCTCCCCGAGCGCCGATACGAACAGTTCAACGACCTATCGCCCTGCTTGGAGCGGGTCGGGCGGCGGCGTCACGCCCGAGCTCGTTCTCGTAGATCCCGAGCTCGCCCTCGCACAGCGGCACACGAGAAAGAGAAAGGCGGCCATGTCCTCAACAGAACCGGCGAACACATTTCCTGAAGCGGAGCAGCCTGCGCCTGCACACGCTCCCACTCCTGTGACCTCACCCGACACCTCGATGGTCGACGTGCCGCTCGGCACGCTGATCTTCCGCGCCGGGCTCCTCGGCGAGGAGCAGCTCGAGGGCGCGCTCCAGGAAGGCATGCGCACCGGCAAGCGCCTCGGCGAGGTGCTGCTCGAGCGCGGTTGGCTCAACGAGCGAGATCTTGGCCGGATGCTGGCCGGGCAGAAGGGACTTCCGTTCGTCGACGTCAACGTGAGCGACGTCGAGCCCGAGGCGCTTGCTGCGCTCGCCGAGGACGATGCTCGGCGCCAGGTCGCGCTTCCGTTGTTCTACGAGGACGGTGAGCTCGTGATCGCGGTCGGGGATCCGTCCAACGAGGTCGTGCTCGAGGGCCTGCGCCGCGAGCTCCAGACGGACTTCCAGCTCGTCGTCGCGCCTTATCAGCCAGCTTCAGCAGGTGATCGACGAGGCGTACACCCGCCCCGCTCCTGCTCCGGCGCCCGAGCGCGAGGGCGTGCTCTTCCCCGACCTCGTGCCGCCTGCGAAGGACGAGGCTCCGGTCGAGATTCAGCCCGAGCCTGCGTTCGAATCGGAGCCGGAGCCGAGCCGAGCCCGAGGCCCAGCCCGATCTCGGGTTTGCCCGCGCCGTCGACGCCGAGCCCGAGCCACAAGCCGCGGAGGCCCCGGAGATCGAGACGCCGGCGGATCCCGAGGCTGAGGAGAAGCCGTTCTCAGGCTCGACGCCGACGCTGCTCTCCCGAATGCTCTTCCCGAGCGTGAGGCACGCGGCCCAGGAGTCAGGCGAGCAAGTGGCAGATGAGCCTGTCGCCGAGGAGCCGGCCCCTGCAGCCCCTGAGCCTCCCGAGGCGTCCGCGCCCGAGCCCCCCGAAGCGTCCGCGCCCGCCGTGGAGGACTTCGCCGAGTTCGAGGTGCCGGCGATTCCCGAGATGCCGGTTCCGTCGTTCGAGCAGCCGGCTGAAGCGACCGAGCCCACGCCTCCAGAGGAGGTCCCGGAGCCTGCGGCCGAGCACGTAGCCGACCAGCCGGCCGAGCAAGTCGCCGACCAGGTTGCCGAAGAGCCAGCCGAGCAGGTTGCCGAAGAGCCAGCCGAGCAGGTTGCCGAAGAGCCGGCCGAGCAGGTTGCCGAGGAGCCAGCCGAGCAGGTTGCCGAAGAGCCGGCCGAGGAAGTCGCCGAGCGAGCCAGCCGAGCAGGCAGCCGTCGAGCCGACCGAGCAGGCCGCAGCCGAGCCGGCCGAGCAGGCAGCCGAGGAAGCTCAGCCGTCGACGCATTACGTGGTCGTCCGCCTGCGCGAGGGCGAGTCGCTACGGATCGGCGAGCACGGCAATGCCGCCGAGGCATCCGCGCAGGCCGCCGATGCCGTCGCGCAGATCTCGGCAGCAGCGAGCAGCGGCACGTGGCCGCTCTTCGCCGGCCGCTACCTCAGCCCCGACACGATCGTCTCGGTCGACCTGCTCGAAGAGTCGCCGAACGCCTAGCTTCTCCAGACATGTCCCAGTGCCAGGCACTGGGACATGTCCTCAACAGCACTGTCCGGCGTCTGACACCGGACGTGGCCGTTTGGGCTACTGGCCCTGGGGGACGAAGCTGACGTCGTGGCCGCGCCGGTTCGCGGCCTCCAGCTCGCGCTCGTCGAGCGCGCCGATCCGCAGCAGCAGGTCGAACTCGTCCCGCAGGTGCGTCCCCATCATCTCGGGCCCGTCCGTGGCGATCGTGAACGGCACATCGGCCGCGGAGAAGGCGCGGAAGGTGTCGCGAACCGCATCCTCGTCGGGCAGCGCCTTCGTCAGCAGGTTCGACGTCGGGCAGACCTCGAGCGTGATCGCGCGCTCGCGCAGGTCGGCCATCAACGTCTCGTCCTGAGCGGCCAGGATCCCGTGCCCGATCCGCTCCGGGCGCAGCGAGTCGACGACGTCGCGGATCTCGGCGATGCCGTGATCGCCGCCCTCCTCGCCGACGTGGATCGTCACCCCGAGACCGGCCGAGCGAGCCTGCTCGACGAGCGGCGCGAGCTCGCCGTACGGATACGGCCCATCCGCCACAGGCCGCGGGCCGGCGATGTCGATGCCGACGATCCCGCGCGGCGCGTAGCGAATCGCCTTCTCGACGATGATCCCGTTCTGCACGTCGCTGAACGTCCGGTCCATCATCAGGATCAGCCCGGCGCGCACCTGCGGGTATTCGAGGCTCGCGCGGTCGAGCCCGCGGACGGCCGCCATGATGATGTGGTCGAGGTCGCGCTCGCCCCCGCGGTTCCGCTTCATCGGGTTGAACCGCAGCTCGAGCGTCGTGATCCCCTGCGAGCGGTAGGCGCCGCCGATTGCCGCGTGCACCGAGCGCTCGACCGCGAGCGGGCTCGACTGGATCAGCTCCGTCCAGCGGTAGATCTCGTCCAGCGCGTCGAGATCCTGGACGCCCTGCGGGTCGGAGACGGTCACGAGCCGGTCGAACTCCCAGAAGTCCTTCACCGGGAGGGCGATCCCCTGCTCGTGCGCGAGGCTCCAGAGGATGTCCGAGGCGACCGACCCGCCGAGGTGGGTGTGCAGCTCCGCGAGGCCTCCGTCGACCATCGGCCGAGTCTACGCGTGGATCCGCACCGCGGTCCCGAGCGGGACGGTCTTCATCAGGTAGCGAAGGTCGGGCTCCGCCGCGTGCAGGCAGCCGTTCGAGACGGCGTGGCCCCAGGTCGGCGTGGGGGAGCCGTGGATCGCCAGCCGGTCGCCGCCCGACCAGCCCTCCGGGAGGTTCGGCTGCCGGCCCGAGAGCGCGAGGATGCAGCAGCCGTAGTACGAGCCGAAGTCCGCCCCGCGGAGCTTGTCGGTGACGTAGAACGTGCCCGATGGAGTCGGCGTGTCGGGTGCTCCGACGGCGACCCGCGATCCGGCGCAGGATGCCCGACGTCGTGCACGACGAGCTCGCGCTTCGAGAGGTCGACCTCGAGGCTCAGCGTGCGATTGAGCAGGCTGACGCGTCGGGCGCGGACCCAGCCCGAGCCGCGTGTTCCCGAGCGCGGTGCTCCGCACGGCGAGCCAGGGGCCCTTCACGTAGGCGACCGAGAACGTCTGCGGAGACCCGAACTCGGTCCGCGCGGCCCGACGGTCGTCAGCACGCGGCCTCCGGGGCTCGCGCGCAGGGTCAGGCGCCTGCCCGGCGGAACCCGCGCGCCGAAGTCCTCGACGCGCTCGCAGCACGGGCGGAGGCCTGCGCAGCGGCTGGAGGCGACGCTCGTCCTCTCGCTCGCCTCCGCCCCGCGTGAGCAGCGACGATCCCGCCGGCGATCGCCGCAATGGCCAGCGCCGCGCAGGCGACGAGGCCGACCGTGCGGGCCACGCTAGTGCAGCTTCAGGTCGCCGACGCTGACGAGGATGTAGACGCCCTGTTCTGGAGCACCCGCTGCCCGGACTTCGTCCTTGACGCCCAGCAGGCTCGGCTCTTCCCGCTGTCGGCGCCTCGTGAGCCGCCCGACGAAGTCCGCCTGCCGGCCCGCCTCCAGCTTCGGCGGCCCCTTGCCGCCCTTGAGGTTCAGCTTGACGAGGATCCGCTGCTTCTCGTTCCGTCCGGCCCAGAAGCTGTCGGTCCCCGCGACCTGCACGATGTTGACGGACTTCCCGCGCACCTGGTTCGGCGCGTAGCCGGCTGAGGCTCCCGGCGAGCAGCGGGTAGAGGTCGCGCGTCCCCGAGGAGCAGGCGGTTCCCCTTGCTCGACGGCGGCGCCGGAATCGGCGCCGGCTCGCTGGGCTCGGGCCGGTCGAAGTCGTGGTCGCCGTCGTCGTGGCGGCGGCGGTCGTCGCCGGGGTCGCGCTCTTCTTGTCGTTGTCGCCGCACGAGGCGGCGAGCAGGGCGACGAGAGCGAGCGGAGCGAGGCGGACGAAAGTCATGCGGGCGCAAAAGGTAGCTGGGCATGAATACTTGTGCGAGATGAAAGTCGGGATCGTCGTCCCGTACTCATGGTCGTTCTGGGGAGCCGTCGTCGAGCACGCCGAGCTCCAGGCCGCCGCACTTCGCAAGCTCGGACACGACGTCCGGCTCGTGATGGGCAACGACCCTCCGGGGAGCTTCACGCGCGTCCTCCACCCCCGGCTCGGACGCCACGGCGAGCCTCCGCCCGAGGTGATCCCGATCGGCCGTTCCGTGATCGTGCCCGCGAACGGGTCGCTGCCGAACATCATCCTCAGCCCGCGCTCGATCTTCCGGATCAGGCGAGTGCTCGAGACCGAGCGCTTCGACCTGCTCCACCTGCACGAGCCGATGACGCCGACTCCTTGCGTCGCGGCGCTCGCGCTGGCCAAGTGCCCGCTCGTCGCCACCTTCCACGCGTCCGGCGAGCTGTCGTGGCTCAAGCCGGCAAAGCCGGTCTGGGGCTTCCTCCTCGACCGCCTCGATCACCGGATCGCCGTCTCGGAGCACGCCCGCGAGACGGCCGCACGCTACTTCCCCGGCACGTACGAGCTGATCCCGAACGGCGTGCTCATCCCCGATCGGGCCGAGGCCGGCTCGCGGGACGACCACATCGTCTTCGTCGGCCGCCAGGAGCCTCGGAAGGGCCTGCAGGTCCTGCTTCGCGCGTGGCCCGAGATCCGGAAGCGGTCGGGGGCGAGGCTTCGTGTCGTCGGCGCCGACCCGCTTGCAGTCCGGCTCCTCTTCGCGCGCCTGCGCGTCCCCGACGAAGGAGTCGACGTGCTCGGCTTCCTCTCCCAGGACGAGCTGACCGCAGAGCTGCTCAGCGCGAAGGCGCTCGTCGCCCCGTCGCTCGGCGGCGAGAGCTTCGGGATGGTGCTCACGCGCGCGTTCGCGTGTGCGACCCCGGTCGTCGCCTCCGACATCTCCGGCTATCGGGGCGTCATGGAACCGCAGGCGGGCCGCCTCGTTCCGCCCAACGATCCCCATGCGCTGGCCGAGGCGGTCGTCACCCTGCTCGAGGACGAAGCGGCGCGGGCAGACCTGGGTCGCGCGGCCCGGGTGCTCGCACAGGAGCGCTACTCCTGGGAGGGGATCGCACAACGGCTGTCCGAGATCTACGAGGGAATCGTCGAGTCGCCGAAGGCGTTCGCGGCATAAGGATGTCGAAGCTGCTGAAAGCGAAGTGGGCCCGCGCGGCGTTCGTGCTCGTCGCGTTCGCGGGCATGATCGCGTTCTTCGTCTGGCACGGCCCGGATTGGGGTCTCGTCGTCGACGCGTTCAGGTTCGTCGCCTGGGAGTGGGTCGTCGCCGCGATCGCGCTCAACCTCCTGTCGGTGATCGCGAGGGCGGGCGCCTGGAACCAGGTGATCGAGCAGGCGGTTCCGCCGCCGAAGCCGCCGTTCCGCGCCGTCTTCTCCGCGTTCGGGGTCGGCCTGTTCGCGAACGCCGTTCTGCCCGGCCGCATCGGTGAGCTCGCGCGGGTCGCGGTTCTGAGCCGGAGGATCGAGGAGGAGCGGCGGGCGGACACGTGGGCGACGCTCCTCGGGACGGTCTTCGCGGCACCGCGTGTTCGACCTCTTCCCGGTCCTGCTCCTGATCGGCTACGTCGCCGCGACCGCGAAGATCCCGCACTGGGCGCTGGCGAGCGTGATCGTGTTCGTGATCGTCGGCCTTCGCGCTGTTCGGTTTCGCGCTTGCGAGCGCGCGGCACCGCAATCGCTCGGTGCTCGAGGACGCGGAAGGCGGCGTCCGCCGGCTGATCACGATGGCCCGCTACGGGCTCGGCGTCCTGCACGCGCCTGTGCCCGCGGTGTCCGCGGCGCTGCTCCAGTGCCTCGGCTGGCTGTGTCAGCTCTTCGCCGTCTGGGCGTCGATGCGCGCGTTCGACATCCACGAGCCGCTCCCGGCCGCCGGGCTCGTCCTGCTGCTGATGAACGTCGCGATGCTCTTCCCGCTCTGGCCCGGCAACGTCGGCCTCGTCCAGGCCGCGGTCGCGCTGCCGCTCGTCTCGTACGGCGTGCCCTACGCCAAGGGCTTCGCGTTCGGGATCGGGCTTGCAGGCGATCGAGATGTCCGTCGGCGTCGGCATCGGGTTCATCTTCCTCGCCCGTGAGGGGCTCTCGTACGCGATGCTCAAGCACATGCCGGGCGCCGAGCAGGCGGAGGTCGGCCAGGAGGACGAGGAGGACGGCGAGCAGGAGGCCGAGCAAGAGCCGCGTGAACGCGCTCGCGTCGCCCGCTAGCTGCAAGGGCGTCCTGTCCGCGCTCGAGGCGGCGATGGCCCTGGCGGCCGGGATGCGCGGCGCCGGCCTCGAGGCGGACGAGCTCCCTGTCGCGGACGGCGGCGAAAGCACGGCGGAGGTCTTCGCAGCGACCCTCGGCGGCGAGTGGCGGACAGCTCCTGCTTCGGACCCGCTCGGCCGCGTGGTCGAGGCGCGCTACCTCGTCCTGGAGGATGGGTCGGCGGTCGTCGAGGCGGCCGAGGTGGTGGGGCTGCGGCGGCTCGGGCCGGGCGAGCTCGACCCGCTCGAGGCCTCGAGTCGCGGCCTTGGTGAGGTGCTCGTGGCGATCGCTGGCGAGGCCTCGGGACCGATCCTCGTCGGGCTCGGCGACACGGCGACGGTCGACGGCGGCGCCGGGCTGCTCGAGGTCGTCGGCGAATCGCTGAGCGGCCGCGACCTGCAGGTTCTCTGTGACGTACGCAATCCGCTGCTCGGGGAGCGAGGCGCCGCGCGAGCGTTCGGCCCGCAGAAGGGCGCCTCTCCGGAGCAGGTGGACGAGCTCGAGGCGCGGCTCGCCGGGATGTCGGAGCTGGGCCCGTACGCCGAGCTGCCCGGCGCGGGCGCGGCCGGTGGCCTGGGCGCGGCGCTCGCGTCGCTCGGAGGGCGGCTCGTCTCGGGTGCGGCCGTCGTGCTCGAGCGGATCGACTTCGCGGGCCAGGCTCGCTCGGCCGACCTCGTGGTCACGGGTGAGGGAACGCTCGACCGCTCGTCGACCGAGGGGAAGGCGGTCGGCGAGGTGGTGAAGGTGTGCCGCGAGCTCGGCGTCCGCTGCGAGCTCTTCGGCGGCCGCGTCGACGAGCCTCCGCCCGGCACGCAGCCGCACGCGCTGAGCGGCGACCCGGATCGAGCCGCGGACGACCTCGTCGAGCTCGGCGCCCTGTTAGCCCGCGCGCTGCTCGGCGCCGCGTAGACGCTTCGCCATCTCCTGGAGCATCTTCCATGCGAGCTTCGGGTTGCTCTCGACGAGAGGCCGGAACTCCCACGACGTGATGCCGTAGCACTTGAGCGGCGTCTTCGCGGTGATCGTCGCGGTGCGGGCACCGTCGTCGATCAACGCGACCTCGCCGAAGTAGTCGCCGTGCGTGAGCGTGTTTACGTCATCGCCGTGCACGCTGACCGTCGCCTCACCCTCGTCGATGATGAAGAAGCCGATCCCGGTGGAGCCTTCGCTCGCGATCGTGTCGCCGGCGTCGAACTGCCGCTCTTTCATCGTGCTCGCAATACCCTGGATGTCCTTCTTGTCCAGGTCCGCGAACAGCGGGACTTGCCTGATGAGTTCCTCTGGGGCCGCCATGCGGAGGATTCTATTCAGTGACGCCGAGTTCGACGATAGGAAGTCGCTTACGAGCCCTAGGGCTTAACGGCTTCGACCCGGCGGGCGAGCTCCTCGATGCGGCCCTGCGCCGCGTCGAGCTTGGACGAGCAGACGGCGTAGAGCTGCTCGCCGCGTTCCCAGAGCGTGATCGCCTCGTCGAGGCTCGCCTCTCCGCTCTCGAGCCGCTGGACGATCGTCTCCAGCTCGCGCTGGGCGTCCTCGAAGCTGAGCTCGCTCAGCGCGTGTCCTCCACGGTGGCCCCGAAGCCGCCGGTGCCGAGCTCGACGTCGACCTGCGTGCCGGTGGCGACCTCGGAGCTCGAGCGGACGATCGAGCCGGCTGTGCGGACGATCGCATAGCCCCGGTCGAGAGTGGCCCGCGGAGACAGTGCTCGGAGGCGGCCGGCCGAGTGCTCGACCGCCGCACGCCGTCGTTCGACCAGCAGGAGCGGTGCGCGGCGAAGGTGGTCCCGCGAGAGGTCGAGTCGGCGACGCTCGCGTTCGAGTGCCCGGCGCGCGCCGGTGGCGAGGGCCGTCCGCGATCGTTCGAGGCGGGCGGTGAGCTCGGCCAGGTCCGGGACGACGAGGCGCGCGGCTGCTGTGGGTGTCGAAGCCCGCGCGTCGGCGACGAGGTCGGAGAGCGGCGTGTCCTGCTCGTGACCGACCGCGGAGACGACCGGGACCGGGCAGGCGGCGATCGCGCGCAGGAGCCGCTCGTCGCTGAACGGGAGGAGGTCCTCGAAGCTCCCGCCGCCGCGGGCGAGGACGACGACGTCGATCTCGGGCGCCTCCGAGATCGCGCGCAGCGCGTCGGCGATCGCGGGCGCGGCGCGCGGGCCCTGGACGTACGTCTCGGCGACGAGCAGGCGGGCCGGCGGAAAGCGCGCGGTGATGGCGGTGAGCACGTCCTTCTTCGCCGCGGCGTCGTTGCCGGTGACGAGCCCGACGCGTCGCGGGAGGCGCGGCAGCGGTCGCTTGCGGCCCGTGTCGAAGAGCCCTTCCGCGGCGAGTTTCTGCTTCAGCCGCTCGAGCGCCGCCAGGTGGTCGCCGAGGCCGAAGCGCTCGATCGAGAGGGCCCGCAGCCGGAAGTCGCCGCGGGCCTCGAACAGCTCGGGACGCCCGTAGACGTGGACGCGCTCGCCGTTCGCGAGGTCGAGCCGCAGCGCGTCGAACTGCCCGCGGGGCATCGTGACTGCGAGGCAGGCGCCTTCGTCGGGGTCCTTGAGCGTGAGGAAGACGCTCTGCCAGCGATCCTGGCGGCGGAGCTCCGTGACCTCGCCTTCGACCCAGATCGTGGGCAGGCGCGCGAGCCACTCGGCGACGCCGCGGTTGAACGACGCGACGCTGTAGACGCGGCGGTCGCCGTACTCGATCGCCTCGACCTTCACGCTCCGGATGCTACGCCCTGGGTGGCGGAAGCCCGGCGCACCTCAGGCCGCGTCCTGCGGTCGACACGAAGTTGTCGCGCTTCCGGCACACCCACGCGCGCATTTCAGCGATACGCTCGACGCGGGTGGCGGGTGGAACTCCTCATCCCCACCCGGGTGGGGGCGTGGGTTGTCGCGGGGCTAGAGGAGGATCTCGGCCGCGATCTTCGGATCGCACCCGCGCCGGACGAGCTCGACCGCTGCGTGGAGATCCGCCTCGCTGTGCGCCAGACGCTCGGCGAGCGGGAGCGGATAGCCCGCCTCCATCAGCACGTGCAATCGCCAGCCTTCGACCTTGGCGCGCTCACTCTGTTCGTGTTCGGCGATCTGCGTCATCGGCGTTTAAGACGGGTGATTCGTCCTCTGTACGAGAATCCCTGCCCGCCCGGTGCGCAGAACTAACGCGGGAGCCCCTGCAGCGCGTCCAGGCGCTGCTCGGCCCGCGAGACCGTCTGGTCGATCCGCCGCGTGAGCTCGGTGAGCCGCTCCTCGAGCGCCCGCTCCTCGTCCGCGAGCGCCGCCAGGCGCCCCCGGAAGTCCGCCTCGACCTCGCCGAGCCGTTTCGAGAGCGTCGCCACGAACTCGTCGCGCTGCCGTTCCAGGCCTGCGGAGACCTGCCCGAGCTTCTTCTCGAGCCGCAGGCCGCCAGCCTCGCCCAGCTGCGTCATCCGGTCGGCGAGCAGCGACTCACCCTCGCGCGCGAACCGCTGGACGGCACGCTCCAGCTCGCGCTGCAACCGTCGCGCCGCCTCCTCGCGCGCGGCTCTGATCGTCCCGTCGAACTCGTGCGTCGCTGCGTCCACGAAGTTCCCGGACGCGCGGTCGAGGACGCGCTCGAGCTGCTCGACCTGGCGCCGCTCGACCTCGCTGAACGAGCTCTGGATCCGCCGCGACGCCTCGGTCTCCTCGCGTTCGACCCTGCGGACGAGGTCGCGCTCCCGCGCGGTCATCCGGTCGGAAACCTGGTGCAGCGCCCGCCTGCGGTCCGTCGCGTGCGCCTCGAGCTCGGCCTCGGCGATCGCGGCCGACTCGGCGACTGCCCGCGCGAGATCCTCGCGGAGCCGGATGACTCCCGCCCGCTGTTCATCGTCGGCCGCCTGGAGCCGTTCGGCATCGTTCTCCAGGCGCGCCTCGAGCGCCTCGATCAGCGACCGCTCGTGCTGGGCGACCTGCTCGAGCCGTTCGCCGAGGTTCCGCTGTGCGCGATCGAGATCCTGGTGCCACGACGCGAGCCGCTGCTCGACCTGGCCCTGCACCTTGGCGAATGCCTCGGCGAGCCCGTGACTCAACCGCTCTTCGCTCTCCTCGAGCGCGGTACGCCTCGTCTCGGCGAGGCGGCGTTCTTCCTCGGCGTAGGCGGACAGCGAATCGGCCCGCGCGCGGGCGATGGTTCGTTCGAGGTCGCCGGTCCGGCTTCGCGTTTCGCTTTCGACGGCCGCCTCGAGCTGCGCCTTCGCACGCTCGAACTCGCGATCCAGCGCTCGGCTGCGGGCCATGCCGCGGCGAAGGCCCAGCGCGCCGACGACCGCGAGCTCGCAGGCGATGAGCCCGGTTCCGACGATCGCGAGCCCCGTCGAGGGCTCGAAGGCGAACGCGACCCAGGCGGCGGCGGCGCCAAGGCCGATCGCCCCGGCGGCTGCGATCAGCGCCTTGCGGCCGGCGGCCTCGAACGCGGCACCGGCGAGCGCCGCAGCGGCGACGACGACGCCGACGGCGAAGACGATCTCGAACGCAGTCTCGAGCGACATGCGTCCATCGTAAGACGCCTGCTCAGGTAAGGCGAAGAAGGACCAGGCCGACGGCCAGCGAGATGACCGCGAACGTCATGGCGCGGAGGGCGGCCTCCGGCGCCTGGATCAGCGTGACGTCGGTGACGGGCTCGCGAGCTCCGTCGACGAGTTCGAGCGTGCCGCTCACCGAGGCCACGCGCCGCCGGACGGTTCGCACCTGAGTCGACAGGTGCCGCTGCGCAAGGCTCAGGAAGCCGGCGAACGCCGCCGCGAGCACTGCTCCGAGCGAGATCCGCTCGGCCATCGCGAGGTAGCCGACGAGCAGCGGGAACGACCCCCAGTCGAGGCCGAACCAGACATCGGAGTGGAACGCGCCGCCGAACAGCTCGAGGTTGTACGCGACGACGACGAATGCGCCGACAGCGACGAGCGGGGCCAGCCACGGTGTGTACGCGATCGAGCCGTAGATGCCGAGCGCGACGGCACCCGCGATCGAGACGGCGCTCAGCCAGACGAGCGTGCGGTCGGAGATCCGCGTCTGCAGTGGGTGCCCCTTCAACTCGTCGAGCGCGTGCGCTCCGATTCCGACCGCGAGGAAAAACGCGGCGAGCGCGACCAGCAGCCGCTCGACCTCGAAGTGCGGCGCGAGCGCGGCTCCGATCGCGACGTACGAGAGATGCCACAGCGTGTACGGCGGATGCAGCAGCGTCAGGTAGTCGCGCCAGCCGCCCGGCTCCAGCGCATAGAACGCCGGCCGGCTCGCGCTCACGAACGGCGCCCCCAGGTGACGTAGCCGCCGCCGAGGCTGAGCCGCCGCACGCGGACGTCCTCGATCCCGGCCGCGCGCCAGAGCTCGATCTGCTCGGGGATCGGCAGGCGGTCGTGGAGCTCGCGGATGCTCGGCCCGAGAAACGATCCGACCTCGTGCCAGCCGTGCGAGATCACGGCGCCGGAGACGGGAAGCCCGACGCGGACGTAGAGCTCCCACAACGGCCGCCAGACGCCGCGCGGCAGGCCGAACTCGAGCGCCGCCACGATCCCACCGGGTCTCACGACCCGCGCCAGCTCGGCAAGCGTGGCGCCTGGATCCTCGACGTAGCGGATCAGGTACGTGAACGTGAGCGCGTCGAACGCGCCGTCGGGAAACGGAAGCTTCTCGGCGCCGCCCTCGACGAGCGTGATCCGGTCGGACAGGCCGGCGGCCTCGACCCGAGCCTGCGCGCCGGCGAGCATCTCGGGGCTCTGGTCGATGCCCGACGACGCGGCAGCCCTTCTGTCGCACGAGCTCGATCGCCACCGCGGCCGTTCCGGTCGCCACGTCGAGCACCGAGCCGTCGGGCCCGCACTCGACCCGGGAGACGAGGAACCGCCGCCAGCGCGGGTCCTGTCCCAGCGAGAGCATGCGGCTCCAACGGTCGTAGGACGGGCCGAGCGGCGCGAAGAGGTCGCGGGCGACCCGATTTCGCTCGGAGAAAGAGGGCACCGGCCGAGTCTAAGCTGGCGCCGTGGGCCTCAGAGAGGACCTCGATCGCATCGCCGTGTCGGCGGCGGCTCTCGCCGAGGAGGGCGAGCAGGTGGCAGGCGTCGTGCCCGCCGCAGGCCGAGCCGGACGAGCGGACGTACCTGTGCGCGTTCGTCCGCGGCGACGAGCGCACGTGGCTCGTGCTCGACGACGACGCAGCGGCGGTCGCGAGCCGCGAGGTCGTGCGGCAAACAGCCTCGATCATCGCGCTCTGCGAGCTGGCCGAGGAGCAGGCCGGCGGAGGCGAGCTCCAGGAGCTGCGGGAGCAGCTCGTGGCGCTCCGGATGACCGAGCACCCGGAAGGGATCGAGGAGGCAGAAGAGGCCGCGCTCGAGCTCGAGCGGACGATCGGCGCGCCCCCGCGTCTGGCCGAGCCCGCGTTCCTCGACCGGGTCGGAGCTGCGGCGCGACGCCTCGAGCAGGCGCTCGGCCCGAGCACCGGGTCGCCGTTCGCAGAGGCGATGAAGCAGGGCATGGCGTCGGTCGAGGAGTTCGTGCGCGACGTCGAGACGAACTACCGGGCGACGCTGGACTGACCCGCGTCGCTATCGTGGTCCCTTATGGAAGGCAGTTTCGGATTCCCGCTCGGCGGCGATCCCGACGAGCTGATGCGGAACCTGCAGGAGTTCGCGGCGCGCCAGGCTGAGTCGGTGGCCGAGGCCCAGCGCGAGCAGTTCGCGACGCTGACCCTCAACACCGCGGTCGAGCTGACCGGCGCGGCCCTGAAGCGGATGAAGGTCGAGGGCAGCCCCGACGAGCAGTCGATCGCTCTGCGGGACGCGATGCGGGTTCTCTTCCCCGAGGCGGTTGCGCTCGTGAGCGCGGCCCGCCAGGGGTTCATGCGCGAGAGCTAGCTCAGGCTCGGAATCGGCGCAACGACCGGCGGGCACGTGCACGGCTGTTCGCCCGAGTGGAGGCGCGGCGTGCACGGGATCGCCGTGTTCGCGAAGCAGTGGCACGCCGGGTCGTTGCAGTTCCCGAGCGGCCCGCAGTTGCATTCGGAGCAACGGAAGCGGCATCCGACCCGGCCGCTGTTCAGGCAGCAGAACCACTCGCCTGACGTGATGCAACCGGTCGGGCATCCGCCGCCCTGCTCGCACGTCTTGCACGTGAAGCCGAGGTTCTCGCAGATCTGCGCGGGCGAGAAGCACGGGTTGCATGGGCCGCCGCCGCAGCCGACGCAGCTCGTGACCGCGCCGAGGGAGACACCCGTGCGCGTGAGGAAGAGGCCTGTGCCAAGCGTGCCCGCTCCGAGGAACTTGAAGAACTGCCTGCGCGAGGAGCGTCGGGCGAGAGAACGAGCCGCGATGTTCGCGAGGTCCATCAGTACTTCGTGACCCCGGCCGTGATCATCTTGTAGTCCTCGAGCGAAACCTTCTCGACGGAGAACTTCGGCACCGGCTGGTACGCGCGCTCACGTCCTGTCGCCGTCTTCCGCAGTGCGGCGAACTGCTCGTCGACGAGCGACTTGGCCTGGGCTGCGCTGTTCGCGAACACGGTCACGTTCTGCATGTAGGGCTCCCCGTGGTCGCCGTTCACCTTCCGGCTCAGCAGGTAGATAGCTCCGTCCTTCATCCCTTCACCTCCCGTTCCGCTAGGAAATCACGATTAGGGCAGCAATTACAAGAGCCGTCGCACCGACGAGCTTCTTCAGGGTCAGCACCCGGTCCTGGATGGCGTCGCAGACCGCCGGAAAGTCGTCGTTCGCGGACGTCACGGCGGCGACGACCGCCAGCGCGCGCGCCGCTCCGTAGGCGGTCGTGATCGCGACGGCGCTCGCCATGTCGCCGACGAGGAACGCGGCCAGCGGGACGACGAGCAGCGACTGGTACGGGATCCGCGTCGTCACTCCGAGGCCGAGGTCGAAGCCCCAGGCGAAGATCCCCGGGTAGTGGCCCATCGAGCAGGGCCAGTCTCCGGGCGTCTGGCGAGCCCACGTGATCGGCCGCACGGGCAAGAGGCCGAGGTCGACGGACGCCGCGTAGATGAGCGCCGCCGGCACGACGACGACGAAGACCGTGTCCAGCGCGTCGCCGATCGCGCTCCGGAGCAACACGCCCGCGAACCCGAGCAGGACGCCGATCGTGAGGCCGCCGAGGATGCCGCCGAGAACGTGGAGGGCGAGCGCTGTCTTTTTCCTGCCCACCTGCACGAGGGGGCCGATCTGTCCGACCATGGACAGTCCTCAGGGGCTGGCGGCCGTCGACAGCCCGACGACGAGGCTCAGGCTGACGAGCACGAAGACCGACGGGACGCCGACCGACGGATCCGCGTTGCCCGCGAGCATCGCCGCGACGAGCCCGAATGCGCCTGCGAGCGCGACCAGGCCGCCGACCCGCGCGGTCCTAGCCATGCGAGTGTTCCTCGGCGACGGCCGAGCCGTCTCCGTTCCCATCGGCGTCGACCCAGCCGCGGCCGGCCTGGAGCGTTCCCTCCTGGTCGAGCAGCGACTCGAGCTGGCGCCAGTCGTTCGCGACGCCGCGGATCACGACGCGTCCCTCGTGGTCGAGCAGGTACGCGAACGGGGTGAGCGTGACCATGTAGTCCTTCTCGATCTGGCCGTTCGTGTCGATCACCATCGGCGCCTCGAGGCGGTTCATGCGCCCGAACGACTGACACGACTCGGTGTCGCCGCGGCAGATGACGAGGAAGTCGAACTCGCCGCTCCGCGTCTTCCGCACCTCGTTCAGGCCCGGCATCAGCTCGCGGCACGAGAGACAGCCGGGCGACGCGAAGACGAGCAGTCTCGGAACGGGCGGCAGCTCGTACAGCGAGACGGGCTCGCCGCTCTCCGAGTCCGCGGCGACGAACTCGGGGGCCTGCGCTCCACGCTCGAGGCCCGCTGTCCGTGATCAGCGCGCCGGGGTCGTCACCGAGGCGCAGCTGGAGCAGGCCGAGCTGGCGGAGCGAGCCCGCGAGCAGGAACGCGAGGACGAAGACGACGAGCCACAGGACGAGGTACGAGGCCAGCCAGACGCCGCTCACTTCTGCTCCTTCGGGTAGAACGGGACGTCGAGCGGCTGGTGCCGGAAGCTCACGCGCCGCGTCGGGGTCGGGTGCATCGACGCCTTCTGCCGCAGGAACGACCACGTGAGCGGGAACAGGCCCGAGAGGCGCGTGATCGCGACGAAGGCGGCCGTCATCAGCAGCGACGGGCAGGAGCTCGTGCCGGCCGATCGACGCGGTGTCCTGGAGCGCGAAGACGAGGACGGCTGCTGCGACCCCGGCGAGCGCGAGCGCGCGGACGAGCGCGACCGGCGAGATCTTCTCGACCTCGGAGGCGCCGAAGCAGTGGCACGGAGCCGTGTTCGACCGTGCGAGGCTCACGCCCAGCGCGGCGGCGAAGATGCTGAAGAGGACGATCGCGCCGAGCGCTGCGAGAGCAGGGACGAGACCGGTGACGAGGAGCAGTCCGAGCCCGAGCTCGGCGGCGATGAGCGCGCCGCCGGCGACCGGAGCAAGGCGGGCCGGAACGAGCCGGTACTGACGCACGCCTTCGACGAAGTCGCCCGGCGATTGCACCTTCTCGATCCCCGCGAGCAGGCAGACAGCGCCCAGGCCCGTGCGGAACACGAAGTAGGTGACTGCAGCTGTCAGAGACTCTCCCCCTCGATCGCGGTCTTGATCTTGCGTCACAGCCACGTCAGCTTCGATTCGCCGCTCAGCAGGCTCATCGTCGCGATTATCCTCGCGCTGTGGCAAAGCTCGATCGAGCCATCGTCCGCGTCCTGCCGGCAATGCCGCGGTCGTTCGTCCGCCGGATCTCGGACCGCTACATCGCGGGGACGACGATCGCGGACGCCGTCCGGGTCGTCAGGGAGCTCAACGCCGAGGGGAAGATGGCGACGGTCGACGTCCTCGGCGAGGAGGCGACGAGCCGGCGCGAGACGCAGGACATCGTGCGCGCCTACCACGACGTCTTCGAGGCGATCGAGCGGGAGCGCCTGGACTCGAACGTCAGCATCAAGCTGACCGCGCTCGGGCTCAACCTCGCGTACGAGCTCTGCCGCGCGAACCTGTTCAAGGTCGTCAGCCACGCGGCCGAGAGCGGCAACTTCGTCCGGATCGACATGGAGGACTCGACGACGACCTCGGACACGCTCGAGCTGTACCGCGAGCTGCGCGCCGAAGGGCACGAGAACGTCGGCATCGTGCTGCAGGCGGCCCTGCGCCGTTCGATTCGCGACATCCACGACCTGGCGCCGCTGCAGCCGAACGTCCGTCTCGTCAAGGGCATCTACGTCGAGCCGCCGCTGATCGCCTACCAGGAGTACGAGGAGGTGCGCGAGAACTTCGTCCGCTGCCTGCACGAGCTGCTCCAGGCCGGCTCGTACACCGCGATCGCGACCCATGACGAGCATCTGCTCGGAGAGGGCAAGCGGCTCGTCGCGGAGCGCGGATTGACCCCCGAGCAGTACGAGTTCCAGATGCTGCTCGGAGTGCGCGAGCTGGCGGCGAACCGGCTCGTGCGGGACGGGCATCGCCTGCGGATCTACGTCCCGTTCGGCGAGCACTGGTACCGCTACTCGCTGCGGCGCCTACAGGAGAACCCGAAGATCGCGGGCTACGTCGCGTCGGACACGATGAACCGGCTGTTCGGCGCGGACGGCCGTTGAGCTACCGGCGCTTCTTCCTGATCCGGTTGGTGCAGGCCTTGTTCGCCATGTGGCTGGTGGCGACGCTCGTCATGTTCTTCGTCCTGCTCCCGCTCGATTCCGAGGTCCGAGACGAGTGGCGTTTTGTTGCGCGACCGAGGAGGGCCACCTAGGTTTTCCACACCCTTGCCCGAGTCCCGCGACCCAAACGAGCGTTTTCGACAGCGGCGGGTCAAGGCGCGCAAGCATCGGTACTGGTTGCGACGAGCCGTCGCGCTCGGCGCGCTGATCGTCGTCGCAGCGCTCGTCGCCCTCGGCGCGACAGTCGTCGCCGGTCACGGGTCCAGCAGCGACGGAACCGAGGCGAAGACGGCGAAGCCGCACGAGCAGGCGGTCCAGCGGACGCCGCTCCCGAGTGAGGTGCGCGGCGTCCACGTCACGATGTCGCTCGCGAACGAGCCGGGCAAGCTCGACCAGTACCTCGCGATCCCCGGGCTGACCGCGCTCGAGCTCGACGTCAAGGACGAGACCGGCAAGGTCGGGTTCCTGATGCCCGCGACCACGCTCGCGCGGAAGGTCGGCGCGTCGCAGCCGTACTACAAGGCCGCGGCTGTCGCCCGCCGGGCTCGGGCCGCGGGCGTCTACCTGATCGGCCGCGTCGTCGTCTTCGAGGACCCGACGCTGACAGCGGCCCGTCCGGACCTGGCGATCCAGCACAGCGACGGCTCCGTCTGGGTCAACAACGCAGGCCTCGGCTGGGCGAACCCGTACGACAAGCGGGTCTGGAAGTACGTCGTCGGGATCGGCGAGGCCGCGGCGCGTGCGGGCTTCGACGAGATCCAGTTCGACTACGTGCGCTTCCCGACCGACGGCCCGATCGAGAGCGCCGTCTTCCCGGACAAGGCCGTCCGAGCCGATGGGCTGGACGATCGCGCGCTTCGCCCACTACGCGACGCGCAAGCTCCATCCGCTCGGCGTGCGCGTCTCGGTCGACGTCTTCGGCCTCTCGGCGACCCACGACCTCGGCATCGGCCAGGTGCCCAGGCGGCTGGCGAAGTACGTCGACGCCGTCTACCCGATGGTCTACCCGTCGCACTACAACTCGGGCGAGTTCAACCTGCCCGACCCGAGCGCGGCGCCGGGACAGACGGTCGCCCTCTCGCTCCGCGACTTCCGGAACGCGATGCTCGGCGGCAAGGCGCAGCTGATTCCCTGGCTCGAGGACTTCTCGCTCACGAGCCCGCATCCCGCGCCGGCGGACGTCCGCGCGCAGATCGAAGCCGCGCGCCGCTCGCCAAGGCCAGGGGCTTCCTCCTCTGGAACCCGGAGGGCGTCTACACGGAGCAAGCCCTCAAGTAGGCTCCGGGCGCAAGCGACTCCTCTGGAGGCACCTCAAGTGACGCAGACGTACGACGAGCTCAGAAACCGACTGGCAACGATTCACGACCTGCGGATGGCCCAGGCGATCCTGGGCTGGGACCAGCACACGAAGATGCCGCCGAAGGGCGCCGAGCTGCGGGCCGAGCAGCTGAGCACGCTCGATCGGTTCACGCACGAGCTCTTCATCGACGACGAGATCGGCCGCCTGCTCGACGAGCTGAGCGACTACGAGGAGAGCGCGGGGTACGACTCCGACGAGGCGAGCCTGATCCGCATCGCGCGGCGCGACTACGACAAGGCGAAGCGGGTGCCCGCCGAGCTGCGCGCCGAGATGACACGAACCGGCGCGAACGCGCTGCCGGCCTGGATCGAGGCGCGCGAGAAGTCGGACTTCTCGATCTTCCTGCCCCTATCTGAAGAAGAACGTCGAGCTCACGCACCGCTACATCGACTGCTTCGACGGCATGGGCTATCGAGTCCGCCTACGACGTCCTGCTCGACGACTTCGACGAGGGCCTGACCGCCGACGAGGTGCGCACGGTCTTCGACGAGCTCAAGCGCGAGCTCGTGCCGCTGATCGCGCAGATCGGCGAGAACGCCGACCGCGTCGACGACTCGTCGCTGCGCGGCGACTTCCCGATCGAGCAGCAGCGCGCGTTCTCGCTCAAGGTGCTCGAGCGGATGGGCTTCGACCACGAGAGCTGGCGGCTCGATCCGACCGTGCACCCGTTCGCGATGAGCGCGGGCACGAAGGACATCCGGCTGACGACGCGCTACGACGAGACCGACCTCGCGGTCAGCCTGTTCGCATCGATCCACGAGTTCGGCCACGGCTTCTACGAGGCGGGCGTCGACCCGGCCTACGAGCGCACGCCGCTCTCGTCCGTGACGTCGATGAGCCTCCACGAGTCGCAGAGCCGCATGTGGGAGAACCTCGTCGGCCGCGGCCTCCCGGCCTGGCGCTTCTTCTACCCGCAGCTGCAGGCCGCGTTCCCGGCCCAGTTCGGCGACGTCGACCTCGAGACGTACTACGGCGCGATCAACAAGGTCGAGCCGTCGCTTCATCCGCGTCGAGGCGGATGAGGCGACCTACAACCTGCACATCATCCTGCGCTTCGAGCTCGAGCAGGAGATCCTCGCCGGCGACCTGTCGCTCGATGACCTGCCCGAGGCGTGGAACTCGCGGATGGCCGACTACCTCGGGGTCGAGGTCCCGGACGACACCCACGGCGTGCTGCAGGACATCCACTGGTCCGGCGGCGCGTTCGGGTACTTCCCGACCTACTCGCTCGGCAACGTGATCTCGGTGCAGCTCTGGGACAAGGCCCGCGGCGAGCTGTCCGACCTCGACGCGCAGTTCGAGCAGGGCGAGTTCGGCGATCTCTCCGGCTGGCTCCGCGAGAACCTGCACCGCCACGGGCGGAAGTACACGTCGAAGGAGATGCTGGAGCGGATCACGGGCGGCGGGATGGACCCGGGGCCGTACATCCGGTACCTGAAGACGAAGCTCGGCGAGATCTACGGGCTGCCGGTCGAAGCCGCAACGCCCGCGTAACGGGCGCGCGCTAGCGTGAGCGATGAGTTCCGGCCGCTCCGGCAGTCCTATTCGCGACCCATCGACAAGGAGGAAACGTGCCCAAGGTTTCGCAACTCGGCAGGGTGATCATCCCGGTGTCCGACCAGGACGCGGCGATCGCCTTCTACACGGACAAGCTCGGCTTCACGCTCAGCGCGGATCAGCCCTACGGCGAGGGTGACCGCTGGGTCGAGGTCACGCCGCCGGGCGGCGGGGCGGCGATCGCGCTCTCCCGCGGGATGGGCGAGTACCAGCCCGGCCGCGAGACCGGGATCGCGCTCAGCTCCCCGGACCCCAAGGCGGACTACGAGGAGCTGAAGGGAAAGGGCGTCGAGGTCGACGACGAGCTGATGGGCGGCGACGGCACCGTGCCGCTGCTCTTCATGTTCCGCGACGGAGACGGCAACGGCCTGATGATCGTCGAAGAGGCCGCCGGCTAGGCGAGCCGCTTCGCGTAGCGCCGGCCCGTGTGTTCGTAGCCGAGCGCTTCGTAGAACGCGTGCGCGTCGGCCCGGCGGTGGGCGGTGTTCAGCACCATGACCTTCCCGCCGCGCCGGCGCGCTTCGTCCTCGAGGGCCTGCATCAGCAGCTCGCCGATCCCGCGGCGGCGGAAACGCTGCGCGACGACGAGCCCCGCGACCTGACAGCCCGGCTCGTCGCGCTCGACGAGGTTCTGGACGTGCAGCGCGCAAAGTCCTGCGAGCTCAGAGTCGACCTCGGCCACGATCACCCATGTAGACGGGTCGGCGGCGATCCGCTCGAGGCGCTCGGCCGCTTGTGCGGGCGAGGACGCGTAGCCGAGCTCCCCGAGCAGCGCAGCCACTGCTTCTGCGTCGCGGGCAGTCGGTTCCCGGATCGTTACGGAGGAGGCGGCGGAGGCGGCGCGTCGTCCTCCACGTAGGTCGTCCGTCTCGTGCGGCCCCATGAGCGGCCGTCATACCAGGACCGGTGCGGCCCGCCTTCGACGTAGGCGGTGCGTCGCCAGTAGCCCAGGCCCCACCAGGACTGCCAGAGGAGCAGCGTGAGCACGAGCGCCACGATGCCGACGACCATCAGGATCACGCCGATCGCGTCCAGGTTCAGGCCGGACGGCTCGCTCGTGACGCCCCACGTGAGGATCGCGCCTGCGGCGATCAGGATCAGGCTGACAGGAATACCCATCGGCTCCAGTGTGTGCCCGTTTTCGGGCTCGGCTAATCGCTCCGGTGCTTGGGCTTCTGCCACCAGAACCGCTTCCGAGGCTCCTCCGCCTCCTCGAGCTCGGCCAGCGACGTGCCGCCGTAGTTGCGGAGCGTGAAGTCCGCCTGGGCGACGAAGCCGACCGCTGTCAGCGAGAAGGTCAGCGGCCGGCTCGTGATCTCCCAGCCCTCGAGGGGCCCGGGGTCGGCGAGCTTCGCCTCCTCGTCCTCGTCTCGCACCTCGAAGACGGCAAAGCCTCCGTGCGGCTGCCCGATGAAGTGGTCGTGCGAGACGATCTGCCCGCGGCCGCTCTGGCCGATGTACTCGTTGAGCATCTCGTTCGCGTCGCGCGCGGACATGTCCTCGGGCGCGAGCGCGTAGACGAGGAAGCAGCGCGAACGCGGTTCCGGCTCGCTCACTCCGGCTTTGTAGCAAGCACCGCGAAGTCCCACGGGACGCGGCGATCGCGCTGGAGCCCTTTGAAGAGCGTCTGGAACTCGGCGAGCCTCGTCACGCGCAAACCGGCTCCGATCACGGCGTTGACGACCTCCTCGAGTCGCCAGGCGCGCTCGTCCGAGCTGTCGAAGTAGTTGTCCCGCCAATGGCCGAGCGGGTCGACTCGCTCGGTCACGGGATGACTGTCGTACAGGAGAAGCGTGCCGCCCGGTTTCAGGGTCGTCGCGATCCCGGCGAGCCACTGGTCGAGATCGCGGATCGAGCTGAGCACGTCTCCGCCCGTGAAGACGAGGTCGAAACGCGCCCGCCGCACCTCCAGCGGGAGGTCGTGGACATCTGCGTGGACGTACGCGACGTCTGGCGCGCGCTCCCGTGCCACGTCGAGCGCCTCGCTGGAGATGTCGACGGCTGTGACGAGGGCGCCGAGCTCGACCAGCTCGGCGGTCGCCTCGCCGGTGGCGCACTGCAGGTGGAGGACGTGCTTCCCTTCGACGTCCGGGATCAGGTCGAAGATCTGCTCCGGGATCAGCAGCTGCTCGGACGCGGCTCGTGTCCGGCTGCGGTGGATCTCGTCCCAGGCGCGGCGGTTCTGGTCGGTCGGCTCCACACCTCTCCTTGTAACAGACTGTTACAAGGATCAGCGGGCCGGTGCTGCGTTTGCGGTCGCGGCTTGGCTTGCGAGGTCGAGGATCAGGTCGCGTTCGCTCTCGTCGACCATGACCCAGTCGGAGGCCGCGCGCGCGGCGCAGGACGCGGTCGTCGTCGAGACCGTTGATGAGCTTGCTCGTCAGACGGATCTCGATCCACGGCTCGTGCTCGTGGACGATCTCCCGTCCGTCGACCCAGATTGCCGGCTTCTGTGTCCACTGCGAAGGAGCCACTTCGACGCCGGGGAGGCTCCGCAGCTCCTCGATCAGCGCGGCGTTCACGCAGGGAGCATGAAGCCGCCGTCGACGACGAGGACGTGGCCGCGGATCATCTCCGCCTCGGGCGAGCAGAGGAAGACGACGGCGTTCGCCATGTCCTCGGCCGTGACGAGCCGGCCCGCGGGCGTGCGCTGCTGGCCCCACTCGAGCATCTGCTCCTTCTGCGGGAAGTACTCGAGCGCCTCGGTGTCCACGACTCCGCCCGAGACTGCGTTCACGCGGATCCCGCGCGGCGCGAGCTCGACCGCGAGGTAGCGGACGAGGGACTCGAGCGCGGCCTTCGAGGTGCCGACGAGCACGTAGTCCGTGAGCACGCGCGTCGAGCCGAGGCTCGAGATGCCGACGATCGAGCTGCCTTCTGGCATCTGCGGAGCGGCGGCGCGGGCGAGCGAGAGCAACGCGCGGGCGTTGGCCGCGAGCGTCCAGTCCCAGTGCTTGTCCTCGGTCTCGAGCGCGGGCCGGATGACCCCGGTCGCCGCGTTGTGCACGAGGGCCTGGAGCGGGCCGAGCTCCGCGACCTCGCGCGCGACCCGCTCGGACGAGACGTTTCCGCGGACGAGCACGGGCTCGGCTCCCTTCGCGCGCAGCTCCTCGGCGGTCGCCTCGGCCGCGCGGTCGTTGCGCAGGTAGCCGATCGCAACGCGTGCAGCGCCGAGCTCGGCGAACCGCAGCGCGATCGCCTTCCCGATCCCCCGCGACCCGCCCGTCACGAAGGCGGTCGCGCCCTGCATGCGTCACCGCTTCAGCGGCTTGTCGGCCGGAGCCGCGCTCGGGATCGTCTCCCAGCCGAGCCGTGTCTCCGCCTCACGCGGCCCGTCCTCGGCCTTGGACGACGCGTGGCCGAGGCGGTCGAGCAGCTCCGCCTTCTCCTCGGCATAGCGCCGCACCTCGTGGTTCTCGGGCAGGTCTTCGACCAGCTCCAGGACGCGCGCGCGGAGCTGGTAGGCGAAGTGCGGCGTCGCCGGACCGACGATCGCGTCGACGTCGTCTCGGGTCGGAACGGCCACGGCGCGAAGCGTAGTGGACTACGGTCTCGCGGTGCGCCGGGCGTCAGCAGCCGACCTGATGCTGCTGCTGACCGTCACCATCTGGGCGCTCAACTTCACGGTCTCGAAGTACATCCTCGACGCCGGCCTGCGCCCGCTTTCGTACTCGTCGCTCCGCTACACGGCGGCCGCGCTCGTGTTCGTCGCGCTCACGTTCCCGCGCGAGCGCTCGCTCCGGATCGGCCGCGCGGACCTGCCGCTCGTCGCGCTCGCCGTCGTCCTCCTGCTCGTCAACCAGCTCAGCTTCGTCTTCGCGCTCGACCTGACGACGGCCACCACCGCGGCGCTCCTCTTCGGGACGCTGCCGATCTTCACGGCGCTCATCTCGCGCCTCGTCGGGATCGAGCGGCTCGGGCGGCGATTCTGGATCGCGGCGTCGCTCTCCTTCGCGGGCGTCGCCCTCGTCACCGTCGGCTCCGGGAAGAGCGTCTCCGCGAACCTCGGCGGCGACCTGCTCGCGGTGCTCGGCGCCGCGACCTGGGGCGGCTACTCCGTCGCCGTCGCGCCGCTCATGCGCCGCTACTCGCCCTTCCGGCTGAGCGCGGTCTTCCTGTGCATCGTCTCGGTCCCGCTCCTGCTGCTCGCCTCGCCGCAGTTCGGAGACCAGAGCTTCGACATCGGCGCGCTCGCCTGGATCGGTTTCGCATTCGCCGTGGTCGGCCCGCTCGTGCTGACGAACCTGCTCTGGTTCACGGCGATCGACCGGGTCGGGCCGTCGCGCGCCTCGGTCTTCGCCAACCTCCAGCCGTTCCTCGCGGCGATCATCGCGCTGCTCCTCCTCGACGAGCGACTGACCGCCGTGCAGGTCGTCGGCGGGCTCGCGATCGCCGCCGGGATCGTCATCTCGCGGGAACGTCGGCCGCCGCTCGGACCTGCGGAGTGAGGGCAAGGCCAGCGGGTACGGTAAGAGGAGAGTGGCTTCGTTACGTGTTCGCCTCGCCCGGAAGCCGCCCGGATATCGCTTCACCATCGGACGTGTCCTGGCGATCTATGGCGCGATCATGGTCGCGCTGCTCCTCGCTGCGCTCGACCAGACGATCGTCGCGACCGCCCTGCCGCACATCGTCGCCGACATCGGAGGCCTCGAGAGCTACTCGTGGGTGATCACCGCCTACGTGCTTGCGATGGCGGTCACCGTCCCGCTGTACGGGAAGCTCGGTGACATCCACGGGCGGCGGCTGCTCTACATCTTCGCGATCTCGATCTTCCTCTTCGGCTCCGTGCTCTGCGGGCTCTCGCAGAGCATGGGCCAGCTCGTCGCGGCTCGCGCCGTGCAGGGGACGGGGGCCGGAGGCTTGTTCGCCCTCGCGATCGCGACCGTGGGCGTCATCGTCCCGCCGCGCGATCGCGGCCGCTACCAGGGCCTGATCGGCGCGACGTTCGCCGCCGGCTCGATCATCGGCCCCGCCCTCGGCGGCCTGATCGTCGACCACACGACCTGGCGGTGGGTGTTCTACGTCAACCTGCCCGTCGGCGCGGCCGCCCTGGCCGTGATCGCGATCGCGATCCCGAAGCGGACGGAGCGTCGCGAGCACTCGCTCGACCTGCTCGGGGCGACGCTGCTCGCGATCGGGACGAGCTCGTTCCTGCTCGGGCTCGTCTGGGGCGGCGAGACGCATCCGTGGGGCTCGACGCAGGTGCTCGGAGCGTTCGCGATCGCGCTCGTCTCGGTGACGGCGTTCGTGTTCGTCGAGCGGAGGGCGAAGGAGCCGATCCTGCCGTTCGAGTTCCTGCGCAACCCGATCGTCGCCGCGGGCGTGGCCTCGGTCGGCCTGTCGGCGATGGCGATGGTCGGAACGATCGCGTTCGTCCCGCTCTTCGTCCAGGGAGTGATCGGCACCTCGGCCACCTCGTCCGGCGTCGTCCTCACGCCGTTCATGCTCGGGGCCGTCGTCGCCAGCGCGATTTCCGGCCAGTGGATCTCCCGGAGCGGTCACTACCGGCCGAACGCGCTCGTGGGCCCGATCGTGCTCGCGACCGGGCTCTTCCTGCTCTCCCGGATGGACACGTCGACGACGAACGCCCAGGCGGCCGCGTACATGGTCGTGGCCGGCGTCGGGCTCGGGATGATGATGCAGGTCTTCGTGGTCGCGGTCCAGAACCAGGTCCCGATGCGCGCCATGGGGTCGGCGACGGCATTGACGCAGTCCGCGCGCGCGATCGGAGCGACGCTCGGCGTCACCGCGATGGGCGTGATCGTCAACCACGGCCTGCCCCCCGGATCGCACCTCGGGAGCGGATCGGTGCACCGGCTGCCGCCGAACCTGCGGGAGTCGCTCGCGAACGCGCTGCAGCCGGCGTTCCTCGCGGCGTCGCTGCTCTGCCTCGTCACGCTCGTGATCGTGGCGCTGTGGCTGAAGCAGGTCCCGCTCCGCGAGGAGGTCGACACGCCCACGCCGGAGCCGGCCGCGCCGAGCGTTTCCCCGCAGAGAGCGCGTTAAGATCAGTCAGCGATGAGCTCGACCGACTTCATGCCCATCAAGGGGTGGGACCACCTCGAGCTCTACGTCGGCAACGCGAAACAGGCCGCGTACTTCTACGAGCGCGCGTTCGGGTTCACGCAGACCGCCTATGCGGGGCCGGAGACCGGCATGCGCGACCGCTCTTCGTACGTCCTCGACCAGAACGACATCCGGCTCGTGCTCACGAGCGGCCTCCGCCCGGACAGCGAGATCACCCGCTTTGCGTGCTCACACGGCGACGGAGTGAAGGACGTCGCGCTCGCGGTGCCGGACGCCACCGAGGCATACCGGCAGGCCGTACAGCGTGGAGCGAGGAGCGTCGTCGAACCACACTGGGTGGAGGACGACTTCGGCCGCGTCGAGCTCGCGGCGATCGCGACCTACGGCGAGAACATCCACACGTTCGTGAATCGCGACGACTATGCAGGGCCGTATCTCCCCGGCTACACGTCGACGACCGAGAACGGCTCGCCCGCGACCGGCATCGGCCTGCAGAACATCGACCACGTCGTCGGCAACGTCGAGCTCGGCCGGATGGAGCACTGGGTCGAGTTCTACGAGCGGGCGTTCGGCATGACCGAGCTGATCCACTTCTCCGACGAGGCGATCTCGACCGAGTACTCGGCGCTGATGTCGAAGGTGATGATGGACGGCGAGGGCAAGATCAAGTTTCCGATCAACGAGCCCGCCGAGGGCAAGCGGAAGAGCCAGATCGAGGAGTACCTCGACTTCTACGGCGGGCCGGGAGTGCAGCACGTGGCGCTGGCCACGGACGACATCGTGGGCACGGTGCAGGAGCTCGAGGAGCGCGGGCTGCGGTTCCTCAAGACCCCGACCGCGTACTACGACGACCTGGAGGATCGCGTCGGAGAGATCGACGTGGACTACGAGGATCTTCGTCGCCTGGGCATCCTTGCCGACCGCGACGAGGAGGGGTACCTGCTGCAGATCTTCACGAAGACCGCGCAGGATCGGCCGACGCTCTTCTTCGAGATCATCGAGCGCCACGGCTCGCGCGGGTTTGGAGAAGGCAATTTCAAGGCATTGTTCGAAGCAATCGAACGCGAACAGGCCTTGCGGGGCAATCTCTAACGCGAGAGGAGACAGCTGGTGGGCATAGGCGCAGTCCTCATCATCCTCGGGATCATCCTCGGCTTCATCTGGAACTGGGTCATCGGGATCATCCTCATCATTCTCGGCCTCCTGTTCGGCGGCTTCCGCCGCGGCCGCTGGTATTGAGCTAGCTGTTACGCCTTAGCCTTCGCGGGATGAGCCCGCAACGGCGCACGGCACTCGTCTCGGTCGTCGCCGCGTGCGTGCTCATCTCGCTGAAGCTCGCCACCGGGCTCGCGAGCGGGAGCCTCGGCCTCGTCTCGGAGGCAGTCCACTCCGGGACCGACCTCGTGGCGGCGCTGCTGACGCTGTTCGCCGTCGGCGTCTCCGGGAGGCCGGCCGATCGCGGGCACCCGTACGGACACGGCAAGGCGGAGCATCTCGCGGCGCTCGCGGAGGCGGGGATCCTCGTGCTCGCGAGCCTGTACATCTCGTACCGGTCGCTCGCGGTCCTCGTCGGCTCGGCCGAGTCGAACGTGAACCCGGTCTGGTACGTGTTCGTCGTCGTCCTGATCGTGATCGCCGTGGACGCGAGTCGGGCGACGGTGTCGCTCCGCGCCTCGCGCCGCTACCGCAGCCCCGCGCTCGCCTCGAACGCGCTCCACTTCGCCAGCGATCTCGTCGGCTCGACTGCCGTTCTGATCGGGCTCCTGCTCGCCCGCGCCGGCTGGCTGGAGGGAGATGCGGTCGCGGCGCTCTTCGTCGCGGCGCTGGTCCTGATCGCGGCCTACAGGCTCATGCGCGGCAACGTCGACGTGCTCATGGATCGCGTGCCGGTCGACGCCGAGCGGGCTGCCCTCGCTGCGATCGAGCAGTTGGAGCCGGGCGTGAAGCTCCGGCGCCTGCGCATGCGCCAGGCCGCGGGGCGCCACTTCGCGGACGTCGTGATCGGCGTCTCGCCGGATGCGGGCGTGGGTCAGGGTCATGCCGCCGCGGACGCCGTCGAGGCCGCCGTGCAGAGCGCCCTGCCCGAGAGCGACGTCGTCGTCCACGTCGAGCCTGCGCCCGGAAGACGCCGCCCTCCGCGAGCGGATCCTCGCCGCCGCGCTCACCGTCCCGCGCGTCCGGGAGATGCACAACATCCGCGTCGTCTCGGTCGACGACGGCCTCCAGGTGGCCCTCCATCTCAAGCTGCCGCAGGACCTGACCCTCGAGACGGCTCACGAGGTGGCGTCGCAGGTCGAGCGCGCGATCTCCGATGCCGTTCCCGAGGTCGTCTCCGTGCAGACGCACCTCGAGCCGCTACGCGAGCCGGCCGCCGGGCGTGCCCTCGCGGGCGCGAACGTCGAGGCTGACGCGGAGCGCATCAGGAGGATCGTCGCGGGCCGAACCGGGGCTCCTCCTCGCGAGGTCCGCTTCCTCCAGACCGAGGACGGGCTGGTCGCGTTCCTCACGCTCGGCCTCGATCCGGAGTGCACGCTGGCCGACGCTCACGCGCTCGCGAGCGAGGTCGAGGAAGACGTTCGCCGCGCCCTCCCCGAGCTCGCTGACGTTAGCGTGCACACCGAGCCGTGAAGCTGTGCATGTTCAGTCCCAAGGGCGCCGACCTCAAGCGAGGCTGGCCCGGACGCGTCGACGGCGACCGCGTCGTCCAGCTCGCGGCGCAGACGCTCCAGTCGTTCTTCGTCGGCGGCGGCCAGGCCCGCGAGCACGCCGAGTACGCGCTGGCCGACGTCGACCTGCGGCCGCCGGTGCTCTACCCGCCCGCGGTCCGCGACTTCTACGCCTTCGAGCAGCACGTCAAGACCGCGCGCGGCCTGCGCGGCCTGGAGATGGTGCCCGAGTGGTACGAGATTCCGGCCTTCTACTTCACGAACCCCGCGGCCATCTACGGCCCCGAGGCGGAGATCCCGTATCCGGAAGGGACGAACGAGCTCGACTACGAGCTCGAGGCGGCCGTCGTGATCGGCAAGGACGGGCAGATCGGCGGCTTCACGATCATGAACGACTGGTCAGCCCGCGACCTCCAGCGACCGGAGATGAAGATCGGCCTCGGCCCGTCGAAGGGCAAGGACTTCGCGACGAGCCTCGGCCCGTACGTCGTGACACCCGACGAGCTCGGCGACCTGCGGCTCGAGATGCTCGCGCGCGTCAACGGCGAGGAGCGCTCGCGCGGGAACATGGGCGACATGCACCACTCGTGGGACGCGATCGTCGCGCACGCGGCACGCAACACGCGGCTCCGGGCCGGAGACGTGCTCGGGTCGGGCACGGTCGGGACGGGCTGCATCCTCGAGCACGGCGACGGACGCTGGCTCCAGCCGGGCGACGTCGTCGAGCTGGAGATCGAGGGGATCGGCGTGCTGCGGAACCGGGTCGGCCCGAAGCCTGCCTAGGCTTCTTTATCCTTCGGGCTGATGCCGACGTACCAGAGCCGAGGCGAGGTCCCGAGGAAGCGCCACATCCAGTTCCGGGACAACGGAACCCTCCTCACCGAGGAGGTGATGGGCCTCGAAGGCTTCACGGGCAACGAGTCGATCCTGTACCACCTGATCTCGCCCTGCCGCGTGAAGGAGCTCGGCGAGTTCCAGCCGATCGAGCGCGAGGAGTGGGTGCCCGACGCGCACGCGCACCGCCATTTCAAGACCTTCGGCACCGAGCCCGAGGGCGACGAGGTCTCGGGGCGGAAGCTGCTGATGTGGAACAACGACGTCGAGATCTCGCTCGTCCGGCCGAGCGAGACGATGGACTACTTCTTCCGGAACGGCGAGGGCGACGAGGTGTACTTCGTCCACGAGGGCAGCGGGACGCTGCACACGACCTTCGGCGACGTGCCGTACCGCGAGGGCGACTACGTCGTCATCCCGCGCGGGACGACGTACCAGTTCGAGCCGTCAGGCCCGCAGCGCTACCTGCTGTTCGAGACACCCGGCCTGATCGAGATCCCGAAGCGGTACCGGAACGAGTACGGCCAGCTGATGGAGCACGCGCCGTTCTACCACCGCGACATCCACCCGCCCACGGAGCTGAAGACGTATCGGGAGCGGGGCGACTTCAACCTCAAGATCCGGGTGCGCGACGGGTACCAGGACTACGTCATCGACTACCACCCGTTCGACGTCGTGGGCTGGGACGGCTACCTGTATCCGTGGACGTTCAACATCAACGACTTCGAGCCGATCACCGGGCGCATCCACATGCCGCCGCCCTCGCACCAGACGTTCGCCGGCCCGAACTTCGTGATCTGCTCGTTCTGCCCGCGGAAGCTCGACTTCGATCCGCTCGCGATTCCGATCCCGTACCACCACTCGAATCTGCAGAGCGAGGAGATGATCTATTACGTCGACGGGCAGTTCTCGTCGCGGAAGGGGATCGAGATCGGCTCCGTGACGCTGCACCCGTCGGGGATCCCGCACGGGCCGCAGCCGGGGCTCGCGGAGAAGTCGATCGGCGCGACGGAGACGCACGAGCTGGCGGTCATGTGCGACACGTTCCACCCGCTCAAGCTCTCGAAGCTCGCCGGGGAGCTCGACGACGGCGTGTACGCCTACTCGTGGTACGAGGAGCCGGGCGCGACGCACACGTACGACCAGGATCCGGCGGGGGCGACGTCGCACCTCTGAGCCGGGTCGCCGCGCCGCCTTTCCGGCGCTCTATTTCAAGGCGCCGCCCACCTCCTCCCCGTCGCAATCGTAACGAGGAAATTCGCACGAATGAGTGACGCGATCGAGCCAGAACTGCGCCAACCGCGCTCGATCGTCCTCGACTTCGACGGCACGGTCACGGAGTCCGATCTGCTCGACCGGATCGCGCTCGAGTTCGGCGATCCGGCCGTCTACCAGGAGGTCGAGGACGGCCTCGACGAAGGCCGCCTGCCGCTGCGCGAGGTGATCGTGCGCGAGTTCGTGCCCGGTCACGGCGCCGCTCGAAGAGGTCGTCGGCGTGGGTGCTCGACGAGGCGAAGGTCCGCGCGGGGTTCGCCGAGTTCGTTCGCGGCGCACAGGCGGCCGGCTGGGACGTCCACGTCGTCTCGAGCGGGTTCGAGGAGCTGATCGAGCCCGTCCTCGAGCGCGAAGGCGTCGACGTCGAGCTGCACGCGAACCGCGTCGACGCGCGGCCCGACGGCTGGCGCGTCGAGTGGCGCTACCCGGACGACTGCGAGATCTGCGGCGAATCGTGCAAGCGCTCGCTTCTCCCCGCCGGTGAGGTCGTCTACGTCGGCGACGGCTACTCGGACCGCTGCGCCGCGCTCGCCTCCGACCGCGTCTTCGCGACTGCCGGCCTCGCGCGCTACCTCGCCGAGCAGGGGAAGCCGTTCGAGCCGTTCACGGACTTCCATGCGCTGTCCGAGGCGCTCGCCGCATAGGCGTGGCGCTCCTCGAGCTTCCCGAGCCCTACGCCTTCGAGCTTTCGACAGCCCGCTACCGCGCGTTCGGCACCGACCTCGCCAACCTCTGGCACGACGGGGGCCTGCACCGGGTCGTCGACGGACGGGAGGTGCGGATCACCGATGCGCCCGGCGGAGTCGACGTCCAGCCGCTCGATGCCGAGATCGCGCCGGTCGTGCGGAGGCTGCTCGGCGCCGAGTTCGACCTCGACGCGTTCTACGCCTTCGCCGCAACCGAGCCGGTCCTGGCGGATCTCACGACCGAGCTCCGCGGGCTCCGGCCGCCGATCGCCGTCGAGCCGTTCGAGAGCCTCGTCACGTCGATCACCGCCCAGCAGGTCTCGCTCCACGCCGCGTTCGCGATTCGCAACCGCCTGATCGAGCGCTTCGGCGTCCGCGCCGAGCACGCCTACTCGTTCCCGACGCGCGAACGGCTGGCCGCGGCCGAGCCGGACGAGCTGTTCGCGCTCGGCTTCTCGCATCGCAAGGCCGAGTACGCGACCGGCCTGGCGCGCAGCGACCTCGACCTGGACGCGCTCGCGCTGCTGACCGACGACGAGGTCAAAGCAGCACTGACCGCGCTGCCCGGGATCGGCGAGTGGACGGCCGACTGGTTCCTCGCCCGCCACCTCGCGCGGCCCCGCGCGTGGCCGGCAGGAGACCTGGGCGTGCGCAAGGCCGCGTCGCGCTACTACGGTGAAGGGCGCGAACTGACGACCGACGAGGTGCGCGCGCTCGGCGAGCGGTTCGACCCCTTCCAGAACCTGACCGCGCACTACCTCCTCGCCGGACTGCTTCGCGGCACCTAGGATCGAGTCGTGCTCACGCTCTACGACGCCGACCGCTGCCCCTATTGCGCGCGCGTGCGAATCGTCCTCGCCGAGAAGGGGCTCGAGCACGAGACCGTCGTCGTCGACCTCGACGACCGCCCCGCCTGGATCTACGAGAAGAACCCGCTCGGCCGGGTCCCCGTGCTCGAAGAGGATGCCTTCGTCCTGCCCGAGTCGGTCGTGATCAACGAGTACCTCGAGGAGCGCTACCCGGAGCCGCCGCTCTGGCCGGCCGACCCGGCTGAGCGCGCCGCCGGCCGACTCCTCGTCGAGCGCTTCGACCAGCTGAGCCGGCCGTACTACGCGCTGCGCCGAGGCGACGACGAGGCTCGCGACCGGCTGGGAGACGAGTTGGCGAAGCTCGACTCGGTGCTGGCCGGCAGCCCATTCCTCAGCGGCCGCCAGTTCGGGATCGCGGACGCGGCCTATCTGCCGTGGATCCTGCGAGCCGAGACGATGCTGGGCGTCGACCTCGATCAATACGCCGCCCTGGCAGAGTGGGTGGCCCGGACGGGCGAGCGGCCCTCCGTCGCCGCCGAGACCATGCTCTTGGCGGCGCTATGAACATTCGCGAAGCCAGCGACGCCGACCTCCCTCTGCTCGAAGAGTTCGTCAACGCCTATCTCGACGAGCACTGGGCCCGTCCGTATCCGCCTCCTCCACCCGGGCCGTACCTGCAGGAAGGCCGGATCGTGGTCGCGGAGGCAGACGGCGAGGTCGTCGGCATGGCCAAGGGCGAGCTGCGGGACGGCGTCGGCCACGTCAGCTTCGTCTACCTGAAGCCCGAGGCACGTGGGCGCGGCGGCGGCAACGACCTCGTCCGGGACCTCGTCGCGAACTTCCGCGGTGAGGGGCTCGAGCACGTCTCGCTGAACGTCGAGCTGCCGAACGACGAGGCGCTCGCCTACTGGCGCCGGCTCGGCTTCACGGACTACCGCCGGTCGCTCCTCACCGATCTCGAGTCGCTCGAGCGGAGACTCACGGGCGGCGAGGTCGCCTCCACGGGCTCGATCCACCTGCAGACAGATGACCTCGGTGCGGTCGAGAAGGCCGTCGTCCGCTGGGTCCCGCGCGTCGTCCGCTCGGAGTCGAGCGTCGTCGGCCCGCCGCGGAACGGATGGATCGGCGTCTACGACGACGTCGCCGCCGGCGAGCCCGAGCAGCTGCGGCGGCTCGCGTCCGAGCTCTCGTACGTGTCCGGTGGCGTCGTGGTCGCGCTCGGCGTGGAGGAAGGCGAGGTCGTTCGGCTCGTCGCCTACGACCGGGGCCGGGTGGCGGACGAATACCTGTCCGTGCCCGAGTACTACGGCCCGCTGCCGCCCGGAGACGCGATCGCCCTGCGCGCGAACCCGACGCTGCTCGGCCGCCTGACCGGAGCGAAGGCGGCGGAGATCCGAACCGCGGCCCGCACAGCGGGCTCGGCGGCGGAGCTGCCGCCGGCCCCGGAGCTCCTGGCCGAGATCGCGCAGACGCTCGGCATCGAAGGCGTAAACCTGTCCGCCGAAGAGGCGTCGGCGATCGACGGCTCCGTCACGGTCGAGCATTCGTGAAAGTCGTCCTCCTGCACGCGTTCCCGCTCGACGAGCGCTCGTGGGAGCCGCAACTCGAGGTGCTCGGCGACGAAGACGTCTACGTCCCGAACTTCTACGACCTCGGCGGCAACTCCGTCGACGGCTGGGCGGAGCACGTCCTCGAGCGGGTCGACGGAGACCTCGTCGCGGTCGGCGCCTCGCTCGGCGGCTACGTCGCGCTGGCGATGGCCCGGGCCGCACCCGACCGCGTCAAGAGCCTCCTGCTCGCCGGCGCGCGTGCGGCGGCCGATCCGCCTGAGCGGCGGGCGGCCCGCGAGGAGATGATCCGCGTCGTCCAGGCCGAGGGGATCGAAGGCTGGAACCGCGAGTTCGCGCCGCCCGGGCCCGAGGACCGCACGACGGACGAGCTGGTGCGCGGCATCCAGGCGCTTCGCGACCGTCGCGACGCGACCGACGTCGTGGCCGGCTTCACGGGGCCGTTGACCGTCGTCGTCGGCGACCAGGACGAGATCCTCCCGGTCGACGAGGCCCGTCAGATCGCAGAGTCGGCGCCCGACGCCAGGTTCGAGGTCGTCGAAGGCGCGGGCCACGTCGTCAACGTCGACGCGCCCGACCGCTTCAACGAGATCCTGCGGGCGCTCCTGAACCGGGCCGGCTGACGGCGACCTTCCCGGCCTCGAGCGCGCCGCGGAGCATCTCCGCGTTCGTCGGCGCCTGGGCTTCTTCCCGGCCGCCGATGCGGCTGCGGTTGTTGTTGTTGAAGACCACGTACGCCTGCTCCGCCTGCTCGGACAGCTCCTTCAGCTGCGGCACCCACTCGCCGAGCTCCTCGTCCGAGTAGAGGTAGTCGAAGCGCTCCGCCGCGCTCCCGCCGCGCGCGTTCCACGTCCCCGCGTTCCGCCCGTGCATGCGCACGTAGAGGATCGGCGACGTCAGCGCGAGCACGGTCAACGGGACGTTCTTGCCCTCGCTGCGCGGCGCATCGACGACGACGTGCGACATCTTGTGCTCTTCGAGGAAGCGCAGCGTCTCGTCGCGCTGATCGTCCTCGAACCAAGCGCGGTGCCGGAACTCGACGAGCATCTCGTCGTCCCCGATCTGCTCGCGCGCCCACGCGAGGTAGTCGAGCGAGGCCTCCCGCGGGACGATGTACGGCGGGAACTGGAACAGGAGGCCGCCCAGCTTGCCCGCCGCGCGCAACGGCTCGAGCGCCTCGAGGAACCGCCTGAAGATCTCGGCCCGGAACTCACGCGACGGACGGTCGACGCGCCCGCGCTCATCCTGCGGAGCCTCGTCCCGGAGGTCCGGCGGAAGCTGCTCGATCTTGACCGGGTGGCGCGTCATCACGCCGAAGGCCTTGACGTGCATCACGAACCCGTCCGGTGTGCGCTCTGCCCAGCGCTGCACCATCTCCTCGGCGGGCAGCCGGTAGTAGGTCGAGTCGACCTCGACCGTGTCGAAGTGCTCCGCGTACCAGGCGAGCCTCGCACCGGCGGGGACGCCCTTCGGATACCAGTGCTTCGTGAGCGCCTCGTCCGCCCACGAGCACGTCCCGACTCGGATCGTCGCCGCCACGCGGCCCAGGCTAGCGATCGGCCCGTTTGGCAACTCGGGTCAAGAGCACGGGAGGCTCTGTCTGGAAGCCTCCCGTGCTCGAATCGCGAGCTACTTCTTTCTGCGAGCGGTGCCGATCTTGAAGGCGAAGAACGAGAGCGTTCCCGTCTTGCAGCCCTGCGGCACCCCGGGTAGCGGTGGCGCAGGACAGCCCGGGAGATCTCCGACGAAGAACACCTGTGAGAGCAGACGCGTCTTCTTCTTGATCTTGATGCGAATCGAGTACTTGCCGTTGGCTTTGGTCCTGGCCTTGCCGATTCGCTTGGAGCCCTTGTAGAGCTCGACCAGCCCGCCGCCGAAGGCCTGCCCGTCGACCGTCAGCCGCCCGGAGACGATCACGACGCCGTGCTTGAGGCTCTTCGTCGCCATCGTGAGGCCGACTTGTCCTGGAACGACGGCCTGCCCCTCGGTCGTGCCGGCCGGGTTCGGCTGCGGCGTCCCCGCCACGTACGGCGTGAAGGTCGCGCGCCATATCCGGTCGGTCGTGTTCGCGGGGTTCGAGAAAACGCCGTTGACGTCGAAGAACGCGAACTCGAGCTGAGCGCCCGCAGGCGTCCCGATCGGGCCGGCCAGACAGAACTGGATCTTGGCCGATGCGAACGCCGCCTCGGGGCCTGCCGTGACTGCGTCGACGTACAGCGGAACGGTCAGCGGTGTCCCTGCGACCGTGACGTTCAGGTTCCAGACGGCCTGGTGCGAGGCCGGGAGCACACTGGTCGTTCGGGTGGTTCGCGGGATTGTCGGCGACGACGCTGCCGTCCACGCTCGACCTCGGCGTTCCCGCCGTTGCGGAGGATCAGCCGAGCGCTGACGTCCCCGATCTTCGTTCCCGGCGCCTGCGAGAGGTTCACGCCGTAGCCGAGCGGCGCGTAGATCGTGTCCTTCGCCGTCGGGTCATCCGCCGCGCTCTGGATGTGGCCGAGCAGAAGGCTGGTCGCCGCACCGGGCTTGTTGTTCGATGCGGTGACGGTGAGGCTCGGCGAGTAGGAAGCCCAGGCTGAGCTCGTAAACGCGAGCGAAACGACGGCTGCGCTCACTACCAGCGCAAGCCGGATGACCCTTTTCATACGTGTCCTTTCCTCGGAGTTCATGCTCTTATGAGACGTCAGATCGCAACCCGAGTTAACCCTCCGTCGGACCGCCCAGTCAACAGATTCAGCGCGATGCTGCGAGCGCGAGAACCGCGAGCGCTGCGGCGAGACGCGACATGCCCTGAGCCTACAATCGCGCCATGGATCCCCGGCCTGTTGGCGTTTTCGACTCGGGCACCGGCGGGCTGACCGTCCTCCACGAGTGCCTGGTGACGATGCCGCACGAGGACTTCATCTACCTCGGCGACCTCGCGCGCCTTCCCTACGGGCCTCGGCCGCTGGACGAGATCCGCCGCTTCGCGGGAGAGATCGCCGGCTATCTCGAGGCCCAGGGCGTGAAGCTGGTCGTGGCCGCGTGCAACGCCGCGACGTCGGCCGCGCTGCCCGAGCTCCAGGAGCGGCTCGAGGTGCCGATCGTCGGCGTGATCACGCCCGAGGCGCACGCCGCGGTGCAGACGACGCGGAACCGGCGCATTGGCCTCCTCGCCACGCAGGCGACCGTGACCGCGGGGCGCTACGCCGAGCTCGTGCACACGCTCGACGCGGGCGCCCGGTTCTTCCCGGTCGCGTGCCCGCGCCTCGTGCCGCTGATCGAGAGCGACGAGCCCTTCGGCGCGGAGACGGTCGAGGCCGTTCGCGAGTACGCGACGCCGCTCAAGCAGGCCGAGGTGGACACGGTCATCCTCGGCTGCACGCACTACCCGCTGATCAGGCCGATCTTCCAACGCGTCTTCGGCCGCGGCGTGACGCTCGTCTTCTCCGCGGAAGAGACCGCGCGCGAGGTGGCCGAGACACTCGAGCGCAAGGGGTTCGGGAACGATCCGGGGCGCGAAGGGCGCTACCGGTTCCTGACGACGGGCGATCCCGAGCGATTCCGCGCCGTGGGCGAGCGCTTCCTGCAGCTGCCGCTCGGCGACGTCGAGCAGGTCGCGATCGCCGAGCTGGAGGCGGCCGCGGCGTGACCCGTCCGAGCGGCAGACGCCCCGACGAGCTGCGGACGCTCACGATCGAGCCCGACTTCCTCGAGCAGGCGAGCGGCTCGGCGCTGATCTCGTTCGGCAAGACGCGGGTCCTGTGCACGGCGTCGCTCGAGGACGGCGTCCCGCGCTGGCTGTACGGCAACGGGCGCGGTTGGCTGACCGCCGAGTACTCGATGCTCCCGGCCTCGACGGGGCAGCGCACGCAGCGCGAGGCGAGCACCGGTCGCCAGAAGGGCCGGACGGTCGAGATCCAGCGGCTGATCGGCCGTGCGCTCCGCGCGGTCGCAGACATGGAGGTGCTCGGGGAGCGGACGCTCTGGCTCGACTGCGACGTGCTCCAGGCCGACGGCGGGACCCGGTGCGCGGCGATCTCGGGCGCGTACGTCGCGGCACGGCGGGCGCTCGATCATGTCGGGCTCAGCCGCGTCCTGGCCGATTCGGTCGCGGCCGTCTCGGTCGGCATCGTCGAGGGCGAGGCGCTGCTCGACCTCGACTACGCGGAGGACTCCACGGCCGAGGTGGACGTGAACGTGGTCCTGGCGGGCGACGGGCGGCTGATCGAGGTGCAGGCGACGGCCGAGCGGGCTCCGCTCTCCCGCGACCAGCTGGACGAGTTGCTCGACCTGGCGACCGGCGGGATCGAGGAGATCGGTTTCGCTCAGCGGGAGGCCGTGGAGGCGGTCGGTGCTACCTGAGCTGAGCTGGCTGGACGTCCTGGTCCGCCTCTTGGTGGCGGGCATCCTGGGCGGTGCGATCGGGGCCGAGCGCGAGCTCCGGGAGCACGACGCGGGGCTGCGCACACACATGCTCGTCGCTGTCGGTTCTGCGCTCTTCACGATCGTCTCCGCCTACGCGTGGACCGACTTCAATTTCTCGGCGCGAAACGGCGTCACCTACGACCCGACGCGGATCGCCGCCCAGATCGTGACCGGGATCGGCTTCCTCGGAGCGGGCGCGATCATCCGCCAGGGCCTGTCCGTGCGCGGGCTGACGACCGCCGCGAGCCTGTGGGTCGTCGCCGCGATCGGGATGGCGTCCGGCGCGGGCTACTACTCGGGCGCCCTTGTCGCGACGATCGTCGTCCTGGTCAGCCTCTGGCCGCTGCGGATCCTGGCCCGCCGGCTCTTCGAGCGCATCCGGCCCGGCGAGCTCCGGCTCGAGGTGGAGCTCCGCGCGAACGAGAGCCCCTCCGTCCTCCTCGAGTCGCTCGAGACGCGTGGTGTCGCGGTGCGGGCGTTCGAGGTCGAGGACGCACGCGACCGCCGGCGGGTGGCACTCGAGGTCCGCGTGGAGGACGTTCAACCCGAAGCGGTGACGGCCGAGCTGATGCGCCTCGAGCCGGTGCTCGGTGTCCGGTGGGCGAACTGATCCAGGCGGTGCTCGCCTCCGCGAACGAGAACAAGCTCCGCGAGCTGGGACATGCGCTCGACGGCTGGTCGCTCGAGTTGCTCGACGCGCAGGACTACCCGCCCGAGAGCGGCGCCACGTACCTCGAGAACGCGCGGGCGAAGGCCGAGTTCGGGCGGACGCTCGCGCCCGATCGCTGGGTGCTCGGCGAGGACTCGGGCGTCGAGATCGAGGGGCTCGGCGGCGGCCCTGGCGTGCGCTCGGCGCGCTGGGCGGCGGGCCGGGAGGCGGAGCGCGCGCTCGAGGAGCTCGAAGGCGTGCAGGGCGACGGCCGCCGGGCGCGCTACGTCTGCGAGCTCGTGGCGATCTCGCCGGACGGAGCCGAGCACCGCGGGACGGGCGTCCTCGAGGGCCGGATCGCCGAGGAGCTGAGCGGCAGCGAAGGCTTCGGCTTCGACCCGGTCTTCATCCCGGACGGCGAGGACCGAACGGTCGCGCAGCTCGGCAACGACTGGAAGCGGGACAACTCGCACCGAGCTCTCGCCGCCCGCGCGCTGCTTGCCTCGATAATCCACTCATGAACTCGATCAACCTCGTCAGCGCAGCGAACACCGAGGGCAGGATCGACGTCGGCGAGGCGACCGGCTCGACCGAAATGCTCATGTTCATCTACGACCTTGCGCCCGGCCAGGGCTCGTCTCCCTATCACTACGAGTACGACGAGGAGTGGCTCCTCGTCGTCGAGGGGACGGTCGTGGTGCGCACGCCGGACGGGGAGCACACAGTCGATCGTGGCGAGCTCGTCCGCTTCCCGGCCGGTCCGGAGGGAGCGCACAAGGTCATGAACCGCAGCGACGCGCCCGCGAGGACGTTGCTGTTCTCGCGGCGGGGCGAGGGCTACGCAGTCTCGGTCTACCCGGACAGCGACACGATCGGCGTCTGGGCGGGCGGCGAGAACGACCTCGTCTTCGAGCGCAGCAACGCGGTGCCGTGGGCCCACGGCGAAGAAGGCTGGAACAAGGCGACCTAGGCGAGTCCTGGGCGCTTCTTCGAACTCGACCGCTTCGCGGCGGCCGCGGGAGTACCACCAGTTGATCTCGGCGCCGAAGACGATCACGTTCGCCATCAGGTACAGCCACACGAGCAGGAGCGCCGGCGCACCGAATGCCTGGAGCGCGATCACGTTCTTCGAGAACCGCAGGTAGAGCGGCAGGAGCTGGAAGCTCGTCTCGAGCGCGATCGTGGCGACGATCGCACCCGGGAGCACGTCCTGCCACGTGAGCTTCTCGTTCGTGAGCAGGTAGTAGACCGTGAACAGGAAGACGAAGACCGCGAGCGTCGAGATCAGGATCGAGCTCACGAACGCAACGTACGAGTTGCCGAAGAAGGCGCCCGCGAAGCGCGTCAGCACCTCGTAGCCGATCGAGCCGACGAGCAGCCCGACGAACAGCGTGACGAGCGACCCGACGAGCAGCGTGACCGCGAGCAGCTTCCCGTGCAGGAAGGAGCGGTTCGGCTTTCCGTACACGATGTTGAACGCCGACTCGAGCACGCTGAACAGCGAGAGCGAGGTCCAGCCGAGGAAGAGGGCGCCGATCACGCCGAGCGTCGCGGCGTTGTCCTGCACCGAGCGCACGACGCGGACGATGCTGTCGACGGAGCTCGTCGGGAACGCCTTGTTCAGCTCGGTCACGAGGTAGCTCGACTCGTCGGCGCGGCCGGCGAAGCCGAGGAACGCGAGCGCGAGGAAGACGAGCGGGACGAACGAGAGCAGCGCGAAATAGGCGATCATCGCGGCGAGGTGCGTCCCTCGATCTGCGAAAAACTTGCTGAATACCTCTCGCATTGTGCGGGAGGCTAGTCTCTCGGCCATGACGGAGCCCAGCGCTGCGCTCGCCGAGCTGACCGAGATCTCGTCGCAGATCGAGGTCCGCGGTCCTGTTCGGCGCCGACGGCAAGGTCGTCGCCGCGACGATCCCGGACGAGCCGGCGGCGCAGGTCGCCGCGAGCGCGAAGGCGCTGCTCGAGCAGGCGGCGCAGATCGGCGAGGGCGAGCTCACGCAGATCGAGGCGTCGACCGGGGACGGGAGCCTGTTCGTCGTGAAGGACGGGACGACGATGATCGCGGCTTCGACCTCCGCCGAGCCCACCGCCGGGCTCGTCTTCTACGACCTGAAGGAATGCCTGCGGGCCGTCGCCAAGCCGCCCGCCGAAGCCGGCCGCGAAACCCGAAGCCGAAGCCAGCCCAAGCCGAAGCCGCGCACGACGCGGCCCAAGAGCAATGGGACGTCGTAGGCTCATCGCGCTCGGGTTCGCCGTCGGGTCGCTGCTCGGCATCGGCCTCTATGCGCGCCGGGGCCGGGAGGGGCGCGAGCGAATCGACCTCTACTTCGCCGACGGCTCGCTCGTCTCGCTGCACAGCGACTCGCCCGAGGCGGCCCCGCTGCTCGTCCACGCGCACGACGCGCTGCGGGCCGCCGCGACGTGAAGCGCGAGGACCTCGGAGCCGCGCTCCGCGAGCACGCCTACCTCGAGGGCGACTTCGTCCTCCGCTCGGGACGCCGCTCGAACTACTACCTCGACAAGTACCGCTTCGAGACGCGGCCGGAGTTGCTGTCCGCGCTCGGCGAGCACATCGCGGCCACCGTGTCCGAGCACGAGCCCGACGCCGTGCGGCTCGCAGGCCCCGAGCTCGGTGCGGTCGCGCTCGCTGCCGCGGCGTCGATGTCGTCCGGGCTGCCGTTCCTGATCGTCCGCAAGGCGGCGAAGGAGTACGGCACCGCAAATCGCCTCGAAGGCGTCTTCGAGCCGGGCGAGCGCGTGTGCCTCGTGGAGGACGTCGTCACCTCCGGCGGGGCGGTCGTAGAGGCGCTCGACGCGGTGCGAGAAGCGGGCCTGGAGTGCCGAATCGCGGTCTGCGTGCTCGACCGCGAGGAGGGCGGAGCGGACGCTCTCGCGCGCCGTGGAGCCCGTCTCGTGCCGCTTTTTCGGGCAGGAGAGTTGCTCTCGGCGGAGAAAACCGCCGCAAAGCCGCATGGTTGAGCCGAAACGGCTTGGCTGTTAGGGTCCGACTGCGCTAACCGGCAACGTTAGAGGGAGGATGCACGTGACAAAACAGGAGTTCGTCGACAGGGTCGCGGACAAGGCAGGACTCTCGAAGCGCGACGCTGCGGACGCCGTGGACGCGTTCCTGGACTCGATCACCGATGTCCTGCGCTCGGGCGGCGAGGTGGCATTCACCGGATTCGGCAAGTTCACGACCCAGCGGCGCGCCGCGCGCCAGGGCGTCAACCCGAGGAATCCCACGGAGCGAGTCCAGATCCCGGCAACGACCGTCCCCAAGTTCTCGGCCGGCAGTCAGCTCAAGCAGGCCGTGAAGAGCGGCGCGGGGATGATGTAGCACTGCGGCAACACTGGAAGTTTCGAGAGGGGCCGCCGATGCGGCCCTTCTCTTTTCTTCCGGGCCGCTCGCTAGTCTCACCCCGATGGTGCAGGACCTCGAGGCGGGGCCCACGACGAGCGTGATCGCGTTCGGCGATCGGCTCGCCGAGGCCGTCGAGCGCAAGCGGAGCCAGCTTCTGGTCGGGCTCGACCCGATGCCCGAGCTGCTGCCGGTCGAGCTCGCGGGCGAGGCGGGCCTCGGCCGCCGCGAAGCCGCCGATGCCTGCGCCCGCTTCTGCCGCGGTGTGATCGACGCGGTCGCCGCGTATGCGGTCGGCGTGAAGCCGCAGCTCGCCTTCTTCGAGGCGCTCGGCCCGCCCGGGATGGAGGCGCTCGAGAACGTCTGCGCGTACGCGCGCACGGCCGGCCTGATCGTCGTCGCCGACGCGAAGCGCGGAGACATCGGCTCGACGGCGCGGGCCTATGCCTCGGCCTACCTGGAGCCCGGCGAGGGCCGCCCGCCGATCGCCGACGCGATGACCGTCAACCCGTATCTCGGGCTCGACTCGCTCGAGCCGTTCATCGCGGCCTGCCGGCGCGAAGGGGCGGGCATCTTCTGCCTCGTCAAGACGTCGAACGAAGGCGTGGCCGACATCCAGGATCTCGCCCTCTCGGACGGGAAGCCGCTCTGGCAGCACGTGGCGAGCCTCGTCGCGGAGTGGGGCGAGGAGCTCGTCGGCGAGCGCGGCCTGTCGAGCGTGGGCGCGGTCGTCGGCGCGACGCATCCGCGCGCGGTCGGCGAGGCCCGGCGGTTGCTCCCACGGGCCGTCCTGCTCCTGCCGGGAATCGGCGCGCAGGGCGCGGGCCCGGCCGACGTGGCGCGTGCGTTCACGAGCGGGCCGGCGAGCGCGCTCGTCGCGGCGTCGCGCTCGGTGATCTACGCGTTCCGGTCGACGGACGACGACTGGCGCGCCGCGGCAGCGGCCGAGGCGGCGCGGCTGAAGAGCGAGGTCTGGTCGGCCTCGGGGTGGTGACGATGGACTGGCGCACAGAAGCGAAGCGGTACGCGCTCCCGGTCGCGTTCCTCCTGCTCGTGACGGCCGCCGTGCTCGTCGTCCGCGGCGCGCTTTAACGGCTAGCCTTCCCGCCCGTGAAGTTGGGCCTGCTCGTCTGCGCGGCCGCACTCGCCCTCGTTCCGCCCGCCCTCTCGGCTGGACCGAGCGTCCACGCGCGCTCCTATCTCGTCGAGGACGGACGCACCGGAGAGGTGCTGCTCGCGCACAACCCCGGCGAGCGGGTCCCGATCGCGAGCCTGACGAAGATGATGACCGTGCTGGTCACGCTCGAGCGTTCGCGGCTCAGCGACATGGTCACGATCTCGCCCGACGCGGCGGCCGTCGGCGAGTCCAGCATCGGCCTGCGCGCCGGCGAGCGAATCTCGGTGCGCGACCTCGTCGAGGCGGCGCTCATCCAGAGCGCGAACGACGCCGCCTGGGCGCTCGCCGACCACGTGGGCCACGGCAGCGAGACCAAGTTCGTCGCGCTGATGAACCGGCGTGCGCGGCAGCTCGGCCTCGACGACTCACACTTCGTCCGCCCCGACGGCCTCGACGCGCCCGGGCACGTTTCGAGCGCGCGCGACGTGACGACGCTGGCCCGGCTGCTGATGCAGAAGCCGGTCGTCCGGAAGATCGTCGCCATGCGCGACGCGACGATCGAAGGCGATCGCCGTCTCCACACCTGGAACGACCTGCTCGGCGTCTATCCGGGCGTGATCGGTGTCAAGACGGGGCACACCGCCGCCGCAGGCTGGTCCGAGGTCGGCGCGGTCCGCGGCCCGGGCGTCACCGTCTACGCGACGATCCTCGGCAGCCCGTCGCGGCGTGTGCGCAACGACGGCCTTGCCGACCTGATGACCTGGGGGCTCGCGCGCTTCCGCGTCGTCCAGACCGTGACCGCGGGCCATGTCTACGCGAGCGCCAGCACCTCGTATGACAACGGCGACGTCGACCTCGTGGCGCCGCGCTCGGTCGGGCGAGCGGTCGTCACGGGCCGTCCGCTCGTGGAACGTATCGTGGCGCCGATGGGTGTCGACCTGCCCGTTCGGAAGGGCCAGGAGCTCGGCGAGGTGCGCGTCTACGAGCGGGGCAAGCTCGTGGCGCGCTCGCCGCTCGTCGCCGCCCGTTCGATCGACGAGCCGGGCGTCGCCGCCCGCGCGGGCTGGTATGCGAAGCGCGCCGCGCACAACATGTGGGGATGGGTGTCCTGATCCGATGATCGTCACCGTCACGCTGAACGCAGCCCTCGACCGGACGCTGACCGTGCCCAACTTCCAGCGCGGCCAGCGGCACCGGGCGAGCGGGGGCCTGACCCTCGCCGGCGGCAAGGGCATCAACGTCGCCCGGGCGCTGAAGCGGCTCGAGGTGCCGGTCGTCGCAACCGGGCCTCGCCGGCGGCCTGACCGGGACGCGCCTCGTCGAGGAGCTGACCGAAGAGGCGATCCTCAACGACTTCGTCCGCATCGCCGACGAGTCGCGCACCTCGACCGCGGTCGTCGACCCGACCTCGAGCTCGTACACCGAGATCAACGAGTGGGGCCCGCACGTCGAGCCCGAGGAGCTGGAGATGTTCCGGGAGAAGCTGCGCTACCTGGCGAGGGCGGCCGACGTCGTCATCTTCGCGGGCTCGCTCCCGCGCGGGGTCGAGGACGACTTCTACGCGGACCTGATCCGCGAGCTGAACAAGCGCAGCATCAAGACCGTGCTCGACGCGGAAGGCGAGCCGCTCCGGATGGGAACTGCGGCCGAGCCGTTCCTCGTCTCGCCGAACCAGCGCGAGGCGGAGAGCCTCGTCGGCCAGGAGTTCCACGAGGACCAGGACTTCATCCAGGCGCTCGACGACATCGCCGAGCTCGGTGCGCGCAACGTGCTGATCACGCAGGAGTCGGGCTGCTTCGCGCTGCTCCGCGAGGAGCGTGAGGTCAAGCGGCTGCGGGCCGTGGCCCCCGAGGTCGAGCCTGCCTCGACGGTCGGGTCCGGCGACGTGCTCCTGTCCGCCTTCCTCGCGGCGCGCGACGCGGACAAGCCGATCGACGAGGCGCTCCGGTCGGCCGTCGCAGCCGGCGCGGCCTCGACGCTCGAGGTCGGCGCCGGCCGGTTCGACCCGCGCGAGGCGAGTCGCCTCGCGGGTGGCGTCGAGGTAACCGAGCTCGAACCGGTCGTCTCCTGAGGCTGGTACGATCGACTGCCACTTGAGAGGCGTGACGAGAGAGTGTTTTTCCGGCCCAGGCGATCCATCGAGCCTGGGCTTTTTGCATACGAGGGGGTGCTGAGTGGACGTCGAGATCGGTAGGGGCAAGAAGGCACGACATGGCGTACGGCTTCGACGACATCGCGATCGTCCCGAGCCGTCGAACGCGCGACCCGCAGGACGTCGACATCGGCTGGAAGCTCGGCCCGCACCTGCTCGAGCTGCCGCTCCTCGCCTCGGCGATGGACGGCGTCGTCTCGCCGGCGACCGCGATCGCGCTCGGCAAGCTCGGCGGGCTCGGCGTCCTCAACCTCGAGGGCATCTACACGCGCTACGCGAACCCCGACGCGGAGCTCGAGCGGATCGCGAAGCTGCCGAAGGACCGCGCGACGCGCGGGCTGCAGGAGATCTACGCAGCGCCCGGTCGAGCCGAAGCTGATCGCAGAGCGGATCGAGGAGATCAAGCGCGCAGGCGTCCTCGCGGCCGGCTCGCTCACTCCGCAGAAGGTGCGCGAGCACTACGAGATGGCGCTCGAGGCCGGGCTCGACATCCTCGTCATCCAGGGCACGGTCGTCTCGGCCGAGCACGTGTCCTCGAACGGGCAGGCGCTGAACCTGAAGGAGTTCATCGCGAGCCTGCCGATCCCGACGCTCGTCGGCGGCTGCGCCTCGTACCAGACCGCGCTGCACCTGATGCGCACCGGCGCGGAAGGTGTGCTCGTCGGCGTCGGGCCGGGCCACGCGTGCACGACCCGCGGCGTCCTCGGCGTCGGCGTCCCGCAGGCGACGGCGATCTCGGACGCGGCCGCGGCTCGCGTTCAGCACCTGCTCGAGACCGGGAAGTACGTGAACGTGATCGCGGACGGCGGCATGCGCACCGGCGGCGACATCTCGAAGGCGGTGGCCTGCGGCGCGGACGCGGTGATGGTCGGCTCGCCGCTCGCGCGCGCGAAGGAAGCGCCCGGGCGCGGCTTCCACTGGGGGATGGCGACGTTCCACCCGACGCTGCCGCGCGGCGCCCGCGTCCAGGTCGACCAGAGCGCCTCGCTCGAGGAGATCGTGGTCGGGCCGGCGCGCGAGAACGACGGGACGCTGAACCTGATGGGCGCGCTCCGGACGTCGATGGCGACCTGCGGGTACGAGTCGATCCACGACTTCCAGAAGGCCGAGATCATGCTCGCGCCGTCGATCAAGACCGAGGGCAAGTCGCTGCAGCAGGCGCAGAAGATCGGGATGGGTTGATGGGCGAAGTCGTCCCGCTTCCGACCTCCGAGCCGGCCGCAGAAGAGCGGCCGGTGCTCGTTCTGGACTGCGGCGGCCAGTACTCGCAGCTGATCGCGCGGCGCGTGCGCGAGTGCCGCGTCTACTCGGAGCTCGTCCCGCACACGATCACACCGGAGGCGCTCCGTGCGCGCGACCCGCTGGCGCTCGTCCTCTCCGGCGGGCCGGCTTCCGTCTACGCGGACGGCGCGCCGAAGGTCGATCCGGGCATCTTCGAGCTCGGGATCCCGACGCTCGGCATCTGTTACGGCATGCAGCTCATGGCGCAGGACCTCGGCGGGCGCGTCGAGCGGACGGGCGTCTCGGAGTTCGGCAAGACCGAGTTCACGGCCGAGGGCGGCGAGCTGTTCGTGAACCTGCCGCCGGAGCAGATCGGCTGGATGAGTCACCGCGACTCGGTGACCGCGCCGCCGGAGGGTGCGCGCGTCGTGGCGTCGTCGCAGTCGACCCCGATCACGGCGTTCGAGGATCCGGAGCGGCGGCTGTACGGCGTCCAGTTCCACCCCGAGGTCGTGCACACGCCGTACGGGAACGACCTGCTGAAGAACTTCCTCTACTCGGTGGCCGACGCGCCGGCGACGTGGACGGCGGCGGCGGTGATCGAGGAGCAGGTGGAGCGGATCCGCGCGCAGGTCGGGTCGGAGCGCGTGCTGTGCGCGCTCTCGGGCGGGGTCGACTCGGCCGTCGCGGCGCTCCTCGTCTACAAGGCGGTCGGCGACCAGCTGACGTGCGTGTTCGTCGACCATGGGCTCCTGCGCAAGGACGAGGCGGCGCAGGTCGTCGAGACGTTCCGCAACCACTTCCACGTGCCGCTCGTCCACGTCGACGCGGAGGAGCGCTTCCTCGGCAAGCTCGCCGGGATCACCGACCCGGAGGAGAAGCGGCGCACGATCGGCGAGGAGTTCATCCGTGTCTTCGAACAGGAGTCCGAGAAGCTCGGGCAGATCAAGTACCTCGTCCAGGGCACGCTCTACTCGGACGTGATCGAGTCCGGCGGGGACGAGAGCGTGGCGGCGACGATCAAGTCGCACCACAACGTCGGCGGCCTGCCCGAGGACATCGACTTCGAGCTCGTCGAGCCGCTGCGGCTGCTCTTCAAGGACGAGGTGCGGCGCGTGGGCGAGGAGCTCGGGCTGCCCGAGCGCATGGTCTGGCGCCAGCCGTTCCCGGGGCCGGGGCTCGCGATCCGGATCATCGGCGACGTGACCCGCGAGCGGCTCGAGATCCTGCGCGAGGCGGACGCGGTGCTCCAGGAGGAGGTGCGGCGGGCCGGGCTCTACCGCGACCTGTGGCAGAGCTTCGCCGTGCTGCCCGCGATCCGCTCCGTGGGCGTGCAAGGGGACGAGCGCACGTACGCGTACCCGATCGTGATCCGCGCCGTCACGTCCGAAGACGCGATGACCGCAGACTGGGCGCGCCTGCCCTACGACCTGCTGGAGACGATCTCGAGCCGGATCATCAACGAGATTCCGGCCGTGAACCGCGTCGCGCTCGACATCTCGTCGAAGCCCCCGAGCACGATCGAGTGGGAGTAGGACCGCGGCGGCCCGGGCATATCGCCTAGGCCGTGCTGTATCGCCTGATCGGATTCTGGGTTCTGCGCCGTGCGTACCGGATCGTGACCGCGGACGACCCGCGCTCGCTCCCCGAGCGCCTCGGAGCCGAGGGCAAACGGATCCTGATGGGAGCCGCGATCACGCTGGCGCTCCTGATCCTCGGGACAGTCCTCTTGATCGCCGCCCTCGTCGCCGTCGCCACCTGACGGGGTCAGACCCCGCTCCAAAAGCGTGACGATCTCTCCACAGGCGCTCGGAGCCAGGCGGTTTCGCCGGCTCGTGCACCGGCCTTTTCGGCCAACCGATTTGTAAAGGGGTCTGACCCCGTTCAGGTTGGCGTGAAGCGGGGGTAGCGGGCTCGGACCTCGTCGATGAAGGCGGCTAGGCGGTCGGCGAGCTTCGGGTCTTCGATCTCGAGCACGTTCTCCGCGTTCTGCTCGCCCGAGCGCGACAGGTTGAAGCTGCCCGCGAAGACGACGTCGTCGACGACCGTCACCTTCGCGTGCATGAAGTCGTGGACGGTCTGCTCGACCCCACGGCGTCGACGGCTTGGCCGAGAAGTCGGCCTTCAGCGCCTGCCTCAGGAGCGGCAGCTTCCAGGCCGCGTTCCCGTCGATGCCCCACTGGTAGATGACGCCCTCGATCTGCGGCCGGTCGAGACAGCCTGCGATGTCGAGCCCCTCCGAGATCCGCTCGGAGAGCGCCGACAGCACCGGCGCGACGGTCAGGACCGGCGAACAGATCCGCACGCGCCGCCGAGCCCGCCTGATCCGCTTCGCGATTCGCCGCGACAACGCCTCGCCGAACCCGGGCGTGAACCAGGCGCGCACGTTGTTCCCCGCAACCCGCACCGGATTGGGCTCGACGAAGCCGCTGTCCTCGACGATCCCCTTCGACCAGAGCTGCTCGAAGTCCGCCGTGAAGTCGGCGGCGAGCTTCGTCGACTCCGCGATCACGATCACGTTCTCCTGGCGCGTCCACGAATCGTCCGTCCAGTTCGCCGACCCGGTCCACACGGCCTCGCCGTCGCGCACCGACGTACTTGTGGTGCATCAGATCGGGGATGCCCGCGATCGGCCGGTGCGGCACGCCCAGCGACGAGATCAGCTCGACGTCCGGCTCCGGCGGCGGCGGCACGGGAATCGGGTTCCGATGGCCGACGTCGTAGATCATCCGCACCGCGACCCCGCGCGCTGCCGCGGCCTTGATCGCCCCGCCCACGAGCTCTGCGGTCTCGGGCGCCAGGTGGAAGTCGTACTGCGCGAGATCGAGTGACCGCCGAGCCTCCCCGAGAAACGACGCGACCTGCTTCGCCACGTCGACGGCCTGCTGACCGCCGTCCGTGAGCGTCCGGATCTCGATCGAGCCGCTCAGCGGACGCTGGTGAGGCCGCCGAACTGGCGCCGTGCGGCCGGCACGAGGATGAGGGCGAGGCGGCGCAACGAGCGGATTATCCTTTCGACGTGACGACCTCGCCAGCGAAGAGGCTCATCCTCCTCTACGGGTTCCTCACCGCTCTGACGTACCCGTTCGCCGCGGTCGCCGGTGGGCTGGACTATCCCGGCGTCGGTCAGACGGTGTTCTCGATCGCGGTGTACGGCGCGATCCTGTGGGGACTGTGGCGGGGATCCGGAGTCGCGTGGAGCTTCGCCGCGGTTCTCGACGTCCTGGCGCTGACGTCCCTGTGGCTGGTCGGGCTCGCTTTCGGTTTGACGCTGTTCGTCCTGCTCGGAGTAATCGTCGCGCAGCTCGTGATCCTCTTCACGCCGTCGGTGCGCGAGCACGCGTTTTGATCCAGCGCCTCGCGGCTGCTCGGATCGGCTCGACGTTCAACCAGTACGCGGCGTCGGCGCAGCTCCGGGAGCGGCTCGCCGACTATCTCGAGCGGCGCTCCGAAGCCGAGCTCCTGCTCGTCGGCGAGGCGGCCGGCTACCGGGGCGCGCGCGTCAGCGGGATCCCGTTCACCTCCGAGCGGCAGCTCACCGGGAGCGGCCCGGCCGAGTCGTCGGCGACGATCGTCCACCGCGTGCTCGAGGAGCTCGGCCTGACCGAGCACGTGCTGCTCTGGAACGTCGTCCCGACGCACCCGCACCGGCCGGGCGAGCCGCTGTCCAACCGCCGCCCGCGCGCCGCCGAGATCGAGGCGTCCCGTCCGTTTCTCGAGCTCCTCGCCGCGGGTCGCCGCGTCGTCCCGGTGGGCCGGGTCGCCGAGGCTGCGCTCGGGACGGCCGGGATCCGGCACCCCTCGCACGGCGGCGCTCAGGAGTTCCGAGCCGGGCTGGCCGCGCTTGTCTGAGCAGCACCTCCCGATCGCGCGGAACACCGCGACCCTGGCGGTCATCCAGGCGCTCTACTCGACAGTCCTGCAACTCGGCGCCGCGGTGCTGTCCCTGTCGTTCGTCCTCGTGACCGGATTCCGGTCGCTGCTCGGCGCAGGCCCGGCGATCTTCCTGACGGCCTCGGCCCTGGCCGCCCTCCCAGCCGGGCGCGCCATGGACCGCTTCGGCCGCGTCCCGGTGATCGTCGTCGGTTTCCTCCTCGGCTCGATCGGCTACAGCCTCGCCGCCGTTGGCACCCACTGGGGCTCGGGAGTCGCGCTCATCACAGGCTTCGCGTTCGCCGGGATCGCCGGAGCGGTGACGCTCCTGATCAGAACCGCGGCGGGCGACATGTATCCGCCCGAACGCCGTGCCCGCGGCATCTCGTTCGTCCTCTTCGGCTCGGTCTTCGGCGCGGTCCTCGGCCCCTCGCTCTTCGGGCCGCTGTTCGCAGGCAAGGACGTCGCCGCCGACACGCTGACGGTCCCGTGGCTCGCGGCCGCCGGCCTGTCGCTGGTCACGTGCGGGCTCGCGCTGACCGTGCGGCCCGACACGAAGGTGATCGCGGAGCTGATCGACGCCCGATCGGCTGACAAACGCGACAACCGAAGCCGCTCCGCTCCGGGAGATCCTGCGGCGGCCGGGCGTGATCCCGGCGATGCTGGCCGCGATCGCGAGCTTCGGCGTGATGGTCTCGGTCATGAACCTGACCGGGTTCGTCGTCGTCGAGCACCACCACCACTCGCAGCAGTCGGTCTTCCCGATCATCGGCGCGCATGTGCTCGGGATGTACGCGCTCGTGCTCGTGATCGGGACGCTGATCGACAAGATCGGGCGCGGTCCCGCGCTCGCCGGTGGGCTGTTCGTAATGGCGATCTCGTGTGCCGGGCTGACCTGGGCGACGAGCGTGCCGACGACTGCGCTTCTCCTCTTCGGCCTCGGCATCGGCTGGAACCTGTCGTTCGTCGCGGCCACCGCGCAGCTCGCCGACGCGACATTGCCTGCGGAGCGCGGAAAGCTCCTCGGCTTCAGCGATCTGCTCTCGGGACTGACCGCCGCGGCGCTCGCATTGCTCGGCGGCGTCGCTCTGGACGTGCTCGGAGTGGCGGCCCTCGCACTCGGCGCGACGGCGATCGCGGTCGCGCCGGCCATCTTCCTCGCCCGCATCCGGCCCGCCCCCGAGCCCGCCGCATGACGGCTGGTACAATCGCGCCTCGGCGGACGCATGGTCCGCCGCCTTTTTGCCATGCAGAAGACCTGGAACGCAAAGCCCGGCGAGATCGAGCGCCACTGGTACGTCGTCGACGCCGAGGGGAAGACCCTCGGCCGGCTCGCGACGCGCATCGCCGACACGCTGCGCGGCAAGGGCAAGCCGCAGTACACGCCGCACGTCGACACCGGCGACTTCGTCGTCGTCGTGAACGCGGAGAAGATCACGGTCACCGGGAAGAAGCTCGACGACAAGATGTACTACCGGCACTCCGGCTATCCGGGCGGCCTCCGCAGCCGTCCGCTTCGCGACGAGCTCGAACGGCGGCCGACCGAGGTGCTCCGCAAGGCCGTCAAGGGCATGCTCCCCCGAAACCGTCTCGGCCGCGCGCAACTGCTGAAGCTCAAGGTGTACGCGGGGCCGGAGCATCCGCACGAGGCCCAGGGCCCGAAACCGCTGCCGCTGGAGAACGGAAATGGCTGAGCTGGCGCAGTACCAGGGCACCGGCAAGCGCAAGACCTCCGTCGCGCGCGTGATCCTGCGTCCCGGCGACGGCACGACGTGGATCAACGGCCGCACGATCGAGGAGTACTTCCCGCGCGCGACGCACCGGACGACGGTGATGTCTCCGCTCAGGCTCGCCGGCGCCGAAGGCCGCTACGACCTGCGCGTCCGCGTCGCAGGGAGGAGGCCCCACGGGTCAGGCAGGCGCGGTTCGGCACGGAATCGCCCGCGCCCTGGTCGAGGCCGATCCCGAGTTGCGCATTCCGCTCAAGCGCGAAGGCTTCCTCACGCGGGACGCACGCAAGGTCGAGCGCAAGAAGGCCGGCCTGCACAAGGCCCGCAAGGCGCCGCAGTTCTCCAAGCGCTAATTGGCGCCGCAGGTACTTCGGTACTGACGGCGTCCGCGGCGTCGTCGGCCAGGACCTGTCCCGGGACCTGGTGCAGAGACTGGGCCGTGCGAGCGCTGCCTGGTCGGGACGTGGCCGCGTGTTCATCGGGCGCGACACGCGCGGCTCGGGGCCCGACCTAGAGGAGGCGTTCGCCGAAGGAGTCGCATCCGCAGGTGGGAACGCCGTTCTCGCCGGCGTGCTGCCGACGCCGGCCGTCGCGCTGCTCGCGCTCGATCTCGGTGTCGTGATCTCCGCCTCGCACAACCCGCCGCAGTACAACGGGGTCAAGTTCTTCGACGCCGACGGCCGCAAGCTGAGCGACGCCTCCGAGGAGGAGATCGAGGCGCTCCTCGACGCCGAGCCGGCCGAACACCCGGGAGCGATCGACCACGTCGGCGTGGCGACCGACAGCTACCTCGAGCACATCGTCGAGCGGTTCGGGAGCGACCTGTCCGGCCTCAGGATCGCCGTCGACTGCGCGAACGGCGCCTACTCGGGCATCGCTCCGACCGCATTCGAGCAGCTCGGAGCGGAGGTGACGACCGTCGCCGCGGACCCGGACGGTGAAAACATCAACGTCGGCTGCGGCGCGACCGACCTCTCGCTCCTGCAAGGCGTCGTGACCGACGGCGGCTTCGACCTCGGGATCGCGTTCGACGGCGACGGCGACCGCATGCTCGCAGTCGACGGCGAAGGGAACGCGGTCGACGGCGATCAGATCCTCGCCGTGCTCGCGCTCGACCTCGGCGTCGACCTGGTCGCGGTGACGGTGATGACGAACCTCGGCTTCCACCAGTTGATGGGCGAGCACGGGATCGAGGTCGTCGTGACGGATGTCGGCGACCGCTACGTGCTCGAGGCGCTCCGTGAGCGCGACGGCCTCCTCGGCGGCGAGCAGTCCGGCCACATCATCTACCTGCGCGACCACGTGACCGGCGACGGCCTGGCCGCGGCGCTCCTCCTCTGCGGAGCGCTCAAAGGGCGCACGCTCCACGAGGCCGCGGCCGTGATGCCGCGCTACCCGCAGGTGCAGGAGAACGTCCCGGTCGCCACGAGATCACTGCCGTCCGCCCTGCTCGACGAGGTCGAGCGAACCAACCGGGAACTGGCCGGAGACGGGCGCATTCTCGTCCGCCCGTCCGGGACCGAACCGGTCGTACGGGTCCTAGCCGAAGCGAGGGATTTCCAAAAGGCAACACAGCTCTGTGCTAGCATCAGCGCCCTGGTTCGACGAGAGCTCGGTTGATCGGCCTCCGACGCGGGGGGTCGCGAAGGCCGAGCTTTTGCGCTTCAAAAGGGAGGTTCAGAGGGCATGTGCGGAATCATCGGATACGTCGGGCCACGGCGGGCGAAGCCTCTACTCATCCACGGCCTGGAGCGCCTCGAATACCGGGGCTATGACTCGGCCGGCCTCGCGATGCTGGAGGACGACGGCCTCGACTACATCAGGGCGGTCGGCAACCTCTCCAACCTGAAGCAGATCGCGAAGCACAACGGCTCGCATGTCCTCGACCGGGCTCGGCCACACGCGCTGGGCCACGCACGGAAAGGTGTCGGAGCAGAACGCGCACCCGCTCACGGGCTGCGACGAGTCGAAGATCGCGGTCGTCCTGAACGGGATCGTCGAGAACTTCCGCGAGCTCAGGGCCTCCCTCGAGAAGGACGGGCACGAGTTCACCACCGAGACGGACGCCGAGGTCGTCGTCCACCTCCTCGAGCGGCACTACGACGGGGATCTCGCTGCGGCCGTGCGCGCGGTGTACCAGGAGCTCGAGGGCCACTTCGCGTTCGTCGTCGTCCACCGCGACCATCCGGAGCAGCTCGTCGGCGCGCGGGTCCAGTGCCCGCTGATCGTCGGCGTGGGCGACGGCGAGATGTTCCTCGCCTCGGCCGCGACCGCGTTCCTGCGCGACACGAACAGGCTCCAGCTGATCGAGGACGGCGAGGTCGTCTCGATCACGCCCGACGGCGCCACGTTCACGAGCGTCGAGAACGGCTCCGAGCCGATCGAGCGCGACGTGATCACGGTCGACTGGGACGACGAGGCCGCCGAGAAGTCCGGCTACGAGACGTTCATGCTCAAGGAGATCTACGAGCAGCCGGAAGGCGTCCGCGAGACGATCGGCGACCGCGTCCGGCACGGCAAGCTGCTGCTCGAGAGCCTCGGGCTGACCGACAAGGAGATCCGCAACCTGAGGCGGATCGTGGTCCTCGCCTGCGGCACGTCGTACCACGCCGGCGTCGTCGGCCGGTACGTGATCGAGGAGTGGGCGCGCATCCCGGTCGAGCCGGACATCGCGAGCGAGTGGCGCTACCGGAACCCGGTGCTCTCGAAGGACACGCTCGTGATCGGCATCTCGCAGTCGGGCGAGACCGCGGACGTGCTCGCCGCGATGAAGCTGGCCCGCGAGAAGGGCGCGCGAACCGTCGCGATCACGAACATGATGGGCTCGCAGCTGACCCGCCAGGTCGACTCCGTGCTCTACACGCGGACCGGCCTCGAAGTGGGCGTCGCGGCCTCGAAGACCTTCACCGCCCAGGTCGCGCTGATCAGCCTGATCGCGCTCAAGCTCGCCGAGGTCAAGAAGACGATCCCGCAGGAGGAGATCGAGTTCATCCTCGACCAGCTGTACGAGCTGCCCGAGAAGATGCAGGACTTCCTCGACGGGAGCCACCCGGTCGAGGAGATCGCCCAGCGCTTCTACGACAAGCCGTTCTTCCTCTACCTGGGGCGGCACATCGGGCTGCCGGTCGCGCTCGAGGGCGCGCTCAAGCTGAAGGAGATCTCGTACATCCCGACCGAGGCGTACTCGGCCGGCGAGATGAAGCACGGCCCGATCGCGCTCCTCGACGTCGATACGCCGGTCGTCTGCATCGCCACGAACTCGCACGTCTACGACAAGGTCGTCTCGAACATCCAGGAGACGCGGGCGCGCGGCGCGCACGTGATCGCGATCGCCACCGACGGGAACGAGGACATCCAGCACCACGCAGACGACGTCATCTACGTCCCGAAGACGCCCGCGTTCCTGCAGGCCGTGCTCGCGATCGTGCCGCTCCAGCTGCTCGCGTACCGGATCGCCCGGCTGAAGGGCCTGAACGTCGACCAGCCGCGGAACCTGGCGAAGACCGTCACCGTCGAGTAGCGCAGGCGCTCCACCCTTTAGAGGGAGGTAGCGCGGCGCGGCACCCGCGAAGCTGAGGCGGCATGCCTGCGGCGTCGCGTTACCTCCTGCTCCTCTGTGCGGGGCTCTGCTTCGCGCTCACGTTCGGAGCCTTCCTCGTCTACGAGCGACCCGGGCTGGGGCTCGGGCACTTCTACTACCTCGGGATCGCGCTGGCGGCGATGGCCGTCGGCACACGGCTCGGGGTCGCCGCCGGATTGCTGGCGACGGGCCTCTATGCCAGCGGTGTCGTCCTGAACCCTCACATCCAGTCCGGCGAGGTTCTCCGCGTGGGCACGCTCACCCGCGCGGTCACGTACGTGACGATCGGCGGGCTGATCGGCTGGTTCGCCGGGCGCAACCGCACGATGCTGGCGGAGCTCCACGTTCTCGCCGAACGTGACTCGCTCACGGGCCTGCCCAACACGAGGGCGTTCGAGGCGGCGATCACCCGACGGCTCGCGGCCGGCAGCGGGTTCGTGCTCCTGCTGGCGGACATGGACGCGCTCAAGGACTTCAACCGCGACGAGGGCTTCACTGCGGGGAACGACGCGCTTCGGCGGCTCGCGGACCAGCTTGCGAGGTCGTTCGGACCGGACGACGACGTGGCACGGGTCGGGAGCGACGAGTTCGCGATCCTCGCTTCCATCCAGGGCGATGACGGAGCGGCGCCGCTCGTGGCGCGTCTCGAGCGGGCGCTGGCGGACGGACGGACGAAGGCGACGCTCGGCTGGGCCGCCTTCCCGCAAGAGGGCGACAACGCTCTCGCTCTCTACCGGGCCGCGAGCGAACGGCTCTACGCGCGCAAGGTGATGCGGAGCTATCTGCGGCCGGTCCCCGAGCCCGTCGAGGCGGTCAGCTAGACCAGCGAGAGCTCGGCGTCGGCCTGCTCGATGACGGCCGGGTCGTGCGTGGCGCAGACGACTGCGATTCCTCGTTCGCGCGCGATGCGCGAGAGGAGCTCGCCGATCGCGAGCGCGTTCGCGTAGTCGAGGCGAGCGGTCGGCTCGTCGGCGAGCAAGAGGTCGGGCTCCGACGCCAGCGCTCGGGCGATCGCGACGCGCTCCTGTTCGCCTGTCGAGAGCCTCGACACTCGTTGCTCCGTCAGCTGCTCGAGGCCGACGACCGCGAGCGTCTCCCGCGCCTGGCCGTTGCCGCCGTCGAGCCCGCGCAGGCCGAGGAAGAGCTCGACGTTCTCGCGGACGCTCAGGAACGGGACGAGCGGCGGCTCCTGAGCGACGAGCGCGAGCCGGTCCCGGCGGAACGCCGCGCGGCGCGTGCGGTCGAGCTCGTCGATGCGCTCGCCGAGCACGACGACCTCGCCGGCGCTCGGCAGGTCGAGGCCCGCGAGCAGGTGCAGGAGCGTCGTCTTGCCCGAGCCGGACGGGCCCGTGACGACGGTGAGGCGGCCGGGGTGGATGGCCGCGCTCAGTCCGGACAGGACGGTTCTCTCGCCCGTGCGCTTGACGAGGTTCGCGGAGCTCGATCGCGACGCCGTCGGTCGGCGCGGCCGGAGCGGGCTTCGGCGCCTCCGGTTCCGTCTCGACGACATCCTCCGTGCCCTCGATCAGCACCGAGCTGCTCCGCCAGCCTCGCCCTCGCGCGCGAGCCGATGCCGCCGCGGCGAAGGAGCTCTTCCGGCACGCGCAGCCAGCCTCCGCGGGCGACGACGATCTCCTCGCTGTCGGGTTGCGCCTTGGCCTGCTCGGCGCTCACCCGCCCGTCGCGGATGTGGACGATGCGGTCGGCGATCGACGCCGAGCCCGGGTCGTGGCTGACGACGATCGCGGTCGTGCCCTGCGCGCGGGCCAGCTCCCCGATCAGCTCGTAGACGACCGCGGCGTTCTTCGCGTCGAGCTCGCCGGTCGGCTCGTCGGCGAGCAGGAGCTGCGGGCGGTGGGCGAGCGCCGCGCAGAGCGCGACCCGCTGCTGTTCGCCGCCGGAGAGCTCGTGCGGATAGGCGTCGATCCGGTCTGCGAGCCCGACCTGGCCGAGCAGCTCGGTCGTCCGCCTGCGCTGCTCGCGGGGCGACTCGCCTGCGAGCGCGAGCCGGAGCGAGACGAGCTCGCCGGCCGTCAGCTCCGGTGCGAGCGCCTGCGTGTAGCGCTGGTCCGCGTAGCCGAGCCGGCGGCTGCGGTAGCGGTCGAGCCCGCGGCCGCGCAGGCGGCGCAGGTCGACGCCCGGCGACGCGAACCCGGCCCGCGGACGGCCGATCGAGACCGGCCAGGATCCGGAGCAGCGTCGTCTTGCCCGAGCCGCTCGGCCCGAGCACGGCCACGACCTCGCCCTCCTGCACCGTGAGGCTGAGCCCCTGAAGCGCGGCGGCCGTCCCCTCGTCCGTCGCGTAGACGCGGAAGACGTCCTCGACCTCGACGGCAGGCGTCATGCGGCCTCCGCGGTCGGGCGTGGCGGTCTGCTCGCGGAAGGCGGCGCGTGTGAGCACTGCGACGAGGCCGAGCGCGAGCGCTGCGAAGACGACGAAGCCGAGGATCAGCACGGGCCAGTCCGGGGCGAGCACGAGCGGCGGCACCGGCGTGGTCGAGTTCGCGCTCACGGCGAGCGCCTTCAGCACGGCGAGCGCGAGCACGGCGCCGAGCAGCAGGCCGCCGACGAGCCCCGCGAGCAGCACGGCTCCCGCGCGCAGCCTGACCTGGTGCCTGAGCGCGGCCGGGCCCATGCCCTGGGTCTCGAGGTCGAACAGCTCGCCGGCCTCGTCGCGGAGCTCGACGGCGACCGTCAGGGCGAGGCCGACGAGCGACAGCGCCAAGCGCGAGGAGCGCCGCGGCTCCGAGCACGAGCAGCGAGCCGCGCGCCAGCGGATCGGTCCGGAGCCCGTGCTCGACGGCGCGGCGCGAGGTGATGCGGACGGGAGTCGGCGGGCTCTGAGCGAGCCGCGAGGTGAGACCCGGTCGCGCCTGAGACCCACGCCTCGTCGGCGACCGCCGGACCCGGGAACGGATGCGTTGAGCGCGGTCTCGAGCCGCGAGCGGTCGAAGACGACGAAGTCGCCCGAGGTGGTCGGAAAGCGACGCGCGGTTCCGGCGACGCGCACGTTCACCGACGCCGGCCCGACGAAGAGCGGGAGCGTGCCGTTCCCGATCGCGTGCGCGAGCGACTCAGAGGCGATGACCGGAATCGGGCCGCTGTCGGTGGTCTGCGCGGGCCGCAGCCGGAAGACCTGGTCCTGGGTCAGGAGGTAGCGGAGCGCGAGCGATCCGGCGGTCGCGGCAGGCGGTCTCGTCCCCCGGGCGCCGACCCAGTCGCGGTAGTCGACCGGGAGCGTCCGTGTGCGTCCAGACCCCGGACACCTCGGGCCGCTGAAGCTTGAGCACCCCGGCGCGGAAGACCGCGAAGGTAGGCGCCTTGCCGGTCTCCCGGTGCGCCGCGGTGAACGCTTCCGCCCGCGAGAACTCGACCAGAATCCCGACGAGCAGGCCGCCGCGGCCGGCAGGTGGGATCGGAGCGCGGGCTACGACCGGCTTGCCGGTGTTGTTCGGCTCTCCGAGGTCGAGGACGATGAACCGGCCGTTCGGCGTGCGGATGTTGGCCGAGAGGTGGATCGAGTCGCCGCGGATCGTCACCGGAAGCCGGAACTCGCGTGCGCCGGGCGGGATCCGCGTGCCCTGGAGCCTGACCGGCGGCCCTCCGATGCGATCGCGCGAGCTCGCTCGGGGACTCGGACGCGAAGTCGCCGCGCCAGTGGAGTCGCGTGAGATCGCTCGGCCGGGAGGCCGAGGAACGTCACCGCGCGGCGGTCGAGCGACGGCGCCTCTCCCTGGAGGCGGATCACCGGCACCGCGTTGAAGCGCGCGGCGTACGCGGAGCCGACGGGCGTCGCGTCCGAGACGAACCTCGGGTCCTGCTTGACCGTGTAGTCGAGGGGGACCTCGAAGGCGGCGCGATCGGAGTCGTTCCGAATCAGCGTCGAGCGGTAGGCGGCCGCGAAGACCGCGAGCCCGACGCTGACGCTGACGAAGACGATCGCGACCGTGGCCGTCCCGGGAGCGCGCGCGAGCGAGAGCAGCGCGAGCTTGAGCGAGAGCGAGCGCCCGGCGGCGGCCCGCTCGCACGCGCGAAGCACCGGTTGCAGCACGCGGGCGATCACGACCGCGGCGACGAGCGCGATCAGTCCCGGAAGCAGCATGAGCACGATCCCGGTGCCCTCGCTCGAGGCGAGCGACTGCGCGTCCGCTCCTCCGACCGCGAAGGCGACGAGCACCGCTACGAGCGCGCCGGCGGCGGCGACGTCGGCGATCGAGATCGTCAGCCCGCCGATCGCGACGGCCCTCGCCCGGGAGCCGAGGTAGAGGACGAGCGTCCCGAGCACGGCGACGGCGAGCATCAGCTCGATTGCGGTCACCGACGCGACCGACCGGGAGACGACGGCCCTGGCCGGGCGTGTCCGTCGCTTCGGCGAGCGCCAGCGCGGCGACGGCTCCGAGCAGCCAGCCGAGCAGGGTCGCGGGCACGACGACGAGCGCGGCCTCGGCCAGCGCCGCGAGCCGCGTCTGCGTGCCGGTCGCGCCGAACGAGTCGAGCCGTCGCGAGCTCGCGCGGGCACCTCGCCGGAGCCGCGTGGCTGCGAGGAGGACGAACGCGAGCAGCAGGACGACCGCCTGGCCGCCGACGAGCAGGAGCCGCCGGCCGGCGATCCGCGACTTCGCGCCCGCGTCCGCGAGCGCGACCGTCGGCGCCGTCAGCGAGAAGTTCGGAGAGCTCGCCTCGAGCGCAGTGCTCGCGCGGCCGATCCGGGCCCGGAAGCCGTCGACGTCCCAGCCTCTGACGTCGTGCGGCCCGAGCGGCGCGACCCATCCGTACGTGCGGAACGAGTCCCTGAGCGCCGGCAGCCGCGTGAGACCGTCGACCCCGCCGGCGAGCCGCAGCCGTCCACCCGGCGCGACGCTCTGGAAGAAGCTCGCGACCGGATCGCTCCGCAGCGAGCCGCGGCCCGTCACGGTGAAGCCCGTCACTCCGAAACCGCTCTTGCCGATCGCGACCACCTCGCATCGCCCCGGCACGCACGACTGTGGAAGCCGTCCGGACCTGAGTGCGACGGCCCGGCCGAGCCCATTCACCGCGCCGAGGCGCACGATCTGCTTGCCGAACCGGGTGTCGCGGTAGAGCACGCACCGCGGTCGGCGGCCGCGTGCCCAGCGGCCTCGGTGACCGCGCGCACCTGCCGGTCGAGCGACGCGAAGCTGTCCGCCGGAATCGTGCTCACGCCGACCCAGGTCACGCGCACGGCGCGTTGATCGGGCGGGAGGGCCGCGATCGCCCGGCCGACCGCGCGGTCCTTGACGACGAGACTTGCGGCAGAGACCGTGGCGAGCGCACACGCGGCCAACGCGACGCCGGCAGCGGCGAGCACGAACGCGGCGGGACGCGCCGTCACGCGGCGGAATCCGAAACCGGACCGGGACGGCCAGTCGGCGCAGCGACGTGGTGGTGTGCTCCTTTAACACCGGTAAAGTATTTTTGCAGGTGTCGAAGGCTCCCCGCTACGACGTACCGAAAGCCGCGCCGCAGCCGCTCCGGCTCGTGCAGGCGTTCGTCAACACCGTCGACCTCGAGAACGAGCGCGAGTGGCTCGGCGATCCCGCCGCCCTCGCGGCCTGGGCGCGTGAGCGGGACCTCGCGCCCGCAGGTGCGCGGTTCACGAATCGCGACCTCGACCAGGCGCTCGAGCTCCGCGAGGCCTTCCGCGCCCTGCTCGCGGCGAACCGCGACCGAGAGCGAGATGCAGCCGCGCTGGCCGTGCTCACGGACACCGCGCGCGCGGCACGGCTAGTCCGTCGTCTTCGTCGGCGAGACCCCGAAGCTCGAGCCCGAGGCCGACGGCATCGACGGTCTCTGCGGACGGCTCGTCAGCGTCGCCGTGACCGCGATGCTCGACGGCAGCTGGGAGCGCCTCAAGGCGTGCCGCAACTGCCGCTGGGCCTTCTTCGACGAGTCGAAGAACCGCTCGGCCCACTGGTGCTCGATGTCCCTCTGCGGCAACCGGCTCAAGACGCGGGCGTACCGGCGTCGGCAGCGATCAGCGGTCTAGGCTCGCCACATGGACGTGCTCAACTGGATCGGCGACGGTCTCTGGAACGCCTTCCGCATGGCGTGGGAGGTCGGCTGGGCGCTGATCCTCGGCTTTGCGCTCTCCGGGATCGTGCAGGCCTGGATCCCGCGGTCGCGCATGCAGAGCGCTCTCGGGGCGCGCGACCTGCGGACCGTCTCCCTCGCGACCGGCCTCGGCGCGGCCTCGTCGTCGTGCAGCTACGCCGCCGTCGCGATCGCGAAGTCGATGCTCCAGAAGGGCGCGAGCCTCGTGTCGGCGATGGCGTTCCAGTTCGCGTCGACGAACCTCGTCTTCGAGCTCGGGATCGTGATCTGGATCTTCCTCGGCTGGGAGTTCACGCTCGCGGAGCTCGTCGGCGGCGTGCTCCTGATCGCGTTCATGTGGGCGGGGCTCAGGCTCTTCGTCACGCGCAGCCTCGAGGAGGAGGCGCGCAGGAACGCGCTCGAGGCGCAGACCGGGCACGAGCACCACTCGGCCGCCTCCGGGGGCCTGACCTGGCGCAGGAGACTGACGTCGGTCGACGCGTGGTCGGACGTCGCGTACAACTTTCGCGGCGACTGGGAGATGCTCTGGAAGGAGATCGGCGCCGGGTTCCTGATCGCCGGCTTCGTCGCGCTCCTGCCGATGAGCTTCTTCAACGCGCTCTTCCTGACGGATGCGCCCGCCTGGATCCGGATCCCGGAGAACGTGATCGTGGGGCCGCTCGTCGCCATCCTCTCGTTCGTGTGCTCGATCGGCAACGTGCCGCTGGCCGCCGTGCTCTGGGCCGGTGGGATCTCGTTCTCGGGCGTGATCGCGTTCATCTACGCCGACCTGCTCGTGATCCCGATCCTGCTCATCTACCGGAAGTACTACGGGACGAGGATCGCGGTCGTCCTCTCGTCGATCATGCTCGCTGCGATCGTTCTCGCGTCGCTCCTCGTGAGCGCTGTGTTCGGCCTGGCCGGCCTGATCCCGTCCGAACGGCCCGACGTCGATTCGATCACCGAGCGCGCGATCGGCTGGAACTACACGACGTTCCTGAACATCGTCTTCCTCGGGATTGCCGCGGTACTGGTCGGCCTGACGCTGCGGCACGGCGCCCGCGATCCTGTGTGTGGAATGACCGTCGACCGTAAGACCGCGTTCTCGAGCGAGTGGAACGGGACGACGTACTACTTCTGCGGGCCCGGCTTGCAAGGCGCGCTTCGACGCCGATCCGGCTCGGTACCTCGAGGGCGCGCGGCCACGTGAGCATGCGCATCAGCACTAGCCTGGCCGCGGTCGTCGTCGCGGCTGCGCTGCTCGCTCCCGCCGCGGGAGCGCCGCCCGTGAGGATCAGCGTGCCGCCCGGTTACGGCGTGTCGACGTTCGCCTCCGGCCTCGACAACCCGACCGCGATGGCGTGGGGGCCGGACGGCCGCCTGTACGTGACCGAGGACACCGGGCTGCTCGTGGTCGCGCCGCGCGGGTCACGGAAGCCGGTCGTCGTCGCGCGCGGACTGCACACACCACTCGGCCTCGTCTGGCGCGGGCGGACGCTGTTCGTCTCGGAGCAGGGCCGGCTCAGCCGATTCGTCCTGCGCGGGTCGACGCTTCGCAACCATCGCGTCGTCGTGAGCGGTCTGCCGTTCGGCGAGCACCAGCAGGACAACGTCGTCCTCGGCCGCGACGGGCGCCTGTACCTGGGCAACGGCTCGACCTGCGACGTCTGTGTCGAGAAAGACCCACGGAGCGCGACGGTCCTCTCCGTCAGGCCCGACGGCACCGGCCTGAGAATCGTCGCCCGGGGGCTGCGCAACCCGTACGGGCTCGCGTTCCAGCCGGGCACGAATCGGCTCTATGCGTCCGTCAACGGGCAGGACCACCTCGGCACCGCCGCACATCCCGAGCCGGCCGATTCGGTCGTGCTCATCCGGCCGGGCGCCTTCTACGGCTGGCCGCGCTGCTGGCCGAGCTACCAGAAGCGCGTGCTCGTGGGGCGCTGCCGCGGTGTGACGCCTCCGATCGCGTACCTCGAGCCGCACTCGTCCGCGGACGGGCTCGCGTTCTGGCGCGGCGACCTCTTCGTCGCGCTCTGGGGCCAGTACCTGAGCAACCGGCACGGCCGGAGGCTCGTGCGCATCGACCTCGGCCCGGGCGGGCGCGCGAAGGCGGTGACGACCTTTGCGCGCGGCTTCGACCATCCGCTCGCGCTCGTCGTCGACCCGAAGGGCGGGCTGCTCGTCGCCGACTGGGGTCGCGGCGTGATCTACCGCATTCAGTCGCGAGGCGGCTGACGAAGCTTCTTCGTCTGCGACCGGCGGCGCTTCTGCTCGAGCCTTCGCTCGACCGCCGCCTTGCTCGGCTTCGTCGCCACTCGGCGGCGCTCGACGCGGAGCGCCTCGCGGAGCGCGTCGGCGACTCGCTCGGTTGCGAGCTCGCGGTTTCGCGCCTGGCTGCGCTCGTCCTGGGCGACCGCGCGCAGGACCGGGCCGGCCTTGCGCACGACCCTGTTCTTCTGCCGGTCGGTGAGCGCCGACGAGGCTTCGACGTCGAAGAGCGCCTCGACCCGCGTCTCCGTTTTCTGCGCATGCTGGCCGCCTGGGCCGCTCGAACGCGAGTAGCGGAAGGCGATCTCCGAGAGCGGGATGGAGACAGACCGCGTGACGCGAATAGACTCGCGCTCCATGGCAGCCATTCTCCTGGACATCGACGGCGTCTTCCACATCTCGGGCCGGCCGATCGACGGCGCGGGGCAGGCGATCCGGCGGTTGCGCGACGACGGCCACCGGCTGCGTTTCATCACCAACAGCACCACGCGCTCGCGTGCCGACCTGGCCGACGATCTGCGGGCGTTCGGGCGTCGAGCTCGAGGACGAGGAGCTCGAGACGACGCCTCGCGCGGCGGCGCGCACGCTGGCCGGGAGGCGTGTGCTGGCGTTGACCATGGCGGCGATCCGCACGGAGCTCGAAGGCGTCGAGCTCGTCGGCGAGGAAGCGGACGCGGTCCTCCTCGGAGGCGCGGACGAGACCGAAGAGACGAACCGCGTCTTCAGCTACATGAACCTCGCCCGCGCGTTCGCCGAGCTCGAGGCCGGCGCCGAGCTCTTCTGCCTGCACAAGAACCCGTGGTGGCAGACGTCGCGCGGCCCGCTGCTCGACTCGGGCGCCTTCGTCGCGGGCCTCGAGTACGCGGCCGGGATCGAGGCAACGGTGCTCGGAAAGCCGAGCCCGGCCTTTTTCGGCGCGGCGCTCGATGCGCTCGACGCGGATCCCGAGCTCACGTGGATGGTCGGCGACGACCTCGACGCGGACATCGCGGGCGCGAAGAGCTGCGGCCTGAGCACGATCCTCGTCCGCACGGGCAAGTTCCGCGAGGAGACCCTCGTCGAGGCGCTCGTGAAGCCGGACGCGGTCGTCGACTCGATCGGCGACGTTCCCGACTATCTCGCCGAGCTCTAGATGAAGGTCGGCGTCGACCTGATCGAGATCGAGCGCATCGAGCGCGCGCTCGAGCGCTACGCGGGGTTCCGGGCTCGCTGCTTCACCGACGCCGAGCGCGAGTACTGCGACAGCCGTGGGCGGCCGGCCCAGCACTACGCCGCGCGGTTCGCGGGCAAGGAGGCCGTCGGCAAGGCGCTCGGCTGCGGCGTTCGCTTCACCTGGCGCGAGATCGAGATCGTCGGCCGGCCGAAGCCGGGCGTGAAGCTCTCCGGGCGGACGAAGGCCTGGGCCGAGAAGGTGCGCGCGGGGGCGATCGACCTCTCGATGTCGCACTCGAAGGGCCTCGCGACGGCGGTCTGCCTCGTTGCCGACCAGGATGCGTGAGCCGCTCTACACCGCGGCCGAGATGCGGGCGGCGGAGGAGGCGTACCCCGGAACCGTCGACGAGCTGATGGAGCGCGCAGGGCGGGCGGTCGCCCAGCACGCGCTCGAGGACTTCGGCGACGCGCGCGAGTTCACGGTCGTCTGCGGAGGCGGTTCGAACGGCGGCGACGGCCGGGTAGCCGCCCGGGTGCTCGAGGAGGCGGGCCGCGAGGTGCTCGTCGTCGACGCGAAGCCGGAGGACGAGGACAAGGAGCTCGGCGACCCGGATGTGCTCATCGACGCGCTGTTCGGCACCGGCTTCGAGGGCGAGCCGCGCCCGGGTGCGGCCCGGCTGATCGAGCAGATCAACGACCTCGGCCCGCCCGTGCTCAGCGTCGACCTTCCGTCGGGCGTGGATGCCTCGACGGGCGAAGTTGCGGGCGTGGCTGTCGACGCCGACCTGACCGTCACGTTCCACGGGGAGAAGGTCGGCCACTACGTGACGCCCGGTGCGTTTCTCGCCGGCTACGTCGAGGTCGCGGACATCGGCCTCGAGCCGATCGAGACCGCGAACGGGCGCGTCTCGCGATCGATCCTCGACCTGGTTCCGCGGCGCAGCCCCGAGGGCAACAAGTACACGTCCGGCCACGTCGTCGTCGTCGGCGGCTCGCGCGGGATGACCGGGCGCGCCCTGCCTGTCGGCGCTCGCCGCATTCCGCTCCGACGCGGGCTACGTGACGCTCGCGGGCCCGGAGCCTGCGGTGCACGTCTTCGAGCAGCGGGTGCTGGAGGCGGTCAAGCGGCCGCTGTCTTCGGACGGCGACGGGCTCGTGACCGAAGAGGCTGCGGGCACGGTTCTCGAGCTGGTCGAGAAAGCAGGCGCGCTTGCGATCGGCCCTGGGCTCGGGCGCAGCGACGGGCACGAAGGCGTTCGTGCGTCGTGTGCTCGCGGAGGCGAAGCTGCCGGCCGTTGTCGACGGCGACGCGCTCTGGGCGCTCGAGCCCGCCGAGTGGCCCGCGCCGCGCGTGCTGACACCGCATTCCGGCGAGCTGGGCCGGCTGATCGGCGAGGAGGCCTCCTGGGTGGACGCGCACCGGATCGCGGCCGTGCGCCGGGTGGTCGACGAGCTTCGGCTGCGTCGTCCTGCTCAAGGGCGCCGGGACGCTGATCGCCGCGCCCGGAGCGGGCGTCCTCGTCGACGGCGGTGATCCGAGCCTCGCGACGGCCGGGACGGGCGACGTCCTGACCGGGGTGATCGCCGCGTTCCTCGCCAAGGGCATGGACGCGCGGCTGGCAGCGGCCGCGGGCGCGACGGCGCACCACTGGGCCGCGATCGAGGCCTCGTTGGGCGCCGGAATGATCGCGAGCGACCTGCTCGACGCGTTGCCGAGGGTGCTCTCCGGTCACTGATGCACCGCTCCGAGATCACGATCGACCTCGGCGCGGTGCGGCGCAACGTCCGTCGGCTGCGGAGCGTCCTCGGGCGCTCGCAGCTATGGGCCGTGGTCAAGGCCGACGGCTACGGGCACGGCGCGGTCGACGTCGCAGGCGCGGCGCTCGGTGAAGGCGCGCTGGCGCTTTGCGTCGCGACCGTCGCCGAGGCGCTGCCGCTCCGGCGCGAGTTCCAGGGCGTGCGCATCCTCGTCCTCGGGCCGAGCACCGACCGCGACGTCGCCCAGGCGCGCGACGCCGACCTCGACCTCGCGGTCTTCGACGAGCCGATCCCCGAGGGCGTCCGCGTCCACCTCAAGCTCGACACGGGCATGGGCCGCTGGGGCCTGTCCGAGCTGCCGGCGCCGCCGATCAACGTCGTCGGGCTGATGAGCCATCTCGCGACCGCGGACTCCGATCCGGCCTTCGCGCGCACCCAGATCGAGCGGTTCGAGGCGGCGACGGCCGGCTACGCGAACGTGATCCGGCACGTTGCGAACAGCGCGGCCGCCCTGCGGATCCCCGAGTCCCACCTCGACGCCGCGCGCTGTGGGGTCGCCCTCTACGGGATGTCGCCCTTCGGCGAGCCGCCGGCCGTGGACGGGCTCGAGCCCGTGCTGCGCTGGGAGAGCTACGTCGCCCAGGTTCGGCAGCTGGCGCCCGGTCAGAGCACGGGGTACGGGAGGGTCTTCGTCGCGCGGGAGCCGACCTGGATCGGCCTCGTGCCCGTGGGGTACGCGGACGGTTTCCGCCGGGACATGACCGGGACGCACGTGCACGTCGAAGGCCGGCCGTGTCGTGTCGTCGGCGCCGTCTCGATGGACGCGATCGCGATCGAGCTCGACCGCGAGCTGCCCGTGGGGACGCCCGTCACGCTCATCGGCCACGGCGTCCTGATCGAGGATCACGCGCGGGTGGCGGACACGTTGAACTACGAGCTCTCGACGCGCATCAACTCGAGCCCGACGCGTGCGCGGCGAGTGGTGATCGATGCGTGAGCTCGCGAGAGAGCTGCTCGCCGGCCAGGAGGCCTGGGTCGTCGGCGGCGCGGTGCGGGACGAGCTCCTCGGACGCGAGCTCGTCGACCTCGACGTCGCCGTCCGCGAGCCGGAGGGAGCTGCGCGGGCGTATGCGAATCGCTCCGGCGGCGCGCCGTTCCCGCTCTCCGAGCGCCACGGAGCCTGGCGGGTCGCGCTCGACGGCGGGCACACCGTCGACTTCACGCCGTTCACCGGGACGATCGAGGAGGACCTGGCGACGCGGGACTTCACGATCAACGCGATCGCGGTCCCTCTGGCCGGCGGCGAGGCGGTCGATCCGTTCGCGGGACGCGCCGATCTGGACGCGCGGCTGATCCGAGTCGTCTCGCCGGCCGTGTTCACGGACGACCCGCTGCGGTTGATGCGCGCGGTGCGCCTCGAGGACGAGCTCGGCTTCCGGCTCGAGCCCGAGACGGAGCGGCTCGTCCGCGAGCATGCGGCGCTCGTCACGGAGCCGGCGCGCGAGCGAACGCTCGCCGAGCTGGTGCGGCTCTCGGTCGACGGCTACCGTCGTGCCGACGAGCTCGGGCTGCTGGCGCCGCTCGAAGGATCGAGCGCCGGCCTCGACCGGCCCGCGCTCGTCGACCGGCCTGCGTTCCGCCTCGTCGCGGTCTTCGGCGATGCGCTCCGCCGCTTTCCGGTCTCGAACGAGACGAAGCGCTACGCGCAGAAGCTTCTCCACGCGCAGGCGCCCGAGGACGGCTCGCCCCGGTCGATCCACCGCTTCCGCCGGGCGACCGAGCCGTGGGCGCTCGACGCCCTCGTCTTCGTCGGTGCGCCCGAGCTCGAGGACGAGGTGCTCGCGGCGCGGGAGCGCGAGCCGGCGGAGCCGCTGCTGCGCGGAGACGAGCTCGGCGTGCCGCCGGGCCCCGAGATCGGCCGCCTGCTCGAGCTGATCGCCGAGGAGCGCGCGGCAGGAACGATCTCGACGCGCGAGGAGGCGCTCGAGCTCGTCAGGCGCGAACAAGCGCCGTCGAAGTAGCGCTTTCGGCGCGATTCCGTGACAGACGCGTGCGCCCGATCCGAATAGGATCGCAGCGGGGAGGAGGTGGACTGTGCCTAAGAAGGAGGCGCCGTCCGTTCCGCTCGAAACCTGAGCCGGCCCCCCGTGACCGCGCTCGGCGCTACGGCTTCCGCTTGACGCTGCAGCCGACGGCCGGAGTCTCGTCCACCGCGGGCGACTCGCCGGCGAGCACGGCCTCGATCGCGTCCCGCAAGTAGCGCTCCGAAACCTCGTCCTCCTCGCGCGAGTCGTCGATCGCGCCGTGGTAGACGAGCCTGCGGTCGCCGTCGAACAGGAAGACCTCGGGCGTGCGCTCCGCGCCGTACGCGTTCAGCACCGACTGGTCCTCGTCGTACAGGTAGTCGAAGTTGAAGCCCTGCTCCTCGGCGCGCGCCTGCATCGCCTCGAACGAGTCTTCCGGGTACGCGTCGGCGTCGTTCGAGCTGATCGCGACCAGCCCGAAGCCCCGGTCGCCGAACTCGCGCTGCAGCTCGATCATCCGCCCTTCCCACGCCTGCACGTACGGGCAGTGGTTGCACGACCAGACGACGGCGAGCGCGGGCGTGTCCGCGTAGTCGCCGAGCGAGTGCTGCCGGCCGTCGACGCCCGGCAGGTCGAAGGTGGGAGCCTCGGTGGCGAGAGCGATCGTCATGACAGTGCGGCCTCCAGTTGTTCGCGGGTGGGCACGGGGGACGGACGTCCGTCCGGCTTGCGGTAGATGCGGCAGTTGAGCGCGGGGCGCGCGGACGCGCTGTCCGGGTCGACGTCCTTCCCGTCGACGCGGATCGTCGGCGAGCCGGGGAAGCGCAGCTCCTCGGCCTCGGCCTGTGTGTAGACCTCGCGCACCTTCACCTCGGCGTCGAGGCCCCGCTCGGCGAGGACGTCGTCGAGGAGCTGCCTGGCCTCCGGGTGCGACGGGCAGCCGTCCCAGAACAGGAACTCGATCTCCATTCCTGCACCGTAGCTAGGGAGTCCTGCGTCGCGTGGACACGCGTCGAAACGTCCCGGGGACGAGCGCCTGCGCGATCGCGGCCGCCCGGTACCAGCGCGGGACGAAGATCTCGGCCCGGTCGCGCTCGATCGCGCGGACGATGCTGTCCGCCACGCGCTCGGGGCCGACCACGACTCGCTTGAACCGGCCGCGCAGCAGCCAGTCCTGCGGGAAGCCTTCGGTGTGCACGAACCCGGGGTTGACCGTGTGCACGTGGATCCCGCGAGGCCGGAGCTCGCGCGCGACCGATCGGGAGAAGGCCAGCTGTGCGTGCTTCGAGGCCGAGTACGGCCCGACCGCGACCGTTCCCGCGACCGAGACGACGTTCACCAGGTGTGACGGAGCCGCAGCTTCGAGCGCGGGCAGGAACGCCTGGAGGCACCAGACCGAGCCGAGGTAGTTGATCCGGATCAGCTCCTCGATTCGCTCCGGCGGCAGGTCGAGGTAGTTGCCGCGCCCGGCCACGCCCGCGTTGTTCACGAGCAGTCCGATCTCGGGATGGCGCTCGCGGACGGAGGCCGCCATCCGCTCGACGGCGTCGCGGTCGGCAACGTCGCAGACCTCGTATTCGCCCCCGACTTGCGTGGCCGTCGCCTGCAGTCGGTCCTCGCGGCGGCCGACGAGCACGCAGAGCCACTCGCGCCCGGCCAGCTTGCTCGCGACGGCCGCGCCGATGCCGGACCCACCGCCGGTGACGACCGCGACGCGCAAGGTCGCCCAGGGTAACCGACTAGGATCGCGAACCGTGAATCGCTTCGAAGGCAAGCGCGGCCTCGTCCTCGGCGTCGCCAACAAGCGGTCGATCGCGTGGGCGATCGCGAAGCGCCTGTCAGAGGAGGGTGCGCAACTCGCGTTCACGTATCAGGGCGAGCGGATCGAGAAGGGCGTGCGCGAGCTCGCGGAGAGCCTCTCGAGCCCCCTCGTCACCGAGTGCGACGTGCGTTCGGACGACGACGTGGAGCGGGTCGTGCGCGAGGCGGGGGAGGCGCTCGGCGGCCTCGACCTGCTCGTGCACTCGGTCGCATTCGCCGCCGCGGAGGATCTCGAGGGGCGCTTCACGGACACGCCGCGCGACCGTTTCTTGATGGCCCTCGACGTCAGTGCGTACTCGCTCGTGGCGACCGCGCGCGCCGCGGAGCCGTTGATGGAGGCCGCGGGCGGCGGCTCGATCCTGACGATGACGTACCTCGGCGGCGTGCGCGCCGTCCCGCACTACAACGTGATGGGCGTCGCGAAGTCCGCGCTCGACTCGTCCGTCCAGTACCTGGCGTGGGACCTCGGCCAGAAGAACATCCGCGTCAACGCGGTCTCGGCCGGACCGGTGCGAACGCTCGCCGCGCGCTCGATCCATGGCTTCCCGACGATGGAGGCGATCGTCGAGGAGCGCGCCCCGCTGCGCAGGCACGTGGGTGCAGACGACGTCGGCGCAGCAGCCGCGTACCTGCTCTCGGACGATGCGCGAAACGTGACCGGGACGACGCTTTACGTCGACTCCGGGTACCACGCGATGGGCATGTAGGCGACCGGTAGCTTGCAGAGATGGCACGCCTGTACGCCGCCACGGGTGATGCGATTGCGCGCCTCGACGAAGCCGACGGCGTCTGGCGGACGACGCTCTCCCTGACCGGTAGCGGTGCCCAGTGCCTCGCTCTCGATCCTTCCGACCCGGATGTCGTCTACGCAGGCCTACGCGAGAGTGGCGTCCGGCGAACGACCGACGGCGGCGAGTCGTGGATCGACTGCGAGCTTCCCGCGCCGGGCGTCTTCTCGCTCGCCGTCAGCGCGGCCGACGGCGCGGTCTACGCCGGCACCGAGCCGAGCGCGCTCTACCGGAGCGACGACCGCGGGGAGACCTGGGTGGAGCTCGCCGGCCTGCTCGAGCTGCCTTCTCGACCGACGTGGAGCTTCCCGCCGCGGCCCTGGACGTCGCACGTGCGCTGGATAGCGCCGAGCCCGCACGACGCCGACCTCCTGCTCGTCGGGATCGAGCTCGGCGGGCTCATGCGCTCGACCGACCGCGGCGAGACCTGGCACGACCACCGTCCCGGAGCGCAGCGGGACGTCCACTCGCTCGCGTGGCATCCGCATGCCAGCGGACGGGCCTACGAGGCGGGCGGCGGCGGTGCGGCCTGGAGCGAGGACGCCGGCGACAGCTGGCACGCGGCCGACGAGGGCCGGGACCGGAACTACACGTGGTCGGTCGCGGTCGATCCGGACGACCCGGAGCTCTGGTACGTCTCGGCCAGCACAGGCCCGTACGCGGCCCACGGCGGCCGCGACCCGCAGGCGCTGATCTACGGACGCACTGACGGCCGGTGGCGCGCGCTCGCAGGCGGCCTGCCGGAGCCGCTGCCCGCGATGCCATATGCGCTGGTCGCGTTCGAGGGCGGTCTCGTCGCGGGCCTGGCCGACGGGCAGCTCTGGGGCAGCGAGAACCGTGGCGAGAGCTGGGATCGCTACGAGCTCGAAGGCGATCCGCTCACAGAGATCCACGCTCTCGTCCGCGCCGCCTGACCGATCAGGTCACTTGGAGGATGCCTTCACGCCGAGCTGCGCGTGGCTGTCCCCCGTGCGTTTCGTTGGCCGCGTCGGCGACCCGTGCGCGCTTCGAGGGGCTCTCTAGCGCACCCGGAAGGCGGCGATCCGTCCGGCGCGGGCGATGAGTTGTCCGCCGCACGGGTTCTTCGCGCCGTAGTGGGTGACGAGCTCCCGCACGCCGAGTGGGCGGAGATAGCGGCACGGCGTCTTCTGGAGCTCGCGGAGACGGCGGTCGGCCGCGAGCGGAGCGGTCGTCGAGTAGCCGGACGGATGCTGGTGCGGCGCCTGCATTAGGTAGTAGAGGTAGACGCTCGCGCTCTGGCTGCCCGCTTCGAAGACGGGGAGCTCGAGCAGGCGTCCCGGCGACTGTTGCCGGAGCGCTGTGTAGACGGGGTTGTGGGGATCGGCGGCTGTCTGATGGAAGAGCGCCATCCGCAGGTCGACGAGCAGGAGCACGATCACGATCGCCGCGGCGGCTCCCTGCCAGCGGAGCCTCGAGACGGCGACGGCGACGAGCCCCGCGAGTGCGAGGCAGGCGATCGGCATCATCCGCTCCGGCACCCGCGTGTTTCGTAGCCCGGGGACGTGCTCCCAGATGAAGTGGTAGCCGGGCAAGTTCCCGCCGAGCGAGAACAGGATCGGGATCAGCGCGCCGAGCCCGAGCACGAGTGCAATCCCCCAGCGACGGCGCAGGATGAGCGCGACGAGCCCCGCGATCGCGAGCACCGCGACCGTCCAACCGACGTAGACGATCCCTTCGAGCGTGTGCGTGTCGCGCGAGAGGAAGTCCGGCACGCTCGCGGAGTAGTGCTCGACCTGCCGGAACTGGCGTCCGCTGGCGCCGGTCGTGCCGCTCACGGCGAGCGCGTCCGCGAGCAGTCCTGCGCCGAGAGCGGGCACGGCCAGGAGTGCGGCCCAGGGCAATCGGACGAGCGCATACGCGGCGAAGAACGGGATCGCTCCGAGCGCAAGGTGGAGCTGGCCCGAGAGCGGGATCGAGACGAGCGCGCCGCCGGCCAGGGCGAGCCACCAGTCGGATCCTTTCCTCGCCCGCTCGAGCCCGTACAGGGACAGAGGCAGGAGCATCGCGATCCACGCCAGGAGGTGGCCCGCGCTCCACTGCGCCTGGAGGTACGGCGCCATCGCGAACGCGAGCCCGCCTGCGAGCGACGCTCCACGTGGCGTTCCGACCTCCCGAAGCCACAGAGCCGTGAAGCCGCCCGCGCCGAGGAAGCCGAGCAGGACGAACACGTTCCATGCGAGCACGGTCCCGAGCACTGCCTGGAGCGGCCAGTACGCGTATCCGAACGGCCAGCCCGCGAGGTTCCAGCGCGGCTTGACCTCGGGCTGGAAGCTGTATGGGTCGCGCCAGGGCGCCCGCCCGTGCTCGAGTTGGTGCCCGACGAGCCAGAGGTTGTAGCTCGTCTGCAGGTGATCGCCGGGCGCCGCCTCGCCGTAGCCGGGCTTGCCCTCGGCCATGAAGGACGTGTCCAAGTGCCTGGCACTGGGCCATGTCGCAAAGAGCCCTGCCCCGACGAAGAGCGCGCAGGCGAGCGCTACAAAGCCCGCGCGGCCGCGAGCAGCTCGTCGAAGTCCGGTACCTCGCCGGGATCGTGACGCCATGCGCGCCGCACCGTACCGCCGCGTTCGACCAGGAAGGTCGTTCGCTCGGCGACGTCCTTCAGCCCGCGGAACTCGTGGGCGACGCCGAACCCGCGCACGGCGTCGCCGTTCCAGTCGGACAGGAACTGGATCTCGCCGAGGTCGAGGGCCTGGCTCCACGCGGTCTGCGTCCACGGCGAGTCCCGCGAGATCGCGAACGGCGTCACGTTGGCCTCCTCGAACTCCGCTCTCCTGTCACGCAGGAGCTCGAGCTCGTTCGTTCAGGTCGACGACCAGGCGAACAGGAAGAAGAGGAAGAGCGCCGACCGGCCCGCGACGAGGTTCGAGCAGATCGCCGGCTCCCGAGGGGCCATCCAAACCGTCGCGTCGGGGACATTGTCTCCGGGGCCGAGCATGGAGCGACCCTACAGCGACCTAGAACCTGATCGCCGCGACCCGGTCTACGAGCTCGCGCAACGGGTGGCGCGGAGGTGGCGCCGAGTCGAGCAGGAACCGGCCAAGCCGCTCCGCCTCGTCATCCTCCAGCGAGACGGCGGCTTCGACTCTCGCGTCGCTCCAGATGCTGAAGCGGACGTGTCTCTCGTCGAGGTCGTCGTGCAGGTAGCGCGAGACGCGCAGCGCCTTGTCTTCCTCGCTGGCCCGGCCTCGGAAGAACTCCACGAGCTTCAGCCGTTGAGGCGCGGCGCACCAGGGGCAGTAGCGAAACGCGTCGCCCACTGAGCCTCCGCATCGCGTGCAGTCGTGCACGGGCCTCCTCTCTGGCAAGCGTAAACGACGTCGGGGCTAGGGGGAAGCCGGGCAGCACCACGAGACGCTGCTCGGGAACGCCTTCTCGAGCGGCGCGCTCGGCGAGCCGCCGAACTGCTCGACGATGTTCGACACGGACTCGACCTTGGCCGACGTCAGCCGCAGGAAGAGCCACTGGTTCGCGTTGATCCAGCCGACGAGCAGCCACTGGCCGTTCTGCGAGATCGCGAGCGTCCCGAAGTCGCCGGGCGCCGAGTAGAGGAAGCGCGGCTCGCCGGGAGTGGTCTCGGCCTGGAACAGCACGAGATCGCTGCGCTGGGTCGCGGGCGAGTAGCGGATCAGGATGAACCGGTGGCTCTTGCGGACGAAGACGACGCCCGAGGGCCCGACGGGCATCCCGATCGCCCACAGCTTGTTCCCGTTCGAGTCGAACACGCGCAGTGATCGCTCGCCGAGGGCGAGCAGGCGCTGGCCGTCCTCCGACCAGACGAGCTGGGTCGGCGGGTCGCCCGGGGCGCTCAGCCAGATCGTCTTCGTCGTGTCCACGTCGACGAGCTCGATCCGTCCGTCGATCGTCGAGAAGGCGAGCTGCCGGGTGACGCCGGGCCTCCAAGCGGGCGCGACTGAGCCGACGACGTTCCGCAGCGGAGCGTCGCCGGTCCCGTCTCCGGCGACGACGCGCAGCTGCCTGCCGTTCAGGTACGCGATCCTGCAGCACTCGCTCGGTGGCTCGAGCGACCACCGTGCGCCGTGGAGCAGTTTCGAGCGCGCGAGCGACCACTTCATCGTCCCGTCCGGGTCGAGCGCGGCGAGGCGATGCGCGCGCGTGACCGCGACGTGCTCGGCGTTCGGCGACCAGGCGCCCTCCCACCACGGCCCGAGCAGCCGCATCGACCCGTCGGGATGGACGATCCAGGGGCCCTTGCTCGAGTTGACGAGGAGCGATCCGCCGGCGGGCAGTGCGGTCAGCGCGGGCTTCGGCTTCGACGTGTGCTCGTTCGGCGTGACCGCGTCGCGCACGCTCCCGACGAGCGCTCGGCCGGGCGGCGAGACGAACGCGGCCAGGAGGACGAGGAGCGCGAGGGCGACGACGAGGAGCGGCCGGCGGTTCCGGCGCTGCCACGAGACCGGCTCGCGAGTGTCGAACGACGCGCGGACGAGCGCCCACGCCCGGCGCTGCGCGTCGATCTCGTCCGGCGCCTGGATCCGCTGGAGCGAGCGCCTGACGTCGTCGCTCACCGCTGCTCCCTGTCGACGATCGTCTCGAGCCGGTCGAGCCCGCGGCGCAGGCGCGAGTTGACCGTCCCGCGCGGCAGCTCGATCATCTCGGCGATCTCGCCGGGCGTGTACTCGAGCAGGTAGCGCAGGACGATCACGGCCCGCTGATCCGGCGGGAGCGACGCGAGCCCGGCCGCGACGCCCTCGGAGAACGTGCCGAGGTCCCCCGTGTCGAAGTCCTCGGAGCCGGGAACTTCGGACAGCTCGCGGCGAAGTGCGCGTGCTCGCGCCCAGTCGATCGAGCGGTTGACCACGATCCGGTGCAGCCACGGCCCGAACGGACGGCGCCGGTCGAAACGGTCGAGGTTCCGCAGCGCGGACAGGAACGCCTCCTGCGCGATGTCCTCCGCGGCGGCCGCGTCCTGGACGACGAGATAGGCGGCCCGGTGCGCCCGGGGCCAGTGCTCGCGAAACAGCGCCTCGAGGTCCGAGACAGATCCCGCTCGGGCGCCCCGTATCCAGGAGCGCTCCTGCCGGCCGGGGCCCACCACGCGCTGACTATACGAGTGTCATCGGGCACGAGGTCCATACGCGGGCCGTGCGCCGAAAGGTCCGGGACCTCTTCGGGAGGCGAGGCGCGTATCAGTGGACATGAGACGCCTACTCCCACTGCTCGTGCTTCTGGCGATCCCGTTCGCCTCGGCGGCACACGCCGACGGTTGCCCGCCCTCGACCTGCGGGACGACGAGCGTCGCGCCGGCCGGGTCGAACCTCGCGTTCGTCTTTCCGAGAGGGCGGCAGGGGCCGCTCCAGGCGTACGACTTGCGGACCGGTCAGAAGCGATTCGTGCTCCCGAGCGGCATGCTCTCCGCGGATGGCCGCGTCTTCGTTTCCGCCACGCAGGAAGGCAAGCAAACCCGATTCGTGCGTTACGAAACGCGCGCCGGCCGGGGCCGGACGCTGCGGACTGAACGGGGCGTCGTGGAGCGTCGTCGGAGTATCCGCAGACGGACGGAGGTTCGTGCGCTTCAAGTATCCGGGCAGCGCGCCTGGTGCGACGGTCCTGACGCTCGACGAGCCCGGGCGATCGCGCTCCGTTCGGCTCCCGGGCACCTATCGAGCTCGAGTCGTTCTCGCAGGACGCACGGCGCCTTTTCCTCGTCCACTGGCACAGGAGCGGGAGTTACGACCTCCAGCAGTACGACCGGTCGAGCGGGCGCCTCAGCCCGACGAGGCTCGACGAGCCCGACGAGAAGATGAGCGGCCAGGCGGAGAGCGCGGTCGAGACCAGCGACGGATCGTGGCTGTACACGCTGTACTGGAAGCTCGACGGAGGGACCTTCGTCCACGCGCTCAACTTGCGCACGGGGCTCGCGCACTGCATCGACCTCCCGCTGCGCGGCGACTTCGCCACAGTCGGCGCGACCGCCCTGACGCTCTCCCCGGACGAGCGCCGCCTCTATCTCACTAGCCCGATCGTCGGGAGCGTGTCGACGGTCGACCTCGACCGCCTCGAAGTGTCGACGACCGCGCGCTTCCGCTCTGTCCCGGCCGACAGGTATCTGTACGGGATCGGACCGAGCGGAGCCACCTCACCGAACGGCCGCATGCTCGCGTTCGTGACCGCCCACCGGCTCTGGCTGATGGACACGGCGTTCGGCCTCGTCCGCGGCCCGGCCCGCATTCGCGAGGTCGTGCACGGCGTCGGCTTTACCGCCAACGGGCGCCGCGTCGTCGTCATCGGCGCCAGACACAGCTTCGACTTCGACGCTGCGTCCGGGAAGCGCCTCTAGGTCGTGACCGCGGCCGCCTCGGTTGCGTCCGCGATCGCGCGGACGACCTCGGTCAGGTCGCGATTCGCGTTGAAGACGCGCAACTGGCGATCGGCGCCGTTCCCGCCCGACAGGATTTCGCGGATCCCCTCGAGTGCGTCCTCGGAGCCGAGCTCTTTCGCATGCGGTGCGAGCTCCTTCAATCGCCGCCTGATCAGCTGCGCCACGGGCACGCGGTTCCGCGCCTCGGTCGCGAGATCCATGAGCGGCGCCTCGAGCCCGTAGCGCGCGGCGAGCCACTTGTTCTCGCTCGTCAGGATCCGGTGGTAGGAGCGGATCTCCTCGCCTCGGTCGAAGCGCTCGGAGTACATCTTCACGAGCGCCTGGCAGTACGCGGCCAGGGCGACCGCGTGCTCGACCCGGGACACCGAGTCGCAGACCCGGACCTCGACCGTCCCCAGACGCGGATGCGGCCGGATGTCCCACCAGATGTGCGTGTAGTCCGCGATACAGCCGGTCTTCTCGAGCTGGCCGACGACCTCCGCGTAGTCCGCGTAGTCGCGAAACCTCGGCGGCGGGCCCGAGCGCGGGAAGGCCGCGAACACGAGCTGCCGGGTCGACGCGAGCCCCGTCGCCTCGCCGCGCCAGAACGGCGAGCTCGCGGACAGCGCCAGCAGCAGCGGCAGCTCGACGAGGAGCCCGTTCACGACCTGGATCGCCTTCTCCGCGTCGTCGACGGCGACGTGGATGTGCAGCCCGAAGATCAGCTCGCGCCGTGCCACGTACTGCATCTGGTCGACGAGCGCGCGGTACCGGTCGCGGGCCGTGATCCGCTGCGCCTCGAACAGGCTGAACGGGTGCGTGCCCGCCGAGCCGACGCGCAGCGACTTCTGCGAGGCGACCGATGTGACGTATTCGCGAAGCTTCCGCAGCTCCCGGTCGACCTCGGCGGGCGTGTCGCAGACGGGCGTCGCGATCTCGAGCACCGACTGCATCAGCTCCTCCTTCATCTGCGCCTCGAGCTCGTGGCCGGCGACGGCGGCGAGGAACGTGTCGATGTGCTGGACGAGGTCGAAGCTCACCGGGTCGAGCAGCATGTACTCCTCCTCGACGCCGAGCGTGTACGGCTTCGTCTTGCCGAACGCGTGGTCGAGGACGCTTCCGCCTGCGGCGAACCCGCCGGCCGTGATGCTCGAGGGATAGATCTGCTTCACACCCGTAGTATCGAGACGCCCTGGAAGCGCTTCAACTCACCGACTCGTGGCCGGCCGAGAACGTGGCCGTCGCAGCGCTCTCCGGCGAGGGCGAGCTGGACCGCCGTGGGGACTCCTCGCGCGTCTTCCGGTGGGCCTCCGTGTCGAAGCCGGTCGTCGCCCTCGCCGCTCTCGTGGCCGCGGAGGAGGGGACGATCGACCTCGACGAGCCGGCCGGGCCGCCCGGCTCGACGATCAGGCACCTCCTCGCGCACACCTCCGGCCTGCCCTTCGAGCCCGGCCCGCCGATCGCCAAGCCCGGGACGCGGCGGATCTATTCGAATCCCGGCTACGAAGCTCTTGCCGAGAGGCTCGCCGTGGACGCGGAGATGCCGTTCGAGGAGTACCTCCAGAAGTCGGTGCTGAGCCCGCTGGGGATGCAGGCGTACCATCGCGGCACTCCGGCCGGAGGCCTGTACGGCTCGCTCGACGACCTCGTCAAGGCGACGCGCGAGTTCATGGAGCCGACGCTCGTCGCGCCCGAGACCCTCGCCGAGGCGACGCGCGTCCAGTTCCCAGGCCTCGCGGGCGTGATCCCGGGCCTCGGCCGTTTCGACCCGAACGACTGGGGCCTCGGCTTCGAGCTCAAGGACGGGAAGCAACCGCATTTCACAGGGACGCTCACCTCGCCGCGCACGTACGGCCACTGGGGCGCCAGCGGCACGCTGTTCTGGGTCGATCCGGAGCTGGGTCTCGGGCTCGCACTGCTCACGGATCTCGACTTCGGCGACTGGGCGAAGGAAGCCTGGCCCGCATTCAGCGACGCAGTAGTGCGGGAGCAAACGTAAAGAAGCTGCAAAATCGCCCAAACCAGGGTGTGCGGCGCTGCTTTCATGGGCATCTCTGCGAGCAGACCCCATGACGCCACTCGAAACCAAGATCGACCAGCCGACCGCGCACGTGGATGAGGCGGTCTTCGTCGCCCGCGACGGTCGGCGGGCTCGCCGGCTGAGGAACGCCGCCATCGGCGCGGGCGTGCTCGCGATCCTGTGGATCGTCGGGCTCGGCGTCGGGATGCTCGGTTTCGGGAGCCTGCCGGGCGTGGCGCTCGTCAAGGGCGCGCGGGCCGACTCGAGAACGCCCGCACCTACGCCTTCCCTCACCGCGAAGGCGGCCACGGCTCGATCGCTTGCCGCCGAGGCCAAGGCGGTCCGACGGATTTCGGCTCGGATAGCAAGTGCCCACGGGGCGGTAACCGCGACTGCCAGGCGCGCGGCCCCCGTGTCGAAAGCTTCCCACCGGCCGGTCGTGACGCCTCCTGCGGCGGCGACTCTCACGCCCGTCAACCCAGCGCTGCGCACTCGCGGCTGGGCGCGTAAGGGCTACCAGGCGCCGCGAGGGCAGCTCCGGAAGGCCGCGCCGCCACCGCCTCCGGCCACGAGCCGCGGACGTCAGGTCGGCCGCACGAAGCTGCAGCCCGCGCCGACGCCCGCCGTTCCGCGCGGCCAGGCCAAGAAGGCCGTCGAGCCGCCCCCGCCTCCACCGCCGCCGAAGAAGGCCTGACTTGAGCAAAGCGCCGCGGGCAGTCACCCGCTGGGTCGTCCTTGGGCTGCTCCTCTTCACGTTGCTGACCCTGCTTGCGGTCCAGGGCGTGTCCACGCGCACCACTGGGCGGAGCGCGACGCCGGTCCCGGGAGCGGGCGGCCCTCTCGCGAGCGATGGACCCGTCCTCGCCTGGGGCCCGGGCGGCCTCCAGTCCAGAGACATGGCGCCGGGGAGGCGCATCGCGCTCACGTTCGACGACGGGCCAGATCCGCGCTGGACGCCGAGGATTGCCGCCGAGTTGCACCGCCTGCACGTGCCCGCCACCTTCTTCGTCGTCGGCAGCGAGGTCGTCCGGCATCCGGACCTCGTGCGCAGTCTGCACCGGCAGGGCTTCGAGCTCGGCAACCACACGTTCACGCACGCCGACGTCTCAACGCTTCCCGGCTGGGAGCAGCGCCTGCAGACCGGGCTCACCGACAACGCGCTCGCCGGGACGGTCGGGATTCGCCCACGCCTGTTCAGGCCGCCCTACTCGTCGGTTCCGGGCGGCGTGTCCGCCACCCAGGCGCACGCCTACGAACGGCTCGCCCGCGGCGGCTACGACATCGTGCTGACCGACTATGACGGCGAGGACTGGCGCCGCCCGGGAGTCGACGCGATCGTCGCCTCCGCCACGCCTCAGGGCCGGCGCGGCGGCATCGTCCTCCTCCACGACGGGGGCGGCGACCGCTCGCAGACCGTCGCGGCGGTCAGTCGCATCGTGCCTGCGCTCCGAGCCCGCGGCTTCCGATTCGTGACGGTGTCCCAACTCGCCGGCCTTCCACGAAGCGAGGCGGAGGTCCCGGTCGACCGCTGGGGCCGAGACCGGGGCCGAATTCTGATCGCCACGCTCGCCGTCGCGCGCTGGACGACGACGATCCTTGCGTGGTTGCTGATCGTGGTCGCGCTCCTCTTCGTCGCCCGCGTCTTCCTCCTGCTCGTCCTGGCCAGGCGTCATGCAAAGACCGTGCGCAGCCGGGACTACGAGGACGGATTCACACCGCCGGTCTCCGTCATCGTCCCCGCGTTCAACGAGGTGGTCGGGATCGAACGCTCCGTTCGTTCGCTCGCGGCGAGCGACTACCCCGAGCTCGAGGTGATCGTCGTCGACGACGGCTCGACCGACGGCACCGGCGATCTCGTCGCGGGCCTCGACCTACCCGGCGTCACGGTCCTGCGCCAGCCGAACTCGGGCAAGCCGGCCGCGCTCAACCACGGGATCGCCGAAGCGAGCCACGACATCGTCGTCATGGTCGATGCGGACACCGTTTTCGAGCCGCGGACGCTCGCGCACCTCGTGCAGCCGTTCCGCTCGCCCGAGGTCGGCGGCGTCTCGGGCAACACGAAGGTCGGGAACCGGAAGCGGCTGCTCGGCCGCTGGCAGCACATCGAGTACGTGATGGGCTTCAACCTCGACCGCCGCCTCTACGACGTGCTTCGCTGCATGCCGACGGTTCCGGGGGCGATCGGGGCCTTCCGGCGTCGAGGCGCTGGCTGACGCGGGAGGCGTCTCGGGAGCGACGCTCGCCGAGGACACCGACCTGACACTGGCCGTCGGTCGTGCCGGGTGGCGCGTCGTGTACGAGGAGAACGCGCGCGCCTGGACCGAGGCGCCGGCGACGCTCCGCGGCCTCTGGCGCCAGCGCTACCGCTGGTGCTACGGGACGCTCCAGTCCGTGTGGAAGCATCGCGCCGCGCTCTGGCGCCCCGGCGAGCACGCGATCGGCCGCCGCGGCCTGCCGTACCTCGTGCTCTTCCAGATCGTGCTGCCGCTGTTCGCGCCGCTGATCGACCTGTTCTCGATCTACGGGATCGTGTTCCTCAACCCATGGGCGGTGCTCGGCTTCTGGTGCGTCTTCACGAGCCTCCAGCTCCTGCTCGGCTGGTACGCGTTCCGCCTCGACGGCGAGTCGCCGAGGGTGCTCTGGGCGATGCCGCTCCAGCAGCTCGTCTACCGGCAGCTGATGTACCTCGTCGTCGTCGAGTCCGTGCTGACGGCGATCCAGGGCAGCCGATTGCACTGGCGCCCGATCGCGCGCCGCGGCGAGATCGAGGTCGAGCCCTCCTAGGAGCGAGGGCGCACGCGCAGCCGCGCCTTCATGCCGAGCATCGCGTGGTTCGCCATCGTGCATTTGAGGACGTAGAGGCCGGGCTTGAGGCGGAGGGTGGCGGTCTCCCGCGTCCCAGGGAGCGCGCCGGGCATGGTCATGACCTTCGTCGTGCCGACCTTCCGCACTGTCAGGTTGTGCTCGTCCTGTCCGAAGTTGGCCAGCTCGATCCGGACCGGCCCCGCCGGGACCTGAACCCGCGACAGCCGGTAGTGGAACTCGACGGCGACGACCTGCACCCGACCGAGCGGGGCGGCGGCCTGCGCGGGGAGCGCGCCTGCAGACGCGACGAGCGCGACCAGGAGCCCGAAGCGCTTCATCGGAGGAGCGGCACGCGCCCGAACGACTTCGCGTGCGGGATGACTGCCGCAGCGTCCGTCGACAACCACTGCTCGAGCACCGAGCTATAGATCGTCCGGTAGTCGACCGTCGCCTTGAGGTTGCCGTCCTCGTCGAGCCCGCCTCGCAGGCCCGGGAACTCGCCGATCATCGTCCCGCGCACGCGCGAGCCCATGAGCAGGCCGATCCCGGCGGCGCCGTGGTCGGTCCCGTCGGAGCCGTTCTCCTCGGCGCGGCGGCCGAACTCCGACCAGACGAGCGTCAGCACGCGGTTCCCGAGCCCGCGCGCCTCGAGGTCGCGCTGGAACGCGAGCAGCGTCTTGCTCGCGAGCTCGAGGTTGTCGGAGAGGTCCTGCGCCTGGTCCGAGTGCGTGTCGTAGCCGCCGTTCGCGCTGATCGCGACGCAATGGAGCGGCAGTCCGGCGGCGAGCATTGCGGCCAGACCGGCCATCTGGTCCGGGAAGCCGCTGTTCGACTTCGGGTACGGGACCGGCGGCTGGAATCCGCCGTTGAAGGGCGCGAGCTGCTGGCGCAGCCGGTGTGACTGGAACGTGACCTCCCGCGCGCCCGCGAGGGCTTTGTCGTGCCCGCGCGAGGACCCGAGCGAGCCGATTGCGGACAGCATGCGGTCCTCGACCTGGCCGTAGACGCCCGGCGCCCAGAACGAGTAGTCGCCCGGGCCGCTCAGCGCGGCGACCGGCTTCTTCGCCGTCGCGAGCGACGGTGAGAGCTCGCCGTCGAGGCTCACGCCCTGGAGCGGGTTGTCGGCCTTGCCGACGCGGTCGAGGTAGCGGCCGAGCCATCCGGTCTGGAGCCGCGGAGTCGGTGTCGCCGACCTCCCAGTAGTGGCGCGACGTGAAGTGCGACTGGTCGGCGTTCGTGTACCCGACGGCGGGCAGCACCGCCAGCTTGCCCTCGGCGTGCAGCGTGTGGAAGCCGGCCGCGGAGGGATGCCAGCGCAGGCGCGTGTCCTCCGGGAAGACGAGCCCCGAGTCGGCGAGCGCGAGCTTCGGCCTCAGCCTGCGGTAGTCGGGATCGCCGTACGGGAAGAGGACGGACAGCGAGTCGATGCCTCCGTCGAGGAAGACGGTCACGAGCACCGTGTCCGAGGGGCCGGCGGCGAGCGCCTGGGCGATGCCGTGATCGAGCGCGCGCGGCGTGAGCGCGGTCGCGCCGTAGACGGCGATCGCGAGCCCGACCGAGCGCGCGAGGAAGCTGCGGCGGTCCAGGCCGGTGCCGGCAGGGAGCGGCATGCCCGCCTCGATGTCGGGCAGCCCGGCGCCCGGCCTGCGCGACGGCCTTGCGCAGGAGGGCGGAGCGAGAGTGCTCGGTGCAGTCGTGGTGTGCCATCAGCTCGTTTGCTGGTCGGGGGAGACGGCGATCAGGTGGCGGAGCGCGTTCTCGATCAGCGGCGGGTACTGCTCCTTCTTCCACTTCCGGTCGGCGTCGGTGATCGCGTGGTGCGCGAACGACTTCAACGCGCGCTTCGTCGGCGGCGTCAGGCGCGGGTGGCCCCAATACGCGAGCGCACGGTCGAGCAGCTTCTCCGCGTTCAGCGGCGCCTTGTCCTCGCCTTTCAGCACGGAAGGCCTGAGCACGCGGCCGGCGAGGTTCCAGCGGGCGAGGAAGGACGCCGTGTCGAGCCAGCGCGTGTCGTCCCAGCCCGCGACGTTCGGCGGGTAGAAGAGCTGCTGGCCGGCCTGGCTCGAGAGCCATGTCCAGGCCTCCGTGTCGATCCCGCGCCGCCGTGCCCGCAGCATCCCGGCGAGGTAGACGGCCGGGGGCTTGACCATGCGCGGGCCGTTGTAGAGGAGCGGATGCTTGAGGATCGCCTCGACGACCGGGCGGATCGCGTAGTGGTTCCGTACGTAGAGCCTCTCGAGCGCGTGACGGGTCGCAGCCGGAGGGTCGGTCGGGACGAAGTAGCTCCAGAGCTTTGCGACGAAGAACGACGCGTGCTTCGGGTGGTGGACGGCGAGCCGGCAGGAGTCCTGCCAGTCGAAGTGGCCCCGCTTGCCGAAGATCTTCTTGGCGCCGGTGTCATGGCGCTCCCGGTCGAAGCGGAAGTTGACCGGGCCCTTGTCGTCGTTCCAGTCGTTCCGCCAGCCGGTCAGCGCTCTGGCCTGCTCGCGGACGTCGCGCTCCGAGTAGCCACGGCTGGCACCGAGCGTGAAGAGCTCCATCATCTCGCGCCCGTAGTTCTCGTTCGGCGCGTCCTTCTCGTTGTCGGTGCCGTTCAGCCAGAGCAGCATCGCGGGGTCTCTCGTGACCGCGAGCAGCAGGTTGGAGAACGAGCCGAGGCCGTGGCTGCGGAAGAGGCCGTTCTGCTGGAGCATCAGCCGCTGCGAGCCGACTCCGGCGTTCGAGGTCGCGAACCAGTCGTGCCAGACGAGCGTCATGCGCTCGACGAGCGGGCGGTTCGAGCGCACCATCCGGTCGAGCCACCACAGGTGGTCATGGCCCCACGCGTCGATGGGCGCGATCGGATGGCCGTCGTCGTCGACGGGCTTCGGTCCGATCAACCGGTCGCGCGGCGGATGGGTCAGCGAGTGGACGGCGCCGTGCAGGCCCTTCTTCGCGAGCCGCTTCTCCTCACCGGGTCGCGGTCCGAAACCGGCACGCCAGAGCAGCCGCTCGGCCTGTTCAGGGCCGAAGTGGCCTCGGTAGACGGGAATTCTGCGTGCGGAAGACACCGGGCGGTCCCGCTTTCGCCATCGGCGCTAGCCGTCCCTGCCTGAACCCCCGGACGGTGCTAGGTCGTCGTCGGCGAACAGCGGGCGGACGTACTCGTCGAAGGTTTTCTTGTCGCAGCTTGCCAAAGTCGTCGGAACGAGTGCCGTGACCGAGGCTGTGCGGGGCACGTGCATCGTTAGCGCGACCTCGCCGAAGTAGTCGCCGGGCCGGAGCATTCGCCGCGGCCCGAGGCCGCCCTGGTTGCTGACCGCGACGAGCCCGCGCAGGATGACGTAGAAGTGATCGCCCTCCTCGCCCTCGAGGACGATCGGATCGCCCGGGGCCACGTCCGCGCGGCGCATGTTGTGGGCGAGCTTCGTCAGCACCTCGCCCGGGAGCTCCTGGAACAGCCCGATGCGCGCGAGCTCGGTCACCGTTGCTGTGGCAAAGCGGGGCACTCGCCCTATTGTTGCGGACGTGGGCGAGCTCGATCAGTGGAAGCATTGCCCGCGCTGCGGAGCCGAGGTCGAGCCCGGCAAGGGAATGGTCGAGTGCGGTACGTGCGGCTTCCGGGTCTACGCGAGCTCGGTGCCGACCGCGAGCGCGGTGTGCCTCGACGAAGACGGGCGCGTCCTGCTCTCGCGTCGGGGGATCGACCCGTTCGCCGGCAAGTGGGATCTTCCCGGCGGGTTCGTCGAAGAGGAAGAGCATCCGCGCGACTGCGTGCGTCGGGAGCTGCGCGAAGAGGCGGGCGTCGAGATCGAGCCGCTCGAGCTCCTCGGGGTCTGGATGGACCGCTACGGCGGTGACGGCTCGGCCGCGGTCACGCTCAACTTCTACTGGACGGCCCGCATCGTCGAGGGCGTGCCCGAGCCGCACGACGACGTCGCCGAGTTCCGCTGGTTCGCGCTCTCGGAGATCTCGGACGATGACCTGGCGTTCCCGCACACGCGAGAGGTGCTAGCCGTGCTCGGGCAGAAGCACTCGTAGCGCGGCCGGCTCGATCTCGAAGCGCAGCGGCGTCTCGAGCTGTTCCGGCTCGCCGTCGATCGCCGCGCGCAGCGATCCCGCTCGGGCGTCGACCGTGAACGCCGTGCCTGCGCGCTCCTCCCAGGTTCTGGGCAGCCAGCCGTGCGCGACGTAGAGGTGGAGTGCGCCCTCGTCGAGCCGCTCCCGCTCGCCGACGGAGAAGACGTCGAGGCTGTAGCGGTTGTTCGAGACGACGACGACCCGGGCGTGGACGTTTCGACCGTCGACGGTCACGCCCAGGCCGCCCGGATGTCGGAGGAGGAGCCCGAGCGCCTTCAGTTGCGCGAGCGTGTTGCCGCCGTCCTGCTCGTGCACCATCCGCGCGTAGAGGCCGAGCGAGACGTTGTTGAGGAACAGCCGGCCGTTCACGCGCGCCACGTCGATCCGGGCCTGCCGCCCGGCGAAGGCCCGCAGTGCGGTGAACGGGTCTTCGCGGTCGAGCCCGAGATCCCGCGCCAGGTGGTTGCGCGTTCCGAACGGGACGACGACGAACGGCCAGCCCCGCTCGACCGCCACGTCGGCGACCGCCGCCAGTGTGCCGTCCCCGCCCGCCGCCCCGAGCGGCCCCTCCGGCGCTTCGCGGGCGACTTCGCCCGGGTCGTCTCCCGGCCCGAGAATACGTGCGTCGATGTCGAGTCGCTCGGCTTCGCGACGAAGCTCGCCGGCGTTCGGCCCCTGGCCGGAGCGCGGGTTGATGACAAGGAAGCCGCCCATGGCGTTAGCATCGACAATCATCGACCGAGGGGAGCCCTGAATGGAGCTGATCGAGAGGATCGACGCCGCCCGCGAGCGCTGGAACGTGCTCGAGCATCCTTTCTACAAGCGCTGGAGCTGCGGTGACCTGACCCGCGACGAGTTGGCGCACTACGCAGGCGAGTACCGGCACGCCGTCGTCGCGCTCGCGGACACCGCGAAGAAGACCGGCCACGAGGAGCACGCGCGCGAGGAGACAGAGCACGTCTGGCTGTGGGACGAGTTCGTCGCCGCCTTTGGCGCCAAGACGGATCGTAAGCCGAGCGCCGAGACGGCCGAGTGCGTCGAGGCATGGACCGCGCCCGAGAACCGGCACGAGGCGCTGGCCGTCATGTACGCGATCGAGGCCGGGCAGCCGGCGGTTTCACAGGCAAAGCTCGACGGGCTCGCCGAGCACTACGGCGTCGCAGTCGACGAGCCGGGAGCCGAGTACTTCGCGCTGCACTCCGAGCGCGACCACGAGCACGCCGCCGAGTCCCGCCGCGAGCTCGAGCTCGTCCACGACGCGGACGCGGACCGCCTGGTCGAGGTTGCCGAAGCGGCGCTCCGGGGTAACTGGACGTTGCTGGACGGAGTCGAAGCCAGGGGGTAGCCCATGAATCTCCTGCGGGGCCTTCCGGGGCACCCGTTCCACCCGCCGCTGACCGGGGCGACGATCGGCGCCTACACGTTCGCGACGGCGATGGCCGTTCTGTCGAGGGCGGGCGTCAGCGAGCACAACACGGCGACGGCCTGGTGGCTCGCCGTGATCACCGGGCTCGTCTTCACGATTCCGACGGCGATCACGGGATTCGCCGACTGGCTCTACATCGAAGGCGGGACGCCGCTCTGGCGCACCGCAACGATCCACCTGAGCGTGATGCTGACGGCGACGGTGGTGTTCGCGATCACCGCCGGAGCAGGGCACGCCGACTACACCGGCGGCTCGGTCGGCGGTGGATCGCTTGTCTTGACGCTCGTCGGCTACGTCCTGCTCGCGGCCGGGGGCTGGCTCGGCGGCGCCGTCGTCTTCACGCACGGCATGCGCGTGCTGAAGCTCGTCGACGAGCCGACGAGTCGCGCGGTCTCGCCGCTACCGAAGCCTGAGAAGGAAGAGGCCGAGGCCTAGCTCGAAGAGCCGTTCGTCTCCGCGGGCGACAGGCCCAGCTGTGCCTCGAGGGCGTTTTTCGGTTGCGCGCCGATCGCGGCTGCGGCCGGCTCGCCGTCCTTGAAGAGCACCATCGTCGGGATCGAGGCGATCCCGTAGCGCTCGGCGATCTCAGGCTCCTCGTCGATGTTCACCTTGACGAGCTTGATCTCACCGGCGCGCTCCTCGACGATCCGGTCGAGAATCGGGGCGACCGCGTGGCAAGGCCCGCACCATTCCGCCCAGAAGTCGACGAGGACGGGCTTGTCCGCTTGGAGCACTTCGTGCTCGAAGGTCGATTCGGTCACCGCTTCTGCCATTCCAGGGTTCCTTTCGTAATCGGTTTTCCTATTTCTAGAACGCTCGCACTGGGTGTGCTCTTCCCGGGCGACCGTAGAATCGAACACCATGGCTCAGACGTTCAAGTCCCTGCCCGCGGTGCCCGATCACGCCGCTCTCGAGCGCGAGATCCTTGCCTGGTGGGACGACGAGGGCGTCTTCGACCGGCTCCGCGAGCAGAACCGGGGCGGCGAGCGCTGGAGCTTCATCGACGGGCCGATCACGGCGAACAACCCGATGGGGGTGCACCACGCCTGGGGCCGCACGCTGAAAGACGTCTTCCAGCGCTACAAGGCGCTGCGCGGATTCGACCAGCGCTACCAGAACGGTTTCGACTGCCAGGGCCTCTGGGTCGAGGTCGAGGTCGAGAAGGCGCTCGGCCTGAACTCGAAGCGCGAGATCGAGGAGTACGGGATCGCGGAGTTCGCCGCGCGCTGTCGTGAGCGGGTCGCCGAGTTCGCAGAGGTGATCACAGACCAGGACCGGCGCCTCGGCCGCTGGATGGACTGGGACAACGACTACTACACGTTCTCCGACACGAACATCGAGTACATCTGGCGGTTCCTGAAGACCGTCCACGAGCGCGGGTGGCTCTACAAGGGGCATCGCTCGACACAGTGGTGCCCTCGCTGCGGGACGTCGCTCTCGCAGCACGAGCAGGCCGGCGAGGAGAACTACCAGGAGCTCGAGCATCCATCGCTCTTCGTCCGCTTTCCGCTGAAGTCGCGCGAGGGCGAATCGCTGGTCGTCTGGACGACGACGCCGTGGACCCTGCCGGCGAACGTCGCAGCGGCGGTGAAGCCGGACGCGGAGTACGGGCTCCGCGACGGCCTCTGGCGGCTCGCGGTCACCGGTGAGGACTACGAGCACCTCGCGCGCGGCGAGGAGCTCGTCGGCCTCGAGTACGAGGGGCCGTTCGACGACCTGCCCGCCGCGGTCAAGGAGCACCGCGTGATTCCGTGGGACGAGGTGTCGCTCACCGAAGGGACGGGGATCGTCCACATCGCGCCCGGAGCCGGAACCGAGGACTTCGAGCTCGGCCGGATCCACGACCTGCCTGTGATCGTGCCGATCGACGAGTCGGGGCGGATGCTGCCCGGCTTCGGCCTGCTCGAGGGGCTCTCGACGGGCGAGGTCGAGGACGTCGTGATCGAGGACCTGCGCGAGCGCGAGCTGCTCGTCGAGGCGGGCCGGATCACGCACCGCTACCCGATCTGCTGGCGCTGCAAGACGCCGCTCCTCTTCCGCGTCGTCGACGACTGGTTCATCTCCTCCGAGCCGGCCCGCCAGGAGCTGCTCGACGCGAACGCGACGGTCGAGTGGACGCCCGCCTTCTACTCCAAGCGGATGGACGACTGGCTGCGCAACATGGGCGACTGGAACATCTCGCGGAAGCGCTACTTCGGCCTGCCGCTGCCGTTCTACCCGTGCGGCGACTGCGGCCTGCTGAACGTCGTCGGCTCGCGCGCGGAGCTCGAGGAACGTGCCACGGCAGGGCTCGACCAGCTCCAGGAGCTCCATCGGCCCTGGATCGACGAGGTTCCCATCACCTGCGAAGGGTGCGGGAAGGAGGTGCGGCGCATCCCCGAGGTCGGCGACGCCTGGCTCGACGCAGGCATCGTCCCGTTCTCGACGCTCGGCTGGGAGAACCCGGAGTGGGTCGAGCACGGTTACGCGAGCGGGGCTTCCCAGGGGCTGTCCGGAGCGGACTTGCCCGATCAGTCGTACTGGGAGCAGTGGTTCCCCGCGGATTGGATCTCCGAGAGCCGGGAGCAGATCCGCCTCTGGTTCTACTCGATGCTCTTCATGTCCGTGACGCTCGAGGGCCGGGCGCCGTACGAGCGCGTGCTCGCGTACGAGCGCGTCCGCGACGAGACGGGGCGCGAGATGCACAAGTCGACCGGGAACGCGATCGAGGCCAACGAGGCGATCGAGCGCATGGGCGCGGACGTCATGCGCTGGATGTACTCGGAGCAGGTTCCGAGCCAGAACCTGAACTTCGGCTACGGGCCGGCGCACGAGATCAAGCGACGGCTGCTCACGCTCTGGAACTCGGTGAAGTTCTTCGTCGACTACGCGAACGTCTCGCCGCGTGGGGACGCGGGCGAGCTGGAGCCGCTCGACCGGTGGCTGCTCTCGCGCGTCGAGCAGCTCGTCGCCGAGGCGACCGACGCGTACGAGCGGTTCTGGACGCCTGACGTCGTCGCGTCCTTCGAGGCGTTCGTGGACGATCTCTCGAACTGGTACATCCGCCGCTCGCGCCGGCGCTTCTGGGACGGCGACGCTGCCGCTCTGGAGACGCTGCGGACGGCGCTCCTGCGGTCGCTCGTCGTGATTGCGCCGGTGATGCCGTTCCTCGCGGAGCACCTCTGGCGCGTGCTGCGGCAGGACGAGCAGCCCGAGTCGATCTTTCTCACGAGCTGGCCGGAGGCCGGCGCGCGGGACGAGCAGCTGCTGGCCGAGGTGGGGCAGACGCGGCGTGTCGTCGATCTTGGCCGCCAGGCGCGCGCAGGCTCCCAGCTTCCGCTGCGGCAGCCGCTGCGCCGGCTCGTCGTCCAGGGCGCGCCGCTGGCCGAGCGGCACGTGGACGAGCTCCGCGAGGAGCTGCGCGTGAAGGAGGTCGAGTTCGGCGACGTCGAGGCGACCGAGCTCCGCGTGAAGCCGAACCTGCCCGTGCTCGGGCCGAAGCTCGGCAGAGAGCTCGGCGCGGTGCGCGCGGCGCTCGAGGCGGGTGAGTTCGTTGAGTCGAACGGGGGCTTCCGCGCGGCCGGCCACGACCTCTCCGCGGACGAGGTGCTCGTCGAGCGGGTCGGCAAGGAGGGCTGGGCGGTCGCGCACGCCGACGGGATCACGGTTGCGCTCGACACGGCGCTCGATCAGGAGCTCGAGGTCGAGAAGCGGGTTCTCGACCTGATCCACGAGCTGAACGCGAAACGCAAGGATGCGGGCCTCGAGCTCACAGACCGGATCGTGGTCACGCTCCCGCAGACCGCGTCGGACCTCCTCGAGCACGAGGACTGGATCAAGACCGAAGTCCTGGCCGTCGAGATCCGAACCGACGGCGGCAGCACCGAACCACAAATCGCCAAGGCCTAACCCCGGGGTCAGACCCCGCCTCGAAAGCGTCGCGACTTCGTCACGAAAGCCGCGCCGACGATCGGGTGTCGCCATGGCGCGACTACCTTCGGTGCTGTGGCGCGTCCTCCTCGTCTCCAGCTGGCCGGCGCGGCGTACCACGTCATGGCTCGGGGCGTGGCCCGGCAACCGATCTTTCGCGATGACAAGGATCGACGTCAGTTCCTGAAGCTCCTCGATGACGTCGTCGCCCGGTACGAGTGGTCCTGCCACGCATTCGTGCTGATGTCGACGCATTACCACGTGCTGGTGAGAACGCCGAATCCGGACCTCGCGCGAGGCATGCAGCGACTGAACTCCTGCTATGCGCAACATTTCAACCGGCGCCACGGCGAGACCGGTCACCGCTTCGAGCGGCGCTATCACTCCGTCCTCATCGAGTCCGATGCCCATGCGCTCGAGCTCGTCCGCTACCTGGCGCTGAACCCGGTACGCGCGGGTGCTTGTCGAGAAGCGGCCGCTTGGCGGTGGAGCAGTTACGCCACCATCGTCCGCCGTGAGCGGCCGCCGTACTGCCTCGCCGACGAATGGCTCCTCGCGTACTTCGGGCGGAACCGAGATCGCGCGCTCGAGCGGTTACAGTCGTTCGTCGAAGACATGTCTCCGCAGCCGCCATTTGTAAAGGGGTCTGACCCCGGATGAAGCGTTGCGCTTGGGTGCCCGAGGCGGATCCCGACTACGTCGCGTACCACGACGACGAGTGGGGCGTGCCGTCGCGGGACGAACGGCACCTGTTCGAGATGCTCACGCTCGAGGGCGCGCAGGCGGGGCTCTCCTGGTCGACGATCCTGCGCAAGCGCGACGGGTATCGCAAAGCGTTCGCCGACTTCGACGCCGCGAAGGTCGCCCGCTTCTCGGACACGAAGGTCGAGCGCCTGCTCGCCGATCCCGGGATCGTGCGCAACCGGCTCAAGGTCGAGTCGACCGTCAACAATGCGCGCCGCGTGCTCGAGCTCGACAGCCTCAGCGACTACCTCTGGAGCTTCGTCGACGGCGAGCCGAAGGTGAACCGCTGGCGCAAGCTGGGCGAGCTCCCGGCCGAGACCGCCGAGTCGAAGGCGATGAGCAAGGACCTGAAGAAGCGCGGCTTCCGCTTCGTCGGCCCGACGGTCTGCTACGCGTTCATGCAGGCGTGCGGCCTCGTCAACGACCACACGGTCGACTGCTTCCGCTACCGCGAGGTGTGACTACGCCTGGCTCTCGGCGAGCGCGAGCTCGCGGCGGAGCTCGACCGGAAGCCGGAACTCGACGTCCTCGTCGACGAGCCGATGCGCCGAGATGTCCTCGACACCGCGGGCACGGAACCAGTCGCACACGCGCTCGACGAGCTTCTCGGGAGCGGACGCGCCGGACGTGAGCCCAACCGTCTCCACCCCGTCGAGCCACGACTCGTCGATGTCGGTCTCGTCGTCGATCAGCTGCGCCGGCACGCCGTGCGCCCGCGCGACCTCGACCAGCCGGTTCGAGTTCGACGAGTTGCGCGAGCCGATCACGAGCAGCAGGTCGACTTCTCCGAGCAGGTCCTTGACCGCCCACTGGCGGTTCGAGGTCGCGTAACAGATGTCTTCCTTCTTCGGCGCGTGAATCTCCGGAAAGCGCCGCCGAAGCGCGGTGATGATCTCGCCGGTCTCGTCGACCGAGAGCGTCGTCTGCGTGATGTAGGCGACCCTCGCGTCCGCCGGAAGCTCGAGCGCCTCCGCGTCCTCGACCGACTGCACGAGCACCGTCGACTCCGGCGCCTCGCCCATCGTTCCCACGACCTCCTCGTGACCGGCGTGTCCGATCAGCAGAACCGTGTACCCGTCGGCCGCGTACCGGCGAGCCTGGACGTGCACCTTGGTCACGAGCGGGCAAGTGGCGTCGATCGTGTTCAGCCCGCGCGCCAGCGCGTTCGCGTGCACGGACGGCGCGACGCCGTGCGCGGAGAGGACGACCGTCTCGCCCTCGGGCACCTCGCGCTCGTCCTCGACGAAGATCGCGCCGCGGGCCTCGAGGTCGCGAACGACGTGCGCGTTGTGGACGATCTGCTTACGAACGTAGACCGGCGGCCCGTGCAGGTCGAGGAGCCGCTCGACGGTGTCGACCGCGCGCTCGACGCCCGCGCAATAGCCGCGTGGCGACGCTAGGAGGACTCGCTTGACCACGCGCTGAGTGTAGTCCCAGACATAGGAAAGCCCGCCGCTCGGGGGGTCAGTGCGGCGGGCCTCCCAGATTGCTCACCGCGGCCTTTCGTGGCCAGGTACGCACAACCGCGGTTCGCATCGCCCAGTGGCTGGACGGTAACCCGCTGCCCAACGCTTGTGAATAGGCCGAGAGGCCCATCTTTGCAAGGTGTATAGCGGTTCCTCGATTCATCGGGGCTCGTGGCGTAGGCGACGTGCTGCGCCTATCATCCGTACGGCCTGGTGGTCCCAAATTTGGCTCACTGATGCTGTTTCGCCGGAACCGTCGAGCCGACCGGCCAGCCTCTGCGGCGGCCCTCGACACCGAGTCCGAGCCCGACTCGGGCACCGGCCAGCTGACCGCGATCGCATCGCTGTCCAGCGAGCTTGTCCGGGCCAAGGACAAGCACGCGGTCGCCCGGATCCTGATCGACACCTGTTTCTCCCTCCTCGGCGTCGACCTGGTCGCGGTCGCCCTCGTCAGCGAGGACGCCAAGCGCGCCCAGGGGCTCCTCGCCGCCAGCGTGGACGGAGACCTCGACTGGTGGTCGAGCGTCGCGATCGATTTCGACAGCGAGCCGTCGGGGATCGCGAGCGCGGTCTTCGAAGGCGGCCCGGTCGTCGTCTACGACGTCGCGAGCTCTCAGCAGGTGAACCGCCGCCTTGCCGAACGGAGCGGCGCGAAGAGCGCGGTCTACGTCCCGCTCATCACGGAGGCGAGGGTGCCCGCGGTGCTCGTGCTCGCGACGACGAAGGCGCCGCGCGTCTTCACCGGAGACGAGCTGTCGCTGCTGCAGGCGCTCGCCGCGGAGGCGGCACTCGCACTCGACCGGGCCAGCTCGGCCGACGCGCTGGCCGACGCGCTCCAGCGCGAACGTCTCGTCGCGTCGATCGGGAGGAAGGTGCGCTCCGAGCTCGATCTCGACGACGTGCTCAGAGTCGCCGTCGAGGCGACCGGCTCGGCGACCGGTGTCAGCCGCTGCTTCCTCCGGCTCGGCGAACCGAGCGAGCCGATGCCAATCGCGGCCGAATGGACGGCTCCTGGGTTCACTCCGATCGGAGCCGTCGCCGACCACCTCGCGGTCTCGAACCTGGCCGCGCGCGACCGTAGGACCGTGGCCGTCGCCGATATCCGCGAGGAGTCGGCGCTCACCGATCCGACACTCGGCGGGATCGAGGCTCTGCAAGAGCTCGACAGCCGCGCAGTCCTCGCGACGCCGGTCCTCGTGTTCGACAGGATGATCGGGGTCTTCGGGCTCCACCGCGCGGAGCCGGGCGCGTGGTCGGATGCCGAGATCGCGCTCGCCGAGGCCGTTGCGCGCGAACTCGGGATTGCGATCCACGCCGCGCAGCTGCTCCACGAGAACGCGCAGCGCCTCGAACAACAGACTGCGCTCCTCAAGGCGGCCCAGGTCGTGACGAGCGAGCTCCGGCTCGAGACCGTCCTCCAGCGGCTCGTGGACGAGGTGACGAAGCTGCTCGATGCGGACGCGGCCGACTGTTACCTCTACGACTCGGACAATTCGCTCCTCCGCTGCGCGGCCGTCCACGGGCTCGACCCGGACCTCGTCGGCTTCGAGTTCCTGGCCGAGCGTTCGGTCGACGCGCGATTCACGGAGCCCGTGCCGGACCTCGCCTACCAGGGGTTCGCGAGCGCGACCTCGGCGCAGATGACCTGGTCGGGCGAGCGGCGAGGCGTCCTCGGCGTCGCGACCCGCGACCCGGAGCGACGCTTCGGCGAGCTCGAGCGGAGCCTGCTCGAGACCTTCGCCGGCCTCGCGTCGCTCGCGGTCCGCAACGCGGCGAGCTTCGAGCAGAGCGTCCGCCAGGCGCGCGTCCAGCGCGGGTTGTACGGGATCGCCTCCGCGCTGTCCGAGCACCTCTCGCAATCGGCGACGCTCGACGCGGTCGCCAACGCCGCGAACGAAGCGCTCGGGGGATCGTTCACCGCGGTGCTGATGCCGGGCGCGCGAGGGCTCGAGCTCACCGCCTCGTACCGCGTTCCCGACGAGCTCGCGGCCACGCTCCGCGACGAGATCCCAGCCTCCGCCGAGGTCCTCGTGACCGCAGCGAGCGAGCGACGCCTGCTCTCCGCGTCATCCCTCGACGACGACGACCGCTTCGGCGAGGAGTGGCGCCGGCTCGCGGGCGTCAGGTCGCTGCTTGCGATCCCCGTCGACCCGCCGCGGCGCGAGCGAGGCGGGCTCGTCGTCGTCTTCTTCGCCGAGCAGCGGACGTTCTCCGACGACGATCTCGAGCTCGGCCGCCGCCTGGCGGGAGCCGCGCGCGCGGGCCTCGAGCGCAGCGAGCTCTACGAGGGCGAGCGCACCGCCCGCGCCCTCTCGCAGCAGCTCGCCCGCCTGGGGAGCCTCCTCGCGACGGAGCTCGAGCCGGCCGCGATCCTCGAGGAGCTCGCCGACCAGGCTCCATCCCTGCTCGGGGCAGACGCGTGCGCGATCCAGCTGGTCGAGGGCGACGAGCTCGTCGTCAGCGCGGTCGGGGGCGCGACCGCTCCTCTGGTGGTCGGCTCACGCTTTCCGTCCACCGCCCGTCCCGGGGGCGACGTCGTCCAGACGCGCTCGCCGGTCGTCTACGCGGACACCGAGGGCGACGAACGGGTCGTCGCGGACGATCCGATCCTCGCTGCGGGTCACGCTGCCTACCTGGGCGTGCCGCTCGTCGGGCTCGAGCAGGGGCTCCAGGGCGTGCTCGCCGTCTACTCGAAGCGGCCCCGGGTCTGGCGCGAGGAGGAAGTCGAGGCGCTCACCGCGCTCGCCGGGAACGCCTCCGCGGTGCTGTCGAACGCCGAGCTCTACCAGCGCGTCGCGCTCGAGCGAGAGCGGAGCTACGCGATTCTGTCCAACATCGCCGACGGGATCGTCGCCGTCGACCGCGAGGGCAAGGTCGTGCTCTGGAACGACTCGGCGGAGGCGATCACGGGTGTTCCCGGAGCAGCCGCGCTCGGGCGGACTCCGGTCGAGGTGCTCCAGCGCGAGCTCACGTCCGGCGACGAAGGCACCGCGGGCGAGCGGCTGCTGTCGATCCAGCGCGGCGGCGACGAGGTCTGGCTCTCGCTCACCGAAGCCGTCATGCACGACCCGGTCGGGTCGGTCTCCGGGCGCATCTTCGCCTTCCGCGACGTCTCCTCGGAGCGGATCGTCGAGGAGATGAAGTCGACCTTCGTCTCGACCGTCTCGCACCGGCTACGTGCGCCGTTGACGTCGATCTACGGGTTCGCCGAGACGCTCCTCAGGCGCGACGTCCTGTTCGGGGAGGAGGAGCGGCGGACGTTCCTCGAGTACATCTCGTCCGAGGCGCAGCGGTTGACGACGATCGTCGACACGTTGCTCAGCGTCGCACGGCTCGAGGCCGGCGACATGCAGGTCGAGCTCGCGCCGACGGACCTCCGGGCCGTGGTCTCGGATGCGATCTCGAGCGTCCAGGAAGGTGCGGCCGTCAACGGGCATCGCTTCGTGCTCGAGCTGCCCGACGAGCCGCTCGCCGCCTCGGCCGACCGCGAGAAGCTCGTCCAGATCCTCAGGAACCTGCTCGAGAACGCGGTCAAGTTCTCGCCGGACGGCGGAACGGTCACGGTCGAGGCGCATCGCCGGGCGGGCCGCGTCGAGGTCAGAGTCGTCGACCAGGGCGAGGGCATTCCCGAGGCCGAGCGCGAGCACATCTTCTCGAAGTTCCACCGCGCGGACAGCGGCGACAGCGGCGCCGGGCTCGGGCTCTTCATCGCGCGCGGGCTCGTGCTGGCCATGGGCGGTCGGATCTGGGTCGACTCGGCCGAGGGCGGAGGGTCGAGCTTCGCGTTCGAGTTGCCGCTCGCCGAGGCGACTGAGCAGGGCTCAGGCGGGGTATAGGACCGCCATGGCAGCGCGCGTTCTGGTGATCGACGACGAGGGGCCCATCCGCCTCCTCTGCCGCGTCAATCTCGAGGCCGCCGGGATGGTCGTGTACGAGGCCGAGGACGGCGTGACCGGCCTGGAGGGCGCGCGCCGCGAGACACCGGACGTGATCCTGCTCGACGTGATGATGCCCGGGATGGACGGTTGGGAGGTCTTCGGCGAACTGCTCGAAGATGAGCGAACGGCGAACATCCCGGTCGTGTTCCTGACTGCGCGCGCGGAGCTTCGCGATCAGGCGCGTGGGCTCGAGCTCGGCGGCGTCGACTACGTGACGAAGCCATTCGACCCGCTGGAGCTCGCACCGCTGATCAGCGACCTGCTCGAGCGGATCGAACGCGGGGACGTACAGGAGCGGCGGCGCGAGCGGCTAGCGACGCTCCGGCAACTGCTCGTCAACGACTAAGCGCTAGCGGCCCGAGAAATCGGCGGTGACGAGCCGGGTCGAGCCGCCGGCCACGCCGACCCCGATGCGCCGGAAGCTGCGGTCGAGCAGGTTCTCGCGATGCGGCGGGCTCTGGATCCACATGCGGACGATCGTGGCCGGAGTCAGCGGTCTGGTGCCGGCGGCGATGTTCTCCCCGACGTAGGGCGCGCGCACGCCGAAACTGCGGAGCCTCGTCGCGAACGCGCCGTGGTCGAAATAGCCGCGGCGGGCCATGTCCGTCGAGTGAGCCTGCGCCGCTCGGCTGAGCGCGGGGCCGACGAGCAGAGCCGACGCGCCGTTCTGCTCACGGAACGAATTGATCAGCTTGACGACCGCGAGCTCGCCCGGGCCAAGCGCCGCGCCGCGTGACGCGAGCGGCTTTAGTGGCACACCGGAGTCGGCGCCTGCCCGGGCTCCAACACTGAGCGACACCCCGAGCAAGAGCACCATGACGCTGAGAGTGCGGCGGTTCCCAGACATCAGGAGTCGGCCGAGAGTAATGGGCGAAGAAGATATCGTCCAGATTTACAACTGCAATTTTCGACAGTTTCCGCAAAGTACGTACTGATTTACGGCGCAGAAATTTTCGCTAGCGAGCCGTTTGGGCGAGGAGAATCCCCGCGAGGACGATCGCGCCGCCCACGAGCTGAGCCCCTGTCAACGACTCGCCGAGCAGCGCGTAGGCGACGAGCGCGCCCGCAACGGGCTCGAACATCGCGGTCACGCCGGCCCGGGTCGCCGAGAGGTGGCGAAGTGCTCCGAGCAGCAGCAGGAACGGCACGATCGTGCCGACGAGGACGACGCCGATCAGGAGCGCCCAGACTGGCAGCGTGGTCGAGAAGACGGCGCCGTCGAGGCTGACTCGGTCGTCCAGATACTCAGTCGGGAACGACCACCACGGTTGGAGCAGGGCCCAGAAGAGCGCGGCGAAGGTGAAGCCCAGCGCGAGCAGCGAGACCGGGTCCCGTCGGGTGACGGCGTTTTCGGCCAGGAGGATGTAGAGGGCGAATGCGACCGCCGACCCGAGCGCGGCCAGGACTCCGAGCCCGTCGAGCGCGACGCCGCTCCAGAGGTCGACGACGAACGAGAGTCCGCCGAGCGAGAGGATCAGCGCAGCCCAGACCCGTCGTCTGACCGGCTCCTTGAAGACGAGCCGTGCCCAGAGCGCTATCAGCACGGGGGCGACGTACTGGATCAGCAGCGCGACACCGATCTCGAGCCGGTGGATCGCGACGAAGTAGAGAAGCTGTACGAACGCAAGTCCGGCGACGCCGAAGAGGAGGAGGAACGGGAGCTCTCCGCGCGTGATCCGAAGGCTCCGTGGGCGCGCGATCGCGAGCGCTCCGACGAGGATCAGCGCGGCTCCGGTCGAGCGCACCTCGGTCAGGCGCAGGGACGAAAGCCCGGAGCTGAGGGCGGCCTTTGCGAACGACCCGTTGATCCCCCAGAGCGCCGTGGCGCCGAGCACCATCGCGTAGCCGACCACCGGCCGGCGGACATGTGGCTGGGGGTCCGCGGCGAGGATCGGCTCGGACACTCCGCGAACCTATCCGACTACACTTCGGGAGCCTTCGGGGTGTAGCTCAGCCTGGTTAGAGTGCCTGCGTTTGGGAGCAGGAAGTCGCCGGTTCGAATCCGGCCACCCCGACCTCGCTTCCGCTTCGCCCTGGCCGGCCCTGGACGCCCTCTGCGACGGCCCGGCCATACGGCGTCAGCGACGCGCAGGAAACCGAGAGCGACTACTTGTGCGCGACGACTGCCTGGGTTGGTTTCTGGACCGGCTTCGCCGGTGGGTTCGCGTCGACAAGGACGGCGACGACCAGGAGGATCGCGATCGCGACGGCGCTTTCGCCGCGCAGGCTGCGCCCCACGGCCCGCGAGCCGACTCCTCGGCCGCGTTCCAGCGCCGGCGCCACGACGAAGTGGTGCAGCGCGCCCCACGAGAGGGCGAGCACGACCAAAGAGCTCTTGATCAGCAGCACCTGCCCGTAGCGGGCCTGCCAGAGATCGGAGACGGCGGGCAATCGCTCGTACGCGAGATACGCGCCCGCGAGCACCATCGCTCCGACGAGCACGGCCGCCAGTTGCGAGAAGCGGTGGAACGCCTCGCGCCGCAGGCCCGGAGCCGTCGGCCAGACCACGAATGCGAGCATGACGAGGCCGCCGACCCAGAAGCACGCCGCGACGAGGTGCACGTAGTCGGCGAGCTCCGACTTCCACGATGACCCGACGTCCACGGCCGAGTGCCCCGAGAGCGAGAGCCCGGAGCAGAGCACGAGCCCGAGGAAGAACGCGGGCCAGAGCAGGATCGTCCGGTCGGTGAGCCACGCCAGGAAGAGGAACGCCGCGACCAGCGCGAAGCCGAGCGTCATCGCGATGAACGCGGTTCCGAACCGCGTGCCGCGAGCAAGCGGAGACAGGTCACCGTAGATCAGCTGGTCGAGCGGAAGCTGGAACGCGTCGGCAGCCCGGAGAATGAACCCGAGGGTGCCGAGCTCGATGCTGCCCACGACCCCGGCCCCGACGATCCAGTAGAAGCGGCGCTCGAGTGCCGGTGTGACGGTGCGCCCACGCAGGACGAGCAGCCTGAACGCGAGCCCGCCCACCAGCAGCGCCAGCCCCACGAAGTAGCCCCACTTGGCGACGTACTCGAACTTCGTCGGCCCACCGGCGCCGTACGCCTCGGTCGGCGGCGGCGGCTTGACGCGAACCCCGAAGGTGTAGACGCCGGAGATCACGTGACCCTCGTTGGACGTGATGTGCCAGCGCACCGTGTAGGCGCCCTTGCGCAGCTTGCGCAGAGGAACGACCACCTTGCGGCCGCTATCCGTCGTGTGCGCCGGGCCAGCCGTGACGACCTTGCCGGTCGCGCTCCGGACGTCGATCGAGTTCGCGAACGCGTCGACCGCCTGGTCGAACTGGAGCGACACCGTTCGCGGAGTAGTGGCGAGTCGGGCGCCGTAGGTCGGCACACGCTCGAGCAGGACGGCGTGAGCGAGCGCCGAGGTCGGCAGCGCGAGCGCGACGAGGACCGCCGCCGCTAGCGCCTTCGCCCTCATCGCCCGCCGGCGAGCGGGGACAGGTGGCCGAAGATGGGCGCGACGTTCCGGTCGCAGAAGAGGAGCGTGGCCGTGGCGATCATGATCATCGCGAACCCCGCGTTGAAGACCGGGGAGCGTGGCTGCGCCGCACGGCCGAGGGTGATCAGCGCGCCCACGAGCATCGTCCACCCGAGCGCATGGTGAAGGAATGCGGAGCGCGAGAAGAGCCACGGGTTCTGCTCGTGGATGAGGAAAGCGAGGCCGGAGACCAGGAGCGCGAGCGGCAGAGTCAGCTCCCAGATGGAGCTTCGCAGCTTCCCCCGCACGAGCCCGAGCTGGGCGCCGCCGACGAGCATCAATGCCTGCGCCCACGCGCTGTGCGCGAGCATGTGGATCGCCGAGCTCGTGTAGAAGACCATCACGGGCCACATCAGGACGCCCATCAGGAAGGCGATGCTGGGCCAGAGATACGCCCGCCATGCGCGTCGACGCCAGACCTCGCGCCCGATGATCGCCTCAGCGAGCAGGCAGAGGCCGAGGAAGAGAAAGCCGACACCGAACATCCAATGGACGACCTCGGCCGGCGGCTCCATCTACGTGGTCCGCTCCTCCGCTTCTTCCAGGTCCGAGAGCAGGCCCGGGACGACCCAGAAGTGGAACAGTGCGCCGACGAGCATGACGAGCAGCGGCGGCTGGACGGCGAGGTACCAGAAGCTGTGCTTGTCGGGGTCGAGCAGCGTGATCCGGTACGGCTGGACGAGCGCCCAGACGAGGCCGGCGAGCGCGGTCAGCGGGCCCAGCGCAGAGACCGCCGTGTTCCGCCACGAGTGCCTGGCCCTGGCCCGTGCACCTTGACGGACGAGCTCAGCGTCCATCACTCATCTCCCGCGGTGATTGTACGGACGGAGGCGTGCCCAGCGTCCGGAAGGTGTCGGCCCGTGCCTCGCCGGACAGGAACCGGAGGAAGAACCACGTTCCGACCGCGAAGAGGACGGCCGCCTGCTCGAGCGCCATCGCCCCGCCTCCGATCTGCTGGTCGGTCAACGGTGACAGACCCCAGAGCCGGGGCGCCTGAACGTAGTAGTCGTAGATCGCGCGCGGAATGAGTGCGAGCATCAGCCCGAGCGGGCTCGCGACGACAAAGGCGGCGAAGAGGTACATCGCGCGCACGCCGGCGGTGAGCCGATGCGGCTGGTCGCGGAGCGCAGGCCACCAGAAAAGGCAGCCGGTAATGAAGTACGACAGGTGCTCGAGGTGGAGCAGCGAGCCCTGGTGGCGGAGCGCCGCGTCGTACACGGCCGGGATGTGCCAGACGAAGTACGTCCCGGCCCAGAGCGGCAGCGCGACCACCGGGTGGGTGAGCAGCCGCGGCCCGCGGATCGCGGCCGGCAGCCCGATCACGCAGAGCGCCGGTGCCCACTCGGCCAGGACGACGTTCTGGAGCAGGTGGATCGAGAGCAGGTAGTGGAGCGCGATCGGGTGGAGCGGCGTGACGAAGACGGCGAGGATGAGTGCGAGCCCGGCGACGAAGCACGTGACGCGCCAACGCTCCGTCCGGTGGCGCCGGACGAGGAAGGCGTAGCCGAGAGCGAGCGCCGGGACGAAGATGAGCGCCTCGAAATCGAGCGGCCAGGCGTACGGATCGTGCACGAGGTGGACGCTACGCTATGAGCCTCCGCGTCCGTGGTGTAGTGGTAACACGAGAGCCTTCCAAGCTCTAGTCACCGGTTCGAGTCCGGTCGGACGCTTGGCCCCGGTCTCCTGAGCCGTCCGACGCGGCCGTGATCCTGCCTTGACGTGGAGGAGCGCCTTGTCCGGTTCCGGGCCACGACGGTCCTTGCGGTGCTCGGGATCGCGATCGCGGTCGCGCTCCTGCTCGAGATCATCTGGATCGCGCGGCACATCATCACGTGGATCCTGATCGCGGTCTTCCTCACGCTGGCGCTCAACCCCGCGGTGGACTGGTTCCAACGTCACGGCGTACCGCGCCGCGGCGTGGCGACCGCGATCACGGTGCTGCTCACGCTCGCGGGGCTGGCCGCGCTGGGCGCCCTCTTCCTTCCGACGCTCATCCACGAGGTGAACGGCTTCGCGAAGGCGCTCCCCGGCTACGTGGACGACATCACGCACCGGCGCGGGCGGCTCGGGTTCCTCGAGTCCAAGTACCACATCACGCAGCGCGTCCGCGACCAGCTCGAGAACGGCGGCGCGAGCAAGCTGCTCGGTCTGACCGGCACCGCGGTCGCGATCACGAAGGGGATCGTCACCGCGATCGTCGCCACGGTGACGATCGTCTTCATGACCGTCTTCATGCTGCTCGAGGGGCCGGCCTGGGTCGACCGCTTCTTCACGCTTCTGCCCGAGTCGTCGCGCGCGCACTGGCGCGGGGTCGGCCACCAGATCTACAAGACCGTCGGCGGGTACGTGACCGGGAACCTGCTGATCAGCGTGATCGCCGGGATCTCGTCGACGATCGTCATGGTCGCGCTCGGCGTGCCCTACGCCGTAGCGCTCGGCCTGCTGGTGGCGATCCTCGACCTGATTCCGCTGGCCGGCGCGACTCTTGCGGCGATCCTCGTCTCGGCGGTCGGGTTCATCCACTCGATCGTCGCGGGAATCGTCCTGATCGTCTTCTTCATCGTGTACCAGCAGATCGAGAACCATCTCCTGCAGCCGCTCGTCTACAGCAGGACGGTCCGGCTGTCTCCGCTCGTGATCCTCGTTTCGGTGCTGATCGGGGCGGAGCTCGCCGGCGTGCTCGGGGCGCTGGCCGCGATTCCGGTCGCTGGGACGATCCAGGTGCTCCTGATCGCGTGGCTCCAGCACCGGCGCATGCGGCAGGGCCGGGCCGCGACGATCTGAAATCACTCGTTCGGGTTGAAGCTCGGCGTGCAGGCGCACCGATCACGGTCGTATGCGCACGATCCTTGCGGCCGGCGCCCTTTCGATCTTGCTGCTCGGTTCCGCGCAGCAGGCGGCCGCGCGCCCGCACGCGATGCAGGTTCCGCAGAAGCAGAAGCTCAGCCTGTTCCTGCGGCACGCCGCGGTGCGCTCACTTCCCGCGCGTCCCAGGAAAGCCGACAACGGCCTGAGGGCGCTCGAGCTCGACGTCGCGGCGCGCATCAACGCGCAGCGCGGCGCCCGGGGGTTGCGGCCGCTTCGGATCTCGCGCGGACTCGACGCCGCGGCCGCGTACCACTCCCGCGAGATGGGGGTCCAGGGATTCTTCGAGCACGAGTCGCTGAACGGCGCACCGTTCTGGAAGCGCATCGAGCGCTTCTATCCGATGGGCCGCGGCTCCTGGTCGGTCGGCGAGAACATCTTCTATGAGACCCCCGACACGAGCGCGGCCAGTGCCGTCGGCGAGTGGATGGGGAGCGCCGCCGCACCGGCAGAACATCCTCGCGCCCGAGTGGCGCGAGATCGGAATCGGGGCCGTGCACTTCGCCGCTGCGAAGGGCGCCTACGGCGGCCATGCAGTCACGATCGTGACCGCCGACTTCGGCGCCCGCGGCTAGCTAGACGAACCGTTCCTCGGCTTCCTGGCGCGTCGCTGAGCGCCTGTATGCGAGCGGAACAGTGCTGGGTCGCACGGGCCGCTCGCAGGAAGGCGGTCAGCGGCGCGAGGCGGAGGGCGTAGCCCAACGCCGGCCAGGGAGCCGAGGTGCGCCTGGAGGGATTCGAACCCCCGACCAACGGCTTAGAAGGCCGCCGCTCTTCCTCTGAGCTACAGGCGCCCGAGCGAAGGGTAGCCCGCCGCCGGGTCCTACTCCACGAATTCCGCCTGGGCCTCGGGATTCGCGGCGTGCCAGTCACTCAGGTGGAGATCGAGCTCCATGCGCACGCGGCTGTGCCGGACCGACGAGAGTCGTGAGACCTCGATCGTGTTCGGTCCGACCTCGTCGGCGACGTAGGCGCGTTCTCGTAGGAACGCGACCAGGCCGGGTAGATCTGCCGCTTCTTGGACTCGGATACGCATTGAGACCCCGCGTATCGAATGTCGGCAGAATTGCGCTCCAGCGGGACCCAAGGTCGGGTGATTCGCCACGCCGTTCTGGTCGCGCAGATGTTGCGCTTTCGTCACGGTTCCGTTCCCCACGCGTGCGAAGTTCGTCGATAGGGTCCTGACCGGAGGGAGGCCCGCGGCCGGACCCCGAACGCATGGGCCGAAGCGGCTATTCTGAGCCGTGCGCGGTGGCGGTAGCTCAGTTGGTAGAGCCCCGGGTTGTGGTCCCGGTGGTCGCGGGTTCAAGTCCCGTCCGCCACCCCTAGTTCCGCTGTGAAGATCCTCGCCTCCCGTCGCTTTCCCGGCCCCGCCTGGGACGAGCTTCGCGACGTCGAGTACTACGAAGGCTCGCTCACCGGGCCGCGGCCGGACGTCGACGCGCTCGCGGTCGTCGGCGAGGTGATCGACGGGCGAACACTCGAGCTGTTTCCCAACCTGCGCCTCGTCGCGAATTACGGCGTCGGCTACGACGACATCGATGTTGCGGCCTGCGCCGCGCACGGCGTCGCCGTCACGAACACCCCGGGCGTCCTCGACGCTGCGACCGCAGACCTCGCGCTGGCGCTCATCCTCGCGACGCGTCGACGCGTAGTCGAGTCCGACGCCTTCGTCCGGGCCGGGAGGTGGGGGACGGATTGGGCCTCGACGACGCTCCTCGCCCAGGAGGTGAGCGGCGCGACGCTCGGCATCGTCGGCCTCGGGCGGATCGGCAAGGCAGTGGCGCGCAGGGCACGCGGCTTCGACATGCGTCTGCTCTACACGAAGCGCGAGCGCTTGCCCGCGGCCGAGGAGCACGAGCTCGGGCTCGACTATCGCGACCTGGACGACCTGCTGCGGGAGGCGGACATCGTCACCGTCCACGTCCCGCTGACGGACGAGACGGAGCTGCTGCTCGACGCGCGGCGGCTCGGGCTCCTGCACGACGGCGCGTGCCTCGTCAACACGGCGCGCGGAGCGCTCGTCGACGAACAGGCGCTCGTCGCGGAGCTCACCGCGGGCCGGATCAGAGCGGGCCTCGACGTCTTCACCGACGAACCGAACGTGCCGCCGGAGCTGTTCGAGCTTCCGAACGTCGTCCTCACGCCCCATCTCGGCAGCGCGACGCAGGAAACGCGCGAGGCGATGACCCGCGTTCTCGTCGACAACCTGCAGGCCGCGGAGGCAGGCAGACCGCTCCCGAATCCCGTCTACGCTTCCTAGCCCGCGGCCCCGTAGCTCAGCGGATAGAGCAACGGACTTCGAATCCGTGTGCGGAGGTTCGACTCCTCCCGGGGCCATTTTCCCGCACCACAGGTGCGGGAAAATGCGAGTCCCGCCGCAGGCGGGACGAGCCACGATCGTGTTGGGCCGCGAGATCGCCTACCCGAGATCGAGCACCGACGTAGGATCAAGCGCATGCCCGCGCGCCAGGCCGCCTGCCACTGTGGCCAGCTTCGCCTCGAAGTGACCGGCGACCCGTTCGTCGTCTCCATCTGCCACTGCCTCGACTGCCAGCGCCGGACCGGAAGCGCGTTCGGGATGCAATCCGCGTTCAAGCCGGATCAGGTCGAGATCGTGGGCCGCTACAGCGACTACTCGCGGATCTCCGACGAGGCGGACGAGAAGGAGCACGTCTTCCACTTCTGCCCCGACTGCGGTTCGCAGGTCTTCTACACGGAGCCGACCGAGCCGGATCTGGTCGTGATCTCAGTCGGCGCGTTCGCCGACCCCGAGTTCCCGCCGCCGACCGAGTCGGGCTACAACTCGCGTCGTCACGAGTGGTTCGACCTGCCCGAGGACATCGCGGGCTTCGCGCCCGAGCTCTGGTGGCCGGTCCATCCGCTCTACGAGTCGGGCAAGTACGCCGAGGCCGCCGACCAGGGGCGCGAGCTGCTCGACGCTCATCCGGAGTACCCCGACCTGGCCTACAACGTCGCGTGCTGCGAGAGCCTCGCGGGCCGGCGGGCCGACGCGATCGAGCATCTCCGCCTCGCGATCGACGGGAACGAGCAGTTCCGCGCGATGGCCACCGGCGACTCGGACTTCGATCCGATCCGCGACGAGTCGGCGTTCAAGGAACTGGTCGGCTAGCGCTGGCGCTCTTCAATCCCGAGCACCACGAGCCGCTCGTCGACGAACCGTGGCGCCCTGCCGTGATCGAGGCGGCGATCCGCGAGATCGTGGCCGAGGCGGAGGCGGCCTTCGACGACGGCTGGCCGCTGCATCCGGAAGACGAGGACGAGCCGCGGAGCCGCACGCTCTACTTTGGCGGTTCTGGTGTGATCCGCGCTCTCGACGTGCTGCAGCGTCGGGGGCTCGTCGAGCTCGAGCGCGACTACGTCCCGTATCTCGACCGGGAGTACGCACCCGACTATCCCGACGACGATCACCAGCGGGGCCTGCACTTCGGAGAGGCGGGCATTCGTCTCGTCCTCCAGCGAATCGCACCGTCGAGCACGAACGCCGACCGACTCGCGGAACTGATCGCCGACAACGCTCACGACGACCACCGTGAGCTGATGTGGGGGAGCGCGGGCACGATGCTGGTCGCGGCCGAGCTGCATCGCTCGAGCGGCGAGGCTCGCTGGCTCGAGCTCTGGCAGGAGAGCGCGGCCTGGCTCGAGGACGAGTGCGACCCCGAGACGGGGCTTTGGACGCAGCAGATCGGAGGCAAGGCGGCGCGGTACCTCGGCCCGGCCCACGGCTTTGCGGGATGCATGCTTTCGCTCGCGTCGTTCGAGGCCACGGCTGACTTTCACGAGCGCGCCGCCGCGGTGACCCGTCGGCTCGCCGTCGAGGAGGACGGCATGGCCAACTGGCCTCCGGCGGACGACGACGAATTGCAGGCGCCCGACGGCCGGATCCGCGTCCAGTGGTGCCACGGCGCCCCGGGGCTGGTCGCCTCGCTGGCCCGGTTCGCACCGGACGATGACGAGCATGAGCGGCTGCTTCGAGCCGGCGGCGAGCTGACCTGGCGCGCCGGCCCGCTCGCCGGGAAAGCCGGCATCTGTCACGGCACCGCCGGCAACGGCTACGCGTTCCTCGCCCTCCTCGAGCGAACCGGAGACGAGCTCTGGCTCGAGCGCGCACGCGCGTTCGCCATGCACGCCGCCGCGCAGGTCTCACTCGCCCGCGAAGCCCACGGCCGAGGCCGGTTCACGCTCTGGACCGGAGATCCCGGGGTCGCCCTCTACCTCGCCGACTGCCTCGCAGGCAGTGGCGATCTGCCTCTGCCCTAGCTCGTCCGGCTCGCGAGCAGGTAGAGCAGAAGCGGGCCGAGCGTCGCCGCGACGCTGAAGAACCAGACCGCCGTCAGCTCGACGGCGCCGAACTCGCGCTCCGTGACGGCGACCCGCGGCGCAGGACTTCCGGCGGCGAGCAGGCTGCGAGCCGCGCGTGCGACCTCGGGCGGCGAGACGAGCACGAGCTCCGGGCTGATCGGCTCCGAGAAATTCGTAGGAAGTGCGATAGCGACGTCCACGCCCGCACGATTGTCCGGAATCCAGACGGCGCGGGCATCCCTCGTTCGGGGGAGTGCGGGCGAGAGGACTCGAACCTCCAAGAGCTTTCGCTCACCGGGTCCTGAACCCGGCGCGTCTACCAGTTCCGCCACACCCGCGGGATTCAAAGGATAGATCCGCGGGTACCCAGCCGGACATGGCGACACCTGAAGAGCGCGAGCAGGAAAGCCGCGAGAGCGACGTCACGAAGTTCGAGGAGCAGCTCGACGAGGTCCGTGAGGAGCAGCACGAGGCTGCCAAGCGGGTCGCCGAGCCACTCGAGCCGCAGGACGAAGACTCCGACGACTGAGACGCTCGCGTCCGCGGGCGGCACGGACGCGAACTGCGGCGGCTAGGACCCATGCCGCGAGGGCGGCTCGCAGCGGTCTCCTCTCGTCATCGGACGGTCCCGAGCGTTCTCCGCATGCCTCGTTCGGGGGGCGAGGCGAGAGCCCGCCGCGGTCAGGGAAGCGAGGGCTGGCACAATGGCCCGCGTGAGGACTCAGGTCGAAGAGCTCGCGGACAATCGCGTCCGCCTTCAGGTCGAGGTCCCCGTCGATCACGTGAAGCACGCCGTGGAGCACGCCTCCTCCGACCTCGCGGCCAGCACCAAGATCCCCGGCTTCCGGAAGGGCAAGGTCCCGCAGAAGGTGCTCGAGGCGCGGATCGGCCGCGACCGCATCTTCACCGAGGCCGTCGAGTCCCACATCAACGGCTGGTTCTGGAACGCCGCCGACGATGCGAGCGTCCGGCCCGTTTCCCAGCCCGAGCTCAACTACGACCTGCCGAGCTCTGAGGACGAGCCGTTCAATTTCACCGCCGAGTTCGCCGTCCAGGCCCCGCCGGAGGTGGCCGAATGGGCCGGGCTCGAGGTACCCGCCCCGGAGCCGGACGTCCCCGAGGAGCTGGTCGAGCGCGAGCTCGAGGTCCTCCGCGCGTCGGTCGCCGAGCTCGTTCCGGTCGAGGACCGCCCGGCGAAGGACGGCGACGTCATGATCGTCGACCTCGTCGACGAGTCGGGAGAGGCCCAGCGCGACTACGTGGTCCAGCTCGGCGCGGGCCGCCTCGTCGAGGACATCGAACGAGGTCTCCGCGGGATGAGCCCGGGCGACACGAAGTCGATCGGGTACACGGACACCGAGGGGCGCCAGAAGCAGGCCGAGGCGACCCTGAAGGAGCTCAAGGAGCCGGTGTTGCCGCCGCTCGACGACGAGCTGGCCCGCGCAGCGAGCGAGTTCGAGACGCTCGAGGAGCTCCGCGCCGAGATCGAGGAGCGCCTGAGCGAGGCGATCCAGGCCGAGCTCGACGCCGACTTTCGCGCCGCCGCGATCGACAGGCTCGTCGAGGCGTCGAACGTCGACGTGTCCGACGCGCTCGTCGAGGCGCGTGCCGCCGAACTGCTCTCCGCGATGCTCCGTTCACTCGAGCAGCGAGGCCTCGATGCGGAGACGTATCTCCGCGTGACCGGCCAGACCGCCGACCAGCTCAGAGAGACCCTCCGAGCCGAGGCGAGGCGCGCGATCGCACGCGAGCTCGTGCTCGAGGCGGTCGCCGACAAGCTCGCGATCGAGGTCTCCGACGACGAGATCAAGGAGCTCGTCCGCGAGCAGGCGGAGGCCGCCGAAGAGGATCCCGAGGCTGTGATCGAGCAGCTCTGGCAGGCCGGCC
>CAWGVD010000002.1:0-95231 GCA_963825795.1 uncultured Actinomycetes bacterium | reverse complement strand
GCGCCATAAACTCCGCCGCCATGGCGGAGCCGCCCAAGGAGTGGATCGAGGAGCTCGACGAGCTCCTGCGCATCCCGAGCGTCAGCGCTGACCCCGAGCTCGTCGACGAGGTCGTGCGCGCGGCCGAATGGGTGCGGAACTTCATCCGCGCCGCGGGCGGGGAGGCCGAGCTGGTGGCGACCGAGAAGCATCCGCTCGTGATCGGCGAGTTCCGCGCGTCCGAAGGAGCCGACGACGCGCCGACCGTGATCGCGTACGGGCACTTCGACGTCCAGCCGGAAGCGCCGCTCGAGCTCTGGGAGTCTCCGCCGTTCGAGCCGACCGTCCGCGACGGCTGGCTCTACGCACGCGGAGTCGCCGACGACAAGGGGCAGCTCTACATCCTCCTCAAGGCCGCCGCGCTGCTCGCCGCCGAGGGCGAGCTGCCCGTGAACGTGCGGTTCACGTGTGACGGCGAGGAGGAGTCGGGCGGGCATTCGATCATCGACTTCCTCGAGGCGGACGAGCGCGGCGGGGACGCGTGCGTGATCTTCGACGGGAACATGCTCGCGCCGGGCAAGCCCGCGTTCTTCGTGGCGACGCGTGGGATCGCGTACTTCCACGTTCGGGTGCGGACCGGGGAGAAGGACCTGCACTCGGGCGTCTTCGGAGGCGCGGCGCTGAACGCGAGCCACGTGCTGCTGCAGGTGCTCGGTGCGGTCTTGCCGCGGGACGGGAGCGTGCCGGAGCCGCTGCGCGCCGGGATCGTCAGGCCGAGCGACGAGGAGATCGAGAGCTGGAGCGCTCTCGACCCGGGCTCCGAGGTGCTCGGCGCGCAGGGAGCGCGTCCGGCCGATCCGCGCGCGGCGGAGGACTTCTACCTGCGCACGTGCGTCGAGCCGGCCGTAGACGTGCACGGCGTCCTCGGCGGCGAGCCGCAGCTCCAGAAGACCGTGATCGGGGTCGAGGCCGAGGCGAACGTGTCGATCCGGCTCGTGCCCGGTCAGGACGAGAAGGCGATCGCGGCGGAGATGGAGCGGCTGATGCGCGAAGCCGCGCCCGAGGGGGCCGACGTGGAGATCGAGTTGATCGCGAGCGCGCCGGCTGCGCTCGTGCGGCCCGACGACCCGGCGATCAAGCTCGGCCAGGACGCGTTCGAGCGCGTGATCGGCGCGCGGCCGCTGCTGATCCGAATCGGCGGCTCGCTGCCGGTGATGGCCGCGCTCGAGAGCAAGCAGATCCCGACGATCCTCACCGGCTTCGACCTGCCCGACGGCAACATCCACTCGCCGAACGAGCGCTTCCGCGTCGACCACATCGCGCTGGGCGTCGAGACGGCGAAAGAGCTCTTCCGCTCACTCGGCGAGCTCCGCTAACTCGCGTCTTTACGAGGGACAGGCCCTAACAAGGGACAGGCCCTTGTTACTGCGCGACTAGTCCCAGGGGGGCGGGTTGTGCGTCCAGCGGCCGCCGACCATCGTCGCTACGACCGAGACTTCGGGGAGCTCCTCCGGCTCGATCGCCAGCGGGTCGCGGTCGAGGACGACCAGGTCGGCGAGGTACCCGGGTAGGAGCTTCCCGCGCGTGCGCTCCTCGCGCGCGAGCCAGGCCGGGGCGAGGATCGTCGCTTCGAACGCCTCCTCGACCGAGACCGCCTGCTCCGGATGCCAGGCATCGCGCTCGTCGAGCGTGCGCAGCACCCCGGCCCGGATTCCGGCCAGCGGGTCGAGCTCCTCGATCGGCGCGTCGGAGCCGTTCGCCACGACGGCGCCCGTGTCGAGCAGCGACCGGTAGGCGTAGGCGCGTTCGGTCATCCCTGCCCAGTTCCGCTCGGCGATGTCCCGATCCGACGGGGCATGGCTGAACTGGACCGAGGCGCTGACGCCGAGCTGACCGAACCGCGGGATGTCCTCCTCGGCGAGCAGCTGCGCGTGCTCGATCCGCGGCCTCAGCCCGAGCGGCGCCCACTCGTCGCGGGTCTCCTCGAACGCATCGAGCGCGTCGCGGTTCGCGAGGTCGCCGATCGCGTGGACTGCGACCGGCCAGCCGGCCCGAGCACCCGCGCGCACGATCTCGGCGAGCTCCTCGCGGCTCGTGATCTCGACCCCGGAGCCGTCGAGCAGCCGCGCGGTCTGCGAGCCGAGCGTCCCGTCCATGAAGACCTTCAGGTAGCCGATGCGGAGCCGGTCGTCGCCGAGCCCGGCGCGGAAGCCGAGCTCCTCGAGGCGACCGACGAAGTCGTACGGCAGCGATTGCCAGACGCGCAGCGTCAGCGGGCCCTCTTCGGCCAGCCGCTGCCAGAAGCGCGGCGCACCGAGCCAGCCGTCCTTGTCGTGCACGGCGGTCACTCCGCGGGACGCGGCGATGCGGAGCCCCTCGCGCATCGCGTCCACGAACTCGTCGTCGGACGGGAGCAGGTAGCGGTCGCGGAACAGCCAGGCGGACTCCTCGCGCAGGACGCCCGTCGGCTCGCCGTCGCCGTCGACCTCGACCACGCCTCCGTCGACCCGGAGATCGCCGTCAGCCTGGGCGAGCGCGGCCGAGTTGAGCCAGAGCGAGTGGTAGTCGCGCGCCATGAGCGCGGTCGGCGTGTCGCCGGTGATCGCGTCGAGCGCCTGGCGCGTCGGCTCGACGGCGGGCGACCAATCGCCGCTGCGCCAGCCGCGCCCTCGGAGCCATCGCCCCGGCTCGACCGACCCGGCCGCCTCGGCCACACGCTGAAGCGTCTCGTCGAGCGAGGCCGAGTCCTCGAGGCGCACCTCCCGCTGGGCCGCTGCCCACGAGGGAAAGTGCACGTGCGCGTCGCTGAAACCCGGCATGACGCAGCGACCGCCGAGGTCGACGCGATCCGGCGAAGCGAGCGCGGTCTCGTGCGTTCCGACCCCGCCTGCCACCCGCTCGCCCGCGATCGCGACGGCCCGCGCGACGGGAATCGACGCGTCCATCGTCCTGATCGTCCCGTTCTCGAGGATCACAACAGCAAGAATGTCACCCATGATCGATCACGTGACGCTCAACGTCGCCGACGTCGAAGCCGCGAAGGCGTTCTACGCCCAGGCGCTCGCCCCGCTCGGCTACGAGCTGACGATGGACTTCGTCGAGGGCGCCGGCTACGCGGCCCAGGGGAAGCCGGACTTCTTCCTCGCGCAGCGGGGCGAGCCGAGCTCTCCGGTGCACGTCGCCTTCCGCGCCCCCGACCGCAGGAGCGTCGACGCGTTCCACGAGGCCGCAATCGCCGCAGGCGGGACGGACAACGGCCCGCCGGGCATCCGCCGCGTCTACCACGAGTACTACTACGGCGCGTACGCCCTCGATCCGGAGGGCAACAACATCGAAGCCGTCACGCACGAGCCCGAGTGACCGGCCGCGCGAGGCCGAAAGCAGTGAACAGCGGCTAGGGTTCTCGCTTTCCCGCCCGAACTTGTTCATGCTCCTCAAACCAACGACTGCGGCCCCATGAGTTTGACGGCCAAGTGGTTCAGATCTCACGCCTGGGTCGTGGCGCTGATCGGTCTCGTGCTCGAGGCTGCGGCCACGATTCCGTTTGCGCTGCTCGACGCGCCGGAGACCTCGGCCGCGCTGGCCCTCCTGATCGCAGCCGCCGTCGCGTTCCTCGTCGGGCCGCGCTGGGGCGCTCTCGTCGCGGCCGCAGGCTGGGCGCTCTTCTTCGTCTTCGTCGTCGACCACGCTGTTCGAGCGCTCGTCGCGCTGCCCGTCTGGCTCGCTGCGGCGGTCCTGACCGGGCTCGCCTCCGACCGCCTGCGCCGCGCTGAACGGGAGCGCCGCCGCGACGCGAGTGAGCTGGACGCAGTCCGCGGGAGACGAGACCCAGGCGATCGTCGGTCTCGACCTCGAGGGGAACATCCTGACCTGGGACCGAGGAGCCGAGCGGATCTACGGCCATACCGAGGCGGATGTCTCCGATGCCGACGTCTCCCTCCTCGGCACGGAAGAGGACACCGCGCACATCCGTCGCCGCCCTCGAGCGAGTGGCGAAGGGCGAGCGCGTCGATCGCAGCCACCTCCGCCAGCGCGGACGGAACGGCGAGGAGCTCCTCGTCTCGATGGCGCTGATCCCGGTTCGCGACGACCGCGGAATCGTCGCCGCGTGCGCGGTCATCTCCGACGGGACCGAGCGCGTGCACGAGGCCGAGCGCAGGTACCGCGCCCTCGTCGAGGCGCTTCCACTCGTCACCCTGATCTCGGCACCGAACGACCGCAGCACCGTCACGTACGTCAGCCCGCAGGTCGAGCAGATGCTCGGCTACTCGCCCACCGATTGGCAGGACGATCCCCGGCTCTTCGGCAAGCTTCTGCACCCAGACGACAAGGACGAGGTGCTCGCCGGCGCCAAGCGGAAGTCGAGCGGCGCGGCGCCGAGGAAGACGGAGTACCGGCTGCTCGCGCGGAGCGGCGGAGTGGTGTGGGTGCGCGAAGAGGTGGCGACGGTCCGCGGCCCGGAAGGCAAGCCGCTGTACATGCAGACGCTGCTCATGGACATCGGCGAGCGGAAGCGGGCCGACGAGGAGCGCGAGCGGCTGCTGGCCGCGGAGCGCGACGCGACGGCCCGGACCGTGGAACGGCAGCGGCGCCTCGACTTCGTCCGCGAGGCCGGCCACGTGCTGGCCTCGTCGACCGACTATCGGAGCGCGATTCAGAGAGTCGCCGAGCTCGCCGTTCGCGACTACTCGGACTGGTGCGTTGTCGACGTGGTCGAGGACGGAAGCCCCCTCGAGCGAGTCGCCGTCGCCCGCGCCGAGCTCCTGAGCAAGAAGGCGGCCGCCGCCCCCGATCAGGTGCCCGAAGAGGCCGTGCGCAAGGTCGTCGACACGGGAGGCCTCGAGATCGTTCCTCCTCTCGGCGAGGCATCGAACGGCCGGAAGAACGGCGCGATCCTCAGCGGGATCGACGCGCGCTCGGCCATCTGCGTCCCGCTCAGGGCCCAGGAGCGAACGCTCGGAGCGCTGACCCTCGCGCGAACGCAGTCCGGCGAGACGTACGGCGCCGACGACCTCGCTCTCGCCGAGGACCTCGCCGGCCGGATCGCGCTCGCCATCGATCGCGGGCGGCTCTACCGCGCGGTCGAGGAGCGGGCCGATGCGGCGCGGGTCGTGGCTCACGTCGCCGACGGCGTTCTCCTCGTCGACCGGCGCGGCGTCGTGCGCCTCTGGAATCCCGGCGGCCGAAGCGATCACCGCGATTCAGGCCGGCGACGTCCTCGGCCACTCGGCGGTGGACGCGATCCCGGGCTGGAACGACGCAATGGACACGATCCCGGTCTCGACCTCACCCGACCCGGGCCAGCCCGAGGTCGTGATCCCGTTCGAGACCGAAGGCGGCGAGCGCTGGATCTCGATCTCCGGCGTGAGCTTCTACGGCGGAACCGTCTACGCGTTCCGCGACCTGACGGAGGTGCACCACCTCGAGGAGCTCAAGGCCGACTTCATCGCCACTGCCTCCCACGAGCTGCGCACGCCGCTCGCGGCCGTGTACGGAGCCGCGCAAACGCTTCTGCGCCACGACTTCGCGCTCGACGAAGGCGGACGGAACCGCTTCATCTCGCTGATCGCCGACGAGTCGGAGCGCCTCGGGCGGATCGTCAACGAGATCCTGCTCGCGAACCAGCTCGACGCGGGGCGGCTCGATCTCGGCACCGAGCCCTTCGACTCGGTCGAGGTCGTCGAGCGGGTGGTGGAGGCGACGCAGGCCTACGCGCCCGCAGAGGTCTCGCTCACGGTCAACGCGGGCGACGAGCTCCCTCTCGTCGCGGGCGACAAGGACAAGGTGCGGCAGGTGCTCGTCAACCTCGTCGAGAACGCGATCAAGTACTCGCCCGACGGCGGGACGATCGAGGTCGGCGTCGCGGCCCAGGACGCGGACGTCCGCTTCTGGGTGCGTGACGAGGGCCTGGGCATCCCCGAAGGCGAGGAGCAGCGGATCTTCGAGAAGTTCTACCGCCTCGATCCCCAGATGTCCCGCGGGGTGGGCGGGACCGGGCTCGGGCTCTACATCTGCAACGAGCTCGTGAGCCGCATGGGCGGTCGGATCTGGGTCGAGGCGAACGGGAAGAAGGGCTCGATGTTCATGTTCGAGCTCCGGGCCGCGGAGCCGGCGCTGACGCCTGAGGCGAGGGCCGAGGCGGTCGAGCTGCACGGATTCGTGACCCGCGCTCGCCGCGTGCCTCACCGGTGAGCTCCGCGCGCGCGCTCCGTGATCGATCACGTCACGCTGCGCGTCTCGGACTTCCACGCGTCGAAGGCGTTCTACGAGACCGTGCTCGCGCCGCTCGGGTACGCGGAGCCGTGGTCGGACGAGGAGCAGCGCGCGGCCGACTGGGGCGACCTCTCGATCTCGCAGGACGACCAGCCGCTGAGCGAGAACGTCCACGTCGCGTTCGCGGCGCGGAACCGGGCCGAGGTCGAGGAGTTCCACCGGGTCGCGCTGGCCGCCGGGTATCGCGACAACGGGCCTCCGGGCGAGCGGAAGTACCACAAGGGCTACTACGCGGCGTTCGTCCTCGACCCGGACGGCAACAACGTGGAGGCCGTGTTTCACGATCGTTGAGCTCGAGCCGGACGCGTACGAGGAGATCGTCCGCACGGCTCGTCAGCCTCCGGGATCGTGGCCGCGGAGCTCGCGGAGGCGTACGAGGACGTGTGATGTGGCAGGGCGCCGAAGAGATGCACGAGTCTCTCGAGCGCGTGCTCGAGCTGCTTGGCCACAAATAGACTCTTCGCCGTGGCCTACGACCCGCTGACCGACGAGCAGCGCGAGATCCGCGACCTCGTGCGCACGCTCGCCCGCGAGCGCGTCGCCCCGCGCGCGGCCGAGATCGACAAGAAGGCCGAGTTCCCCTGGGACATGGTCGAGCTCTTCCGCGAGCACGACCTCCTCGGCCTGCCCTTCGAGGAGCAGTACGGCGGCACGGGGACCGGCGCGCTGATGGTCCTCGTCGCGATCGAGGAGCTGTCCAAGGTCTGCGCGACGACGGGCCTGATCATGGCCGTCCAGGAGCTCGGCTCGCTGGGCATCAAGCTGGCCGGGACGGACGAGCAGAAGGAGCGCTTCCTGCCCAGGCTCGCGAGCGGAGAGTGGCTCGCGGCCTACGCGCTGACCGAGCCGGGCTCGGGCTCGGACTCGGCGGCGATGCGCACCGAAGCGCGGCTCGACGGCGACGCGTACGTCCTCAACGGCGGCAAGCGCTTCATCACGAACGCGGGCGTCGCGGGGCTGTACGTCGTGTTCGCGAAGACCGACCCGGAGGCGGGCCATTCGGGCATCTCCGCGTTCGCCGTCGAGGCCGACACGCCCGGGCTCGAGGTCGGGCGGATCGAGCCGAAGATGGGCATCAAGGGCTCGACGACCGGCGAGATCTTCTTCAACGACATGCGCATTCCCGCCGACAACCTGCTCGGCGAGGAGGGCGAAGGATTCAAGATCGCGATGCGGATCCTCGACCGCTCACGGCCGGGAATCGCCGCGCAGGGGCTCGGGCTCGCCCAGGGCGCGACCGACTACGCGCTCGAGTACGCGCGCACGCGCGAGACGATGGGCAAGCCGATCGCCCAGCACCAGCTGATCGCCGGGATGCTCGCCGACATGGAGACGAAGTGCGAGGCCGCGCGCGGGCTGCTGTACAAGATCGGGCTGATGATCGACGAAGGCGCGCCGGACGACGAGCTGACGAAGATCTCGGCGATGACGAAGCTGTACTGCACGGACGTGGCGATGGAGGTCACGACGGACGCGGTGCAGGTCCTCGGCGGGTACGGCTACATGCAGGAGTACCCGGTCGAGCGCATGATGCGCGACGCGAAGATCACGCAGATCTACGAGGGCACGAACCAGATCCAGCGGCTCGTGATCGCGCGCGAGATGCTCAAAGAGAACCGCGCTTTCCTGTTGGCGGGGGTTGGCTAGTCCCCGGGAGCTCCGCGTCGGACGCCGCCGCGTTCGTCTGACCAGCCCGGACAAGGTGCTCTTTCCGGCCGACCGGGTCACGAAAGCCGACCTCGCCGAGTACTACGTCGAAGTCGGCCCGGCGATCGTGCCGCACCTGAAGAACCGGCCGTTCACCCTCAAGCGCTACCCGTATGGCATCAAGGGCCAGGCGTACTTCCACAAGCAGGCGCCGAAGGGCAAGCCGGACTGGCTCCCGACGCGGCAATTCCGGACCTGGCCGCGCGAAGGCAAAGGCGAGTCGCGGCTCGTCGACTTCACGCTCGTGAACGAGCCCGCCGCGGTCGTGTGGATGGTGCAGATGAACTGCATCGACATGAACGCCTGGTACTCGCGCGTCGACAAGCCGGACCGGCCCGGACTACGTCGTCTTCGACCTCGACCCGCCGGAGACGCGGAACGGCTTCGTGCAGGCGATTCGGGTCGCCCACCTCGTTCGTGAAGCGCTCGACCGCCTCGAGCTGCGCTCGTACGTGAAGACGAGCGGCGCCGACGGCATTCACGTCCTCGTGCCGATCGCGCGCCGCTACTCGTACCCCGAGGCGTACGAGCTGGCCGAGGGCGTATCGCGCGGCCTCGAGGCGGACAATCCGGGGCTCGTGACGACCGAATGGCTCAAGAAGAAGCGCCGCGGCGTGCTCGTCGACCATCGTCAGAACGGCCACGGCAAGACGATTGCCTCCGCCTACTCGGTGCGGCCGAAGCCGGGGGCGCCGGTCTCGACGCCGCTGCGCTGGGAGGAGCTCGGCGAGAAGGTGCGGCCGCGCGACTTCGGGAGGCGCGAGGCCCTGGCGCGGCTCGAGAAGCACGGCGACCTGTTCGAGCCCGTACTGCAAGGCGGTCAGGCGCTGGGGCCGGCGCTGCGCTCTCTGCGCGCGGCGTGAAGAGCGCCGTCGTGATCGGCTCCGGGCCGAACGGGCTCGCGGCGGCGATCACCATGGCCCGGGCCGGCTGGGAGGTGACCGTCCACGAGGCCGCGGCCACGGTCGGCGGGGGCATGCGCTCCGAGGAGCTGACGTTGCCCGGCTTCACGCACGACGTGTGTTCGGCGATCCACCCGCTCGGGCGCGAGTCGCCGTTCTTCCGCGACCTCGAGCTCCCGGTCGGCTGGGTCCAGCCCGACGCTCCGGCCGCGCATCCGCTCGACGACGGAACTGCCGTGACCACCGAGCGTTCGCTCCTCGCCACGGCCGAAGGGCTCGAGGAAGATCGCGGCGCCTACCTGCGCGTTGTCAACCGCATCGTGTCGCGCTGGAGCGACTACGAGCCGGTCGTCCTCGGTCCGTTTCTGCCGCGACCGAACCGTCTCTTGCACGCGGTCGACTTCTCGTTCGCCCGCGCCGGTCTTTCGAGCGCGCAAGGGCTCGCGAAGCGCTTCCGGTCAGAGCGCGCCCGAGCGCTCCTGGCCGGCCACGCGGCGCACTCCATGCTCCCGCTGGAGACGAGGCCGAGCGGGGGCGTCGGCCTGTTCCTGATCGCGACGGCCCATGTCTTCGGATGGGGCTTCCCGCGGTCGGGCTCGCAGAGCCTCGCGAACGCGCTGGTCGATCGGCTTCAGGAGCTCGGCGGTGAGATTCACACCGCGAGCCCTGTCGACGAGCTGCCTCGCGCCGATGTCGTCCTCGCCGACGTCGTCCCGCGAGAGCTGCTCCGCATCGCGGGCGATCGCTTTCCGGCTCACTACGCCCGCCGGTACCGGCACGGCCCGGGAGTCTTCAAGCTCGACTGGGCCCTGGACGGCCCGATCCCCTGGACGGCGGACGATTGCAGGCGCGCGGCGACCGTGCACCTGGGCGGCACGTTCGAGGAGATCGCCGAGTCCGAGCGTGCGCCGCGCGAGGGTCGCCACGCGGAACGCCCGTACGTCCTGCTGACGCAGCCGTCCCTCTTCGACGACTCGCGAGCCCCGGCCGGACTGCACACGGCCTGGGCCTACTGCCACGTTCCGTTCGGCTCGACGGAGGACATGACCGACCGCATCGAGGCGCAGGTCGAGCGCTTCGCGCCGGGCTTCCGCGCCCTGATTCGCGCCCGAAGCGCGATGGGGCCGGCGGACCTCGAGCGGCACAACCGGAACCTCGTCGGCGGCGACATCAACGGCGGCACGATGGACCTCCGCCAGCTCTTCTTCCGGCCGGTGCGGAAGCTCGTGCCCTACCGGACTCCACTGCAGGGGCGTGTACCTCTGCTCGTCCTCCACTCCGCCCGGTGGCGGCGTCCACGGCATGTGTGGGTACTCGGCGGCGCTGACCGCGCTGGCAGACAGCTAGGCTCGCCGCGCATGAGCACGACCGTCGCCTACGACGTCGACGCAGTTCGCGCGCGGTTCAGCGCGCTCCGGCGACCGCTCGCCTTCTTCGACGGCCCGGGCGGGACGCAGTGTCCGGACGAGGTGATCGACGCGATCGCCGGCTACCTCCGGGAGTCGAACGCCAACACCGGCGCTCCCTACGAGACCTCGCGGCGCACGGATGCGCTGATCGCGCACGCGCGTCAACGTGCGGCTGCGTTCCTCGGCTGTAGCGACGAGGAGGTCGCGTTCGGGCCGAGCATGACGGGTCTCAACTTCCTTCTCACGCGCGCGTTCGCGCGAACCCTCCGAGCCGGCGACGAGGTGCTCGTGACGAAGCTCGACCACGACGCAAACGTGGCCCCGTGGCTGGAGCTGGAGCACGACCTCGGGATCGTCGTCCGCTTCGTCGAGGTGACCGATGACATGGGGCTCGACTACGACGACCTGGAGCGGCAGCTCTCCGATCGGACGCGTGTCGTTGCCTTCCCGGTCGCCGCGAACTCGGTCGGCACGGCGCTCGACGTGCGCCGCATCGTCGACCTCGCCCACTCGGCCGGTGCACTCGCGTGGGCCGATGCCGTCCACTACGGCCCGCACGGGCCGATCGACGTTGCGGCCTGGGACGTCGACGTCCTCTTCTGCTCGCCGTACAAGTTCTACGGCCCGCATCTCGGGCTCGCGTTCGGCAAGCGCGACCTGCTCGAAAGCTGGCGGCCCTACAAGGTGCGGCCGGCGGCGAACGAGCCGGTCGGGGCGCGCTTCGAGCTGGGCACGCTGCAGCACGAGCTGCTCGCGGGCTTCGTCGCAGCCGTCGACTACATCGACTCGCTCGGCTGGGAAGCGATCGTCCGTCACGAGCGCGAGCTCGGCGAGCGGTTCCTCGCAGGGCTCCCGGCGAGCGTGCGCCTGCACGGGCAGCCGACCATGTCCGGCCGCGTGCCGACGTTCTGCTTCGACCTCCCGGGTCTCAGCCCGGAGGAGACCGCCGAGCGGCTCGCCGAGCGCGACCTCGCAGTCTGGTGGGGCAACTACTACGCGCTGGAGACGATGAAGCGCCTAGGGCTCGACACAGAGCAGGGCGCCGTCCGGGCCGGCATCGTCCACTACAACACCGCCGAGGAAGTCGATCGACTCCTAGCGGCCCTGCACGACTTCGAAGTCTGAGCCTTTCACGCGGCCGAGCGTGTGCAGCTGGTCGTTCGACCACCGAGAATCGGGCGCGCCGGTGATGTACCAGCTCGACCCGTTGTCGGCGACGATCATCCCGTAGCGCTTGAGCGCGACGAGCACGATCCGCGCCTGGCGCGGGTAGCCGCTCACGTCGAAACCTGCCTTCAGCCGCAGGCGCAGGCCCATCGGCGGCAGGCTCGCGTCGTTCGAGTCGCTCGCGTAGTGCCGAGCGGGGAAGACGTACGCGCGTCGCGTGCGCTGGACGGTGAAGCGGAGCGCGTGGTCGATCACGCCGCGCTTGACCTCGTCGTAGCGCGCGAGGCCGGGGAAGATCGGCAGCCCGGCCGCGTCGGCCGACGTCCAGCCCGCAGGGCGGAGCTTGTTCGAGCGCAGGTTCCAGATCGCGCCGGAGCCGGCCTTCCAGCCGCCGGCCTTCGGGTACAGGGAGTAGAGCTCGTAGAGGCGGCACGAGGAGCGGTCGACGATGATCGCGTGCCGGTCGCCCGTCGAGGAGCGGCCGCCCTCGATCTTGACGCTGCGCGGGATCGGGTACGGCCCGCGGTCGGACTCGTCGGCGTACTCGAAGGAGACGCGCGTCTTGCGCTGCTTGCTTGCCCACGACCGTGATCGGGATCCCGATCGGCGCGCCCTCCCACAGCCCCGAGCCGAAGTCGGCGTGCACGCTCCCGCCGGCTCCGATCGAGCGGACGATCTCGTCCGAGTTCGCCGCGACCGGAAGCGTGTCGACCCGCTGGTTCCACGGGTTCGACTTCGGGAAGACGGGGCACCGCGGAGCGGACGGCATCTTCAGGGCGCTCGCCGTCGAGCCCCCGAGCAGGAGCGTGCCGAGGCAGACGAAGAGGACCGCACGTCTCATGGTTCGGTTATCGACACTCGCAGCCTTTCGACCAAGGGGTCCGCATCCCCCCAAAGAGGTGGAGATTCATCGAGAGGCACCCAGCGACAGACGTAGACGAGCCCGGAGTCCATTCCGGTTCCGGATACTGCGTGCTCCCACGAGTCCGGGCCACCAGGCGCGGCGACGGCGTGGAATGCGTGACTCTCGTGTGCGCCGGGCCCGAAGAGCTCTTCGAACTCGTTCCCGTCGGCCAAGATGCCGACGATCTCGATCTCGGTCAGGCCGGTCTCCTCCTCGACCTCCCGGCGGAGCCCCTCCTCGAGGCCCTCGTGAGCGTCGACGCGTCCGGCAGGCACCTGCGTAGGCACTTCGGGCCTGCCCTTGTGGTCGAAGACCAGGAGCTCGCGACCGCGGGTGACGTAGCCGACGACCCGCTTGCGTACGAGCGCGCTGACGAAGTCGCCTCGTTGCCCCCAGAGCTCGAGGTCGGCGCTGACGGGCAGCCACCGAAAGGCGCGGCCGTCGTGCTCCCACGTCTCAGGAAGCCGTTCCGTGGAAGTGACCTGGACGTAATGGCCGGTCGGACTTTCCGCGACACCGAGCTCCCGGACGAAGAGCACGTCGATGCCGGCTTCCTCCTTGACCTCGCGAACGGCGGTCTCCGCGATGGTCTCACCCTGCTCGATCCCGCCTCCGGTCACCACCGACGTGTACTCCGGCATCCCCGGGACGTCGAAGACGAGCAGCTCGTCGGCTCCCGTCTCCGGGTGCTCGCGTGTGACGTACGCGGTGACGGGCGGCCGGGGTCTCAGCTCGCCTGCGCGCGCATCTTGGCCTTGTGCTCGCGCTTCTTCGCCTGGTACCAGTCGAGCTTCTCGCGGGAGTCCACGTCGCCGATCGTCGGATGGGACGGCGTCAGCCCTTCGGCCGCCGGAACCCCGAACCGCTTCCAGAGCACCGCCGAGAGCGCCTTGATCTTCATGTCGCCGAATCCGGGGAGCCCGGAGATGCGCTTCTTGAGATCGTCGGCATCGGACGCCTCGCGCCAGAGCCTCGACGCGTCGCCGCCGTACTCCTCCTCGACGAGCGCTGCCAGGTCTTGCACACGCGCCGCCATCGAGCCGGGGAAGCGGTGCACGGCCGGCTTCTCGCGGAACGCGGACTCGACCTGCATCGGGTCGAGGTGTGCGATCTCGAGCGTTCCCAGGCGCTCCTTGATCTTGAGCGGCCCGACGAACGCGGTCTGGACGGGCACCTGCTGGTCGAGCGCGAACCCGATCAGCAGTGCGAGCGGATCGGAGGCCAGGAGCTCGTTCGCCTCGTCGCTGTTGGTGAAGTAGAGCCGCTCGGGGGCCGCTACAGCCATGCCGAAAGACTACTCCTCGAGTGCTCGCACGACGGCGTCGACGTTCGCGCGCCAGATCTCCTCGGGCACCGGCGGGAGGATGTCGTCCCAGATCGCGGCGAAGCTTCCGATCAGCTGCGGGATGCGCGCGGGCCGCGCCATGAACCACCAGTGCAGGTGCTCGCCGCCGTCGCCCCAGCGGCAGACGTGGACGCGGCCGATGTCGCCGATCGACCGGATCGCCCGCTCGGTCCTCGCCAGCAGGACGCCGAGCTCCGCCGCGAGCACGTCGGGGAGGTCTCCAGGCTCCGCGAAATGCGCGCGCGGCTCGAGCATGACGACGACCGGCAGGCCCGTCGGCCCGAGCGCAAGCAGCCGCCAGCGCTCGCTCGTCCAGATGTACTCGTCGTCGGGGGCCGGGCACCGTCGGCAGTCGACTCCACCTTCTCCGAAGCGCGGCTCCTCCCGCTCGACCGGCGGCCGGAGAGCGCGTGGCGTCATCTCGCCGTCGAACGGGAACGTGTCCCACTCCTCGACCGGAGGCATCCGCAGCGAGTCCTTGACGCGCTCGTAGAGCTCTTCGGGTGTCTCCGGCACGGGTCCGCGATGCTACTCGGCGTGGAGTGGCCCGGTCCTTCTACGAGCTGAAACGGGGCGAGGGCTGCCCGATGTGCGCTCAGGGCCGGCCCGAAGAGACGGAGTACGGAGTCCGGATCCTCGCCGGCGAGGTCTCGGACGCGTACCTCCAGAAGGCGGGCGTCCAGCGCGGCTACTCGATCGTGATCTGGCGCGGGCGGCACGTGGCCGAGCCGACCGAGCTCGACCCAGACGAGGCCGCGGCGTACTGGCGCGAGCTGCTGCGGGTGGGGCGGGCGCTCGAGGAGCGCTTCGAGCCGGTGAAGCTGAACTACGAGCTGCTCGGCAACTCGCTGCCGCACCTGCACACGCATGTGATGCCGCGCTACGAGGACGACCCGAAGCCGGGCTGGCCGTTCCCGCATCCCGAGGTCGAGCCCGCGCCGCATCCGGAGGCCGAGCTGCGGGCGGACGTCGAGGCTCTCCGCGCCTTGCTCGCCTGACTAGTCTGGAGGGCGATGGACGCCCTCTCGGTCTTCAGCAAACCGACTCGGGCCTGGTTCGAGAGCTCGTTCGCCGCGCCGACTCCCGCGCAGGAGCAGGGCTGGCCGGCGATCGCGAGCGGCGCGCACACGCTGATCCAGGCGCCGACGGGCTCCGGGAAGACGCTCGCCGCGTTCCTGTACGGGATCGACAGGCTGACCGACTCCCCGGGCGAGGGGCTCCGACTGCTCTACGTCTCGCCGCTGAAGGCGCTCAACTACGACGTCGAGCGCAACCTCCGCGGGCCGCTCGCCGGGCTCGGCTCGAAGCTAACGTCGCCGTCCGCACCGGCGACACGCCGCAGCGCGACCGCGCGGCGATGCTCCGCGAGCACCCGGACATCCTGATCACGACCCCGGAGTCGCTCTACCTCCTGCTCACGTCACGCGGGCGCGAGATGCTGAAGTCGGTCGAGACGCTGATCCTCGACGAGGTGCACGCGGTCGCCGGGACGAAGCGCGGCGCGCATCTGGCGCTGTCCGTCGAGCGGCTCGACCGCCTGACAGAGAAGCCGGTCCAGCGCGTCGGCCTCTCGGCGACGCAGCGGCCGATGGAGGAGATCGGGCGCTTCGTCTCGGGCGGGCGGCCGATCGAGCTCGTCGACGCGGGCCGCGCGAAAGAGCTCGACGTCAAGGTCGTGGTGCCGCTCGAGGACATGCGGGAGCCCGGCGAGACCGGCTCGATCTGGCCGTCGATCTACCCCGAGATCCTCGAGCTCGTCAAAGCGCACCGCTCGACGATCGTCTTCGTCAACAACCGGCGCCTCGCCGAACGCCTGGCGCTGCGGCTGAACGACCTCGCGGAGAGCGAGATCGCACGCGCCCATCACGGCTCGATCGCACGCGAGCAGCGGCTCGAGATCGAGGAGCTGCTCAAGAAGGGCGAGATCCCGTGCCTCGTCGCCACGTCGTCGCTCGAGCTCGGCATCGACATGGGCGCGGTCGACCTCGTCGTCCAGGTCGAGTCGCCGAAGTCGGTCGCGCGCGGCCTGCAGCGGGTCGGGCGCGCCGGCCACGAGCTCGGCGCCGTCTCGCGCGGACGCATCTTCCCGAAGTTCCGCGCCGACCTGCTCGAGTCCGCGGTCGTCGTCGAGCGCATGAAGGCGGGCGCGATCGAGGAGACCGTCATCCCGCGCAACCCGCTCGACGTGCTCGCACAGCAGATCGTCGCGATCTGCGCGGACGAGGAGATCGCCGGTCGACGAGCTGCACGACCTCGTGCGCGGCGCCTACAACTTCGCCGACCTCTCGCGCGTGCAGCTCGAGAACGTGCTCGACATGCTCGCGGGGCGCTACCCGTCCGACGAGTTCGCGGAGCTCAGGCCGCGGATCGTCTGGGACCGCACGGGCGGGGTGATCCGCGGGCGGAGCGGCGCGCGGCAGCTCGCGGTCCAGAACGCGGGCACGATCCCGGATCGCGGCCTGTACGGCGTGCACCTGGTCGACGGCGGCGGCCGCGTCGGCGAGCTGGACGAGGAGATGGTCTACGAGGCCCGCGCGGGGCAGACGTTCACGCTCGGCGCGTCGACGTGGCGGATCGAGGAGATCACGCGCGACCGCGTGCTCGTCTCGCCGGCTCCGGGCGTGCCCGGGCTGATCCCGTTCTGGAAGGGCGAAGGCCCCGGCCGTCCGTACGAGCTCGGCGAGGCGATCGGGCGCGCGTCGCGTGAGCTCGTCGCTCTCTCCGAGCAGAAGGCGCTCGAGCGCCTGACCGAGCAGCACTCGCTCGACGAGCAGGCGGCGCAGAACCTGCTCACGTTCCTGGGCGACCAGCAGAAGGCGACCGGGGCGGTGCCGTCGGACCGGACGGTCGTCGTCGAGCGCTTCCGCGACGAGATCGGCGACTGGCGGGTGTGCGTGCTGACGCCGTTCGGGGCGCGCGTGCACGCACCCTGGGCGATGGCAATCGGGATCAGGCTTCGCGACGCGCTCGGGCTCGAGGCGCAGTCGCTCTGGTCGGACGACGGGATCGCGATCCATCTCCCGGAAGCGGACGCGCCGCCGCCGACCGAGGAGCTGATCGTCGATCCGACCGAGATCGAGGACCTCGTCATGGGCGAGCTCAGCTCGACGGCGCTCTTCGGCTCGCGCTTCCGCGAGAACGCGGCCCGCGCGCTGCTCATCCCGAGGCGCCGCCCCGGCCAGCGGACGCCGCTCTGGCAGCAGCGCCTGAAGGCGCAGAGCCTGCTCCAGGTCGCCCGGCGCTACGGCTCGTTCCCGGTCATCCTCGAGACGTACCGCGAGTGCCTCCAGGACGTGTTCGACCTGCCCGCGCTTGAAGCGGCTCCTGAACGGGCTCAAGACGCGGGAGCTCGACCTGGTCGACGTGGAGACGGCGTCCGCCTCGCCGTACTCGAGCTCGCTCCTCTTCGACTACGTCGCGACGTACATGTACGAGGACGACACGCCGCCGGCGGAGCGTCGCGCACAGGTGCTCTCGCTCGACCGGGATCTCCTCAAGGAGCTGCTCGGCCAGGACGAGCTGCGCGAGCTGATCGACCCGGGCGCCCTCGAGGAGGTCGAGACGCAGCTGCGCGGTGCGCCTCGCAACCCGGACGAGCTGCACGACGTGCTGCGCCTGCGCGGAGATCTTCGTCCCGGATCCTTCGACGCCGCGCTTGCGGGGCCGCTCCTCGACGAGCGGCGCGCGATCACGGTGCGGATCGGCGGCGAGGAGCGCCTGGTCGCGGCCGAGGACGCGGGACGGTACCGCGACGCGCTCGGTGCGATGCCTCCCGGTGGGCTGCCGGAGACATTCCTCGAGGGCGGGGAGGACTCGCTGGCGAGCCTCGTCGTGCGCTTCGCCAAAGGCCGTGGCCCGTTCACGACCGCGGAGGCGAACGACCACTTCGGGCGGGACGTCGAGCCGCTGCTGCGCGAGCTCGAGCGGGAGGAACGGCTCGTCCGCGGCGAGCTCCGGCCCGGCGGGACCGAGCGAGAGTGGTGCGATCCCGACGTCCTGCGTCGTCTTCGCCGCGCGTCCCTCGCTGCGCTTCGCAAGGAGGTCGAGCCCGCGGAGGAGGCGGCGTTCGGCCGGTTCCTGCCGAGCTGGCACGGGATCGACCGGCGCGCGAGCCTGCGCGAGGCGCTCGTCCCGCTCCAGGCGCTGCCGCTTCCGGTGTCGCTCTGGGAGAGCGAGGTGCTGCCGCGGCGCGTGCCGGACTACCAGCCGGCCCAGCTCGATCAGCTGTGCGCGACCGGTGAGCTCGTCTGGGTCGGCGCCGGGCTCGACCGGGTGGCGGTCTACTTCCGCGAGGACGCTCCCGCCCTCGGGCAGCTCGCGGCCGCCGATCCGCCCGAAGGAGCCGAGCACGACCGGATCCGCGAGGTGCTCACGCGCGGCGCAGAGTTCTGGTTCGACCTGCTCGCCGCCGCGGAGCTCGAGGCCGAGCAGGCGCTCCCGGCCCTGTGGGATCTCGTCTGGGCCGGCGAGGTGACGAACGACGCCTGGACGCCGCTGCGGGCCGGCCGCCGCTACGGCGTCCCGCGCCCGGAGCGCCGCCCGCGCCGCTTCTCGCGCCGCCGCGCCACCGGAATCACCGCCACGCAGGGTCGCTGGACACAAGCGACGCGTCTTTTCGAGCCAGGTCCGGTGCCAGGCACCGGACAGGTCCCGGATCGACGTGCCCTGGCGGAACTGCTCCTCGAGAGACAGGGCATCGTCACCCGCGACGGCGTCCGCGGCGAGGGGATCGTCGGCGGCTACAGCGCCGTGTACGGGGAGCTGAAGGCGCTCGAGACGCTCGGGCTCTCGCGGCGCGGCTACTTCGTCGAGGGCCTCGGCGGAGCCCAGTTCGCGCTCGGCGGCGCGGTCGAGCGGCTCCGCGAGCTGCGTCCGAAGGAGGGCGAGGAGCCCGACGCGCTCGTGCTCGCCGCGGCGGATCCAGCGCAGCCGTACGGAGCGGCGCTGCCCTGGCCGAAGCTGTCGGGCGGTCGGGCTGCCCGCGTCGCCGGCGCCCACGTGGTCCTCCTCGGCGGCGAGGCCGCGCTCTTCGTCGAGCGCGGCGGCCGCTCGATCGTCTCGCTCCGAGAGCCGGACGAGGAGTGGCTGCGGCCCGCGCTCGCGGCCCTCGTCGAGCACGTGAAGACGAAGCGCGGACAGCGCCTCGCGGTCGAGCGCTTCGACGGCGAGCCGGTTGCCGATACCGAGCTGATGCCGCTACTGCTCGAGGCTGGGTTCCTCGCCGGCCCGCGTCGAGCGGTCCTGCGACCCTAGGCCTGAGTCAGATGGACGAACACTCCGTCGAGGTCGCGTAAGAGCGCCGAGCGGCCCCAAGGCTTCTCGCGAGGCTCCCACACGGCCGCGGCTCCGGCTTCGATCGCCCGGGCGAAGACCGCGTCGACATCCTCGACGGCAAAGTCGAGCTCGAATCCGCTCGGCAGCCCGTCGGGCTCGTTGCGGTGGAACGAAAGGTCGAGATGTCGCTCGACGTGGCTGTGCGCGGCGAACCCGATCCCGGCTTTCAGCTCACCGTAGGAGCCGTCCTCGTCGAAGTGGTCCAGCTCCGCGCCGACGACGCGCTCGTAGAAGGCGAGCGAGCGGGCGACGTCCTCGACGAACACGATCACCGAAACAGCCATCTCAGTCGGCGAGCGTACCGAGGACCTTGCCGAAGATCGCATGTCGGAGCGTTGCCTGGCCGAACGCACGAAGGCTGAACACATGCTGCACTCCCGGCTCGCCGCGCGCCGGGTGGTAGCGGTCGACGAGCGTGCCCGTCGAGAAGAGCGTCAGGTGCTCGGCCAGCGCGAGCTCGATCGCCAGGCGGCGCCGGTCGCGGGACGACCGACGCGCGATCTCGTAATACGCGAGCCCGAAGATCGCGCCGTTCACTGCATGGAGCGCAAACCCCAGCGGCCGCCAGCCCCGCCCGCGCGTGAACGCCTTCCCGAGCACGGCCACGTCCGAGTAGTCGTTCCGAAAGAGCCGCCTGTCGACCGGCTCGAGCGCACCCCAGACGAGCGCCGCGACCGACCCTGCCGCTGCTGCGCGCAACCGCGGAGGCATACGCTTTCCACTCTATGCCCGAGGGCGACTCGATCCACCGCGTGGCCCAACGGCTCCAGACCCTGGTCGGCGAGCAGCTCGAGGTCGAGACGCCGCATCCGCGGGCGCGTGTGACCGGCGTCGCGGGCCGGCTCGACGGGCGTCGGCTCCTCGGCGTCGAGGCCGTCGGCAAGAACCTGCTCCTGCGCTTCGAGGACGGTCTCGTTCTCCGCAGCCACCTGCGCATGAAGGGCCGCTGGCAGATCATCGAGCGAAACGGGACGAGCACGCGGCGCGGGATGCCGTGGCTCGTCCTGCGCGGGGCGAGTGCCGAGGCGATTCTCTGGCACGGGCCCGTTCTGGAGCTCGACGACACCCGCGTCCGCAGGCTCGGGCCCGACATCCTCGCCGACCCGCCCGACCTCGACGAGATGGTCAAGCGGATGCGCGCCGCGGATCAGAGCGTCGCGATCGGCGAGGCCGTGCTCGACCAGCGACTCGTGGCGGGCATCGGGAACATGTGGCGCGCCGAAGCTCTCTGGCGCGCGCAGGTCTCGCCCTGGGCGCGGCTCGGCGATGTCCCGGACGACGAGCTGCGCGCGGTGCTGGCCGAGGCCGCGCAGCTCATGCGCCGATCGCTCGACTCGGGCCTCCGACAGCGCGCCGTCTACCGCCAGGCCGGCCGCCCGTGTCCCCGCTGCGGAACGCCCATCACCTCGCGCGGACAGGGCGACGCGAACCGCATCGCGTACTGGTGCCCCACGTGCCAGGGAGGAGAGACCCCGGGCGCCGTGTAAGTGAGCGAGGTGCGCGCACCGCACCTCCATTCGGCCCTGCGCGGCTTCTGCCTCGGCGCCTTCGCCTTCTACGGGCGCGAGGTCGAGCAGGGCGCCGAGATCACGTTCGTCTTCGAGGAGCACGGCTCGCGGGGACGACCCACGCTCTACGAGTACCGCCCGCTCGTCCGGAGCTTCGTCGAGGCCCGGGGCGGACGTCTGCTCGGCCGCGGCGACACGGCGATCGCGCTCGAGGCCCTCGGACGCGAGCCGGCCGCGGCGATCTTCGCCCGTGCTCATGCGCACGCCCAGTCCGAGCACGCGCTCTTCCGAACCGTCCTGCTGCCGCTCGTGGCCGACGTCGCCGAGGCGTGCGGCGGCTTCGACTGGGACGACGACGCCTTCGACCGGGCGTACGCGGAGCTCGAGGAGTCGATGTTCGGGGACGAGCGCGTCTACGCCGCCATCGCCCCGCTCGTCGGGGTCGAGGTGGGCCAGACGATTCCGCTCGGAGACCGGCTCAGGGTCCGGCACGCCGCAGACGGCGAGCTCGTCGCCCACTGGCCCGATGCCGCGCGCCTGGGCCCGGAGAGCTTCGGCCGCGAGCCCGACCGGATGTGCGTGCTCGAGCTCGAGCAGCCGATGCCCGCCGACGGCGGCGAGCCGCCCGACGCTCCGGGCGAGATCGCCGACGCGGTCACGGCGCTCCGGCTGGCCACGTGCGGGCCGATCGCCGCGGGGCCCGTGCTGTTCGAGCGCCTCGACTGGCGTCCGTTCGGCGTTCGGCCCGTTCTTCCGATCGCCGCGACGCAGCCCCCGGGCGAGCCCACGCGCCTCGACGTGTTCCGTGGCGAGACCGCGCGCGTCCTGATCGGCAAGCTCGGCGCCGCCGAGGACGATCGCGAGCTCGGCGACGCGCTCGACCGCTGGGAGCTCGCGCTCTTCCAGGACGGGTCGTTCCGCGCCGAACAGCTTCGCTCCTCGCTCGAGGCGCTGCTCGGCAACGGCGACGGCGCCTGGGCGGCGGCGCTGCGCACGGCCGTCCTCCTCGGCGAGACCGGACGCGAGCGACAGGACTGCCTCGTGGTGCTGCGCCGCCTCTGCGAGGGCGTCGCGCGCCCCGAGGCGGCGGATCTCGTGCGCCGCGCGCTCGTCGTCACCGTCACGCGCGGCGAGCGCGAAAAGCTCGTCGCCGAGCTGGACGAGTCGCTCCTCGGAGTGCGGCCGACCCCGTCGAGCCGGGTCACACAGGCGCTCGCCAGCTGATTCGGACTTGACACATTTGGGGGGTCGTCGCGCGGCTACCGTGGACGCGGTGGAGAAGGAGCGGGCGATCCTGGAGCGGCTCGAGAGGATCGACGGCCTGCGCAGGGAGGACGCGCCGGCCGGGGTTCTCCTCGACGAGGTGCGCGCGCTGCTCTCCGACGCCGAGGACTGGGTCCGCGACGAGCCGGTGCCGTCCCGCACCGCCGACGCGGTCGAGCGGGCCCGAGAGGCGCTTGCCGCGGGCGAGAGCGTGCTCGTCGCACCACGCCCCTGAAAACCCCGGCAAGACGGGCCGAATTCTGTTCGCAGCCGAGGTTTTGCTGCACAATGGATGTGTGCAGGACTGCACGAAGGCCGGTCGAAGTGGGGACAACTAATGGGGCTGACGCGCCTTCTTTCGCGACCGCTGATGCGGGAACAGGAAACCGAGGACCAGGCGCCGACGCCTGAGACCGGCGAGCCGCCGCGCGAGGCGGAGGTCATCGCGTTCGCGAACCAGAAGGGCGGCGTCGCGAAGACGACGTCGACGCTGAACCTCGCCGCCGCGCTCTCGGAGCAGAACTACCGAGTCCTGTGCGTCGACATGGACCCGCAGGGCAACCTGACGATGAGCCAGGGCCTGAACCCGGACTCGATCGACCGCTCGATGTTCGACGTCCTCGTCCATCGCCTGCCGATCGAGAACGTGATCGAGCACAAGGAGATCGACCTCGCCGTCTCGTCGATCGACCTCGCCGGCGCGGAGCTCGCGCTCGCGAGCATGATCGGCCGCGAGCGGGCGCTCGAGAAGGCGCTGGCCGCGGTCCGGCAGAACTACGACTACGTCCTCATCGACACGCCGCCGTCGCTCGGCCTGCTGACGATCAACGCGCTCGTCGCGTCCGACCACGTGATCGTCCCCGTCCAGTGCGAGTACCTCTCGCTGCGCGGGCTCGTCCAGCTCGAGAACACGCTGGCGATGATCCGCGAGAACCTGAACCCGAACGTCGCGATCATGGGCATCCTGCCGACGATGTTCGACCGCCGTACGCTGCACGCGCGCGAGGCGGTCGAGATCCTCGAGGAGAACTTCGGCGACCTCGTCTTCAAGACGCGGATCAAGAAGACGATCCGGTACGCGGAGGCGCCTGTGAAGGGCACGTCCGTCCTCAAGTACGACCCGACCGGGAGCGCCGCCAAGGCGTACCGAGACCTGGCGAAGGAGGTTCTCGATGGCGCGAAAGCGCGCAAGCATGCGTGAGGGCCCGCTCGCGGAGCTCTTCCGGGCGACGGAAGCCGCGCAGCGCCAGGGGAAGAACGAGCCCGACCCGGAGCAGCCCGAGCCCGAAGCTCAACCTCGGCTCGAGCCGCTCGAGGAGACCGTCGAGCACGCTCCTCCGTTCGATCCCATCGTCGAGGTCGGAGCCCGAGCCCGAACCGGCTCCCACGCCCAAGCCGGACCTGCGCCCCGTCGAGGAGCTGCCGCGCATCGAGGCGCTGCCCGAGCCTGCGCCGCGCCTGCATCGCGCGACGCACTCGGAGCCGGGCGCCTACGCGGCCGTCATCCGCGTGGTCGGAGTCGGCGGCGCGGGGCTGAACGCGATCAACCGCATGATCGATGCGGGCATCTCGGAGGTCGAGTTCGTCGCCGTCAACACGGACATCCAGCAGCTCGCGCTCGCGGATGCGCCGGTCAAGATCCACATCGGACGCGAGCTGACCCAGGGCCTCGGCTCCGGTGCGTCGGCCGATCTCGGGCGCCGGGCGGCCGAAGAGTCCTACGACCAGGTCAAGCGCGCGCTGCGCGGCTCGGACATGGTCTTCGTGACCGCGGGCGAGGGCGGCGGAACCGGGTCCGGCGGCGCGCCGGTCGTCGCGCGCATCGCGAGAGAGCTCGGCGCGCTCACGGTCGGCATCGTCACGACGCCGTTCCACTTCGAGGGCACGAAACGCCGTGCCCAGGCCGCCGAGGGCATCGAGGCGCTGCGCGAGAACTGCGACACCGTGATCGTGATCCCGAACGACAAGCTGCTCGAGGTGCTCGACGAGAAGACGACGATGCTCGACGCGTTCCGCATCGCGGACGACGTGCTGCGCCAGGGCGTCCAGGGCATCACCGACCTGATCACGATGCCCGGCATCATCAACCTCGACTTCGCCGACGTGAAGACGATCATGAAGGACGCCGGCTCGGCGCTGATGGGCATCGGCTACGCGACGGGCGAGGATCGCGCCGTGCGGGCCGCCGAGAGCGCGCTCAGCTCGCCGCTGATCGACACCGAGCTCGTCGGCGCACGCGGAATCCTGCTCTCGATCGCCGGCGGAGACGATCTCTCGCTGTTCGAGGTCAACGAGGCGGCCGAGGTCGTGCGCCGCGGAGCCCGCGACGACACGAACATCATCTTCGGCGCGACGATCGACGAGCGGCTGACCGGCCAGGTCTGGATCACGGTCATCGCCACCGGCCTCTCCGGGGTCGTCGGGCGGAAGAGCTCGGGCGTCGAGCGCTCGCGCCGCGAGGCCGACCCGCTCGAGCCGCCCGCGTTCCTTACGGAATAGTCGGAAGCCCGCAGTCGCTCGACGGGCTGGCGCCGACCATCGCGGCCAGCGCGCGCGTGGCCTTGACCTTGAACTGGAGCACGATTCGCCCGCGTCGCTGCGCGTCGACGCGCAGCATCCCGTCGTCGCCCTTCGAGACGCAGCCCGACTTGTTGACGGCGCTCCAGTACGGCGAGTAACGGACGGCGACCCGGTAGTGCCCGGGCGAGCTGACCTCCATCACCATCTGGGTCTGTCCGAGCCTGATCATCCTGGCCGGCCCCTGTCCGGTCACGATCGGCCGCGGCTTGGGCACCTCGAAGATCGTGATGTGCCTCGTGTTGTGAACGGGAATCAGTCCCGAGCGGCCGTTGTGGATGAGCAGCGCCTCCTGCTTCGAGCTGTAGTCAGTCGGCGCATCGGTGAGGAGGACGTAGCGGACGCCGAGGCTCCGGAGCCACGCGCGGTACGTCGCGCCGGTCATGTTGTCGTAGAGCACCTCGTTCTGCGGGAAGTCGTCCTGACGGAACCAGCCGCGCGTGAGCGGGATCCCGGCTCGTGGCAGGTAGACGGCCGCCCAGTGGCCCGCGGTGTCGACCGCCTCGACCCGGTAGGACGGCGTCAGGTGTGTGTGCAGGTATTTCGCCGCGGGCGACCAGTAGAGAGCGCTGGCCGCTTCATGCTCTCGCGCGCTGCGGGACAGCGCCCAAGCGTGCGGGCCGAGGTTCCACATCGTGGCCAGCACGAGCACGAGCGCCGCCACCGGCAGGGGGCGCCAGCGCCTGAGCGACAGCACGAGCACCGCGATCGGGAGCGCGGCCAGCCGGACGCGGGCGATGTTCTCGCCGAGCGGGCTCGTGAAGGCGTACGCGGCGAGGCTGACGACTCCGTAAGCGACAAAGAACCAGCGGAGCGCGTTTGCGTACTCGACGCGCCACGTGAGCAGCGCTCCGAGGACGCAGAAGATCAGGATGCAGAGGAGCTCGAACACGGAGAACGGGTATCGGCCGCCGTCGGCGAAGGCGCGCATGAGCAGGAACTGGCACGCGGCGACGAAGAGCAGGATCGCGGCGGGGGCGATCAGGCGCCGGCCCCGCTCGAGCATCCCGAGCCCGATCCCGGCGAGGAAGATCGCCAGCAGGAGGAACGCGAGCGGGCTCGCAGCCACTGTCAGGACGGCGAGCACGCCGAACCACCAGCGCTTCCCCGCCTGAAGTGCGACCAGCGCCAGCAGGCAGAGCGCGAAGCCGAGCGCGAACGGGAAGGCCGCGGAGATGACGAGCAGCGACCAGACGACGGCGAACGTCCGGCTCGACCAGCGCGCCAGCGGGCCGAACTGCCTGCAGACGACGATCGCGAAGGCCAGCGCGGCGATCCCGATCGAGAGGATCGCCAGCGCCCTGATCCCGAACACCGCGGCCAGGGGGTAGTAGAGGACGCTGTACGTGACGAAGCTGTAGCGCCCGCCGTACCAGAAGTTGTTCCAGAGCTGGAACCCGTTGTGGAGGAAGACGGTCCGTTGGTAGACATGCGCAGCGAGGTCGTTCCCGGGGGGGCCCAACCAGATGAGCAATGCTGCGAGCGAGGCGGCCGAGCCGGCTGCGAGCATCGCCTCGCGCAGAAGAAAATGCGCGCGGTGCACGTCGGCGGAAGCCTACCGCGCGCGGACGTCGACCTAACCCTTCTGGACGCGTCCGGTGCCTGGCACCGGACATGGCCGTTCCGGTCTTCGCTCTACGCTTCGCGCACATGAGAGGGGCGATTGCAGCTGGCCACCGGCTGACCGCCGAGGCAGGGGCGGAGATCCTCGCCGAGGGCGGCAACGCGGTCGACGCCTGCCTCGCCGCAGCGTTCGTCTCCTGGGTCGCCGAGAGCCCGCTCACCGGCCCTGCGGCCGGCGGGTTCCTGCTCGTCCACCGGGCGCGCGACCGGAGCGACCGCCTGCTCGACTTCTTCGTGTCCGTGCCCGGCCGAGGATCGAAGCGCCCGCCGAAGCCGCACATGGAGTCGATCGACATCGACTTCGACGCGACGTCGCAGGTGGTCTATCTGATCGGAGCCGGCTCCTGTGCCGTTCCCGGGGCCGTCGCCGGGCTGGAGGCTGCGCACGAGCGATACGGCTCCCTCCCCTGGAGCAGGCTGCTCGAGCCCGCGATCGACTTGGCCCGCGAGGGCGTGGAGCTGACCCCGCAGCAGGCGTACCTGCACGCGATCCTCGACCTCATCCTCCGACACGCTCCCGAGGGCCGCGCGATCTACGGCGAGTCCGGGCGGCTCACGGCCGGGGAGCGCGTCGTCATGCGCGATCTGGCCTCGACGCTGGAGCGGCTCGCCGAGGGAGGCGCCCGGGAGCTCTACCGTGGCGAGCTCGGCCGTGAGCTCGTTCGCTTTCTCGCAGAGAACGGGGGCCTCGTCACGCGCGCCGACCTCGAGGACTATCGCGTCATCTGGCGCCGGCCGAGCCGCGTTTCATACGAGGGGCGCGAGTTCGTCTCCAACCCGCCGCCGTCGTCGGGCGGAGTCCTGATCGGCTACGGGCTCTCGCTGCTCGATCGGCTCGGGGCCGACGGAAGGCCCGGCAGCGCGGAGGCGATCGAGCCGCTCGTCGAGGTCATGCGCGAGCAGTCGCGGGCGCGGATGGGGAGCTTCGTCGGGGACCTCTACCGGGGAGGGCTCGCGCGCAAACTCCTCGCGGAGGAGAACATCCGGGCGGCGCTGGACCGAATCGAGCGGCGCGAGGCAAGCGTCCCCGAGGCTGGGGGTGCGCCCGGGACCACGCACATCTCGGTCGTCGACGAGCGGGGAAACGCAGCCTCGCTCACGGCCTCGACCGGGTCTGGGTCCGGTGTGATCGTGCCCGGCACCGGCATCCACATGAACAACATGCTCGGCGAGTACGACCTGAACCCTCCGGGTAGGCGCATGCAACCCGGGACGCGGCTCACGAGCATGATGGCGCCCTCGATGGTGCTCGACGACGAAGACCCGCGGCTCGTCGTGGGCAGCGCAGGCTCGCTCAGGCTCCGCGGCGCGATCCTCCAGATCGTGGTCAACGTCGTCCACCACGGGATGCCCGTCGAAGAGGCGATCGAGGCACCGCGCGTCCATTTCGACGACGGCCACGTGCACTGCGAGGGCGGTTCCGATCCCGCGGAGCTCGAGCGGCTCGAGGCGCGCGGCTACGACCTCGTCCGCTGGCGTCGGCAGAACCTCTACTTCGGCGGCGCAGCAGCGGTCGAGCGCCGTGCCGACGGCTCGCTCGCGGCCGCGGGCGACCCGAGGCGAGGTGGGCATGGCATCGTCGTGCCCGCATGAGCGACTGGCTGATCGTCCGTCCCGCGGTTCCCGGCGACGCCGACGCGCTCGTCGAGCTCGGCCGAGAGGTCGCGGCCGAGCCGGAGCTCTGGTTGACCTACGACCGAACCCGCGGCGACGAACGGCGCAACGTGCGCGGCGTCCAGCGCGACGCGAACGTGGCCGTCCTCGTCGCGGAGACCGCCGACGGCATCGTCGGTCGCCTCTCGATCGCGCGCGACCGCAGCCCGCTGAGCCGCCACGTGGCCGAGTTCGGCCTGATGGTCGCGGCCCGCGCGCGGCGACAGGGGATCGGCGCGGCGCTGATCGAGGAGGCGATGAAGTGGGCGCGGGCCTCGGAGTCGTCAAGCTCGAGCTGACCGTCTTCCCGCACAACGCCCCCGCAATCGCGCTCTACCGGAAGCTCGGGTTCCAGGAAGAGGGGATCCTGCGCAGGCGGTACTTCATCGACGGCCGCTACATCGACGCGATGCTCATGGGTCGTGACCTGGACTAAAGTCGGACGATGAGCTTCGCCGAGATCGCGGACTCGTTCTTCAAGCCTGCGGTGCAGGATCTCGTGCCGTACGAGCCAGGGAAGCCGGTCGAGGAGGTGCAGCGCGAGCTCGGCCTCGAGCGGGTCGTGAAGCTCGCGTCGAACGAGGGGCCGTTCGGGCCCTTCCCGGCCGCGCTCGAGGCGATCGAGCGCGAGGCCCGTCGACCTGAACCGCTATCCGGACGGCGGCGCGTGGCGGCTCCGCACGGCCCTCGCAGAGCTGCACGACGTCCGCTTCGAGGAGGTCGCGCCCGGAGCCGGCTCCGACGGGGTGGTCGACTACCTCTCGCAGCTCGCGCTCGACCCGGGCGACGAGATCGTGTGCGGCTGGCCGTCCTTCCCGAGCTACGTGATCGACGCGCTCAAGATCGGCGCCGTCCCGCGGCGGGTTCCGCTCCGCGACCACCGCTACGACCTCGACGCGATGCTCGAGGCGATCGGGCCGAGGACGAAGCTCGTCTACGTCTGTCACCCGAACAATCCGACCGGGACGATGAGCACGCGGGCCGAACTGGACGCGTTCCTGGACCAGGTCCCTGGACATGTCCTGACCGTCCTCGACCAGGCGTACTACGAGTACATCGACGATCCCGAGTACGTGGACGGGATCGAGTACCTGAAGGCGGGGCGCAAGGTAGTCGTGTTGCGCACGTTCTCGAAGATCTACGGGCTCGCCGGGCTGCGGGTGGGCTATGCCGTCGGCCCGGCCGGGCTCGTGACCGCGATCAGCAAGGTACGGCGGGCCTTCGACGTCAACTCGTTCGCCCAGGTCGCAGCTCTAGCCAGCCTCGACGCGCCGGACGAGCTCGCGAGGCGCCGCGCCGTCAACGCCGAGGGCCTCGTCCAGCTCGAGCGGATCATGCGCGAGCACGGTCTCGAGCCGCCGCCGTCGGTCGCGAACTTCCTGTTCGCCGAGGTCGGCGAGGACTCGCGCCCGCTCTTCGAGCAGCTGCTCCGAGAGGGCGTGATCGTCCGCCCGGCGGGAGGCTTCGGCGCCCCGGGTGCGATCCGCGTCACGGTCGGCACGCCCGACGAGAACGAGCTCTTCGGCGACGCTCTCGGCCGCGTTCTCAGCGCCGCAACGCAGACTTAGCGCGATCGGCCAGCGCGATGCCGCCGTACGCGAGGCGGGCGAAGCGAAGTTGCGCGCGCGACATCTCCGGCGGGATCTCTTCACGGAGAAGCCGCGCGGCCGCGGATGAGGCGAGGTCGTAGCGCCCGTGCCAGAGCGCGACCTGGAGACACGCGGCGATCGTCTCGGCCGGCTTGCGCTGCGTGTCGTCGTGCGCGGCGCGCTCGAGGATCTCGTCCCAGCTCCGCTTGCCGTCCTGTGAGAGCGCGACCCGGTAGGCGTCGCTGAGCGTCGTCAGACCGGTTGCGTAGGCGACGCCGACGCGGCTGACGTTCGGGAGCTCGCGCAGCTGCTCGTCGAGGCGGCGCGCCAGCTCGCGCGGCGGCCAGGGTCGCGAGTAGACGACCGGGGTCAGGAACGTGGGGTCGTCCGCGCCGACGAGCCGCTCGGGCTCCTGCTCCGCGATCCGTGCGAGCGGGGTATGCGGATAGACGCGCGCGCCGGCCGAGTAGACGACGTCGATCGACCCGGGCAGCGAGCGGACGAAGCCGATCGTCTCCGCGATCGTCTCCTCGGTCTCGCCCGGGAGCCCGAAGATGAGCCCGAGATCGGCCGAGACGCCGTGCTCGCCGAGGAGCGCGACGAGCGCGTCGAGGTGCCGCCGGCGGAACGGCTTCTGCGCGGTCTCGAGTAACCCGTCGGCCGCGCTGTCGACCGTGATCGAGACGTGGCCGTTCGTCTCGCGGACGAGCTCGGCGAACTCGGCCGAGAACGGCGTCGGGTTGAAGTACGCGCGCCAGCTGACGTGCTTCGTCAGTCCGCGCTCGCGGAGCCCTTCGAGCACTGCAATCGGATGGCGCTCGTCGGGGAGGTTGAACTCGTCGTCCGCGAAGAAGATCGGCACGCGCCCGACGCCGCGCTCGCGCGCCCCGGCCACGGTGCGCTCCACCTCGTCCAGCACCGTGTCGAGGTCGCCGTTCGCGTGCTGCCGCCCGAGGTTCGCCGCCGTGCAGTAGACGCACTGCATCGCGCAGCCGATGCGCGTCCGCACCGGAAACGAGTTCGCGGGCGCGTAGAGCGGATCGCGGCGCGTCACCCCGCCGAACGCGAGGTGGTACGCACCAATCCCGTCGGCCTGTCCTCTGCGGACCAGTCCCGGGACCTGGTCCCAGGACATGTCCGAACAGAGCATGGCCAGCGCTTGCTCGCCGGCGCCGACGACGCCGTAGTCGACGTCGAGAAAGTCGAGGCATTCCTGCGGGCAGGCCGAGAAGCCCGCTCCGCCCGCGACGAACATCGCCTCGGGGGCCACCTCGCCCAAGGCGCGCCGCAGCTCGCGGATCTCGGGGAGCAGGAAGCTGACGTCGATCGGCTCGTCGTCGGGCGCGTCGAGCCGGTCGACCACGATGCAGTCGTCGATGATCCGGATCCCGAGACCGATCAGGTCGGGCCGGAACGCCCGCGCGGCCTCGCGGGCCGTTCCGAGCGGGTCCTCGGAGACGAGGTACGGGTCGAGGAGCTGCACCTCGGCGCCGGCCTCCTCCGCGGCCGTGCGCAGGCGCTCGAGCCCGTACGCGGGCACCGGTGTGACCCGCTGGAACGGGTTCGCGTGAACGAGGAGGACGCGACGTCGGCGCCCGGCTGCGGCGGACGGGGCCGAGGGGGACATGGCCGGTTGAGTGTAACTCCGCAGTGACATTCCTCCTGCGCAACCACGCTTCGCCCTAGGACTGCACTAACCTCCGCGAGACCGTGGCCGACCCCTCTCCTGGAGTCATGCACCGCCTGCTCGGGAGGCAGTCCGACCTGCTCCACCGGGTGCGCGGCCTGCGCCTGCTCTTCTACGCGGCGTTCGGCTCCGGCCTCGGAAGCTGGATGGCGTTCGTCGCGCTCAACCTCGACGTCTGGGACCGGACGCACTCGGGGAGCTGGATCGCGGCGCTGCTGATCGCCGATTTCCTGCCGGCGATCGCGATCGGCCTCACGGTCGGGCCGCTCGTCGACCGGCTCTCACGCAGGCGCGTGATGGTCTCGGCGGACGTCGTGCGCTTCCTCGTCTTCTGCACGCTTCCGTTCGCGGCGAGCGCCGGCCAGATCGTGGCGCTCGCGGCGGTCGCCGGCCTCGCGACGGGCTTCTTCCGGCCGGCCGTCTACGCGGGCCTGCCGAACCTCGTCGAGGACCACGAGCTGCCGAGCGCGCAGGGCCTGCTGCAGGCGGCCGATGCGGTGACGACCGTCGTCGGCCCGCTGATCGGCGGCGTGCTCGTCGCCGCGACGAGCCCGGACTCGGCGTACGTGGTGAACGCGATCACGTTCCTCTTCTCGGCGGCTCTCATCCTCCGCATCCCGAAGCACCTGCTCCAGGTCGCCCAGGCGAGCACGGAAGGGCACTGGCGCGACATCGCGGCCGGCCTGCGCCTGATCGGCTCCTCGCGCGCGCTCCTGACCGTCCTCGTCGCGTGGAACGTCGGGATGCTCGGCAACGCAGGCGTGAACGTCGGCGAGGTCGTGCTGGCGAAGGTCTCGTTCGGCGCGGGCGATTTCGGCTACGGGCTGTTGCTCGCCACGGCGGGCTTCGGGCTCGTCTTCGGGAGCCTGAGCGCGGGCGTGTGGCTCGAGCGGCGCGATCTGCCCAGGGTCTACAGCGGCGGCTTCGTGCTGATGGCGATCGGGATCGGCCTCGCCGCGGCGTCGCCGAACGTCTGGTTCGCCGCCGCCTGCGTCATCGTCTCGGGCGTGGGCAACGGGGTGGCGGTCGTCTGCAACGCGGTGCTCGTCCAGCGCGGGGCTCCCGACGCGATGCGCGGACGTGTGTTCACGGTGCTGATGAGCTCGAACTACGCGGTGCTCGGGCTCGGGATGGTCCTGGCCGGCCCACTGACGAACGAGTTCGGCGCGCGCTGGGTCTGGGGCGTCTCCGCGTGCCTGTCCGCGGTGGCCGCGGTCGTGGGCTACGGGCTCGCGCGTGGAATCCGGAGCCCTGTGATCGAAGCGCAGGTAGTGAAGGCCGGCACCTGACATGGCGCGACGCCGCGAGTGGACCGGCGAGACGCTCGCCGCGGGAGTGCGCGAGGGTGACCGGCGCGCTCTCGCCCGGGCGATCACGCTCGTCGAGAACGGCGACCCGCTCGCGTACGAGCTCGTGCGCGAGGTGTACCCGGAGACGGGCTCCGCGTACGTCGTCGGGATCACCGGGCCGCCCGGCGTCGGCAAGTCGAGCCTGATCGCCGCGCTCGTCCGCCGGATCCGTGCGGCGGAACAGAGCGTGGGCGTGATCTCGGTCGACCCGTCCAGCCCGTTCACGCAGGGCGCGCTCCTCGGCGACCGCATCCGCCTGTCCGAGCACTTCCTCGACCCTGGCGTCTTCATCCGCTCGATGGGCACGCGCGGCCACCTCGGCGGGCTCGCGGAGGCGACGCTTCAGGCCCTGCTCATCCTGGACGCGGCCGGAAAGGACGTGATCTTCGTGGAGACCGTCGGCACCGGCCAGAGCGAGGTCGAGGTGATCGGGATCGCGGACACCGTCCTCCTCGTCCTCATGCCCGGCTCAGGCGACTCGATCCAGGCGCTGAAGGCGGGGATCATGGAGATCCCGGACGTGATCGCGATCAACAAGAAGGACCACCCGGCCGCGAAGACGATGCTGAACGAGGTCCGCTCGATCCTCACGCTCGACAAGGACCGTCCGTGGCGGCCGCCGATCGTGCTCACCGAGGCGACGACCGACGAGGGCGTCGCGAAGCTCTGGGAGAAGGTCGAGGAGCACCGAGCCCACCTCGAGGAGGGCGGCAGCCTCGAGGAGCGCCGCCGCCGGAACCTCGCGGGCGAGGTGTTCGCGGTCGCCTCGGCACGGGCGAAAACGCACCTCCAGAGCGCCGTCGAAGGCGATCCCGAGCTGCGCCGGCTCCTGGACGAGGTGCAACAGCGAGAATTGGATCCCTTGACAGCGGTGCAGGAGATCATGGACAAGGTGTTCAAGCTTGGCGACGGAAACCGCCCCGACACTCGCTGACGTCGAGGCCGCGCGCGCACGGCTCGCGGGGAAGGGCGTGCGCGTGACGCCGCTCTACGCCTCGGAGACCTTCGGCCGCATGACGGGCCGCCCCGTGCACCTGAAGGCCGAGACGCTCCAGCGCACGGGCTCGTTCAAGATCCGCGGCGCCGTCAACAAGATCGGATCGCTGAGCGAGGCCGAGCGCAAGGCGGGCGTGGTCGCGGCCAGTGCGGGCAACCACGGCCAGGCGGTCGCGTGGGCCGCGCGCGAGGCCGGGATCGAGGCCACGATCTTCATGCCCGCGGAGACGCCGATGGCGAAGGTCGAGCCGACGCGCAACTACGGCGCGCGCGCCGAGCTGACCGGAGCGACCTTCGAGGACGCGGTCACGGCGGCAGTCGCCCACGTCGAGGAGACCGGCGCGACGTTCGTGCATCCGTTCGAGGACCTCGACGTGATCGCAGGCCAGGGGACGATCGGCCTCGAGCTCGTCGAGCAGCTGCCCGAGGTCGAGACGGTCGTCGTTCCGATCGGCGGCGGCGGCCTCGCGTCCGGCATCGGGCTCACGCTGCGGGCGCTCCGGCCAGAGGTGAAGATCGTCGGCGTGCAGGCGGCCGCGTGCGCACCGCTCGCGGGCGGCACGCAGTTCGGCTACACGATCGCCGAGGGAATCGCGGTCAAGCACCCGGGCGAGCTGACCTCGAGCCTGCTCGGAGACCTGCTCGAGTCGGTCGTCACCGTCACCGACGAGGAGATCAGCCAGGCGATCGTGCTCCTGACCGAGCGGGCGAAGCTCGTCGTCGAGGGCGCCGGAGCCGCGGCGCTCGCGGCTCTCCTCGCGGGGCGCGTCCCCGGCGACGACGGACCGACGGTCGTCGATCCTCTCCGGCGGCAACATCGACCCGACCCTGCTGATCCAGGTCATGCGCCACGGCCTCACGCTGGCGGGGCGCTACCTCGTCGTCCGCACGCGGATCGCCGACCGCCCGGGCGAGCTGGCCAAGCTCCTGGCCCTCTTCGCCGACGAGCACGCGAACGTCGTCTCGATCGAGCACCACCGCGAGGGCATGGACACGCCCGTCACCGAGTCCGAGGTCGAGGCCACGCTGCTCACGCGCGACCAGGAGCACTGCACCGCGATCATCTACGCGATGCGGCAGCGCGGATACGCCGTCGACCGGCTGCACTGATGCTCACCTGTCCCAGCTGCGGCCACGAGAACGCGGACGGCGCGCGCTTCTGCTCGAGCTGCGGCGCCCGTCTGGAGCAGGCGGTCGAGGCCGCACGCGAGGAGCGCAAGGTCGTGACCGTCCTCTTCGCCGACCTCGTCGGCTTCACCTCGCGTGCCGAGCAGCTCGACCCAGAGGACGTGCGCGCCGTGCTCGAGCCGTACCACGCGCGCCTGCGCACCGAGCTCGAGCGGCGCGGCGGGACGGTCGAGAAGTTCATCGGCGACGCGGTGATGGCGCTGTTCGGCGCGCCGACCGCTCACGAGGACGATCCCGAGCGGGCGGTTCGCGCGGCGCTCGCGATCCGCGACTGGATCGTCGAGGAGGGCGACCTGCAGGTGCGAATCGCCGTCACCACGGGAGAGGCGCTCGTCGCGCTCGGCGCGCGGCCCGCCGAAGGCGAGGGCATGGCCTCGGGCGACGTCGTGAACACCGCCGCCCGCCTGCAGTCCGCCGCGCCCGTCAACGGGATCCTGGTCGACGAGACGACGTACCGGTCGACGCAGCAGCCGATCTTGTACGAGCCTCGCGAGGCGGTGGAGGCAAAGGGCAAGTCGGAGCCGATCCCCGTCTGGGAAGCGCTGGAAGCGCGGTCGCGCTTCGGCGTCGATGTCACGCGCTCGAGCGGTGGGCCTCTCGTCGGCCGCGAGAGTGAGGTCGGTCTCCTGCGCGACACGCTCCAACGGGCTCGGCAGGAGGCATCGCCCCAGCTCGTGACGCTCGTCGGCGTCCCCGGGATCGGCAAGAGCCGCCTCGTCTCGGAGCTCTTCTCAGCGCTGGAGGAAGAGCCGGACCTCATCTACTGGCGCCAGGGCCGATGCCTGCCCTACGGCGAAGGCGTCACGTACTGGGCCCTGAGCGAGATGGTGAAGGCCCACGCGGGCATCCTCGAGACCGACTCGGCGGATCAGGTGCAGCGAGCGCCTCGGCAGCGTCGTCGCGGAGGTGCTGGAAGGCGCGTCCGACCGGAAGTGGGTCGAGGGCCACCTCCGGCCGCTCGTCGGCCTGGCCGAGGCGGAGCACATGGGAAGCGATCGCCAGGCCGAGGCGTTCGCCGCCTGGCGGAGGTTCCTGGAAGCGCTCGCAGAGCGAAGCCCGCTCGTGCTCGTCTTCGAGGATCTCCACTGGGCGGACGACAGCCTGCTCGACTTCATCGACCACCTCGTCGACTGGGCGGCCGGAGTGCCGATGCTCGTCGTCTGCACCGCTCGCCCCGAGCTCCTCTCGCGCCGTCCAGGCTGGGGCGGAGGCAAGCCGAACGCGGCGACGATCTCGCTCTCGCCGCTCTCCGACGACGACACCGCGCGCCTCGTCCACGCGCTCCTCGAGCGGTCGGTTCTTCCGGCCGACGTTCAGTCCACGCTGATCGAACGCGCCGGGGGCAACCCGCTCTACGCCGAGGAGTTCGCGCGCATGGTCGACGAGCTGGGCGAGGACGGGAGCGGCCTCAGGCTCCCCGAGTCGGTGCAGGGAATCATCGCCGCGCGCCTCGATGCGCTTCCGATCGAGGAGAAGCTCCTGCTCCAGGACGCGTCCGTCGTCGGCAAGGTCTTCTGGCTCGGCCCGCTCGAGCGGATCGGCCGACCGGGACCGGCGCGAAGCCGAGCTGCTCCTGCACCGGCTCGAGCGGAAGGAGTTCGTGCGCCGCGAGCGGCGCTCGTCCGTCGGAGAGGAGAGCCAGTACGTCTTCAGCCACTTGCTCGTCGGTGACGTCGCGTACTCGCAGATCCCGCGCGCGGCGCGGTCGGAGAAGCATCAGGGAGCAGCGGCCTGGATCGAATCACTGGGCCGACTCGAGGATCACGCCGAGATGCTCGCGCACCACTACCTGACCGCGCTCGAGCTCGATCGAGCGGCCGGCGTGGCCACGGAGGAGCTGACGACTCGCGCACGGCTCCGACTTCGGGAAGCGGGCGACCGAGCCGACGCGCTCAGCGCCTTCCAGGCTGCGAGGCGGTTCTACGGCGCCGCGGTCGAGCTCTGGCCTGCAGACGACGAGGCCCGACCCGACTTGCTCTTCCGCTACGCGCGGGTCGTCAATGCGCTCGAGCCCACGAAGTCGCTCGGCCTCATGAAGGAGGCTCGAGACGCGCTGCTCTCTGCCGAGGATCACGCTCGGGCGGCCGAGGCCGAGGTTCTCGTCGGCGAGATCTTCTGGCTCCTGGGCCAGCGCGACCAGGGGTTCGAACGACTGCGCGCAGCCGAAGCGCTGATCGCCGATCAGCCGAACTCGTATTCGACGGCGTACGTGGTCGCGAACATTTCGCGTTTTTCGACGCTCGCCGGGGACCACGAGACCGGGATCAAATCCGGTCGCGAGGCGCTCGCGATGGCCGACGAGCTCGACATCGACGAGCTGCGGTCGCACGCGCTCAACAACATCGGCATCGCCCGAGTCGGGAGCGGCGACGAGGGTGGGCTCGAGGACCTGGAGCAGGCCGTCGCGATCGCAGTCGCCGCCAACTCGATCGAGAGTGTTCGCTCATACGGCAACCTCGCGTCGACCCTGGCCGATCTCGGAGAGCTCGAGCGTGCCTGGGCCATGCAGGCCGAGGCGCTTCGTCTCGGTGAGCGTTTCGGGGTCGCAGACTGGCTGCTTTGGATCAAGGCGGAACGGTGCTGGCAGTTGTACTTCGAGGGTCGCTGGGACGAGGCGCTCGGACTGCTGGACGACTTCATCGCGGAGTTCGCGGAGACCGGGTTCTGGATGGAGACCCCGCTTCACACTCCCAGGGGTCGCATTCGCCTGGCCCGCGGAGACCTGCGAGGCGCACAGGAGGACGCCGAACGCGGCGTAGAGCGGGCGGAGGAGGCAAAGGACCCCCAGATCCTGTGGCCGGCGCTCGCATTCGCAGCAAGGGCGTTCGCCGCCACGGACCCGGATCGCGCCGCCGGCTTCGCCTCGGAGTTCCTGGCCGCATGGCAGGAGCACGGGTTCAGCCTGGGGAGTGACAGCGAGTGGCCGAGCGATCTCGCAGTCGGGCTCGTGCCTCTCGGCAAGCAGGCCGAGTTCCTCGCGCTCGTCGACGAGTCACACGTCATGACTCCGTGGCGCAAGGCCGCCGCTTCGTACGTCTCCGGTGACTACTCGGCGGCCGCAGACGTCTACGCAGAGATCGGCGCGCTGCCCGAGGAGGCGCATGCGCGACTCCGGGCGGCGGAGGCGTTCGTGGGCGAGGGTCGCCGCGCCGAGGCCGACGCGGAGCTGAAGAGGTCGCTCGCGTTCTGGCGCTCGGTCGGCGCCACTGCGTACGTGCGCGAGGGCGAGGCGCTCCTCGCCGAAGCGAGCTGACTAGACGTCGCGCGCGAAGTGGAACGACGTGATCTCGAGGCCCGTGTTGAAGTAGAGCCGGTGCGCGTCGGTGCGGGTCGGGCCTACGCCCGAGTCGAGGTGGAACTGCTCGCAGCCGAGCCGCTCGGCCTCCTCGCCCAGCCAGTCGAGTAGCTGTCTGCCGTAGCCGCGACGGCGCGCCTCGGGCAGCGTCGAGAGATCGTCGACGTAGAGGAAGCGCCCCCACATGAGCATGTGCCCGACCCGGAAGCCGGCCACGGCGAGCGCGTGTTCCGGCTCGTCCTCGAAGACGCCGACGAGCCGGTAGCCCTCGGCGCGCTGCACGTCGTCGACGCGCTCGACGAAGACGGCCTCCTCCACGTAGTGCGGGCGGAGCGCCTGCATGGCGGGAAAGGCGAGCGCCGTGTCCGGCGGGACGATCTCGCGGAGCTCAGCTGCCACAGCGGCGGAAATGCACCGTCTGGCCGCCGCGCTCGGCCCAGTCCTCGACGCCGCCGCCGAGCACGGGACGCGCCTCGACGCCGGCCGCGGTCAGGACGCTCGCGGCGATCATCGCGCGCGAGCCGGTCGTGCAGATCGTGACGACGGGCTTCTGCTCGGCGCGGAGGTCGTCGGCGAAGGCGCGGACGAGCCGGTACGGCATGTGCCGCGTGCCGTCGATGTAGCCCTCGTCGCGCTCCGACTTCTCGCGCACGTCGAGCACCTCGACCTCGCCGTTGGCCAGCAGGCTCTCGAGGTCGTCGATCTCGATCGGGTCGAGCGTCTCGCTCGTGTCGGCGTGGGGGAGGTAGCCGCGCAGCTCGAACAGGCCGACGGAGCGCAGGCCCTGAGCGGCTGCCTTCGGCTTCCTCGGCCGACGACGCGTAGATCGCGACGGGCTCGTCGGCGGTCAGCAGGAACGCGGACTTGGTCGCGAACGAGGAGCCCGAGAACGAGACGTTGAACGCGCCCGGGACGTGCCCGGCGACGAACTCGCGCGCGCGCCGGACGTCGAGCACCGACGCGCCGTCCGGCGAGTCGATCGTCCCGAGCGGCGGCTGCGCGCCGACGAACGGGCCGCGGTTGAGCTCGACGATGTTCTCCATGTTCGGCGGGCGCGGCGTCGACGAGTTGGCGCGCTCCTGGACGAACTCGTCCTGGTCGACGTTGAGCGCGTGGTTGAAGCGCCGCTCGAAGCCGATCGTCGAGGACGCCTTCGAGCTCATGCCCGCGCCGCAGAGCGAGCCGGCGACGTGCCCGGGGTAGAGCTCGACGCCGTCGGGGAGCTCGAGCAGCTTCTGGAGGCTGCCGTAGAGGCCGGTCGCGCCTTCGATCGCCTCGCTGGCCAGATCGGGCCGCGCCGCGTCGCCGATCAGCAGCGAGTCGCCGGTGATCACGAGCCACGGCTCGTCGCCGCGCGAGCCGTCGACGACGACGAAGCAGCAGTGCTCGGGCCGGTGGCCGGGCGTGTGCAGGACGCGGATCTTCACGTCGCCGAGCGAGATCTCCTGCCCGTCCGCGAGCGGCTCGTGCGGATACTCGGCCTCCGCGGCGGGGTGGACGTGGACGGGAACGCCGTGCTCGAGCGCGAACCGGCCGTGCCCGGAGACGTGGTCGGCGTGCGTGTGCGTCTCGAGCACGCCCGTGATCCGCACGTGCCGCTTCTCGGCCTCGGCGAGGTACGGCTCGATCGAGTACGCGGGATCGACGACCACGGCCTCACCCGAGGACTCGTCGCCGATCAGGTAGGACGCGCAGCCGAGATCGTCGTCGACGAACTGCCGAAACTGCACGAGAAAGACCCTAACTCAGACCCCGGCGCGCGGCGAATCGGCACGGGCCGCCGAGACATGTCCGGTGCCAGGCACCTGACATGTCCGAAAGGACTAGGTGAGACCGAGGTGGCGGGCGATCACCATGCGCTGGACTTCGTTGGTGCCCTCGCCGATCTCCAGGATCTTCTGGTCGCGGTAGAGCCGCGCGATCGCCGACTCCTCGATGAAGCCGTAGCCGCCGTGGATCTGGAGCGCCTGGTTCACGACCCGGTGTGAGAGCTCGCCCGTGTAGAGCTTCGCCATCGCGGCTTCCTTCGCGAAGTCGCGGCCCTCGTCCTTCAGCCACGCGGCCTTGTAGACGAGGTTCCGGCCGGCCTCGATCTCGACGGCCATGTCCGCGAGCTGGAACTGGATCGCCTGGAAGCTCGCGATCGGCTTGCCGAACTGCTCGCGCTCCTGCGCGTAGCGGAACGCGAGGTCGTACGCGCCCTGCGCGAGGCCGACGCCCATCGCGGCGACCGAGATCCGGCCGCCGTCGAGGATCTCGAGGAACTGCCGGAACCCCTCGCCGCGCGGCCCGAGCAGGTTCCCCTCCGGCACGCGCGCGTCCTTGAACGACAGCTCCCGCGTGTCCGACGCGCGCCAGCCGAGCTTCTCCATCGGCGCCGAGATCTCGTAGCCGGGCGTCGCCGTTCGGGACGATCAGGTTCGAGATCTCGCCCTCGCCCGTGACCGCGGTGATCGTCACGCAGGCGGAGATGTCCGTGCCCGCGTTCGTGATGAAGATCTTCGAGCCGTTGACGACCCACTCGCCGTCGGCCAGCTCCGCGCGCGTGCGCGAGGCGCCTGCGTCCGACCCCGCACCCGGCTCGGTCAGCCCGAACGCCGCGAGCTTCTTCCCCGCGGCGAGGTCGGGCAGCCACTCCCGCTTCTGCTCCTCCGAGCCGAACAGGAAGATCGGCATCGTCCCGAGCGACGTGTGCGCCGCGACCGTGATCGCGACGGACGAGTCGATCCGCGTCAGCTCCTCGACCGCGATCGCGTACGAGAGCGTGTCGCTGCCGCCTCCGCCGTACTCCTCGGGGATCGGCATCCCCATCAGCCCGAGCTCGGCGAGCTCCGCCACGAGCTCGTACGGGAAGCGGTGCTCCCGGTCGAGCTCCTCGGCGACGGGCGCGACCTTCTGCTCCGCGAAGTCGCGGACCGTGCGGCGGACGAGCTCTTGCTCCTCGGTCAGGTCGAAGTTCACGCGCTCAGCTTCGTCGCCAGCTCGGCGATCAGGCGGACGCCGTAGCCGGTGCCGCCCTTCTGCGAGAGGTAGTCGTTGCGGCCCCACGTGAAGAACGCGGTGCCGGCGACGTCGACGTGCGCCCACGGGCCCTCGCCGACGAACTCCTCGAGGAACGACGCGGCGTAGGTCGGCTGCGCCTGGCCGCGGACGGACGAGTTCTTCATGTCCGCGAAGGCGGACTCGATCAGGCCGCGGTAGCGCCGGTGCATCGGCCACGGCCACGCGTGGTCGCCGCTCGCCTCGCCGGCCGCCACGATCTCGTCGCGCCACTCGTCGTCGTTGCCCATGACGCCTGCGTAGAGGTCGCCGAACGCGCGGTTCATCGCGCCGGTCAGCGTCGCGAAGTCGACGAGGTGGGTCGCGCCGAGCGTGCGCGCGTAGTGGAGCGCGTCGGCCAGCACGAGCCGGCCCTCCGCGTCCGTGTTCGTGATCTCGATCGTCTTGCCGTTCATGGCGGTGAGGATGTCTCCCGGCCGGAACGCGCCGCCGCCGACCGCGTTCTCGCTCGCGGCGACCACGGCCAGCGTGCGGAGCGGCAGCCCGAGCTCTGCGATCACGCCCATGCTTTCGACGACCGCGCCGCCCCCGGACATGTCGCCCTTCATGTCCTCCATGTAGAGCGCGGGCTTGATCGAGATCCCGCCCGTGTCGAACGTGATCGCCTTGCCGACGAGGCCGAGCACGACGTCGCCCTTGGGCGAGGGCGGCTCGTAGCGCATGACGATCATGCGCGCCGGGTTGTGGCTGCCCTGGGCGACGCCCGCGAAGGCGCCCATCCCGAGCTTCGTGAACTCGTCGGGCCCGAGCGCCTCGGCGGTCAGGTGCTCGTGCTCGTCCGCGATCTCGGCTGCGCGCTTCGCCAGCTTCTTCGGTCGTGAGCTCGTTCGCGCCCGTGTTCGCGAGGTCGCGAGCGCGGTTCGCGCCGTCGGCGATCCTCGCGGCCCGCTCCGCCGACTCGGCGACGCTCTGGTCGCCGCCGACGAGGACGAGCCGCTCGAACGGGTGATCCGCCTTCGAGCTCGACTTCCAGCGACCCGGGTCGTAGGTGCCGAGAATCAGGCCGTCGACGACCGCACGCGCCTGCTCGTCCTTGGGGAGCGAGTCGTCGAGCAGCCAGGCGATCGTGCCGCCGATCCGCTCCGTGGCGCCTGCGACGGCAGCCGCCGCGGTGCGCACCGTGTCGGCGTCGAGCTCGTCGGCCGGGCCGAGCCCGACGAGGACGAACCGCTTGGAGGGCTCCTCCGCGTACAGGACGGCCGTCCGGCCGGCCTTCGCCGCAACGTCCTCTTCTTCGGCGATCCGGGCGGCACCTGCGATGTCGCCGCCTGCGGGAATTCCGTTGGGGCCGACCGGGATCGCGAGGACGTCGGCCTCCGGAAACGCATCTGCGACTTCGACTCGCATTCGGGCCGCGATGCTATCCGACAGGGTTTCTACGGTGGCCGCCGAAGGTTTACACAACTTTCGACCAGTCTTTACTTTCTTTTGATCTCGCCGATACACACTGCGGGCATGACCCCTCTGCGGCCCCTCCGTTTCCGGCGCAGTCGTACGGCGAAGACCGTCGAGTCGCTGACCGACCTGCTTGGTGCGCTCACCGTCGAGCGCCAGGCGCTGCGTGCGTCCGAGGCGGGTTCGGTCAAGCTCGAGCGAAACAGGATCGCGATCGCGCGAGCGCAGTGGGAGCTCTCACACGCGCTGATCGAGCGCTACTCCCCGGCCGAAGCCGCGGCCCAGAGCGCGGCTTAGCCGACACGCGTTTTCGATAGGCTCGCGCGGCGATGGATGCCCGCGAGTTCTTCGAGTCCCTGCCGTCTCGTGTCGACCCGTCCAAGACGGCCGGAGTGAACAAGTCGTACGTCTTCGACATCGAAGGCGCGGGCGTGTGGAAGGTCGACGTCACCGACGGCGGGGTCGAGGTGACCGAGGGCGGGGGAGACGCCGACGTCACGATCCGCGCCTCGGAGGAGACGTTCAGCGCGATCGCGGAGGGCAAGCAGAACCCGACGACCGCGTACATGACGGGCAAGCTCAAGATCGACGGCGACATGAGCGCCGCGATGAAGCTCCAGAAGCTCTTCTGAGTGACCTGGCACGACTGGCCGCGCTGCCGGTGATTCCGGCCGGCCTAGTCCGATCCGGAGCCGTTTCTAACGGTGCCCTAACACGGGCGTCCTAGACTCGGTGCATGTCCGTCCGGCTGACCTTCATGATGCTTTTCCTGGCGGTGGGCTTCGCAGCGGGAGCGCATGCCGGAGAGGCCCGCCACCGCGAATCGGCTGCCCCGCGCACCGACTTCGAGATCTTCTCCGTCGGCGTGGACGGCAAGCAGAGGCGCGACCTCTCGCGGACCTCTTTCGACGATCGAAATCCGGTCCTGTCGCCGAACGGGCGCAGGATCGTCTTCATCCGATGGAGCAACTCTGCCGGACGATCCCTCGCAATGGGCTCTGGCTGATGAGACTCGGACGGCTCTGAGCAGAGGAAGCTCGCCGTGGACGTCGATCGCCTCGGGTCGCCGGTCTGGTCACCGGACGGCACACGACTCGCGCTCCATGCGGGCGACATGCTATCCGCCCGCGCGGCTAACACCTACGCCGTGGTCGTCATGAGACTTGGCGGACGGACAGCTCACCACGATCGAGAATGCTTCCAGAGCCGACCTGGGCCCCCGATGGAACGCCGGCTCGCCTTCCTGAGCGATCCCGCTCGATTCTTCCGGGCGGGATTCCGGAAGCCTGAGTGTGGCCGACGCCGACGGCACCAACCGCCGAGTGGTGTTCACGACTGGAATACGGGGATCAGCTCTCCAGCCGGTCTGGTCGAAGCGTGGGTCCCTCGTCGCGGTTTCGTTCCACGACTTCTCGCTACACGTGATTGACACGGAGACCGGGGATGAGCGCCCGGTCGCGCATCAGGGCTGGAACCCTTCCTGGTCCCCGGACGGGCGACGTATCGCGTTTGCGCTCTACCGAGGGATCGGTGTCACGCGAGTCGCGCAGCCGCGCACGCGGCTGCTCGTCTCAGCAGCAGGCATGGCTCGGTCACACCACGCCGTCCCCTCTGGTCGCCGAACGGGCGATCGATCGCGTTCATCACGAAGCATCAGCTCCGTGTCGTCGACGTCGCCTCGGGTCGCTTCAGGGTCGTGACCCGGAGCAGCACGGGGTTTACGGATCCGGGCTGGTCGCCGAGCGGACGACGCCTGTACTTCGCCGCCCGCCTGCCGGCCTGAGCTACTCCTCGAGCTCGACCAGGAGCGCGCCGCCGGCGACCCGGTCTCCCTCGGCGACGTGCACGGCCTTGACGACCGCGGCGTACGGCGAGACGACCGGCGTCTCCATCTTCATCGCCTCCAGGACGAGGAGCGTCTGGCGGTGCTCGACCTTGTCGCCCGGCGCCGCGAGCACCTTGATCACGGTGCCCGGCATCGGGGCGGTCAACGCGCTCTGCTCGCCTCCCGACGGGCCGCCGCGGCGTGCGAGAGCTCGTCGACGTCGGGCGGCGTGTGCGGAGCGGGCGGCGGGAGGTTCATGCGCCACGCGCCGTCCCACGGCCCGCTCGGCAGGCGCGCCGGCGGGGCGGAGAGCGGCGCGTACTCGGAGAGGAACGCGGTCGTCGTGCGTCCCGCGCGGACGGCAGGGTGCGCGACGAGCCAGCGCAGGAACGGGAGGTTCGTCGTCAGGCCTTCGACGGCGGTCTCCGCGAGCGCGTCGCGGAGCCGGAGCAGCGCCTCGTCGCGGGTCGGGCCGTGGGCGATCAGCTTCGCGATCATCGGGTCGTAGGCGACGCCCACCTCGTCGCCCTCGTCGACCCCGGCGTCGACGCGGATCCCGGTCGGCAGCCGGAGCCGCTCGATCCGCCCGGCCTGCGGCAGGAACGTGCGCGGATCCTCGGCGTAGAGCCGCACCTCCACGGCGTGCCCCTCCGACCTTGTAACACTGTGTTGCAAAGTCTCGCCGGCGGCGATGCGCAGCTGCTCGCGGACGATGTCGATGCCCGTGACGAGCTCCGTCACCGGATGCTCGACCTGGATCCGGCCGTTCAGCTCGAGGAGGTAGAAGTCGCGCCCGTCGAGCATGAACTCGACCGTGCCCGCGCTCCGGTAGCCGAGCGCGCGGCCGAACGCGACCGCGGCGTCGCTCATGCGCTCGCGCAGCTCGCGGTCGAGCGCAGGTGAGGGCGACTCCTCGAGCACCTTCTGATGGCGGCGCTGGATCGAGCACTCGCGCTCGCCGAGCGAGAGAACGGTTCCGTGCCCGTCGGCGAGGAGCTGGATCTCGACGTGTCGCGGCCGCTCGACGAAGCGCTCGCAGTAGACGCGGTCGTCGCCGAACGCGGCCTTCGCCTCGCGCCGGGCGGCCTCGATCGCGTCCTCGAGCTCGGCCGGGTCGCGGACGACCCTCATCCCGCGGCCACCTCCTCCGGCAGCCGCCTTGACGACGAGCGGGAAGCCGATCTCGTCCGGCTCGCCGGCGGGCAGGGTCGGAACTCCGGCCTCGGCCGCGATCCGCTTCGCCTCGAGCTTGTCGCCGCCTGGCGCAGCGCCTCGGGCGTCGGCCCGACGAAGAGCGAGCCCGGCCGCCTCGACCGCCTCCGCGAAGTCCGGGTTCTCGGCCAGGAAGCCGTACCCGGGATGGATCGCGTCGGCTCCCGCCTCCTTCGCCGCCCGGATGTGCTCCTCGGAGAACAGGTAGCTCTGGATCTCGACCGTCTCGTCCGCGTGGCGCGTGTGGAAGGCGCCGAGGTCGTCGGGCGCGGCGACGGCGACGGTCCCGATCCCCGCCTCGCGGCACGCCCGGAAGATGCGCGCGGCGATCTCGCCGCGGTTGGCTACGAGGAGCTTCTGCGATCGCCATAGGACGGCAAACGTAATCAGGGAAGCGAACGCGAGTGTCAGGTAGGGAACCGTGTCCGAGGTGAGCTGCGGCGAGCGCGCCGCCTCCGACAGCGCCGATTGCCTGCCCCGGAGCCCAGGCGATGTTGATCAGCGCGAAGGCGTATGCGTACTCGAGCCCGCGCGCCTCGGCCTCGTCCGAGAGCAGCGCCATCGCGGGCGTCCAGAAGCTGCCGAAGGTCATGCTGGCGACCACGACGAGCGCCGCGAGCACCGCTGCCCGTCCCGGCCAGGGCAGGCCGGCCGCCGCGACCGCCGATACGAGTGCGAGCACGGTCATCGGCCCGATGCGGCCCACGCGATCCGTGATTCGCCCTACGAGCGGGTTCGCGGTTGCCTCGAGGGCGGCCGTGCAGAGCCAGAGCGCGCCGATCGCGAGTGCCGAGAAGCCGAGCTCGTCCAGGCGCAGCGGTGCGAGCACGCTCAGCGTCCCGAAGAAGAGCGCGGGCAGGACGACGAACCAGACACCGAGCAGGATCCGGCGGTTGCGCAGCGCCCGCAGCAAGAAGGCGAGCGGCTGGGGCTCGCACAGGTGGGGGCGCCGAAGTCCGGAACGCCCAGACCGCAAGCGCGACGGTGAGGAGCGCCGCCGCACCGAACGCCAGGCCCTGCCCGACGACCGAAGCCACGCCGCCGAGCACAGGGCCGAACAGCGCCCCGACGATCGCGAAGGCCAGCGCCGTCCCGATCGTCTGGCCCCGGCGTGCGGCCGGTGTTTCGCCGACGAGCCAGGTCAGGCCGCCCGTCCAGGTGAACGCGCTGCCGATGCCCTGCACGAAGCGGGCCGCGTCCAGCACCGCGATCGAGTCGGCGGTCGCGAAGACGAAGGTCGCTGCTCCGGTCACGAGCGCGCCGGCGATCGTCACCGTCCGTGCGCCGTATCGTGTGGTGGCGATCCCGCTCGGGACTCCTCCGATCAGCACGCCGATCGGGTAGGCGCCGGCGAGCACGCCCGCTCCCGCCTTGGAGAGGTCGTACCGGTCCGCGTACTCGGGCAGGAGCGGCGTCAGGGCCGCGAAGAACATCGTGTCGACGAAGACGACCCCGCCGACCAGGAACAGGAGACGGCGCACGCCGTCAGGCGGTCCAGCTCGGCTTTCGCCGCTCCAGGAACGCGCGCAGCCCGTCCTGGCCTTCGTCGCTCGTGCGCATCCGGGCGGCCAGCTCGGCGAGCGCGCGCCCGTCTCCCGGGTCGGGCCGGACGAGGCGCTTCGCCTCGCGCACGGCCGCGGGGCCGGAGGCGAGGAGCTCGGCGACGACGTGGTCCGCGCTCGGAGCGATCTCGCTGACGAGGCCGATGCGGAGCGCAACATCGGCCCCGAAGCGCTCGCCCGTCAACACGTAGCGGCGCGCGGCGCCCGGGCCGATCTTCGCGAGCACGAACGGCGAGATGACCGCGGGGATGATCCCGAGCTTGACCTCCGAGAAGCCGAACGTCGCGCTCTCGTCCGCGATCGCGACGTCTGCGCAGGCCGCGAGCCCGCACCCGCCGCCGAGGCAGTAGCCCTGGATCCACGCCACGACCGGCGCGGGGCAGCCGTCGATGGCCGCGAGCATCTCGTACAGCCGCAGCGCGTCCTCGACGTTCTCCTCGTAGGAGAGGTCGATCGACGAGCGCTGCCATTCGATGTCGGCGCCCGCGCAGAAGCTCTCGCCCTCGCCGGTGAGCACGACCGCGCGCGCATCGCCGACGTCCGCGAACGCCTCCGTCAGCTCGCGGATCAGCTCGGCGTCGAACGCGTTTCGCCGCTCGGGCTTCGCGATCGTGACGTGCAGGACGTGCCCGTCTCGCTCGATGCGGAGCGAACTCATGCGCGTGAGCTTAGAGTCGGAGCATGCTGAAAGGAGCTCTCGCCGCTGCGGTCACGCCTCTTCGGGACGAGGGAGAGGCTCTCGACGAGGACGCGTTCGCCCCGTACGTCGAGTACCTGCGCGCGGGCGGGCTCGACGGGATCCTGGCGCTCGGCACGACCGGCGAGGGCATCCTGCTCTCGGCGGACGAGCGGAAGCGGGCTGCGGCGCTGTTCGTCGATGCGGCCGGAGACGGGTTCGACGTCGCTGTTCACTGCGGTGCTCAGACGACGGCCGAGACGGTCGCACTCGCGGCTCACGCGGCCGAGATCGGTGCGGACGCGGTCGCCGTGATCGGGCCGCCGTACTACCCGCTCGACGAGGAGTCGCTCGTCCGGCACTTCGCCGCGGCCGCCGAGGCCTGCGCTCCGCTGCCGTTCTACCTCTACGAGTTTCGCGCGCGAGCCGGGTACTCGATTCCGCTCGCAGCGATCGAGCGCGTCCGCGAGCTGGCGCCGAACGTCGCGGGCCTGAAGGTCTCGAACCAGCCGTTCGAGGACGTGGAGCCGTATCTCATCGAGGGGCTCGACGTGTTCGTGGGGGCGGAGTCGCTCGTCGTGCGCGGGCTCGAGAGCGGGGCGGCGGGCGCGGTCTCGGGGCTGGCTGCGGTCTTCCCGGAGCTCGTGGCCCGGCTCGTCCGGGAGCGCGCGGGCGACGTGGGAGAGGTGCGGGCGGCGTTGGAGCGCTTCCCGTTCCAGGCGGCGGCGAAGTTCTGCCTCGGACGGCTCGGCGTGCCGGTGCGTGAGGACGTCAGGCGTCCCCTGCGGATGCTGCAGCCGGACGAGAAGTCGGAGCTGGAGCGGTGGCTCGCATCGTCATAGCCGGCGCGGGCGCGATCGGCGCCAGCATCGCCTACCAGCTCGCTCTGCGCGGTGCGGACGACGTCGTCCTCGCGGACGAGCTGCGAGTTGCCGCGGGCGCGACGGGCAAGGCGATGGGCGGCGTGCGCCAGCAGTTCTCGACGGAGGCCGAGGTGCGCCTGGCCCGCGAGTCGATCGGCTTCTTCGAGGAGCTCGGACGGCCGCTCTTCGAGCAGGTCGGCTACCTGTTCCTGGCCACGACCGAGGACGGGCTCGCGGCGCTCGAGGAGCGCGTGGAGCTGCAGCGGGGGCTCGGGGTGCCCGTCGCCGGAGTCGACGCGGGCCTGGTCGACGGGTTGCACGTGGACGACGTCCTCGGCGCGGTCGCCTGCTGGGAGGACGGGGTGGCCGACCCGCTCGGCGTCACGCGTGAGCTGGTGGCGCGGGCGGAGGCGCTCGGCGTCGATCTGCGCGAAGGCGTCGACGCCCGCGATGTCGTGCGGGACGTGCTCGTGATCGCGGCCGGCGCACGGTCGGCGGAGCTCTGGCCGGAGCTGCCGGTCAGGCCGCTCTGCCGCCAGCTCGTCGAGGTCGGGCCGGTGACGGGTATCCCCAGCGACCTGCCGATGGTGCTCGAGTCGGAGAGCGGCTTCCACTTCCGGCGGGCAGGTGACCGCCTGCGGCTGGCGATGAACGAGCCGACGCCTCGGTGGACGGATCACGAAGAGGTCGACGACGGTGCTCGTCGCGGACTGGCGCGAGCGGATCGCGCACCGCTATCCGGCCGCTGCGGGCGCACGGGTCGCGCGCTCGTGGGCCGGGCTCTACGACATGACGCCCGACGCGCACCCGATCATCGGCTGGGTCGGCGACGGCGTCTACGCGGCGTGTGGCTTCTCCGGCCACGGCTTCATGCAGTCGCCGGCGGTCGGGAAGGCCGTGGCGGAGCAGCTGCTCGACGGAGAGTCGTCGTTCGACCTGAGCCCGTACCGGTTGGAGCGCTTCGAGGACGGCGCGGTCTTCCCGGAGGAGATCGTCCTTTGAGGACGTGTCCTCTTCCCAGGTACCCATGACCTCCTCCCCGATGCGATCGTATCGGGGAAATCCGCACGCGTCTGTGCCGAGTCCGTGCCGAAAGAGCTACTCGAACGCGAGGCCCCGGCGGGACAGCGCCTGGACGAGGAACTGGCCCTCGATCGTCGCCTCGACGTCGAACTCCTCGCCGATGTCCGGCTCCTTGCCGATCAGCTCGCGCGCCCGGCTGGGCAGCTCCTGTTCCGCGTCCTCGCGCGACTCCCAGAGATACACCGCGCCCCAGCGCTCGCTCGACCTCGTCCGAGATCCACGCCTTGAAGCGCAGGCCCGGCACGTCCTCGAAGGCGTCGACCGACTCGTCGCGCAGGTAGCGCCGCAGTTCCTCGATCGTCGTCTTCGAGTCGGCGAGGTTCCAGAGGACGAGGCGCAGCAGCACCCGTCTATGCCGGCGGCGGAGGCAGCTTCGCGAGCAGCGCCTTGATCGCGCGCAGGAGGTCGGCCTCGTCGTGCCCGAAGTCGTCCAGGTACGACCGCAGTGCCTGCTGGAGGATCCGCAGCTCCTCGTCGGTCAGCTCGATCGTGTGCATGGCGCGAGCCTAACCCCACGAGGGCGGTTCGTACTTGCCTTCGCGCGGCGCGCCGATCGCCACCCACTGCAGTCCCGCGTCGCCCGCGACCGGCTGGCGCGTCACCTCGGGGTCGACCCGCACGGCCATGCCCTCGCCGACCTCGATCTCCTGCCCGTCGATCCGCAGCAGACCCGAGCCGCGCACGTAGACGTAGACCTCCTCCTGATTCGTCTGCGTCTCGTTGTGCTCGAGCCCCTCCGCGCCCGGCGGCAGGTCGAAGTAGTTGACTCCGAACGCGGTCACGCCGAGCGCCCGTCGCACCTTCTTGACGACTCCGTCCAGCTCGTCCCACCGCGCCATGTCGTACTTGGACATGTCTCCTCCTGCGAGTTTTCAGCAGCCTAACGACCGACTAGGGTGGCTCCGTCTTGGCCGTTCGCGTGCTCCTGCTCTCTCTCGCGCTCGTCGCGGCCGGCTGCGGAGGCGGAGGAGCGGACAAGGCGGCGCCCGAGCCGACGCAGACTTCGACCCAGCCCGCGCCGACACCCGGGCCGTCCCCGGCCGAGCAGTTCGGCTACATCAGGAGCGTCTCGACGGCCGGGCCGGCCGCGACGCTCGCGTTCGACGAAGCCCAGTTCCTCACCGGACAACGCGGCGCAGAAGGCCGCGGAGGAGGACGGTGTTGTCGCGCCGGGGGAGGCCGTCCCGAACGACTACTACATCCGGAATCGCGACCAGACGACGCAAACGCTGCGGATCGCCAACGATGCAAGGATCACGGCCAAGCGGTGCCCGCTCTGCCGCCACGGACGCGACGGACAGCTCGACCCCTTTCTCGCGTCGTTCATGAAGGGCCGGCAGACCTTTGCCGATCCCTACCGGGGCAAGTACTCGCTGTACTGGCTCACGATCAGAGACGGCGAAGTCGCCGCCATCGACGAGCAGTACGTCCCGTAGTCCGCAGCTACATCCGGAAGATGCCGAACTTCGTCTCGGGAATCGGCGCGTTCAGCGCCGCCGAGATCCCGAGCGCCAGCACGCGCCGCGTGTCGAGCGGGTCGATGATCCCGTCGTCCCAGAGCCGCGCGGTCGAGTGGTACGGGTTCCCCTCCTGCTCGTACTTGGCCCGGATCTCGTCCGGATCCGCGTCGCCGACCATCGTCAGCACCGTCGCCGCCTGCTCGCCGCCCATGACCGAGATCCGTGCGTTCGGCCACATCCAGAGCTGGCGCGGCGAGTACGCGCGGCCGGCCATCCCGTAGTTGCCCGCGCCGAACGACCCGCCGATCACGACCGTGAACTTCGGCACCTCCGCGCAGGCGACGGCCATCACGAGCTTCGCCCCGTCGCGCGCGATTCCGCCCGCCTCGTACTCGGTCCCGACCATGAAGCCGGTGATGTTCTGCAGGAAGACGAGCGGCACCTTGCGCTCGCACGCGAGCTCGATGAAGTGCGCGCCCTTCTGCGCCGACTCCGCGAACAGGACGCCGTTGTTCGCGAGGATCCCGACCGGGAAGCCCTCGATCCGCGCGAACCCGCAGACGAGCGTCTCGCCGTACAGCTCCTTGAACTCGTGGAACCGCGAGCCGTCGACGATCCGTGCGATCGCCTCGCGCGCGTCGAACGACTGCCGGTAGTCCTCGGGGATGAGCCCGTACAGGTCGGACGGGTCGACGACCGGCTCCTCGGCCGGGACCAGGTCCCAGGGCATGTCCTTCGGAGCCCCGTGCAGGTTGCGCACGATCGAGCGCACGATCGCGAGCGCGTGCTCGTCGCTCGTCGCGTAATGGTCGGCGACACCCGAGCGCCGCGTGTGCACATCGGCGCCGCCGAGCTCCTCCGCGGTCACGTCCTGCCCGGTCGCCGCCTTCACGAGCGGCGGGCCGCCGATGAAGATCGTGCCCGTGCCCTTGACGATGACCGTCTCGTCGCTCATCGCGGGCACGTAGGCGCCGCCGGCCGTGCACGAGCCCATGACCGCGGCGATCTGCGGGATCCCCTTCGCCGACATCCGCGCCTGGTTGAAGAAGATCCGCCCGAAGTGGTCGCGGTCGGGGAAGACCTCGTCCTGGAGCGGCAGGAACGCGCCCCCCGAGTCGACGAGGTAGATGCACGGAAGCCCGTTCTGCTCGGCGACCTCTTGCGCGCGCAGGTGCTTCTTGACCGTGAGCGGGAAGTACGTGCCGCCCTTGACCGTCGCGTCGTTGGCCACGATCACGCACTCCCGGCCCTCGATCACGCCGATTCCGGTGACGATTCCCGCCGACGGGGCCTGTCCCTCGTACATGTCCCACGCGGCCAGGGCGCCGAGCTCGAGGAATGCGCTGCCCGGGTCGAGCAGCCGGTCGACCCGCTCCCGCGCGGGCAGCTTGCCGCGCGAGCGGTGCCGCTCCAGCGCCTTCTCGCCTCCGCCCCGGGCGACGAGCGCCGTCCGCTCGCGCACCTCGGCGACGAGCGCCTCCATCCGGTCGCGGCGCTGCGCGAAGAGCTCGGATTCGCGCTCGACCTGCGACGTGAGCACGCTCATGGCCGGAGCGTAGCGGCCTGTCCCGCTGTCGCCGGACTTCCCTGCAATTCGGGGGAACTCGACAAACGGCTTTTCATCACCCAAAGTGAGGACAGGGACGGATTGCGGATCCAGGTGCACCCAGATGCACGTGAGGAGCTACTCGAGTTCTTGCGGCGAGTCGAATGCGAGGCCCACGCAGATGGCGACGGGGCCGTCGTCGTCGAGGTCCCGGACGCGCTCGGCGACGAGCAGGCGCGGCTGGAGATCGATCTGTACCTGAAGGCGTGGCAGGCGAGCCGCCCAGACGTCGAAGCGCACCTGATCTAACCCCGAGCGGGGGTCGCGCTCAGCGTCGCGCGTGCCGATATCTGGCACATGCGTCGTTTCGCCGTCGCATTCGTCCTGCTCGCCCTGATCGCGGCCGCTCCCGCGAGCGCGATCATCCGCCCTCAGAAGGGCATGTCCGGCGTCACGCTCGGCATGACCAAGGCGCAGGTCCGCGCGCGGCTCGGGAGCCCGATCGGCTCTGGCGGCGGCCGGCTCTACTTCCCCCTCGTCTGGGTCGGCTTCCGGTCCGGCCGCGCGGTCGAGATCACGACGACGCACTCGAGAGAACACACGGGCTCCGGGGTCGGCGTCGACTCGTCGGAGGCCGCGATCCATCGCGCGTTCCCGTCGGTTGCGTGCGCGGCGTCGGGCGGCTTCCGCCGGTGCCGGCTCGGAAGCGGCCAGCCGGGCACACGCGCGACGGACTTCCTGCTCGGCCACGGCAAGGTCTTGCAGATCACGATCTCGCTCCTCCCGGGTTAGAAACGCCGACCCCGCTGAAGTAATCTCCCGGGCCAGGGGGACAATGCTCCACAAGCGCCACGCCTTCTACCTCATCCTGGTCGCCGCCCTCGTGGGCGTGGTCGCCACGCTCCCCGCGAGCGCGCACGCGCGTCACGGAGGCATCCCGTGCATGGGCGCACCGGACTTCGTCGGGCACATGGGCGATGCCGAGGGCTCGTTCCATTACCCGGCCGGTCGCAGCGCCGAGCACGTCAACGCGGGGACCTTCACGCTCGCGATCGACGACACGTCGAGCACGCAGAACTTCCGACTGCGCGACCTCACGTGGCAGGGAACGCACGTCAACCGCGCAACGAGCGTCCCCGATCAGAGCGAGGAGTGCTGGACGGTAACGCTCGACGTCGGCGACTACGAGTGGATCTCGGACGGCGACCAGACCGGCTACCTGCGCGGGCTGGTCACGGCTCACCCGAACCCGAACCCGCCGCCTCCGCCTCCGCCGCCGAGCCCGGCAGGCCCGCCGCCCCCGGCGCCGCCTCCGGCGCAGCCCGACCTGATCCTCACCGTCGGGCCCGACCCGCGGATCGCCGCCTTCTACGCAGACGGGAGGCCGGTCACGAACCTCCCGCCGGGGACGTACACGATCCAGGTCCACGATCTCTCGGCCACGCACAACTTCCACCTGACCGGGCCCGGCGTCGACGAGAAGACCTCGGTCGGCGACATCGAGCATCCCGTCTGGCGAGTGACGCTGCGCGCGGGCAAGTACACGTTCAAGTGCGACGTGCACCCGACGATCAAGGGCAGCTTCACCGTCTCGACGAACGCTCCGCCGGTGCCCAAGTGCAAGGTGCCGCGCGTGATCGGCAAGGGGCTGTCGAAGGCGAGGCGCTCGATCCGCGCCGCGCGCTGCTCGGTCGGCCGCGTCCGTTACCTGCGTTCGAAGCGCGCGAAGGGGCGCATCGTCCGCCAGGCTCCGGGAGCCGGCCGCACGCTCGCGGTCGGGAGCAGGGTCAACCTGGTCGTCAGCCGCGGCCCCGGGTAGCGCCGCCGACCCCGTTCGGGGGATTCCCGAGGCCCGGGAAGCGGATTAGACTCGGGCGCCTGGATGGAGGGCCTGCGGCGGAACTCGGCCAGAGCACCGACTCGGCTGCGCGCGGTCGGCGAAAGCGCGCCTTTGGCTGCCCTCGTCGCCGTGCAGGTCAACTGGCCGTTCGCCGCCCTCGCGCTCGTGGCGACGTTCGTGACCTTCGTCCTTCTGGTGCCCGATGCTCCGCAGGCCGAAGGAGCGGGATGCCCCGCCTGCGCCCGATCATCGCGAGCGGCGCCGGACTCCCGTCACGGGTCGGCGTGAGGCCCGTGAGGCGTTGGCCCTCGTCGGCGAGGCGCTTGCGGCGACGCACAACCCTCGCGCCTTGATGCCGGTCGTCCTCAATGTGATCACCGAGGCGACGGGCGCCCGCGGCGGCAGACTCGTGCACGACGGTGAGGAGGTCGGCTGGGTGGGCGACGTCGACGCCGACGGGAGAGCAGTCGAGTTCGACCTCTCGGCCGGCGACGAGACCGCGGCGATGACGCTCGTGCTCAACCCGCCCGACGGCGGCTTCAGCGAAGAGACGATGAAGCTCGCCGAGTGGCTCTCCTCGCAGGCGGCGATCGCGCTCGAGAACGCCCGGCTGCACGACATCGTCCAGTTCCAGGCGATCACCGACGAGCTGACCGGCCTCGTCAACCGGCGCCGCTTCCTCGACGCTCTGCGCTCGGAGATCACGCGGGGGAGACGGCTGGGCGGGAAGCTGTCGGTGGTGCTCGCCGATCTCGACAGCTTCAAGCTGATCAACGACCGCTTCGGGCATCACGCCGGCGACGAGGTGCTGATCGCGTTCGCCGACCTGCTCAGGGCTCACGGCCGGGACGTCGACGTCGCCGCGCGCCTCGGCGGCGAGGAGTTCGCGATCCTGCTTCCGGAGACGGGGCTGGACGGCGCGAGGACGGTCGCGGATCGCCTCTGCCGCTCGCTGGCCGAGCTCCAGATCCCGCTCGGCGTGGGGGAGAAGGTCACGGTCACGGCCAGCTTCGGCGTCGCTGAGCTCGGTGAGTCGCAGTCCGTCGACGGGCTCCTGCGGGCCGCGGACAGCGCTTTGTACCGCGCAAAGGAGCGCGGCAAGAACCGTGTCGAGCTCGCGGGCCAAGATGCCGCCTAGACGCCGTCCGGCTGCAGGCAGCAAACTGTTGTCCGTGCTGACGCCGAATGCGGTCCGGCTGTCTGCACTTGTCGCAGCTGCGGTGAGTGCTGGCTACCTGTGGCGTGCCGCGCTCGACCACCATGCGGAACAGAAGGTGCCGGTCGCGGTGCCGCCCGCGATCCACTTCAAGCCGGGCGCCGGTCTCTTCAACTCGTTGACGGGGCTGCGCGATGAGGCGGCGCGGGTCGCCCGGCAAGAGGCGCTGAGTGCGGAGCAGGCTCAGGTCGCCGCGGCTTCGGGGCATCAGGCCTCCGCGCACGCGAGCGGTTCGCAGTCCGTGGTCTTCATCCGGACCGAGCCTGCCTCTTCGTCGTCACACCGCTCTCGGCCGACAGGATCGACCGGATCGAGCCAGCCCCGGCCGAAGCCGAACCCGAAGCCTCCGCGCGGCGGTCACCCGAAGCCGCCTCCGCCTCCGCCCGCGCCGAAACCGACCTCCTCCTCCTCCACCACCACCGGCTCCGCCTGCTCCACCGGCAGGTCCGCCGCCCGCTCCACCGCCCCCGCCGCCTCCGGTCAGCAGTGAGACGAAGCCGGGCTGGGGCAAGGGCGACCGGCACCACGTGCATACCGGGCCTCCCGGCCACTCACGGCGCAAGTCCCAAGGCAAAGGTAAGGCGAAGGGCAATGGGCAGGAGGGCCAGCAGCCGGGTTGGGGCCGGAAGAACTGGAAGCACGACGAGAACGATGGGAACGACAACCACCAGGGCAACGAGGAGCAGCACGGGAACGGCCACCAGGGCGGCGGCCACGGGAACCAGGGTGGTGGCCACGGCAACCAAGGCGGCGGCCACGGCAACCATCACTAGCCGGCGCGTCTAACCCCCGCGGCGGAGCAGCTCATCGAGGTCGAGCACGGCCGTCCGTCCACGCCGGAGCTCGACGGATCCTCTGCGCTCGGCCTCGCGCAGCACGCGGTTCACGGTCGCGCGAGATGTGCCCGCCAGCTCGGCGATCTCCTCCTGCGTGAGCGGGACGACGACCTCGCCGTCGCCGGCTCTGTACTGCTCGGTCAGCTCGCACATCCGACGCAGCACTCTGCGATCTGCGGGCACGTAGTACGCCTCGACGAGCTGGTCCGAGAGCCGGCGTAGACGATCGGTGAGGATCCCGACCAGGACGTCGTTGACGATCGGATGCTCGTGGCGCAGCCGCTCGAAGTCGTCGCGATAGACGGAGTGCGTCTCCGCGGGCTCGAGCGCGCTCACGGTCGCGGAGCGGACCCGCTCCCGGCCCAGGAGCGCGAGCTCGCCGAACGCGTCGCCCGGCCCGCGTACCGAGAGCATCGCGGTGTCTCCGAGCGGCGTCGTGATGAGAACCGAGAAGCGGCCCTTGCGGATCAGGTTCAGCGAGTCCGCCGGGTCGCCGCGGTGGAAGACGACCTCGCCGCGCGTGAACGTCCGGCGGCGCGCGATCGTCAGCAGCGCGTGCAGCGCCTCATCGGGCACGTCGGCGAGCAGCTGCCATTCCACGATGTGTGACGAGTTTGACACTTCCTGTGTCGCGGCGGCGAACGACACGGAACGGCGGGCTTCCTACGGTGTCGTCATGACAACAAACACCAAAGGAGGCGTCATGAAGATCAAGAGCTCCCGCCGACTCGTCGCACGCCTCGGCCTCGCGCTCGCGGTCGCGGCAATCGCCGCACCGGGCGCACAGGCGATGACGATGAATGCAACGAACGAGAGCGGAGGCGGCGCCCGCCTCTACGCGGACGATCTCCACGCCCCGCTCGCAGTCGCCACTCTCAAGGCGTCGAACGTCCGCACCGACGCGGCTTCTCTGCAGCCGATCGTCTCGGGCTCGAACGTTCGCACCGACGCCGCTTCTCTGAATCCAGTCCCCGTCCCGGCGTCGAACGATTTCATCGACGTCCGCACCGACTCGGCTTCTCCGGAGTCGAGCGTTCCGGGCTCGAACGTTCGCACCGACGCGGCTTCGTCCAGGCCAACCCCCGTCCCGGTCTCGTCCTTCGCGTCGAACATTCGCACCGACGCAGCTTCCTCGGTGCCGCTCACCGACGCTCGCCACAGCGCACTGCTCAGGCACAGGGCGCAGATCGGCCAGATGCCGACGCACCTCACGTCGACGCAACTCCCATCCACCGACTCGCCGGGCATCAACTGGGGCGTCGCCTCAATCGGAGCGACCCTCGGAGCGCTCGGCCTGATGCTCCTGTTCGCCGTCGTCTTCTACGCAGGACGACACAACCGCAGAGGTCGGCTCGCCGCCACGTAGAGCCGCGAGTCCACGGTCGTAAGCGGGCTTTCCAGGGTTGGCCCGCTTACGACTGTTCGGGGGCGCTTTGTCTGCTGAGGTGATGGAGGAGAACTGAGCGCCTTGCCGCAGAACGCTGTCTACATGCCTTTCCCTGGCGCGGCCCGTAGCGCGTTCTTCGCTCTCCAGAACGACGTTGGCATGCGCGAGGTGCGCATCAGCGTCCTCTGGGACGCAACCGAACCGACGACGATCGCCAACCAGGCGGAGATCGAAGCCGCTCTGCCGGTCGCTACGCTTCGCGGCGTCAAGGTCATCATTTCCGTTGCGCCGCTGAAGGCGCGGGCGATGCTCGAGCCTGGCGGGGCGTCAGTTCGTCGCGTTCGTTGGGCAGGTCGCTCGCACATTCCCCACTGTCAAGGACGTAATCGTCGGCAACGAGCCGAACCAGCCCCGCTTCTGGCAACCCCAATTCGACTCGCGCGGCCGAAACGTGTCCGGAGCGTCGTACGAGTCCGTGCTCGCGCGTTCCTACGACGCCTTGAAGGCGGTCGACCCGACGATCAACGTCATCGGCGTTGGGCTCTCGCCGCGCGGCAACGACAATCCGCATGCGTTTGGGAACGTCTCCACGTCGCCGGTCAAGTTCCTGCAAGCCCTCGGCGCCGAGTATCGGGCGAGCAAACGCAAGAAGCCGCTCATGGACCAGTTCGCGTACCACCTGTATCCGCGCAACGACAAGGACGGGCTCACCAAGGGCTACCCGTGGCCGAACGCGGGCGTTACGAACTTCGACCGCGTCAAGCAGGCCTTCTCGGACGCTTTCGCTGGGACGGCGCAAAGGACGTTCGAGCGGGGCCTCAAGGTCAAGTTCGACGAGGTCGGCTGGCAGGTCGCGATGGCACCCGCCGCAGCGGACGCCTACTTCGGCTCTGAAAGCATCTCTCCCACCACCGAGGCCGCGCAGGCCCGGATCTATGCCGGACTCATCCGCTACGTCGCATGCGATCCGGCGGTCGACTCAGTTCTCTTCTTCGGCCTGCGGGACGAGCCGGACCTCGACCGTTGGCAGGCCGGGCTCATCCGCGCGGATGGGACGCTGAGGCCGTCGTACAACGCCGTGAAGGAGACGATCGCCGAGACACGGGGAAACTGCGCCGGCCGGATGCGCTCATGGCGTCATTCGACCGTGGTCGACGGCGCAAAGGCGACGTTCCGACGGGATCGTCGTGTGCCGACCCGCGTCAACTCGTGGAGCTTCCTGGCCTCGGCCGACGAGGACGCGTTCTTCGACGCCGGCATCTACCGCCTGCGGGGCGGACACCGAGGAGCACGAATCCTGTCCGAGACCGGCCACTTCGACGCCCATGTGACGAGGTACGTCCGCTTCCCGGCGCGCCGCCTGGCACCAGGCACGTACGTTTACTCGGTCCGCTTCCGAGCGGAGGCGAATCCAGATCGCTGGACGCGCAAGACGAGCCGCCCGTTCGCCATCTACCGCGCCAGTTAGCCTGTGCGGAACGGTTCCAAAGTCTGACGCCGGGACACGATTCCAGGCACCTGACGTAGCGGGGCGCCCGAGGACAGTGGCAACCGCATCCGGTATGTGCTGCGTGCCACCGGCGCACACTCGCGACTGGAGGCGGTCGTCATCGCGAACGGGGCGCACTAGCTTCTGGCGCCCGACCTCGCTCGTTGAGCTGTGTGTGCGAGACGCACGCTGGATCTCTCTCCAGCGTCGCCGTGCGCGACCGCCGCGGCCACCTCGGCCGGCGCTCCGAACTGCAGTAGGCGACCGCCGAACGCGATTCCGCAGACCGCGAACCAGCTCCACCCGAGGAGGAGGCCGGCGATCACATCGGAGAGCCAGTGGACGTCGAGCAGTACCCGGCTCGATGCGACGGCGACTGCGACCCCGACGGCGATGCCTGTGAACACGCTGCGGGCGACGTGTCCCCGCCGGCGGCTGAGCAGGAGCGCAGCACCCGCATAGAACGCCGCTGCTGTAGCCGAATGGCCGCTCGGAAACGAGGGACCGAGCGCGGCCGCCGCCGGGTTGAACGTGGGTCGCGCGCGGTCCGCGAGGATCTTGACTGCATTCATGAGGATCTCCTCGCCCGCGAGCAGCACGAGCAGGAAAGGGACGATCCATGCGCTTCGTGTGCGAATCGTCTCCACAACGGCGAGCAGGACGGCGAGGACAAGCACCACCCCTGTGATCGCGCCCAGTTGCGTGACGAGATCGAGCCCGTGCGTCGAGAAGGCCGTCGCGTGGGCGTTCCCCCATGCGGCGACGCTTCGGTCGACGCGGTTCAGGTGGGCGTTCGTGCGCTCGAGGTAGGCAAGCGCGCCGAGCCCGAGGCCGCCTACGATCGTCAGGAGTAGCGCCAGCGTCAACGCGAGCCCGGTTGCGGCGCTCGCGTCGAGCCTCGAGACGAGCGTGCGCCGAAATCGCGAGTGCGCGGCCGCGGACTCGCCTACCTTGCGCGCCGCTTCGAAGGCTGGGGCCGACGACCCCGCCGAAAGCCGCGGATATCGCCAGGCGGCAAGGCCGGATCCGAGACCGGCTGCGACGGCAACGAGGACGAGGAGGAGAAGCGGCATTCGTGACCGGGATGATTACCCGGCGGACTAATTGGGAAACCAGGTCGAATGGACACGACCCTCACCCAGCCCCGCGGAGCCGTCGCCCGGTCCGACGAGGGTTGGTCGGCGCCCGTTCTGCAGCCGCGGAACGGCCCAGTCGAACGAGCCGCCGTACGGGTCGGGGACGGCCATCCGGTGCTCGTCTTCCTCGGCGCGATGCTCACAGGGCTCGCGCTCATCGCCACGGCGTCGATTGCCCTCGGCTTTCTCGTCACACGGGTGCTGCTGCATGTGGGCGGCGTCGCGGCCGCCGACGAGCATTTCGTCCGTTGGCTCGCCGCTCACCGAACGCCGTTCCGGACGGATCTCTCATTGATCGGATCCATGGGCTCGGGCGGAGTCGTCCTCCCGATCGTCGTCGGAGCGACGGCGCTGGCGTTCGCGGCCATGCGTCACTGGCGGATGGCCGCTTTCGTCGTCTTCGTCCTGGCTGTCGAGTCGGCGTCGTACCGGATCACCACGCTCGTCGTTCACCGCCACCGGCCTCAGGTCCATCGCCTCGAAAACTTGCCCGTGAACGCGAGCTACCCGTCCGGGCATACGGCGGCCTCGATCGCCGTGTACTGCGGGCTCGCGCTCCTGCTGACGTCGATGATCAAGAACCGCGTCTTTCGCATCGCGGTGTGGAGCATCGCCGTGCTGATCCCCGTGTACGAGGCGATGTCACGCATGTATCGCGGGATGCATCACCCGCTCGACGTTGCGGGTGGAGTCGTGATCGGGATCGCCAGCCTGTGTGCCCTCGTGCTTGCCTGCCGGGCAGCCGGCGCGGCGGCCACCGGCTTGGCCGAGGACCGTTCGTGAAGGTTGGCGTCATTGCGAATTCCGGGAAGTCGCTGGACGGCGGGCTCCTGGAGCTGCGCCGGACCCTGGAGCGGGCCGGTATCGCCGACCCGGAGTGGTACGAGGTGCCGAAGAGCCGCAAGGCGCCCAAGGCGATGCGCCGCCTGCTCGACGCGAAGACCGAGCTCGTCTTCGTCTGGGGAGGCGACGGCATGCTCCAGCGCTGCATCGACGTCGCCGCCGGCTCCGACGTCGCCCTCGCCATCGTCCCGGCCGGAACGTCGAATCTGCTCGCAACGAACCTCGGCGTGCCCATCGACATCGAGCAGGCGGTCGAAATCGGCCTCGAGGGAGAGCGGCGCCGCCTCGACGTCGGTCGCTTCAACGGCGAGCGCTTCGCGGTCATGGCCGGGAGCGGCATGGACGCGACGATGATCCGCAACGCCGACGGCGGCCTCAAAGAACGTCTCGGCCGCGCCGGCTACGTGTGGGCGGGCCTGAAGGCCGCGCGCTCCAAGTCTTTCGGCGCCGAGATCGAGGTGGACGGTGTCAGTTGGTTCCGCGGCGACGCGACGTCGGTTCTGATCGGCAACGTCGGCGAGCTGATCGGCCACGTCGAGGTCTTCGAGGAGTCGCGGCCCGACGACGGAATGCTCGAGGTCGGCGTCGTCACCGCCGACGGATACACCGACTGGATGCGAACGGTTGCACGGACCGTGATCGCGGACGCCGAGGCGTCGCCGTTCGTGCAAGCAACCAAGGCTCGCTCCGTCAAGGTCAAGCTCGATCGAAAGGTCCGCTACGAGCTCGACGGCGGCGACCGGACGAAGGTGAAGTCGTTCAAGGTCAAGGTCGAGCCCGCGGCCGTCACGCTGTGCGTTCCCGGAGCCGCGTGATGAGCATCCAGGATCGAACCGAGTCCGCGCCCGTCAGACAGGCCAAGTCGGCGGGAGAAGACGTCGGGCAGTCCACCGCCTTCGAGGCCCTCGCCCGTGCCGGGTTCGCCGCAAGGGGCCTCATCTACGGGATCATCGGGGTCCTGGCTCTCAAGCTCGCGATCGGCGACGGCGGGAAGACCACCGACCAGAGCGGAGCGCTGAAGACGATCGCGCACCAGCCGTTCGGCAGGTTCCTGCTCATTGCCGTTGCGATCGGCTTCGCCGGCTATGCCCTGTGGCGCTTCATGCACGTCTTCCTGGGCCACGGGCCCGAAAAGTCCGACAGTGGGTTCGACCGGGTCGGCGCATTCGGCAGCGGGATCGCATACGCGTTCCTTTGTGTGCTGTCGATCGAGATCTTGCTCGGCTCCGGTGGGAGCAGCTCGGCGCGCACGACCAAGGCGACCGGAGGCGCGCTCGGCTGGCCGGGCGGTACCTGGATCGTCGGCATCGCCGGGGCGGTTCTGATCGGCACCGCGCTCTACCAGGGCTATCGCGGGCTCACGAAGGACTTCCTCAAGGACGCGAAGACCGGCGAGATGGGCTCGACCACCAAGCGCGTGTACAAGTGGCTCGCCGTGTTCGGTCATTGCGCTCGGATGGTCGTGTTCGGGCTGGTCGGCGTCTTCCTGATCAAGGCCGCGATCGATTACCAGCCGCGCAAGGCGGTCAGCCTGGACGGCGCGCTGGCGAAGCTGGCGAACCAGTCCTACGGCCACGCGTTGCTCGGTGTCGTCGCGGCGGGGCTGATCGCGTTCGCGCTGTACTCGTTCGCTGACGTTCGCTACCGAAAGATCTAGCCTTCGTGAGATCCGCGCAGCGCCTCAGGGAGCGCGTCGGCCGCGGGCTCGTGGCGAGCGAAGCCTTCGTCGGCGAGGCCGTCTCGAAGCAGATCACCGCGCACCACGCCCGGCGCCTGCGCGCCCTTGGTTGGGAGGGCGCCCTGAACCCGGAAGGTGACGGCTGGGCCGAGTGTCCACCGCCTCCACGATCCGGCAACGCGATCGAGATCCTCGTCGACGGAGCGGATGCGCTGCCCGCGATCGCCGATGCGCTGCAGGCGGCGCGCTCTCACGTGCACGTCACCGGCTGGTACTTCTCGCCCGACTTTGCGCTCGTGCGGGAGGGAGCGCCTCTCGTCCTTCGCAATCTGCTCGCGGAGTTGGCCGAGCGACTCGACGTCCGGGTCCTCGTCTGGGCCGGCGCTCCGCTCCCGCTCTTCCGCCCGTCCAGGCGCCAGGTCAAGCGAATGCGCGACGAGCTCACGACAGGGCACGCGGATCCAGTGCGAGCTCGATTCGCGCGAACGGCCACTTCACTGCCACCACGAGAAGACGATCGTCATCGACGATCGGGTCGCCTTCGTCGGCGGGATCGACCTCACGCACGAGGACGGCGACCGGTTCGACCTGAGCGAGCATCCGCCCCGCACCAGCGTGGGGTGGCATGACGCGACGGCCCGGATCGAAGGGCCGGCGGTCGGCGACGTCGCCGAGCACTTCCGGATGCGGTGGCACGAGGTCGCCGGCGAGGTGCTTCCACCGGTCGCGCCCAGCGAGACGGGCGGCGACGTCGAGCTGCAGATCGTCCGCACGGTCCCGGAAAAGGTCTACGACGCGCTACCGCGCGGAGACTTCGGGATCCTCGAGTCGTACATGCGCGCCTTCCGGCAGGCCGAGCGCTTCATCTACGTCGAGAACCAGTTCCTGTGGTCGCCCGAGATTGCGGCGCGTGCTCCGCGAGAAGCTTCTCTATCCGTCGCACAACGACTTCCGAATGCTCTTCGTCCTGCCCTCGAAGCCGAACTCGGGCAAGGACGACACGCGTGGCGTTCTCGCCGAGCTCGTCGAGGCTGACGCGGACCGGGGGCGGCTGCTCGCGTGCACGCTCTACGCGCGCTCGGGGCCGGTCACCGATCCCATCTATGTGCACGCGAAGGTCGCGATCGTCGACGACCGCTGGCTGACGATCGGCTCGGCCAACCTCAACGAGCACTCGCTCTTCAACGACACGGAGATGAACGTCGTCGCCCACGACCCCGACCTCGCCCGACGCACGCGGCTGCGACTGTGGTCCGAGCACCTCGAGCTGGCCGAGGACGAGATTCCCGACGATCCGGTGCGCGCCATCGACGAGCTGTGGAAACCGATCAGCGAGGAACAGCTCGAACGACGACAGGCCGGGCAGCCGCTGACGCACCGCCTTGCGAGGCTGCCGCACGTCTCGAAGCGATCTGCGCGGCTGCTCGGGCCGGTGAACGGAATGCTCGTCGACGGCTGACCCGTCGACTAGTGGTCAACCAGCGGAAGAACGCAGCGGAAGCCGATGTGACCCGTGGACGTGTCGATCGTCTCGCCCTGGCGTGCCGCGGGTCGGTAGCGCAGGCAGTAGTTGGGCGCGCACAGATGCGAGCCGCCCTTGATCACCCTCCGCGGAATGTTGGCGCCCGGCTGTCCCGCCGCGAAGCTCGCCTCCGATGAGCCGACCCGCGGGTTGCGCGGGACGCAGCATGGGCTCTGCACCTCGTCGGGATGGCTCGGCGTGAACCAGTCCGAGGTCCACTCCCAGGTGTTGCCCGTCATGTCGAAGAGCCCGTAGCCGTTGGGCGGGTACGAGCCGACCGGCGAGGTGCCCTCGTACCCGTCGACCTTCAGGTTCTGCCAGGGGAACTCGCCCTGCCAGGTGTTCGCCATCGGTCTTCCCTCCGGGAGCTCGGCGTCACCCCAGGCGAAGACGGCTCCATCGAGCCCGCCGCGAGCCGCGTACTCCCACTGGGCTTCGGACGGAAGCTCCTTGCCCGCCCAGGTCGCGTACGCCTCGGCGTCCTCATAGGCGACCTGGACGACGGGGTGGTGATCGCGTCCGTTGATCGTCGTGCCGGCGCCGCCCGGGCGCTTCCAGGACGCCCCGGGGATGTACGACCACCAGTTTCGGAAGTCGTCCAGGGTCACCGGCCCGCGGCTCTTTTGGAACACCACTGAGCCCGGTACGAGCAGCTCGGGGTCGGCGTCGGGATAGTCGTCGGGATCGAGCGGTCGCTCGGCGACCGTGACGTAGCCCGTGTCGCGGACGAAGCGCCGGAAGTCGGCAGCGGTCACGGCATGCTCGTCCATCCAGAAGCCGTCGACCGCGACGCGGTGCACCGGCCGCTCCTCCGCGTAGAACGCGTCCGAGCCCATGGCGAACTCGCCGCCGTCGATCCACTTCATGCCCGGCGGAGCCGCATCGATGGTCGAGCGCGCCATGTGAGTGACGTTCTACCCGTTCGACCGCTTCGACGGGTTCGTCCGAAGCGGGTGATGTCGAGCGACGCTCTGAGGAGTTGTCTTCGCTTGCGAGCCGGTCAAACCGATGTCTTCGTCTCCCATCCAGCGACGGGTTGGTCTGAGTGCGTGAAGTACCGGAGACGAGTGGATCAGGAGATCGGCAATCACGGCCGCGGTACCAGGCGTGGCCGCGCCGGGCGTTCGCAGATAGCCAATGGTCGAGCCGCTCGCTCGCCCGATGTCCACCCCTGGCGTTTTCATTCGAGGACAAAGGAGATGCACATGCATTCGTTGTTCGTTCCTCGAAGTTGTCTGCCCGAGTACCTCTCCGGCGGAGACTGACGGTTGGGCGGCTCGGGTCTCGTCGCGATCGCGCTCCTCGTCCTCGCGTATGCGGCGGTCTCGCGGCGGCTTCTGGGGTCTGTGATCACTCCGGCGATGGTGTTCGTCGCCGGCGGTCTCGTGGCGAGCGCGGATGTCCTGGGCTGGCTCGACCCGACGATCGGGAGCGAATCCGTTCGCTGGGTCGCCGAGGCGACGCTGACGGTCGTCCTCTTCTCGGACGCGTCGCGGATCGACCTCGCGCGCGCTTCGCCGCCAGTACGTCGTGCCTCTTCGCCTGCTCGCGATCGGGCTGCCGCTGACGATCGTCGCCGGCGCGCTCGCGGGTGTCGCCGTGTTCGGACAGCTCGCGTTCATCGAGGCCGTTCTGCTTGCGATCGTGCTCGCCCCGACCGACGCTGCGCTCGGGCAGGCGGTCGTTACCGACCCCCGGGTTCCGTCGCGCGTCCGCCAGGGCCTCAACGTCGAGAGCGGGCTCAACGACGGCATCTGCGTCCCGCTGCTCCTGATCGCGATCGCGATTGCCGAGGCGGACGAGGGTGCGATCGGACACGGCGCTGCGGTGCACCTCGTGCTCGAGGAGATCGGCTACGGCATCCTCGGCGGCTGCTTGCGGGGCTCGCAGCCGCGGTCGTGGTCAGGCTCGGAGTCGCGCGCCGACTCGTCGATCCGATCTGGCTCCAGATCGTCCCGGTCGCCGGGGCCGCGCTCGCGTACGGGCTGGCCGTGTGGATGGGCGGCAGCGGGTTCATCGCCGCGTTCGTCGGCGGCGCCGTCTTCGGAGGCCTGCGTCGCGAGGTCGGCGGCGAGGTGACGCTCTTCCTCGAGGAGGCCGGCGGCCTGCTCGGTGCGGTCACGTTCGTTCTCTTCGGCGCCGTGATGCTCGTGCCGGTGCTCGACGACCTCTCCGGCGCTGTCGTTCTCTATGCGCTCCTCAGCCTGACCCTCGTCCGGATGGTTCCCGTCGCCCTGGCGATGCTCGGATCGGGCGCGAGGCCGCCGACGGTCGCCTTCCTCGGCTGGTTCGGGCCGCGCGGCCTGGCGTCAATCGTGTTCGCCGTGATCCTGGTCGAGGATGCCCACCTGGCGCACGAGTCGGTCTTGCTGGACACGATCTTCCTCACCGTCGCCCTCTCGGTGCTCCTGCACGGGCTGACCGCGACGCCGCTCGCCCGGCGTTACGCAGCCTGGTTCGCGGCCCACCCGCGCCACGCCGCGCCGGCGTTCGAAGCTGTCCCGGCTCCGCACCAGCGCCCGCACCGGTGGGCGGCCGGGCCGGGGCACACCGATCGGGAGGTCGAGGAGGACCCCTCGACCGAGTCAGAGCACGACGCAGTCGGGTCAGGCGCTCGCGTTTCGCCCGTCGCGCTCGCTAGCCCGCGATCGCGCGTTATGGTCACCCTCGCAGGATGACGTGCAAGGCCGAGGACGACACAATGGGGTCGAGGCGCTCACGTAGCGCGGAGAGGAGTGGAGAGTGACCGACCAGATCGCACGTGACGTCTTGCCGATCCCGGACCGCCCGTACGAGGGTGAGCTCCCTCTCGACGCCAAGGATCCTGAGGCGACGTTCCCGCCGATCGAGCCGCTGCTGCCCCCGGCCGGCGCACCGAACGTGCTCGTCGTCCTGCTCGACGACGTCGGCTTCGCCGGCTCGAGTGCGTTCGGCGGGCCGTGCGCGACGCCGACGGCCGAGCGGCTGGCCGGCGAACGGCCTGAAGTACAACCGCTTCCACACGACGGCGCTCTGCGCGCCCACGCGGGCTGCCCTGCTGACCGGCCGCAACCACCACACGGTTGGGATGGGGGTCATCACCGAGCTCGCGACGTCGGCGCCCGGCTACAACTCGATCCGTCCCAACACGTGCGCGCCGCTGGCGCAGACCCTGCAGCTGAACGGCTATTCGACGGCGCAGTTCGGCAAGTGCCACGAGGTTCCGGTCTGGCAGACGAGCCCGATGGGGCCCTTCGACGCCTGGCCGACCGGCGGCAGCGGTTTCGAGTACTTCTACGGCTTCATCGGCGGCGAGACGAATCAGTACTACCCGGCCATCTACGAGGGCACGACGCCGGTGGAGCCGGAGAAGACGCCGGAGGAGGGCTACCACTTCACCGAGGACATGACCGACAAGGCGATCGAGTGGGTTCGCCAGCAGAAGTCGCTCATGCCCGACAAGCCGTTCTTCATGTACTTCGCGCCGGGGGCGACGCACGCCCCGCACCACGTTCCGACGGAGTGGTCGGACAAGTACAAGGGCCGCTTCGACCAGGGCTGGGACGCGCTTCGCGAGGAGATCCTCGAACGGCAGAAGGAGCTTGGAGTCGTGCCCGCCGGAGACGGAGCTCACGGCGCGGCACGAGGAGATCCCCGCCTGGGACGACATGCCCGACGAGCTCAAGCCGGTGCTCGCGCGCCAGATGGAGGTCTACGCCGGCTTCCTCGAGCACACCGACCACCACCTCGGCCGGCTGATCGACGCGCTCGAGGACCTCGGCGTCCTCGAGGACACGCTCGTCTACTACATCATCGGCGACAACGGCGCCTCCGCCGAGGGCACGATCAACGGCACGTTCAACGAGATGTTCATCTTCAACGGCGCCGCCGCGCTCGAGACGCCCGAGTTCGTGGCGTCGCACATCGACGAGTTCGGCACGCCGACGCCTACAACCACTTCGCGGTCGGCTGGGCGCACGCGATGGACACGCCCTATCAGTGGACGAAGCAGGTCGCCTCGCACTGGGGCGGCACGCGCAACGGCACGATCGTCCACTGGCCGAACGGGTTCAAGGCGCGCGGCGAGGTGCGCACGCAGTTCCACCACGTGATCGACGTCGCCCCGACCGTGCTCGAGGCCGCCGGGCTTCCGCACCCGACCACCGTCAACGGCGTCGAGCAGCATCCGATCGAGGGCGTGAGCATGGCGTACTCGTTCGACGGCGCGACCGAGGCCGATCGCCGCGAGACCCAGTACTTCGAGATGTTCTGCAACCGCGGCATCTACCACCAGGGCTGGACCGCGGTCACGCGCCACTCGACGCCGTGGGTGATGGACCAGCGCTGCCTCCGTTCGAGGACGACGTCTGGGAGCTCTACGACACCGAGCGACTGGAGCCAGGCGCACGACCTCGCCGCCGAGATGCCCGAGAAGCTGGCCGAGCTGCAGCAGCTGTGGCTCGACGAGGCCCGCAAGTACAACGTGCTCCCGCTCGACGACCGCCGCATCGAGCGCTTCAACGCCGAGCTCGCCGGCCGGCCGGAGCTCGTGAAGGGAAACTCGCAGCTGCTCTTCGGCGGCATGGGCCGCCTCACCGAGAACAGCCTCATCAACATCAAGAACAAGTCCCACGCGGTCACGGCCGAGGTCGTCGTGCCCGAGACGGGCGCCGAGGGCGTGATCATCGCCCAGGGCGGCGCCTTCGCCGGCTGGAGCCTGTACGCGAAGGACGGAAGGCCGAAGTACTGCTACAACCTGCTCGGCCTGCAGCGCTTCAAGATCGAGAGCCGACGCCGCGATCCCGTCCGGAACGCACCAGGTGCGGATGGAGTTCGCCTACGACGGCGGCGGCCTCGCCAAGGGCGGCACCGTCACGCTCTACCTCGACGGCGACCAGGTCGGCGAAGGCCGCGTCGAGGGCACCGTGCCGATGATCTTCTCGGCGGACGAGACCGCCGACGTCGGCCGCGACACCGCATCCCCGGTCAGCGACGACTACGACGGCGAGAGCAGCGTCTTCACCGGCAAGGTCAACTGGGTGCAGATCGACCTCGGCGAGGACGCCGAGGACGCCGACCACCTGATCACGCCCGAGGAGCGCCTCCGCGTCGCGATGGCGCGACAGTAGCCATCACGGACCACGAACGGTCGGGGCCATGGCCGGGATCGAATGAGTCGTCTTATTCTCGACGTGGCTTTGGAGCACGTGACGCGAAGAAGCGCTCGACTGTGTCGAGCGGCTCGATGTTGCGTTGAGCGCGAGCGAGGATGAGGGCGCCCTCGAGCGCGGCCATTAGCACCGTCGCGTGTGCTTCGGCTTCCGCCTGCGGCGCCCCAAACCTGGTGTAGGCGTCGGCGACTGGCGCTCGCCACCGTGCGAGCAACTCGCTGACATGGGTGCGGAGGCTGTCGTTGTCGGCCGCGTCGCAAATAGTCGCGGCCAGTGGGCAGCCCAAGGCGAAGTCGTGGTCGACGAGCAGGCGCCGCCATGGGGTCACGATCACGCTGATTGCTTCGGGGAACGTCTCGGCTTCGCCTGAGCGGACGCTCGAGATCGTCGAAGAGGTCAACGAGCGCGACATCGATCGCTTCGGTCACGAGCTGCGTCTTGCCGCCTGGGAAGAAGCGGCCGAGCGAGCCGCGGGGACCGCCGGAGTGGGCGACGACCTCGCGGAGTCCGGTGCCGTGGATGCCACGCTCACGGATGAGCGTCGCGGCACTCCGCACCATGCGCGCGCGAGCTGGAGATCGCCGGCGATCGGCGGCCGGGTCCTTCGTTTCGTTCTTCGCAGCCATGACGCCAGGGTAGGGCATTTCGATGACGACCGTCATCGCTTCTGCTAGGGTCTGACTCCGATGACGACCGTCATCGAATGCGCCTCGAATCGGTGAGACGATTGGGACTGAAGGAGGAGACAGTCAGATGAGCGCAGAGGCGGGTTCGCCGATCACTACCTACTTCCGAGTCTGCGACGGAGTGCGAGTGCGGTTCGCCGACACCAAGGCAGACTCGGACGTCACCGTTCTGCTGCTGGCGCCGTGGCCCGAAACCCTTTGGGCCTTCCGTCGCATCTGGGACCGCGTCTCGGCAGTCGGGCGGGTTGTCGCCATCGACATGCCGGGATTCGGCCACTCCGACGGTCGCCCGGAACTGATCGCTCCGGACGCCTCGGGAGCGTTCCTGGCCGGCCTGATCGACGAGTGGGGCCTCGGAGCTCCGCACGTCGTCGGCCCGGACGTCGGCACGGCCGCAGCGCTCTTCCTTGCCGCGAAGGCTCCGGAGCGCGTGACGAGCTTGACCATCGGCGGCGGCGCAGTCCGCTTCCCGATCGAAGCGGGCGGCGCGCTCAAGGACATCATCGAAGCGCCGAGTCTGGACGTCGTGCGCGGGCTGGACGCCAGAACCAACATCGGCTACGCGGTCGAGCCCGGTGCCGCGAGCGACAGCGAGCCCGAAGTCCACGAGGACTATGTCAGCGCCTACGACCTCGGGCGCTTCGCGGAGTCGGCCCGGTTCGTGCGGCATTACCCCGAGCAGAACCCGGTGTTGCGCGATCTGCTGCCGACGATCACCACGCCGACCCAGATCGTGGCCGGGCGCGACGATGACCTCGTGCCGTGGTCGAACAACCAGTACCTCCACGACCTCCTCCCGAACAGCGAGATCCATCCTCTCGACGCCGGTCACTTCGCGTGGGAGCAAGCAGCGGAGGAATACGGCCGCCTCGTCGTCGACTGGGTCAGCGGCGGATATCGGCGCGTCGAGCCCGAAGGACTAACGGAAGGAGCGGCCATGACAAGCACACACGAGCAAACGACGACTGAGACGCCGACCACGTACGCCGATGCCTCGACGCAACGAGTTACGGCCGGGAACGGGATCGAGTACGCGTACCGCGACGTCGGCGCAGGCGATGTGCCGCTCGTCCTGCTGCAGCACTTCCGCGGCAACCTCGACAACTGGGACCCGGCGCTCGTCGACGCGCTCGCCGCGGAGCGGCGCGTGGTCACCTTCGACAACGTCGGCGTCGGCGGCACGACCGGCACGACGCCGAGCACCATCGAGGCGATGGCGCACGACGCGATCGCCTTCGTCGAGGCGCTGGGCTTGCAGCGTGTCGATCTGCTCGGCTTCTCGATCGGCAGCTTCGTCGCGCAGGAGATCGCGCTGATCCGCCCCGACCTGCTGCGGCGCGTCGTGCTCGCGTCCGCCGCGCCGCAGGGTGCGGCGGGGATGCACGGCTGGGCGCCGCGAGGTGATCGGCGCGGTCGGTGGGCCGCGAGACGAGCCCGCAGGGATACCTCTCGGTCTTCTTCGCCCCCACGGACACGAGTCGCGAAGCGGGCCAGCAGGCCGCCGGACGCATCTTCGGGGGAGGACGACCGACCGCGACGAGCCGACGACCTGGCAGACCCGCCAGGCGCAGTACGACGCCGTCTGCGCCTGGGGCATCCCGAACCACTCGCTGCTCGAGCGAGTCGACCGCGATCGAGCTGCCGGTCTTCGTCGCCAACGGCGACAGCGACCCGATGATCCTCCCGCGCTACTCGTACCTGCTCGCCGGGCTTGCTGCCGGACGCGCGGCTGAAGATCTACCCGGACTCGGCGCACGGCTTCCTCTTCCAGCACCACAGCTGAGTTCGCCGCCGACGTGCACGCCTTCCTCGAGGAGGCCGACTGATGCCGATGATCGACGTCTACGCGGCCGAGGGAACGTTCCCCGACCCGCACACGCTCGCTCGAGACCTCGCGGCGGCGGTGATGCGCTGGGAGCAGGTCCCCGATCTGCCGCTGTTCGCGAACAACACCGCGGCGTTCATCCACGACATGGATGCAGCGGCGATCTCCAACGTCGCCGGCGACAGCAACTACGTGCGAGTCCAGGTGCTCACCCCAGTCGGCGTGCTCGACCGCGACAAGCAACTCGGCGTCGTCGAGGAGCTCACGGACATCGTCGCGGATGCCGCCGGCGATCCGAGCCTTCGCGAGCGCACCTGGGTGCTCCTGACCGAGTCGCCCGGAGGGCGGCTGGGGGATCGCCGGCCACGCGAACACGAACGCCGACATCGCCGCCGCAGCACGAGCCGCGCTCGAAGGGAAATGACCTCGTCATCGCCGAAGGCCGGGATGCGAGAAGGAAGGGCGCTCGCGGATGGCAACTCCATCCCGCTGCTGGGCCTCGGCGTGTGGCAGATCCCGAACGGGCCCGAGTGCGTGAACGCCGTCCGCTGGGCGCTCGAGCTCGGCTACCGGCACATCGACACTGCCCAGGCCTACGGCAACGAAGAAAGCGTCGGGCGGGCCTTACGCGAGAGCGGGATCAGTCGCGACGAGGTGTTCGTCACGACCAAGTTCAACCCGGGGCACTCGGATCCGGTCGCCGAGGCGGAGTCAAGCCTCCGCCGCCTGGCCGTCGAGTACGTCGACCTGTACATCGTCCACTCGCCGAAGGGGGGACCGACGTGGGCGTGGCCGCGGCATGGAAAGCGCCCGGGAGCTCGGCTACGCACGCTCGATCGGTGTGTCCAACTTCGACGTTGCGGACTTGGGGGAGCTGTTCGCGACGGCGCACATTCCGCCGTCGGTGAACCAGGTGCAGTTCAGCCCGTACGAGTACCGCAAGGCGCTCCTCGACGAGTGCTTGCGGAACGGGGTCGTGCTCGAGGCCTACAGCCCGCTCGGCACCGGGCGCCACCTCGCAAGCGAGACGGTGACGCGGCATCGCGCAACGGCTCGGGCGGACACCGGCGCAGGTGCTGATCCGCTGGTGCATTCGAGCGCGAGATCCCCGTGATCCCGAAGTCGGCCCACCGCGAACGAATCGCCGAGAACGGTCAGGTCTTCGATTTCGAGCTGACCAGCGAGGACCTGGCACGACTCGACGCGCTCGACCGCACCGGCGGCACCGACCGAGCGGTCGAACAGCAATGGTGGTGAGGCCCGCGCGGGCTATGAGCAGCGACGTGATCATCGGGCATGACGGGAAACCCCGGTGCGTCTGGGCCGGCGCCGGCGATACGGCCTTCGGCCGGTACCACGACGAGGTCTGGGGCACCCGGACCTACGACGAGTCCGCGCTGTTCGAGGCGCTCACTCTGGGCGTGTTCCAGATCGGGCTGAGCTGGTCAATCGTGTTCGGGAAGCGGGACGCGTTCCGGAAGGCATTCCGGAGCTTCGACGTCGCCAAGGTTGCGGCGATGACCGAGCGGGATGTCGACCGGCTGGTGCAGGACGCCTCGATCATCCGCAACCGCGGCAAGATCCAGGCGACTGTCGAGAACGCCCGCGCGATGACGTCAGCATCGCCGAGCCTCGCCGAGCTCGCGAAGTCCTATGAGCTCACCCGCACGCGCGCTCCGCGGTCTCTCGCCGACCTTCCCACGTCCACCCCGGAGGCGGAGGCGTTCGCGAAGCAGTTGAAGTCGCAGGGGTACCGCTTTGTCGGGCCGACGAGCGTGTACGCGTTCATGCAGAACGTCGGCGTCGTCAACGACCACCTCCACGGATGCTTCCGCGCGGCCGACTAGCCGGGCATGACGCCGAGGGCCGTTGAAGGCGCTCGATCCGTCAGCCCCCCTCTTCCGTGCCGAGTGATCGCGTCTCGCTCCAATCGAGGATGAGCTTCCGCTCGGCGAAGAACCAGCGCTCGTCGATCTTGGCGAAGGTGTCGAGATAGCGGAGGGAGGCGATCATGATCTTGCGGTCACTGTCCTCGGTGAAGACGTGGTGGGCGATCGTGTAGCTCTCGCCCGTGGCACGGTTCCCATCGATATTGACCGTGCTCTGGCCGTTGAAGTGCGTTGTCACCTCGTAGCGGTTGAGGTCGTCGAAGACCGGCGTGAGCGCTTCGCGTCCTTGCAGGACGTACGTCGGCTCGCTGACTTCACCGTCCATGTAGACAGCGAAGCGGGTGTCGTCCGTGAAGAGCGCTTTCTGTCCTTCGGCATCGCGGCGGTCGGCGCAGTGGGCGTACGCGTCGAAGAGCTCGCGCAAGGCAAGCCGGTCCGCGGCTTCAGTCGGTGAGAGCTCGGTGTGTACGGTCATCGTTTGACGCTCCTTGGTCGGATAAGGCGATGATCCCATCGATGCGGTCACGGTTGGCGTCGTATTCGGACGCGAACAGGTAGCTCGCCGCCAGGCTCCGGTACGGCCGCCAGCGATCCGACACCTGAGCCACTTCGTCGTCAGTAGGCAGTGCTACAGGGGCGGCAGGACTCGAACCTGCAACCCCCGGTTTTGGAGACCGGTGCTCTGCCAGTTGAGCTACGCCCCTGGGTTGCGTCTCGATTGTAGTCGCGGTCTGTGCGGCCAGTAGAGTCGCGGCGTGGCGGCTCACCGGCGCGTTCTCGGGGTGCTCTTTCTCTTCCTCGCCGTCTTCTTCGTCGGCATCGCGTTCACGGCGATCAAGGCCGGCGGCTCGGCGATCGTGATCGGGATCGCGGCGGCCGTGCTGGCGCTCTGGATCGGAACATTCGGGCTGCGAGCGCTGCTCGCCAGTCGCCCACGCTGAGGATTCGACGGCCGAGGGCCGTATTCTCTACGCGTGGTCCAGACTGACGACACCGCCGGCCTCTGGCAGGAGTTCCAGAAGTCGCGCGACCAGGCGGTTCGCGACCGGCTGATCCTCACGTACGCGCCGCTCGTGAAATACGTCGCGGGCCGGCTCGGCAGCGGACTGCCCGCGCACGTCGACGAGGGCGACCTCGTCTCGTACGGGCTGCTCGGGCTGATCGGTGCGATCGAGCGCTACGACCCTGACCGCGACGTCAAGTTCGAGACGTACGCGATCGCGCGCATCAAGGGCGCGATCATCGACGAGCTGCGCGCGATGGACTGGGTGCCGCGGTCGGTGCGAGCGCGGGCGCGTCACATCGAGCGGGCGATCGCGGAGCTCGAGGCGAAGCTGCACCGCGCGCCGACGGACGAGGAGATCGCGTCGAAGCTCGGCATCGACACCGAGGAGCTCGAGGACAGCCTGACCGAGATCTCGCGCTCGTCGATCGCGGCCCTCGACGAGCTCTGGACGATCTCGTCGTCGGGAGGCGACCAGGTCGCGTTGATCGACACGATCGAGGACACGCAGGGCCCCGAGCCGCAGGCGGCCCTCGCGCAGACGGAGCTCAAGGAGGCGCTGGGCGAGGCGATCGCGCGGCTGCCCGAGCGCGAGAAGCTCGTCGTCACGCTCTACTACTACGAGGAGCTGACGCTGCGTGAAATCGGCGAGGTGCTCGGCGTCACGGAGTCGCGCGTCTCGCAGCTGCACACGAAGGCGATCCTGCGGCTGAAAGCTCGCCTGTCCGGCGCGCCGTCCCGCGGCGACGGCGACTGACGCCGGCTTCTTTAAGGCGCACCCAGCCTCCTCCCTCTGACAATGCTATTCGCGGCCGGCGCACGTGTCTGTCACGCGTTCGTGCCGGAAGCGTGACAGTGCCTGACCCTCGCTAAGATCGCCGCAAACCAGCCGACAAGGAGTCTTCGCATGCCCGCAGTCGAGCCCGGAAAGATCCGCAACGTCGCCGTCGTCGGTCACCGCGGCACAGGCAAGACCTCGCTCGTCGAGGCGATGCTGTTCCAGGCCGGTGCGACGAACAGGCTCGGAGTGGTCGAGCAGGGCAGCACGGTCTCCGACTGGGACGAGGACGAGCAGCAGCGCCAGATGTCGATCGCGGACACGCTCTGCCACCTCGAGTGGCAGGGCCGCAAGATCAACCTGATCGACACTCCCGGCGAGCCGAGCTTCCAGGGCGACGCGATCGCCGCGCTGCACGTCGTCGAGGGCGCGCTCGTCACGGTCAGCGGCGTCATGGGCGTCGAGGTGCAGACGACGAGGAACTGGGGACGCGCGGAACAGCTGGGCCTCGCGCGCGTCATCTTCGTGAACATGCTCGACCGCGAGCGGGCGGACTTCTTCCGGGTCCTCGAGCAGCTCCGGGCGCAGTTCGGGAACCAGTGCGTCGCCGTGCACTTGCCGATCGGAGCCGAGCACGAGCTGAGCGGCATCGTCGACGTCCTCCACATGACCAGCTACACGAGCCCGGAGGGAGAGCGCGAGGGCAAGCCGGGCGAGATCCCGGCCGACATGGCCGATCAGGTGGAGCAGTACCGGACGCAGCTCCTCGACTCGGTCGTGGAGACCGACGAGGCGCTGATGGAGCGCTACCTCGACGGGCAGGAGCTGTCACCGGAGGAAGTCGCGTCCGCGCTCAAGAGCGCCGTCACCCGCGGCGAGCTGTTCCCGGTCATGTGCGGTGTCGCGACGAAGAACCTCGGCACGACAGCGGTGCTCGACCTCCTGGTCGAAGGCGTGCCGTCACCGGCCAAGAAGGGCTCGCCGATCGAGGTCGAGGGCGCGACCAGCGCGGTCTTCATCTTCAAGACCGTCGCCGACCCGTTCTCGGGCCGGATCAACGTCTTCCGCGTGCTCAAGGGCACGATCTCCTCGGACGCAACGCTCGCCAATGTGCGGACGCACGGCAAGGAGCGGGTCGGCGCGCTCCTCACGCTCCAGGGCAAGGATCACGAGTCCGCCGACGAGTTCGGCGAGGGCGACCTCGGCGCCGTCGGCCAAGCTCAAAGACGTGATGACGGGCGACCTCCTGCTCGACGCCGACCAGCACATCGAGCTCCCGAGCCTCGACTTTCCTGAGCCGGTGATGAGCTTCGCGATCACGCCGAAGGCCAAGGGCGACGAGGAGAAGGTCGCCACCTCGCTCCGCCGACTGAGCGAGGAGGACCCGACGCTCCAACTACGCCGCGACCCGCAGACCGGCGAGCAGCTCGTCTCGGGCATGACCCAGATGCACGTCGAGGTCGCGGTCGACCGGCTGAGGCGCCGCTTCGGGGTCGAGGTCGATCTCAACCCGCCGCGCGTGCCCTATCTCGAGACGATCCGCAAGGAGTCGCGCGGCCATGGCCGCTACAAGAAGCAAACCGGCGGCCGCGGGCAGTTCGGCGACGCACACGTCGTTCTCGAGCCGATCGAGGGCCACACCGGCTACGAGTTCGTGGACAAGATCGTCGGCGGCGTCATCCCGCAAGGCTTCCGCCCGGCGGTCGACAAGGGCATCCAGGAGGCGATGACCCAGGGCGAGCTCGCCGGCGCTCCCGTTCAGGGCGTCCGCGTGCTGCTCGTCGACGGCTCGTACCACACGGTCGACTCGTCGGAGAACGCGTTCAAGGTCGCTGGGTCGATGGCGTTCAAGCAGGCCTACGAGCAGGCGGACCCTGTGCTCCTCGAGCCGATCATGGAGGTCGACGTCACGGTCCCCGACGACACGGTCGGCTCGGTCAACGGCGACCTCAACTCGCGGCGTGGTCGACTTCAGGGCATGGAGCCGGTTGCGGGCATGACGCGGATCAAGGCCGAGGTGCCGATGGCCGAGATGCTCACGTACGGCCAGGCGCTGACCTCGATGACCGGAGGTCGCGGCGACTACCACATGCAGTTCCTGCGCTACGACGAGGTGCCGAGCCACGTCGCGCAGAAGCTGATCGAAGACTCGAAGAAGGAACAGGAAGAAGCAAAAGTCTGAGCGAGCCCGGAGGCGGAGGCGGGGCGAGCCCACCTCCGCGGCGGGACTCTGTCTAGGCCGTCTGGGGCTCCGACTCCTTGAGGCGCTTGATCAGGTCGGCGACGTCTGCGAGCTCCTGCTCGAGGTCGCGCTGGTACTCCTCGAGGCGCTCGAGGACGCGCTCGGGCTCGTACCAGCGATGGCCGACCCCGCGCTGACGGAAGTGTCTACGTCCGTGGTGCATGTTCACCCCCTTTGCTCTTCGTAGCGCTTTGTGAACTGCTCGATCTGGCGCTCGATCTTCGTGAACGCCTCGACCCACTGGGCCAGCACGCGCCGGCCCGACTGCGTGATCACGTACACGCGCTTGGCAGGCCCGGGAGCGTCGTCGTCCCACGTGGAGTCGACGAGCCCGTCGCGTTCGAGCGAGCGCAGGATCCGGTAGAGGTTGCCCATGTCGATCCGCTCGCCGGGCATGAGCTCCTGGAGCTTCTCCAGCAGCTCGTAGCCGTGACCCGGGTAGTCGCGGAGGACGAGGAGGACTGCGGGCTCCGTGAAGCGTTCGAGCCGGGCGCGGACCTGCCAGCGGCCCGGGCCGAGCCGACGCCGCCCGCGGGCGTGTCGCGGAAGGCCCATGCGACCGGTCACGCCATCACTCCTAGCGAGTTACAGTGTAAGACACACATAGCGCGACGGTAGCACGCAGGGGACTCGAGACCGAGTGGGCTATAGTCGGCGACTGATGCGCTCGACGAGAACCATCGCCCCCGAGACGTGTGCGATCTGCGAACGGACGCTCCTCCTCGGCGAACGGACGATGCGCTTTGCCCCAGAGGGCGAAGACTTCGTGGACGTCTGCCCGCTGTGCCACGACATCGCGGCCGAGTACGGCTGGGTCAAGGAAGGCAGCCCCACGACGCCGACGTTCGACGAGGAGCCGCGCAAGCGGAAGTTCAGCCTCGGGGCGTTTCTCGACCCGCGCCGCGCGACCCCCGACGACTCGCTCGCGCCGGAGCCGATCCTGCGCCGTCTCTCCGACCAGGAGCGCGCGGTGGTCGAAGCCGCCGAGCTCTTCAATGCAAGCGCCTACCGACGGACGGTCGGCGGGATCGGCAAGAGCCTCGGCGAGCCGCACGCGAGCGTCGTCCTGCTCTCGGGCGTGAACAGCGATGTCGTCGTCACCGTCGCCTGGGACATCTCCTGGTACCAGTACCGCGTCCTGCCCGAGTCGGCGCAACCGGTCCGGCTCGCGGAGCGCGGGCACGAGCTGGACGAGCTCGAGCCGTCGTTCAGGACCTGGAACGCGCGGGTCGAGCCCGACGGCCGGGTCGTGCCAGAGATCGCACGTCTCTAGAACCGTCTTACACTTAGACAGTGATCTACTGCGTGATCCCGCGCGAGCTCGAGGCCGAGCTCTTCGACAAGATGGTCGAGTACTACAAGGACAACCCGCACGTGACCGTCATCGTCGATCGCCGCACGGGACCCGATCGCCGGCAGGGCGGCGAGCCCGGGGGCAAGCGCGAGCTGCGCGACCGGCGGCGTCCGCGGATCCCGGGCACGTTCCTCGAGACCGAGGCCGACAGAATAGAATCGGCGCCGTGGCCATCCTCGGCGCAAAGACATTCCAGAACTACATCGACGGCGAGTGGGTCGACGCCGCGTCCGGCGAGACCTTCGAGAGCACGAGCCCCGCGAACGGCGACGCGATCGGCGTCTTCCCGCGGTCGAGCGCCGAGGACGTCGAACGCGCGGTAGCCGCCGCGAAGAGCGCCTACGAGGACTGGCGCCTCGTCCCGGCTCCGAAGCGGGGCGAGCTGCTCTTCCGCTTCGCGCACCTCCTGAGCGAGCAGAAGGAGGACCTCGCCCAGCTGATGGCCCACGAGATGGGCAAGGTGCTCCCCGAAGCGCGCGGCGACGTCCAGGAAGCGATCGACATGGCGTACTACATGGGCGGCGAGGGCCGGCGCCTGTTCGGCCAGACGACGCCGTCCGAGCTCCGCGACAAGTTCAACATGAGCGTCCGCCAGCCGATCGGAGTCGTCGGCGTGATCACGCCGTGGAACTTCCCGATCGCGATCCCGAGCTGGAAGATGCTGCCCGCGCTCGTCTGCGGCAACACGGTCGTCTTCAAGCCGGCCACCGACACGCCGACGCTCGGCGAGCGCTTCGTCGAGCTGCTGATCGAAGCGGGCGTCCCCGCCGGCGTCGTCAACATCGTCCACGGGGGCGGGGCACAGGTCGGCGATGCGCTCGTCCGGCACCCTGACGTCCCGGTCATCTCGCTCACCGGCTCGCGCGAGACAGGCGTCGCGGTCACGAAGACCGGCGCCGACCGCCTCAAGCACATCCACCTCGAGCTCGGCGGCAAGAACGCGATCATCGTCATGGACGATGCGGATCTCGACCTGGCCGTCGAGGGCATCGTCTGGTCGGCGTTCGGAACCTCCGGCCAGCGCTGCACCGCGGCGAGCCGCGTGATCGCGCACGAGGCCGTCTACGACGAGCTCGCGTCGCGGCTCGTCGAGGCGGCCGAGCGGCTACGGCTCGGCGTCGGCTGGGAGGAGGACACGGACGTCGGGCCCGTGATCAACCAGGCCGCCCTCGAGAAGATCGACTCGTACACCGCGATCGGCCGTGACGAGGGCGCGAGCCTGCTGACCGGCGGCGAGGTCGCGTCCGGGAACGGGCTCGACAAGGGCTTCTACTACCGCCCGACGGTGTTCGGCGACGTGGATCCAGGGATGCGGATCGCCCAGGAAGAGATCTTCGGGCCGACCGTAGCGGTCATCAAGGTGCGCGACGTCGACGAGGCGATCGAGGTCTCGAACGGGATCAAGTACGGCCTCTCGTCCTCGATCTTCACGCAGGACGTGAACCGCGCCTTCCGCGCGATGCGCGACCTCAAGGCCGGGATCACGTACATCAACGCGGGCACGATCGGCGCCGAGGTGCACCTCCCGTTCGGCGGCGTCAAGGACACGGGCAACGGGCACCGCGAGGCGGGCCAGGCCGCGCTCGACTTCTTCACCGAGTGGAAGTCGATCTACGTCGACTACTCGGGCAAGCTCCAGAAGGCCCAGATCGACACCTAGCGTGGCGGCCGAGGTCCTCCGAGCGGCGCGACGCTCTCGTCGAGCGGATGCGCGGCTCGACGCTCGGCGCGATGGACGTCGTGACCGTGTACATCGGTGTGCGGCTCGGGCTCTATCGCGCGCTCGCCGACCGCGGGCCCTCCTCGTCCGCGGAGCTTGCCGACGCTGCGGGCCTGAACGAGCGCTACGTCCGCGAGTGGCTCGAGCAGCAGGCGACAACGGGGATCCTCGATGTCGACGACGAGCGCCGCTACACCCTGCCGCCGGGCCACGACGAGGCGCTCCTCGACGAGACGAGCCTCAACTACATCGCCCCGGTCGGGAAGCTCGTCGTCGCATGCGTCCGCCCGATCGATGCGGTGCTCGCCGCGTTCCGCAGCGGCGACGGAGTCCCGTACGCCGACTACGGCGCCGATCTGCACGAGGGTCAGGCGGAGTCCTCGCGCCCGCTGTTCGAGCACCTGCTCGGCAGCGAATGGTTCCCGGCGATCACGGATGTGCACGAGCGGCTCGGCGCCGATCCGCCGGCTCGGGTCGCCGACGTGGCCTGCGGCCAGGGCTACTCGACGATCGCGATCGCGCGCGCCTATCCGAAGGCGCGGGTCGACGGGATCGACCTCGACGAGGCGTCGATCGCCGCGGCGCGGGAGAACCTCGCGGGCAGCGGCGTGGAAGACCGCGTCACGTTTCACGATCGAGACGCGGCCGATCCGCGGCTCCAGGGGCAGTACGACCTCGTCTACATACACGAGGCGCTGCACGACATGTCCTATCCGGTCGACGCCTTGCGCGCGTGCCGCGGCCTGCTCAGCGAGGGCGGGTGCGCCGTCGTCGCCGACGAGCGGGTGGCCGACACGTTCACCGGGTCGGGAGACGACGTCGAGCGGCTCTGTTACGGCTACAGCGTCCTCCACTGCCTGCCGGTCGGGATGGTCGGCGAGGGCGCCGCGGGAACGGGCACGGTCATGCGCGCCGACACCGTGCGGCGCTACGCGGAGGAGGCGGGCTTCGGCGGCTTCGAGGTGCTGCCGATCGAGAACGACTTCTTCCGCTTCTACCGCCTGACGCCCTAGCGTGCCGACCAGGATCGCGGTCGTCGGGACGACCTGCGCGGGCAAGACCACGGTCGCGAAGCGTCTGGCCGAGCGCCACGGCATCCCGCACGTCGAGCTCGACGCGCTGCACTGGGGCCCGGGGTGGAGCGAGCCGAGCGCGGAGGAGTTTCGGGAGCGCGTCCAGGAGGCGCTGGCCGGTGAGAGCGTGGGTCGCGGACGGCGGCTACCACGGCAAGCTCGGCGACCTCGTGCTGGAGCGGGCGGAGCTCGTCGTCTGGCTCGATCCGCCGCTGCCGACGGTGCTGCGCCGCCTCGGCGCGCGGACGGTTCGGCGCGTGCGCAGCGGCGAGGAGCTCTGGGGCGGCAACCGCGAGACCTGGCGCGGGGCGTTCCTCAGCCGCGACTCGCTGTTCGTCTGGGCGCTGACGACGCACCGGCCGAGGCGCGCCCGGTACGAGGAGCGCCTGGCGGGTACAACTTCGTCCGTCTACGCTCCGCTCGCGAGACCCAGGACTGGCTCGGCGGCGCAATTCTGACCGACGAAGCAGCCTCTACGATCCCAGCCATGACGGACCGTCGAGGCACACACATCAGGCTCGGTCGCGAGATTCACGAGGCCGGGGAGCTACCGAGCGCGATCTTCATGGAGCGCGCGGCGGCCGAAGGACTGCACGAGATCCGCTCGGGCAACTGGCCGACCAGCGTGAAGTCCCTCGAGGGCGTTGGGACACCGATCGCGCGAACGACGTCGCAGGGCGGGGACAGCGCGCTGTTCGAGGACGACGGCGTCCTGTTCGAAGTGCAGCTCTGGGGGTCGCACGTCACCGTCTCGGCCGCCGGCACCGACCGCGCCGCCGTGACCGCGGTCGTCGAGCGCCTCGAGCAGCTCTTCCCGCCGCCGGATCCGAGCTCCGCGCACGAGGTGCCGGTCACCTTCTGGATGTACACGCCGCAGGGCCCGCGTCCCTCGTGGCGGCCGATCGCCGTGCCTGCGTGGGACGAGATCGAGTCGAACTACGCCGCGCGCACCCGTGACCAGCTCGCCGCCCTGATGCGCGACTTCGAGCCTGCCCGCGGCGGGCAGCTCGTCCTCTGGCACGGCGAAGCGGGGACCGGCAAGACGTTCGCGCTCCGCGCGCTCGCCTGGGAGTGGCGCGACTGGTGCCAGATCCACTACATCGTCGATCCGGACTCGTTCTTCGGTGAGCACGCGGACTACCTGATGTCGGTGCTCCTCGAGCCGCCGTTCCCGATGATGGTCGGCGGCGAGCGGCTGGGCCATTCGGTCGCGGTCACCATGATGCACGGGTTCGAGGAATACGCCGACGAGGAAGAGGGAGACGATCGCCTCTGGAGGCTGCTCGTCATGGAGGACACCGGCGAGCTCTTGAGCGCAGACGCGCGTGAGCGGACCGGACAGGGCCTGTCGCGTTTCCTCAACGTCGTCGATGGCCTGATCGGCCAGGGCCTGCGCGTGATCGTCCTCGTGACGACGAACGAGGAGATCAAGAAGCTCCATCCGGCGGTCGCGCGGCCCGGCCGGTGCGCGGCCAACGTCATGTTCGACTCCCTCAGCGACGAGGAGGGCTCGGAGTGGCTCGCTGCGCGCGGCGCCGAAGACGGAGCCGGCGGGGCGCGGACGCTTGCCTCGCTCTACGCGCAGGTCGAGGGCCGCGACCCGAGCGAGACGGTCCTCGTCGGCTTTGGCGGCTAGCGAGGTGCTCCGCGTCTATCGAGTCCCGTTCTCGACGAACGTCGAGCGGGTCTCCCTCGCGCTCGCGCACAAGGGCCTGGAAGTGGAGTGGGAGGACGTCGACCCGGCCGACCGCAGTCCCGTCGAGCGCCTCAGCGGCCAGCCGCTCGTCCCGGTGCTCGTCCACGACGGGCGCGTGATCGCGGACTCGACGGTCATCCTCCGCTACCTCGAGGAGCTGCAGCCGGAGCCGCCGCTCTTCCCGCGGGACGAGGCGCGGGCAGCCGAGCTCGAGGTCTTCCTCGACTGGTTCAACCGGATCTGGAAGCGACCTCCGAACGAGATCGAGGCCGAGCGTGGGCAGGCGCAGCCGGACGCAGCGCGGATCGACGAGCTCGGCCGGGAGCTAACCGGCTCGCTCGAGCTCTTCGAGCGCGCTCCTCTCCGGCCGCGACTACCTCTTCGGCGAGTTCTCGGCGGCCGACTGCGCGGCGTTTCCGTTCCTCAAGTACGGCCTCATCCACGACGAGGCCGACACCGAGGAGTTCCACCTCATCCTGCAGCAGTACCTCGCCCTGAACGGCCGGTACCCAAGGCTCGAGGCGTGGATCCGCCGCGTCGACGCCCGTCCCCGGGCGTGAGCGGGTCAGGCTTCGGCCGGAGCTGCGGCAGCTCCTGAGGACATCTTGGCTCCCCAGTACGTGTTGAGCGACCCCTGGATCTTCACGAACCAGACGATCGCCGGGATGATGAGGATCGCGCCCGGAAAGAGCCAAAGTCCCGTCCAGCCGGTGACCGGTGAGTGCTGTCCGTCGCGCTGGTACATCCTTCCGATCTCCGACGGGATGACGAAGGCGCTGACGGCGCTGATGATGATCCAGACGACGAGGCCGAGCACCCCGCCGAGTCCGTCGCCGGTGTGCTGCTTCGTCTCCTCCTGGGTCTTGTAGACCCAGTAGTAGCTGTAGAACCCAAGCGTGACGATGAACAAGAGAATTCCGAATCCGATTCCGCGCGGATGTCCGAGTGGGCCGGTGTTGCCACTAGCGTTCATGCTCACGAGCCGCCTCCTGTGGTCGGTCGCGGCGACTGAAGCACAGTCGCCTGCGGGGTTCCAGTTTGCGAAAGTCATCGGATGAACCGGAAGCTCGTCGTCTTCGTGCCCGCCGAATCACTCGATGCGGTGCGGGATGCGCTGTTCGAGGCCGGAGCGGGGCGCATCGGCGAGTACGAGCGGTGCTCGTGGTACACGGAGGGCATCGGGACTTTCCTCGGCGGCGAGGGCACGGATCCGACGATCGGCGAGCGCGGCCGCGAGGAGCGCGTTCCGGAGCTGCGGCTCGAGACGGTGTATCCGGCCGACCGCGAGGACGAGGTCGTGCAGGCGCTGCGGTCGGCGCATCCGTACGAGGAGCCGGCGTTCGACCTCTATCCGCTGCTGTGAAGGCGCGCCTCTTCACGGACGGGGGCGCGCGCGGGAACCCGGGCCCGGCCGCCTACGGGTTCGTGCTCGAGGCCGAGGACGGGACCGTGCTCGCGGCCGAAGGGAAGGCGATCGGGGTCGCGACGAACAACGTGGCCGAGTACCGCGGCGCTCGTCGAGGGACTTCGGAGAGCTGCCGAGCTCCACGTGGACGAGCTCGAGGTCGTCTCCGACTCGGAGCTCCTCGTGCACCAGATGCGCGGCGAGTGGAAGATCAAGAAGGACACGTTGCGTGCGCTCTGGGAGGAGGCCGGCGACCTCGCGGCGCGCATCGGCAAGGTGCGCTACACGGCTGTGCGTCGCGAGCACAACGAGCTCGCCGACCGGCTCGTGAACGAGGCGCTGGACGCGGCCGGCGCCTGAGCGTGCGGAAGATCTCCGTCGAGGAGCGGCGCGCAAGACTCGCGCGGCGGCACTTTCTCGCGCCCGGCTCGAGCGCTCGCGATGCAGTCGAGCTGGCCGGCGGACTGGTGGGCCTGCACGCGACCGATCCGGCGACGGTCTTCCTCGCGGCCCGGGCTCGCGGAGTCGAGGGTGCCGAGCTCGAGCGCGCGCTGTACGAGGAGCGGAGCGTCCTGCGGATGATCGGGATGCGGCGGACGCTGTTCGTGCTTCCGCTCGACCTCGCGGCCGTGGTGCAGGCGGCGTGCACGGAGTCGATCCTGGCCGCTTCGCGCAGGCGCTACGCGAAGCTGATCGAGGGCGGCGGCATCGCCTCGGACGGCGAGGCGTGGCTCGACGAGGTCGGCGCGGAGACGCTGCGGGCTCTGGAGGCTCGAGGCGAGGCGTTCGCGGCCGAGCTGTCCGCCGACGTGCCGCTGCTCCGGGAGAAGATCCACTTCGGCGAGGGCAAGACGTGGGCCAGCAGCACGGGCATGACGTCCTGGGTGCTGTTCCTGCTCGCCGCGGAGGGACTGGTCGTGCGCGGCCGTCCGCGCGGGGCCTGGACGAGCAGCCAGTGGTGCTGGGCGCCCGCCGAGGCGTGGCTCGAGGAGCCGCTGCCGCGGCTCGAGCCCGAAGCGGCGCGGGTCGAGCTTGCGTCGCGCTGGCTCGCGGCGTTCGGCCCGGCGAGCGTGACGGACCTCAAGTGGTGGACCGGGTGGACGCTCACGCAGACGCGCGCAGCCCTCGGCGCGATCGAAGCCGTCGAGGTCGACCTGGACGGGATGCCTGGATTCGTCCTGCCCGGCGACCTCGAGCCCGAGCCGAAGCCCGAACCGTGGGCCGCGTTCCTGCCGTCCCTCGACCCGACCGTGATGGGCTGGAAGGAGCGCGACTGGTACCTCGGCGAGCACGCTGCGACGCTCTTCGACCGGAACGGAAACGCAGGCCCGACGGTGTGGTGGAACGGCCGCGTCGTCGGCGGCTGGGCGGGGCGGAAGGACGGTCGAGGTCGTCGTTCCGTCTGCTCGAAGACGTGGGTGCCGACGGCATCCGGGCGATCGAGGCCGAGGCGGAGGCGTTGGGTGCCTGGCTGGGGGAGACGAAGGTGACCCCGCGATTCGCTACGCCGCTAGCGAAAGAGCTCGTGGACTAGCGTCGAGCCTCTGAGAGACTGTCTCGCGTGCGCAGGATTCTCGTCGGCTACGACGGCTCGGACGGTGGCAGGCGCGCGCTCGAGCGCGCGATCGCGGAGGCGCACGAGTCGCGCGGCCGTATTACCGTCCTGAGCGTGGCGAACATGCCGCTCGACATCGATGTGCCACGTAACTTCGGAACGCTGGACGACATCTCTGCCGACGAAGGCAAGGCGCTGCCCGCACCGCCGGACGTCGTCGCGCAGCTGACAGAGGCCAGCGAGCGGCTCGCCTCGGCGGGGCTCGAGGCGAACCTGACCTGGACGGCCGGAGACCCGGGCCGGGCGATCGTCGAGACGGCGAAGGAGATCCGCGCGCAGGTGATCGTCCTCGGCGAACACCATCACGGGCTCCTGGGGAACCTCTTCGGTGCGGACGTCGACGCCGAGGTGCAGCGCGAAGCCGGCTGCGAGGTGATCCTCGCCTAGCGGCGGCGCATTCTCGGGCTAACCACCGGAGGACAACCCAGTGCTAGTGGTCGAGCAGGTCTAGGCATCGGCGAAACGCCCTTATGATGGCGACAAGCATGTCGTCGCAAACACCCGAAGACGAAACAAGCAGTCCGCCGAGCTCGGAAATCCCGAGCATGGGTGAAGCGAAGCTTCGGGACGAAGTCACCGGGGCCGGGGAGATTGCTGCGGGCAAGACCGAACGCCCGAGTGTCGAGAAGCCCCCGTGGTGGAAGTTCTGGCGCCGCTAGGCGGGCTACTTCTTTACGCCGCGATTCACGGTGCTCGTCGTCGAGCCCGCTTGAGATCTACCGCCGGCCAACGGTGAGCGCCACGGGATAACCGCGCCGCTTGATCGCACCGGGACGAGGGCGCTGGCCGATCACGCGGCCGACTCGCATCGAGTGGGCACGACGGATCCGACCGACCGAGCAGTGCCGCTGCCGGATCTTCCGCTTCGCGACTCCGAGCCGCAGGCTGAGGACTCTCGGGACGAGGCAGGGGCTCGGAGGCAGCGAAGGCGGCGGCGGTGGCGCTGGTGGAGGCGGCGGTGGAGGTGGAGGTGGCGGCGGTGGTGGACGGCGGAGGCGGTGGAGGCGGCTCGGGTGGCGGTGGTGGGGGCGGTGGAGGCGGCCCGTGGTCGTCCACGAAGCGGACGAAGGCGCGCGATTCTCCGCCGTAGGGCGGTTCGGTCGCAACTCGCGCGTACACGACGGCGACGCGGCCGGGCGAGCCGGCTGTCGCTGCGGGCCAGGTCTCGTCGGTCACCGCCGCAGCGATCGGAAAGCCGGCAGGCTCGAGAACGCCTCCCGCGGGCGTGACACGAGCTCCGTAAACATCCGAGCTACTCGAGCGGCGATCCTCCCAGGCGCCTATGTACCTCATTCCGTTGAAGGCAACCGCGGGCTTCGACTGAGAGCCTGCAGCAGTCGAGATGTCAATCCCTTGCGGATCGAGAACGCCGAACTCGGGGGTCAAACGCGTTCCGCGAATGTCCGACGAACTCTCTTGCCAGGCGAGCAGGTAGTTCGTCCCGTCGAAGGCAGCGGCGGCGAGGTCCTGAGACCCCGACATGGACGAGATGGGCAGTCCTCCAGGGTCGAGAACGCTTCCCGCGGGAGAGACTCGGGCCCCGAAGATGTGGACTTCCGGAAAGCCCTCCCGGTGGTCATCCCAGGCGACCAGGTAGTTGGTGCCGTCGAACGCAACCGCGCTCGGGTCTTCGTTCCCCGGTACCTGGCAGATGAGTACCGCATTCGGATCGAGCACTACTCCTCCTGCGCTGACCCGCGCGGCCCACACGTCCCGGGCCACGCCACTGCGATCCGGAGATCTTGCCCAGGCAACCAGGTAGTCGGCGCCGTCGGAGGCGACGAAGGGCCTGAACTGGAACCACGCCTGGTTGGAAACGGTGAATCCGCCCGGATCGAGAACGACGCCCTGCGGGCTCACGCGCGCCGCGCTGATCCATTCGGAATGCTCGCCCGAAAAGACGTGTTCATGCTCCCACGTGACCAGATAGTTCGTGCCGTTGAAAGCGACTGTGGGCGCGCGCTCGTCGGATCCGGTAGCGATCGCGAAGCCGGTGCCGTCGAGGGGAGCCCCGTCCTGGCCGACCCGGGCGCCGTAGATCCCGTCCTGGCCGGCGCGACTTTCCTCCCAGACGACGAGATAGTTCGTGCCGTCGAAGGCGATCGCCGGGGTGAGCTGAGGGTTGCCGCCGACGGGTAGGGAGACGGGGTACTCGGGACTGATCACCGGCTCGCCCATGAGCAGCGTGTTGGTGGCTGGCGGCAGTGAATGCCGGCTTTCGCTGCCTAGTGCGCTCTCGGAGGCCCCCAGCGCGGTTGCAGCCACTGCGCAGGCGAGGGTCGCTGCCGCTGCGGCAACCACAAGGCTGAGTCCGATGAGCAAGGCCGAGCGAGCTCTCATGGCAAGTCCGGCAAGAAGTCCTCTTCCGACCGTTCCTGCAAACAGCCCGTACACCAGATCATTGACTCGGTTTCCACGAATTTAAAGCTCACGAAGACGTTGGATAGAGGTCTCGGAGCCCCGGTTCCTTCGAGCGATCCCTGCCCCTCCCTATGTCCTAGAGAAGCGTCCCCGGAATAGGTAGGCAAGTAGGGCTATCACGACAATGATGAGGACGATCAAAAGCCAGGTCGGCACGGCGATCCTTTCCCTTGGAAGCCGACCGACTCTACGACGAGCCGACCGGTATCTGCAACTGCCGGAGCCGGAGCGGAGCCAGCACTCCCCAGGAGCTCGGAGGAAGTGCGCGTCCGCGGTCCGGTGTCACCGTCGCCTCCATCGCCGCCCTCCTCGACGCCGCCCTCGTCCGAGCCCGGCATGACGAACGCGAGGTCGGCCAGGAGGCGGGCGGCGGTAGAGACGCGAAGCCCGCAATCAGTTGTTCACACAGTAGGCGACCGCCCAGAACGCCTCCGGCTGGTTCCCGATGTTAAACATGACCACATACCAGGCACTGCGACCATCTCCAGTACCGATGGGATAGGAGTTCGTCGGTACAAGCAGCGCGGTCCCGACGTTCTCGGTCGCATAGCCGCCGCCGACTACCTGCTTCCCGGTTGGGCAGATTGCGTCCGCGAAGGCGAATGAACCGTTTGCCACCGTGACCTGGCCGGAATAGGCGTTGGTGAAGCTGATCGGCGGCCCCTGCGGCCCCTGCGACCCCTGGGGGCCTTGTTCTCCTGCTGATCCAGGTGGTCCGGCCGGACCGCGTCTTGCTTTCAGTACGCGCTTTGCCTTCGCACTGAGGTCGATCGGCTGAATGGTCCCGTTCTTGATGTCCTTGCTCGTGATCAGCACCTTCGCTGCCGTCGCAGTTCCTGCAAGCGACGCCAGTAGTGCGATGAGGGCCACGACCATCGCCGGCGATCGTCTGGTAGTTGTCTTCCAGAACGACACTTTCTGATCCTCCCTTCAGCTTGAGACTTAACGTGTGCAACTCAGAGGGTTGGGCAGACGGCTCACACGCGGCTCACACCCCGCTCACGTCAATCTGCACGCGACGATCGACGAAGCCGTGCTGGCCGCAGCGAGCCTCGCCGCACTGACCGGCGTCGCTCAACGAGGAGGCCGCGTAGACACTTCGAGCCATGGCCGAAAGAGCGACTAGCCGGCGACGAGCATAAGAGGGGAAGGCTTAACGCCTAGCGCCCGAGCCTTGTCCGGCGCCGGATACCGAGCCTAGCCTGCAAGGCCTTGTCTTCCTCTCCATCCTTCCGTGCTGCCCAGAGAAACAGGCCACCGACAAGAACGGCGGGTAGGAGGAGCACTAGACCCAGAATGATCACGGCCGCGGCGTGCATCAAGTCAAGACTTCCCTCGGGTCGCGGTTCTCACTCTCCTGCCTCGCTCCCGCGAGCTCCTTGAGCGAAAATAGAGCCGGCGGCGGGGTCGAACCCTAAAAAACCAGTTGTGAGCGAAGAACGTAGGACTGACTGAGGGGTCGGGGTCTTGCGGCTCGCCAACTTGTTGCGGCAAGGCGTTCCCTTAAGCGAGGTTTTCCCCTCCCGGGGGAGCCAAGCCCAGTGACAAAAGGGGGGCGGGCCCCGGCCCCTCCCGAACCTCGAGCCGAGGAGATCACCCGGCTCGGCCGAACTCCCTCTCGGCGCACTCGGGGCAGTAGGTCACGGCTTCGCGGGCAACCTTGTCAGCGAAGAGGAGCCGCCAGACTTCCCCAGTTCGAGGCGAGCGCTCGCACTCGAGCTGACTTTTTCGGCCTCGAAGGTCTGAACTCCTTGAGCCGTCAAAGCAAAAACCCGCCGTTTCCAGCGGGTTCCTGAGAGCGGATGATGGGATTCGAACCCACGACCTTCTGCATGGCAAGCAGACGCTCTAGCCAACTGAGCTACATCCGCGTAGCTCGTTCGAGTATAGAGACGTTCGTTAGCGGCCGACCGTGAGGCCCAATCCGACTCGTGTCCACGACGACGGATCGTTCCGCACACAACGCGGTCCGTCTTAAGATCGCTTCTTCCCGTGACGAGGGTGAAGGCAACCGTCCTCAGCGACGCGAGCGCGCGGTCGTTGGTGCTGGCACTCGTCCCAGCGTTCGCGGCGGCGAGCGGAGTCGGCGTGGAGGACGCGCGGCGACTGGAGGCGGTCGTCTCGGGCGTCGTCGACTTCACCCTCGACAACGCCTATCCCGACGACGACCTCGGGGAGATTCAGGTGACGCTGGAGGCGGACGCCGATGTAGTCCACGTCACCGTGCACGACTGGGGGCTGCCGACGTTGAGCGCCGGCGGTGTCTTCGGGCCGCTCCCGGAGCCTCTCGCCGCGCTCGCGCCGCATGCTCGGAGCCTGCAGCTACTGAACTTCGCTTCCAGTGGGAAGCGTCTGGTGGCGGAGGTGGCGGTGCGCTCGAGCGGCGACGGGGCTGCGCGCGCGCCATCACCTCGAGGAGGCCCCGCCACGCGCGAACGCGCTCGCAGACGTTTCAGATGCGATCGAGGTGAGAGCGGGCACGCCCGAGGACGCTGAGGCGATCGCCCAGCTCCTCTACCAGAACTACCACCTGAGTTACGTGCACGCGGACTTCTATCGGCCGCGGTACCTGATTGCAGGGTTCGCGACGGGCGAGCTGCTGTCTGCGGTCGCGGTGCACGACGGTCAGGTGGTCGGGCACCACGCGCTGATGCCGCTCCCCGGTATCCCCTCCGCCGAGACGGGCGCCGCGGTCGTCCACTCCGCCTATCGCGGGCTCGGTCTGTTCGGCCGGATGTTCGAGCACACGCTCGGCGCGGCGGTCGAGGGAGGCTTCGCGTCCGTCTTCGGAGATGCCGTCACGATCCATCCCGTCAGCCAACGCGTCGAGGCCTCGCACGGCTACCGCGAGACTGCGCTCCAGCTTGGCATGGTCCCGGCTCAGACCACGATGCGTGGCTTCGGCGGCGCTGGACCTCTTCGACGGACCGCCACGCTCCGTTCGTACCGGCCTCTCGACGCGGGTCGTCGGCAGGCCGTGCTGCCGACCGCGTATCGCGCGCATGCTCGAAGGGATCTACGCAAATGTCGGGCTCTCGCTCGAGGCGGGTGCCGAGCAGACTCCGGTCGAGGGCGATGCCGTCACCTCGTCCATCGATGAGCCGCGCTCGCTTGGCTTCCTGCGGGTGCGGCGTTGGGACGAGCAGTCCGACGCCGCGCTGAAGCGGGTCGTGCGTGACTTGCTCTCGCGGCACGTCGACGTCGTCTACGCGGACGTCGACCTGGCTGCTGTAGAGGCCGTCGACGAGGCGGCGGCCGCGGCGAACGAGCTCGGCTTCTTCGTCTCGGGGCTGATCCTGCACGGGGTCGACGGCCACGACCACCTGCGGTTACAGCTGCTCGATTCGACGGAGATCGAGCTCGACGATGTCGTCTGTGACTCTCCGTTCGCGAAAGCGATGATGGGCAGCGTGCTCGAAGACAAAAGCCGCGTCGGCGTCTAGGCCGCCTACGTGAAGAGATTTCGCTCGGCCGGCATGACGAGCTCCCGAGCGCTGCCGTCTGCTTGCTGCGTCGAGGCCACGCACGATCGCGACCGGCGTGCGGTCGAGCTTGCCCATGACGAGCTCTGCCGCCCCGGCGATCTCGTCGGCGACGGCGATCACCGTCGAGCGGAGCTCGTAGCCGGTCGGATCGCGCTCGCCCTTCAGGTCGCGCAGCACCTCGACGCCTGCGGCGCCGATTGCGACGTCGGTCGTTCCCTGGCGCCACGGGTCGCCCGAAGGAGTCGCTGACGACGACTCCGACCTCGCGGCCTGTCAGCTCGTGCAGCCGCGCGCGCAGGCCTGCTGCGGAGGCGTCCGGATCGACGGGCAGAAGGACGAGCGTGCCGGGCTCGGGCGCGTTCGACGCGTCGACTCCGGCCGACGCGCAGATGAAGCCATGGCTCGTCTCGGCGATCACGAGGGAGCCGCGTGTTCGGACGACGCGCTTCGCCTCACGGAGAACGACCTCGATCCTGCGCGGATCGCCGTCGCCCGCGAGCTCACGCGCGCGAGCCGAGGGCTCGACCTCGTCCAGGCGCACGATGCGGCCCTCGATCTTCGAGATCGCCTTCTGGGCGACGACGAGCACGTCGCCGTCCTCGAGCTGAGCCCGCTCGGCGATCATGCTCGCGAGGTCGTCCCCCGCGCGGAGCTCCGGCAGCCCGCGGACCGGCGAGATCGTCAGCTCGGTCACAGCCCGACGATCTGGACGCCGGCGTGGCCGCGGTAACGGCGGTTCAGGTTGACGATCACCGCGGTCATGCCCTCGAGCGCTCGGGCGCTCGCCAGCGGGCCCGCGTCGAGGGCGCGGCCCGTGACCAGCGTCGCCGCGAGCTCGAGTGCAGCCGCCTTGGCGCTCTCGTCGTCGCCGCACACGAGCGCATCGCCCTCCGCCTTGCCGGCCGCGAGCTCCCGGGCTCCGAGCGAATGGAGCCCCGCGACAACCGGGCCGCGAAGGAGTTGCTGCGCCCGCTCGGCGAGCGACAAGGGATCGTCACCTGGAAGCGCCGCCCTGTTCTCGAAGTGGATTTGGCTTGCGACGCTCAGAACCGGCGTCTCGCCGATCACGTCAGCCAGTTCGGCCGTTGTCGAGAGAGCGGCCGACGCCTCCACGGCGAGCACGACGAGATCGACTCCGGCGACGGCGTCTGCGTTCGTGGCTCCCGCGCTTCCGATTTCCGCAGCCGTGGCTGCGGCCCGGTCGGGGTCGCGCGAGCCGATCGTCACGTCCATCCCGGCCTCCACGAGCCGCGCAGCGAGAGCCGAGCCGAACGCGCCGGTTCCGCCGAGTACTGCGACCTTCATGCGGGGACCGCTCCGAGTGCGGCTTCGGCGAGCCGTTTCCGGGCGTCGGGATCCGTCATCAGCGTTCGAGTGACGATCGGTCGGACTTCGGCGAGCCCGTCGAGGTCGTGCGCGTCCGCCTCGTCGACGACGAGTGCGTCGATCAGGCCTGCGTATTGCGCGGCGACGTGTGCGGGCGACGTGCCTCCGGCCAGGCGCGCCAGCATCCGGTCCGCAGGCCCCTTGACCGCGCGGCCGCCGATCAGCGGGCTGACGGCGACTGCAGGGACTCGGCGCGCCGCGAGCGCTTCTCGGATCGCCTCGACCGCAAGGATCGGCCCGATCGACACGTACGGGTTGCTCGGCGCGACGAGCAGCAGCTCCGCCTCGCTCGAGCGCGTCGAGGACTCCGGGAGCGGGCGCCGCTTCGCCTTCGAAGCGGACGGCGTCGACCTCGTCGCGGTGACCGCGCGCGACGAACCACTCCTGGAACGGAAACTCGCCGGCCGGGGTCTCGATCCAGGTGCGCAGCCGGTCGTCGGTCGCGGGCAAGACGTGCGTCTCGATCCCCAGCGCAGTGGCCAGCCGTCCGGTGACGCTCGAGAGCGGCTCTCCCGATCGCAGCGCCTGCGTGCGGACGAGGTGGAGCCCGAGGTCGAGGTCGCCGAGCTGGAACCAGTTCTCGCCGCCGAGCTCGCCGACGGTCTCGAGCGCGCGCCAGGTCTCGTCCGCGCGCCCCCAGCCGCGCTCCTCGTCGTTCAGCCCGGCGAGCGCGTAGAGGATCGAGTCGAGATCGGGCGAGACGTGCAGGCCGAGCACCTCGACGTCGTCGCCGACGTTGCCGATCACCGTGACGTCACTCGGCTCGACGGCTTCGACGAGCCCCTGGACGAAACGTGCGCCGCCGACGCCTCCCGAGAGGACGGCGACTTTCACGAGGTCACCAGGTCGGCCGGTGTGTCCACGTCGTCGCGCAAACCCGGGCGGACCACCTCGACAACGTGTTCGGCATGCGCGCGGAAGCGCGCCGCGCTGTCCGGTCCGTAAAGCGGCGCAAAGAACGTTGTGCTCGAGAGACCGAGCGCGTTCGTCGTACCGTCTCGGGCCGGGGCGATTGCAATGCCCCGCTCCGGTATCGCGTCCTGCAGCGCGCGCAGGTCGTCAGCGGTCACGGACGGAAGGTCGGAGTTGACGACAAGCACCGGGCCGGGGCCGATCTCTCGAAGGG
>CAWGVD010000001.1:0-31925 GCA_963825795.1 uncultured Actinomycetes bacterium | reverse complement strand
ATCTGGAGGTGGCGACTGTCTCGTGCCCGCAACTCATGCAGGTCGGCACGTAAGGAGCCTAAGCGCGTCCGATCAGAAAGTCGATGGTCTTGCCAAGCGTGTCCCGAACCGTGTCCCGAAACACCCAAATCCACGGCAACTCAAGCGCAGCTAGGAGCACTCGACAGAGCTAACAGCGCGCGAGAGAGCGTCCCGACTAGACCTCATAATCCGTTGGTCCTTGGTTCGAATCCAAGCGGGCCCACAAAGAAAGGCACTGCAACCGAGCCATCGGGGCTGGCTGAGCGGAGCTTTGGCAGCGGTGGTGAGAGCGAAAGCGAGAGCGGGAGGAGGACGAGCGGGCCCGACGTGCCGCGAACCGTTGAGAGGAAGATTCATCGAGAGCGGCTGACTCCGACGATCGAGGGGTAGCAAACCGAGGCTGGTTGGCTTCCGCGACGCCTAGAGCAAGGGACAAGACGATGCCCTTACACATTCATAGGAATCGGGAGCCTTCGTAGCAGTGTGGCGCACGACCTTCGTCTAGGTCGCTTGCGCCGAACCCCCCTTGCGCTTCCGGGCACCTTGATGTAACTAACAGATAGGAAAGTCGGAATGGGCACGGTGCGTGGCGTAGCGCCGGCGAAACGGGGCATGGGGAGGAACGCACAATGCGGGTTTTGGACTGGATCAGGGCGCTTAGCGCCGTAGCGATTGCGGCTGGAGCAGTGGTCGCGCTTTTGCTGGTGCCGAGCGGGGCGATGGCGGTCCACAACGCGGGCTGTCCGCTCAGCGGAATCCGCCGATGACGACGAACACCGGGTGTCTGTTCGAGCTGGACGGCAACGTTCAGAACGACACCGTCTCGAGTGGGAACAACGGCGGGTTCGACTGGGCCTCCGGGCCGGGCGGAGCCGGGCGTCTTCGATGCGCACGGGTAATCAGACGCTCGTGCAACCCGCAGCTGCTCAGGGCGGACTTCGTCGCCGACTACCCGCAGCCGGACACGTCGTACTTCGCCACGAGCGCCAAGGACATCGATGACGTCAGTTCGTGGAACTGCGGCTCGGTGAACAACCCGACGGCGAAGGACGAGATCCTGAACGCCTATGCGACGTTGTGGCGCCCGAGCTCGGGGGCCGACGCGGGGCACGTCATCCTCGACGCGGCTGCGGAGCGTTTGTCGAACAACGGCAACGCGTTCATGGGCTTCTGGCTGTTCCAGGGCCGGGTCGGTTGCAACTCGCCGACGGGGGCGGCCACGCCCTTCGTCGGTGCGCACAACGTCGGCGACATCCTGATCCTGAGCAACTTCACGGGTGGGGGCGCCAACCCGCTGGTGCAGGTCTACGTCGTGGAACCCGGGCACGCCGCAGCAAACGAACCCGCTCGAGCTCAAGTTCAGCGGGAACTTCTGCACCGACGCATCAAATGATCCCACTCTCGACCAGGCCTGCGGTGCGGTGAACACGACGTCGTTCCAGACGCCGTGGGCACCGTCGAACACGGCACTCACCGCGCTGCAGCCGAACGAGTTCCTCGAGGTGGGGGTCGACCTGACGCAGCTCCTCGCGCTCTCGAAAACACGTTCCCGTGCTTCGCGCGCTTCCAGGCGGAGACGCGCACGTCGCAGTCGACGACGTCGCAGTTGAAGGACTTCGCCTCGGGCAGCTTCAACACGTGCACGGCGACGACGGTGACGCATCCCAAGGATGCGAACGGGACGACGCTCAGCGACTCGACGCCGGTGCCGTCCTCGACGGTGATCCACGACGAGGCAACGGTCACCGGCAGGCACTCGTCGGGGCCGGCGCCGAATCCGGTCGGCACGGTCGCGTTCAGCTACTGCCGGCCGACCGATCAGACGGCGGGCGGGTCGACCACGTGCTCGGGCGCGTCGACGTCTGCCGGAACGGCGACTCTGACGGGCGCAAGCAACCCGGCGACGGTTTCCTCGAACACCGTCACGGGTGTTGACCGTCGGGCGGTACTGCTTCACAGCCACATATTTGGATACCGGTACTCCTCCGGACTATCCCGTTCCGGCGAGCGACAGCTCGACAACGGAGTGCTTCGTCATCGCGCCCCCGCACCTCACGATCACGAAGACGGCGGATCAGCCGTCGACGGTGAGCGCGGGCGGCTCGATCGGGTTCACGGTCAACCTGGCCAGCGATGGGCAGAGCACAGCGAGTGGCGTGGAGATCAACGATCCGCTGCCTGGCGGCAGCGGTACGCCGACCCCGACGCCGGTGCATTGGTCGATCGCGTCGCAGAGCGGTGCCTCGCCTGCCTGCGCGCTGACGGGTGCTGACGGAAGCCAGGTGCTGCACTGTGGGCCACAGTCGCTGGCGGTCGGCTCGTCGATCTCGGTGCACCTCACCGCGACGACGTCGTTCGCGGCGTGTGGCCAGTACGACAACACGGCGACCTTCACCAGCACCGATGCCGGCACCGGCCAGGCGTCGGCTTCGGCTACGTGTCTGAAGCCGAACCTGGTGCTGACGAAGACGGCCGATCATCTGGCGCCGGTGAACGCCGGTGAGCAGATCGGGTTCGTGGTCACGTTGCACAACAACGGGCCGGGGACGGCGACCGGGGCGGCGATCAACGATCCGCTGCCCGGTGGCACGTCTGGCACGGTCACCTGGTCGGAGAGCCCGGACAGCCCGGACTGTTCGATCGCCGGTGCTGCGGGCAGCCAGCTGCTGACCTGCGGCCCGAAGACGCTCGCCTCGGGTGAGGAGATCGCGGTGCACGTGGTCGCGACGACCTCGGCCGCGAACTGTGGCGTCTACAACAACACGGCGACCTTCACCACCACCAACGACGGCTCCGGGCCGGCGTCGGCGTCGGAGTCCTGTCAGCGGCCGAACCTGGTGCTGAGCAAGACGGCGGATCATCAGGCGCCGGTCAACGCCGGCGAGCAGATCGGCTTCACGATCACCCTGCACAACAACGGGCCGGGGACGGCGACCGGGGCCGCGATCAACGATCCGCTTCCCGGTGGCACGTCTGGCACGGTCACCTGGTCGGAGAGCCCGGACAACGCGGACTGCTCGATCGCCGGTGCTCCCGGGAGCCAGCTGCTCGACCTGCGGCCCGAAGACGCTCGCCTCAGGTGCGGAGATTGCGGTGCACGTGATCGCGACGACGTCGGCCGCGAACTGCGGCCAGTACAACAACACGGCCACCTTCACGACCACCAACGACGCTACGGGTACTGCGACCGCGTCGGAGTCCTGTCAGCGGCCCACCATGGTGCTGACGAAGACGGCGGATCATCTGGCGCCGGTGAACGCCGGCGAGCAGATCGGGTTCACGATCACCTTGCACAACAACGGGCCGGGGACGGCGACCGGGGCGGCGATCAACGATCCGCTGCCCGGTGGCACGTCTGGCACGGTCACCTGGTCGGAGAGCCCGGACAGCGCGGACTGCTCGATCGCCGGTGCTCCCGGGAGCCAGCTGCTGACCTGCGGCCCGAAGACGCTCGCCTCGGGCGAGGAGATCGCGGTGCACGTGGTCGCGACGACCTCGGCCGCGAACTGCGGCGTCTACAACAACACGGCCACCTTCACGACTACCAACGACGGCTCCGGGCCGGCGTCGGCGTCGGAGTCCTGTCAGCGGCCCACCATGGTGCTGACGAAGACGGCGGATCATCTGGCGCCGGTGAACGCCGGCGAGCAGATCGGGTTCACGGTCACGTTGCACAACAACGGGCCGGGGACGGCGACCGGGGCGGCGATCAACGATCCGCTGCCCGGTGGCACGTCTGGCACGGTGCACCTGGTCGGAGAGCCCGGACAACCCGGACTGCTCGATCGCCGGTGCTGCGGGCAGCCAGCTGCTGACCTGCGGCCCGAAGACGCTCGCCTCGGGCGGGGAGATCTCGGTGCACGTGGTCGCGACCACCTCGGCCGCGAACTGCGGCCAGTACAACAACACGGCCACCTTCACCACCACCAACGATGGCACGGGTACTGCAACCGCGTCGGAGACCTGTCTGCGCTCCGACGTGCTTCTGATCAAGACACCTGATCATCAGGCGCCGGTGAACGCAGGTGAGCAGATCGGGTTCACGGTCACCTTGCTCAACAACGGACTGGGGACGGCGACCGGGGCCGCGATCAACGATCCGCTGCCCGGCGGCACGGTTGGCACGGTGCATTGGACGCTGGCCCTGTCGAACGACGTGTCGTGTGCGATTGACGGTCCTGACGGCAGCCAAGTGCTGCACTGTGGCCCGGAGTTCCTGGCGCCGGGTGCGTTCATCACCGCGCATGTGGTCGCGACGACCTCGGCCGCGAACTGTGGCCAGTACAACAACACGGCCGACCTTCACTACGACCAACGACGGCTCCGGGCCGGCGTCGGCGTCGGAGACCTGTCAGCGGCCCACCATGGTGCTGACGAAGACGGCGGATCATCTGGCGCCGGTGAACGCCGGTGAGCAGATCGGGTTCATGATCACGTTGCACAACGACGGGCCGGGGACGGCGACCGGGGCGGCGATCAACGATCCGCTGCCCGGTGGCACGTCTGGCACGGTCACCTGGTCGGAGAGCCCGGACAGCGCCGGACTGTTCGATCGCCGGTGCTGCGGGCAGCCAGCTGCTGACCTGTGGCCCGAAGACGCTTGCCTCGGGCGAGGAGATCGCGGTGCACGTGGTCGCGACGACCTCGGCCGCGAACTGTGGCGTCTACAACAACACGGCGACCTTCACCACCACCAATGACGGCTCCGGGCCGGCGTCGGCGTCGGGAGTCCTGTCAGCTGTCGAACCTGGTGCTGAGCAAGACGGCGGATCATCTGGCGCCGGTGAACGCCGGCGAGCAGATCGGCTTCATGGTCACGTTGCACAACAACGGGCCGGGGACGGCGACCGGGGCGGCGATCAACGATCCGCTGCCTAAGGGCACGGTTGGCACTGTCGACTGGTCGGAGAGCCCGGACAACCCGGACTGCTCGATCAGCTGGTGCAATCGGCAGCGAGGTGCTGTCCTGTGGCCCGAAGACACTCGCCGTCGGATGGGGAGATCTCGGTGCACGTGGTCGCGACCACCTCGGCCGCCAACTGCGGCGTCTACAACAACACCGCCACCTTCACCACCACCAACGACGGCACGGGCACCGCGAACGCGCAGGAGACCTGTCAGCTGTCGAACCTGGTGCTGACGAAGACGGCCGATCATCTGGCGCCGGTGAACGCCGGCGACCAGATCGGGTTCGTGGTCACGTTGCACAACAACGGGCCGGGGACGGCGACCGGGGCGGCGATCAACGATCCGCTGCCCGGTGGCACGGTCGGTACGGTCACCTGGTCGGAGAGCCCGGACAACCCGGACTGTTCGATCAGCCGGTGCTGCGGGCAGCCAGGTGCTGGCCTGTGGCCCGAAGACGCTCGCCTCGGGTGAGGAGATCTCGGTGCACGTGACCGCGACCACCTCGGCCGCCAACTGCGGCGTCTACAACAACACCGCCACCTTCACCACCACCAACGACGGCACGGGCACCGCGAACGCGCAGGAGACCTGTCAGCTGTCGAACCTGGTGCTGACGAAGACGGCCGATCACGAGTCGCCGGTGAATGCCGGTGACCAGATCGGGTTCACGGTCACCTTGCACAACAACGGGCCGGGGACAGCGACCGGGGCGGCGATCAACGATCCGCTGCCTAAGGGCACGGTCGGCACGGTCACCTGGTCGGAGAGCCCGGACAACCCGGACTGCTCGATCAGCGGTGCTCCGGGCAGCCAGGTGCTGGCCTGTGGCCCGAAGACGCTCGCCTCGGGTGAGGAGATCTCGGTGCACGTAACCGCGACCACCTCGGCCGCCAACTGCGGCGTCTACAACAACACCGCCACCTTCACCACCACCAACGACGGCACGGGCACCGCGAACGCGCAGGAGACCTGTCAGCTGTCGAACCTGGTGCTGACGAAGACGGCCGATCACGAGTCGCCGGTGAATGCCGGTGACCAGATCGGGTTCACGGTCACGTTGCACAACAACGGGCCGGGGACAGCGACCGGGGCGGCGATCAACGATCCGCTGCCTAGGGCACGGTCGGCACGGTGACCTGGTCGGAGAGCCCGGACAACCCGGACTGCTCGATCACCGGTAACTCCGGGCAGCCAGGTGCTGGCCTGTGGCCCGAAGACGCTCGCCTCGGGTGAGGAGATCTCGGTGCACGTGACCGCGACGACCTCGTTCGTGAACTGTGGCGTCTACGACAACACCGCCACCTTCACCACCACCAACGACGGCACGGGTACCGCGAACGCGCAGGAGGCCTGTCAGCGCTCTGACGTGCATCTGACCAAGACGGCCGATCACGAGTCGCCGGTGAACCCCGGTGAGGCGATCGGATTCACGGTCACGTTGCACAACAACGGGCCGGGGAGGGCGACCGGGGCGGCGATCAACGATCCGCTGCCCGGTGGCACCTTCGGCACGGTCACCTGGTCGGAGAGCCCGGACAACCCGGACTGCTCGATCACCGGTAACCCGGGCAGCCAGGTGCTGGCCTGTGGCCCGAAGACGTTGCTCGCAGGCGAGGAGATCTCGGTGCACCTGACCGCGACCACCTCGCCCGTGAACTGTGGCGTCTACGACAACACCGCCACTTTCAGCACCACCAACGACGGCTCCGGGCCGGCCTCCGCGCGGGAAGCCTGTGTCGATGCGAACATCCAGATCACGCCGGCGACGGCGAACAACCCGGTCGGCGACGAACCACACGCTGACCGGCCATGTGAACGTCAACACCGGCGCCGGCTTCGCGAACGCGCCGGACGGGACGACGATCACCTTCTCGCTGACCAACGCGGGCGGCGCGACGGCGGCGTTCGTCGGGCCGAGCACCTGCACGACCGCGGGCGGCACGGGATCGTGCACCGTGGTCATCAAGTCGTCGACGACCGGCACGACGACGATCAGGGCGGCGACCGACGTCACGGTCGGCGGCGTCGCGCTGCACCGCGAGACGGGTGACGGGAAGGCCGGCGATAGCGCGGACGCGTCGAAGCTGTGGGCGGACGACGACGGCGCGGACGGACATCCTCAACGCGGCCGATGCTGTCGTGACGACGGTTGACGCCGGCACGGTCGTCCACGACAAGGTGTTCGTGGATCGACTCGCCGGGACGCCGGCCGCGGTGCCGAATCCGACCGGGAACGTCGATCTTCCACCGCTACGCGACGATCGACTGCACGGGTGCGGCGACGGACCAGACGGTGGCGCTGACGGCGGGTCGCCCTCGACGGCGCACTCGGACGACTTCGCGCCGACGGCGAACATGTCGTACCAGGCGGACTACCTGGGCGATGCGAACTACCCGGCACGGTCGGGTGCGTGTGAGCCGCTGACGGTGACGCCGGTGCCGGCGCCCGGCGATCGCGATCGTGAAGAACCCGAAGTCACAGACCGTGCGCGATGGGCGGTACCGCGACGTTCACGATCACGGTCACGAATGCCGGCAACGTGACGCTGACGAACGTCACGGTGACGGATCCGCTGTCGCCGAACTGCAACCGGACGAAGGCGGACATCCCGGCGCTTGCCTCGATGGCGCCCGGCGCGACGGTCACCTACACGTGCACGCGGCCGAACGTGCGGGCGAACTTCGACAACGTCGCGACCGCGACGGGACGCCGCCGACGGGGCCGAACGTGACGGCGAGCGACACGGCGCCGGTGAAGACCAAGGCGCTGACGCCGAAGAAGGTCGTGAAGAAGAAGCAGGCCGAAGGTCGTCTCACACAAGAAACCGAAGGCGACCGGCTAACAAGAAGTCGAACTCGGATGAGGCGGCGGTAACGCCGCCTCATCCGTTGTCGCTTGACCCGAGAACTTGCTCCCGCGAGCCGCTTAACGAGGTCGAGACGAGCTCAGCGAAGAGCGTCCTCGAACCGCGGATCATCGCGTATTGCAGCGAAGTCGTCGTCCGCTCGCGCCTGCTCGCGAATGGCGGAAACAGCTCGCTTGACCGCCGGAGGTGACGGAACGTCTCGTCGTCGATCTCACCCTTAAGCGTCGCAAAACACGCGTAGTTGTAATTGAGGCCGGCGTGGTCTGGAAAGCGCTCGAGACCACTGCCCACCGCGGCGAGCGCGTCGGCGTAGCGCTGTTCACCGTAGGCGGTCATCGACTCCTGGTGAACCGGCCACGCCTCACCCCAATTGAGCGCCTGGTACGCCTCGCCGGGAGTGCCGCCGAGAGCGAGGACGGTTGCGTCGCCGGTCGCCTTTCGCCGCGACTCGGGCGGCACGGACACAAATGTCCCTGCCGGCGCGTCGAACGTCTGCCCGTCGATGTCGAACTTCGCGGTCCCGTCGAGCACGACATACCGCGAACGAACACGCTTGGTGCCGTCCTACTCTGCGCCGCCCGGTAGCGTCGGATGGTCGGTGGGATAGACGCCGACCGCGAAGCCATACACGGTGTCGCCCGCCCGCGGAAGCTGGTCGAACTCCGCCACGAGCTCCGCCATACGCTCCCAGAACTCCGACGCCTGCTCCTCCGAGATGCGGGCGTGGCGGACAAACCCCCACAGCTTGCCCTCACGGTAGGCCCCCGAGGATTCTCGAGCTGCGACCTCGAAGTCGTTGAAGTCCCGAGGCGGGTCGTCGCCGTCCGCGCTCCGCTCGACGCTGACGTAGAACATCCGTGCCGTGCGGCCGTAGAAACGCTCCTCGATCGCCCGCACGCGTCGTGTCCTCACCACCTGCACCAGTCCGGCCTCGGCAAGCACCTTGACGTGGTGGGCGACGGTGCTCTTCGGCCGCTCGAGCGCGACCGCCAGTTCGCTCACCGTCGCCGCACGTTCGTGGAGCAGGCTCAGGATCGTGTTGCGAAGGGGATGGCCGAGTCGCCTTCACCTGGGACGGCTCGGTGAGCGCGATCCGGTCGGCGAGGTCGTAGTCAGGCGGAGGCGAGTTGACAGCCACGGCTCCAACAGACTAACATCGCAGAATGTTCCAACTTAATGGATCAATCACGTCAGGAAGGACCTGAGATGACCGAGGTTCTGCTGTACCACCATGTCCAGGGACTGACCGAGGGAGTCCGGTCGTTCGCCGACGAGTTGCGGCAGGCGGGGCACACCGTGCACACACCAGACCTGTTCGACGGGCGCTGTTTCGACACCATCGAGGAGGGCATGGCTTTTGCGCGCGAAGCGGGCTTCGGCGCGCTGGCCGAGCGCGGTGTGGCCGCCGCCGAGGGGATCGGGCCCGACGTCGTCTACTCCGGCTTCTCTTTCGGGGTCATGGTCGCCCAGCAACTCGCGCAGACTCGGCCCGGCGCCCGTGGCGCCTTGCTCATGTACTCGTGCCTGCCAGTCTCGGAGTTCGGGGACGAGTGGCCCGAGCGCGTTCCAGTGCAGGTGCACGGCAAGGACGCCGACCCGTTCTTCGCCGAAGATCTCGAGGCCGCGCAGGCGCTCGTCGAGTCGACCGCCCTCGCCGAGCTGTTCCTCTACCCGGGGGAGGAACACCTCTTCGCCGACTCCTCGCTCCCGGCGTACGACGCCGCCGCTGCGGCATTGCTCACCGAGCGCGTGCTGGCGTTCCTCGACACGATCCAGGCTGCTTCCCGACACGAGTCAAGAGTCGTTCGCTAGGGTCGCAGCCGTGAGCTATCGGGTTGCGACAGTCGACGAGCTGCAGGACATCCCGTACCGGGAGGACACACACATGCGGCCTGTGCGACACCACCTCGGGATCTCGGCGTTCGGGACGAACGCGTGGACGGCCGCGCAGGAGGGCGACCGGCTCATGCCCGAGCACGAGGAGGACGAGGGCAGCGAGGAGCTCTACGTCGTCCTCCGCGGCCGCGCGCGGTTCGAAGTCGGTGGCGACACCGTGGACGCGCCCGAAGGCACGCTCGTGTTCGTCCCTCCGCAGGTAAATCGAACCGCGTTTGCCGAGGAGGCGGAGACGACGGTGCTTGCGATCGGCAGCAACGTCGGGAAGCCGTACGAGGTCCGCGGCTGGGAAGTGTGGGCGGAGTTCCACCCAGCGTACGAGGCCGGCGACTATGACTCGGTGATCGACCGCGCCCGCGACACGGTCGAGTCGAGCGGGTACCCCTTGCCGCTCTACAACCTCGCCTGCTGCGAGGCGCTCGCCGGCCGTAAGGAGGACGCGATCGCTCACCTTCGGGTCGCCCTCGAGGGGCGGCCGAGCCTTGGGGACCTCGCGAAGGAGGACACCGACCTCGACTCGCTCCGCGACGAGCCGGCGTTTCGCGAGCTCGTCGAGCTAAGCGCGCCGCGTTACGCGCATTTTGCGACGATTTGCAGGCGCAAAAAACGCCGTCTCACCCGAGTGAGATGATCGAGGCCATCGACCGGCGCTCGGCCCCGTGAGAGACTCGACGCCACTACCAACCTAGGAGGTCACTGTGCTCGCAGCGAGCTACCCGTTCCTCGACGTCCTCTGGACGATGCTCATCTTCTTCGTGTGGGTGATCTGGTTCTGGATCCTGATCACCGTCTTCGCCGACCTGTTCCGCCGGAAAGACGTCGGCGGGGGCTCGAAGGTCTTGTGGTGCATCTTCGTGATCATCCTGCCGTTCCTCGGGGTGTTCATCTACCTGCTCATCAACCACGACGGGATGGCGGACCGAAGCATCAGACAGGTTCAGGCGTCACAGGCCCAGATGGACGCGCACATCCAATCGGTCGCCGGCTCGGGCGGCCCGGCCGCGGAGATCGAGCGCGCGAAGGCGCTACTCGACTCGGGCGCAATCGACCAGGCCGAGTTCGACTCGATCAAGAGGAAGGCGCTGGCCGCGTAGCTCGAAGAGTTGCGAACGTGGGCGGCCGGAGCGTTTTAGTCCGGTCGCCCTCGGGAATGCGCGGTACGTGTCCACCTGGAAGCCGAGCTACTTGTGGCACGGGCTTCCGGGTCATCCGCTTCACCCTCCGCTCACCGACGTCACGATCGGCGCGTACGCATTCGCGGTCGTCGCGGGCATCCTTTCGAAGCTCGGTGTCGTCGAGCACGCGTTCGCGCAGGCCTGGTGGCTCGCGCTCGTCGTCGCCGCGGTGAGCTCAGTGCTGACGGTGCTGACTGGACTGGCCGACTGGCTCACGATCGAGTGGGGAAGCGAGCTGTGGACGACCGCGACGCTGCACGCGGTTGCCATGGCCATCGCCACCGTGTTCTTCCTGCTCGCGATCCTGTTCGGGCACGCCGGCTACACGCACGGCTCGGTGACGACGGGGTCGTTCGTCCTCACGTTGATCGGGCTGGCAGCGTTGAGCGCGGGCGGGTGGCTCGGCGGCGCGATCACGTACGTGCACGGGATGCGCGTGCTCAGCCTCGGCGAGTAGATAGGACGCGCTACTTGGGCGTGGCGGATTCGTCTTCCGGGGCGCTCGCCGTCATGACCAGTGAAGTTGATCGTGCTCGGCAAGCTCGTCCTGACGTCTCCGCAGAACAGCGTCGGCACGTCGTCGCAGCCGATCTACGAAGCGTGCACGCGGCTCCCGATCGTCCGACCTTCGCCGGCTAGCGAAAACACGCCGGCGGGCGGTCGGTCGCTGCCGCCCGCCCGCCGAACCCTCAGGGGAGAGGGATAGAGCCGCCTTTCCCACGTCGGCGGATTTCGAACCCCACGCGTGTTTTGATCCACTCATGGACGCGTGGGTCGCCGGCCTCGAGGACATGGACAACGATGCGCGCCGCGCCGCGCTCGCGTACGTGGCGGGAGGGGAAGTCGAGATCCCCGAGGACGAGCTGAACGAAGCCACCCGCCGTGCCCTCGTCGTCCGCGCTGTCGGCGGCAGCCCCCAGCGCGAGCTGAGGCTCAACGAAGAAGCAGTCGTCCGTCTCGCGGAGGAGCTCGACGGAGCGGGGCGGCGGCGTGAGCTCGAGGAGGGACTCGCGGCGCTTCGCGTGCACGTGCGCGAACGGCCGGCCGTCGCGGCGGCGCTCGACGAGCTTCTGGCCGATTCCGACCTTGCGTGGCGCTGTTTCGCCGCCGCGCAGGTCGCCTCCGAGCTCGGTTAGTGGCACGATTGGCGCGTGAGCACGACCGGCATCGATCCCCGGCAGGTTCTCGCGGACGTCGAGGCGTCGGACCGCTTCCTCATCCAGCAGGTCTTCAAGCCGATCGCGAACGAGTACCGCATCAGCGTGCCCACGCCGGGCTCGACCGAAGAGGGCCGGCCGCTCCTGTTCGTGAAGCAGAAGAAGATGAAGATCAAGGAGGACATTCGCTTCCGCCTCGACCCCGACCGCGACGAGCACCTGTTCATGATCAAGTCGAAGAGCGTGTTCGAGTTCCGCGGACGACACGATGTGCTGGACGCGGACGGCCAGGTGATCGGGCAGCTCGAGAAGAACTTCACGAAATCGCTGCTGCGCAGTCACTGGCACGTTCGCGACGAGAACGGGACCGAGCTCTTCGAGGCGCACGAGGCGAGCTGGATCATCGCGATCGTCCGGCGCGCCGCCGACCTCCTTCCCGACTGGCTCTCCCTCCTCGGCTGGCTGCCGTTCAACTTCGACTTCAAGCGGAACGGCGCGCACGTCGGCAGCTATCGGCGGGTGCTCGGCAAGTTCCGCGACCGCTACGTGCTCGAGCTCGACGAGGCCTTCGGCGACGCCGACCGGCGCCTCGTCCTCGCGTTCTCCGTCGCGCTCGACGCGCTGCAGGATCGCTGATCAGTTGAGCCGGTAGGGCACGGCGGCGAGGATGACGCGCGGCTCGAACAGGAGCAGCCGCTTGATGTAGAGGGCGCGCTGGTTGTGCAGCAGCCGCCGCCAGCCGCGGAAGATCAGCTCGGGCATGACCACGACGGCGACGGCGTCGGGGTCGGCCGTGATCGCTCTGAGGTAGCGCAGCAGGGGATCGCCGATGTCGCGGAACGGCGCTTCCTCGATCTCCAGCTCGCAGGGAATCTTCCGCTCGCGCCAGTCGCTCCGCAGCCGCGCCGCGTCCTCCGCATCGAACGCGAAGAAGATCGCCTTCGTGTCCTCGAAGCCGAGCGTGCTCGCGTAATGCACCGCGCGCATCGTCGCGGCGTGGGCGCCGGAGACGAGGATCCGGCAGACCGCGCGCTGCGGCAGCGGCGTGTCGGTCCCGTCGCCGAGCACGGGAACGTCCGTGACGACGACACCGGGCTCCGTCAACAGCCGCAGCTTGAGCGAGAACTCCAGGCGGTGACGCGCGAGCGGCCGAGACGAGCGAGCGCCGCCGGAAGAGCTCGGGCACGATCGCGGTCACGAACTGCGACTCGCCGTGCGGCAGCGCCCAGAGGTACTCGATCACCGCTTCGGCCCGTCCTTCGCTCGTCGGCAGCAACTCGAGGTCGGGACGGATGTCCGTGAGCTGGCGGAAGCGCGCGCGAAGCCCCGGGTCGCTGCGCCGGCCGGGTGCGCGCGACGGCGCGGAAGCGGTCGCCGGAGATCGCACGCGCGTACCAAACCGCCTCGAGCAGCGCCGCGTCGTACGACTCGGCGAAGAGAACGACCTCGTTCGTCGCCTGCGGTGCCGCGGCGACCGCGCCGATGCCGGCCCTCAGGCGCCGGCCGACGCGGAGGTAGTGCTTCCGCGTCCCGTAGAACGCGCCCACCATCAGCGGGATCGCGACGGTGACCGCCCAGGCGCCCTCCGTGAACTTCGTCTCGATCACGACGAGCGTCACGACGAGCGTCGTCGCCGCACCGACGCCGTTCACGGCCGCGCGCCATTGCCAGCCGCGATCGCGTGTGCGGCGCCAGTAGCGAACCATCCCGTACTGCGAGAGCGTGAACGCCGTGAAGACGCCGAGGACGTAGAGGTGGAGCAGCGAGTCGACGTTGGCGGCGAAGATCACGATCAGCGCCGACGCCAGCCCCGCGACGAGAACGATCCCGTTCGAGTACACGAGCCGGTCGCCGAGGTTCACGAACTGGCGCGGGAAGAAGCGGTCGCGCGCGAGCAGCGCGGCGAGACGCGGAAAGCCCTGGTACGACGAGTTCGCCGCGAGGATCAGGACGGCGAGCGTGAACCCCTGCACGACGTAGTAGAAGCCGCCGGTCGGGAACACGCCGTGCGCGATCTGCGAGAGCACCGACGTCGTCTCGCTCGGTCGCGCGTGCATCTGCACGGCGAGCCACGACACGCCGAGGAACAGCGTGATCGCGATCGCGCCCATGATCGCGAGCGTCTCGGCGGCGTTCTTCGACTGCGGGCGCTTGAACGCGTTGACGCCGTTCGAGATCGACTCGACGCCGGTCAGCGCAGCCGAGCCCGACGCGAACGCGCGCAGGAGGACGAAGATCGTCACCGTTCCCGTTCCCGCGGCGACCGGATGCGAGACCGTCGCCTGCGGGCAGCCTCCGGTCGCGCACTTCGCGACGCCCGTGCCGATCACGGCGAACAGCGAGAGCACGAAGCCGTAGGTCGGGATCGCGAAGAGCAGTCCCGCCTCGCGCACGCCGCGCAGGTTCGCCACGGTGAGCGCGACGATGCAGGCGAGACAGAGCCAGACGCGGTACGGGTGCAGCGACGGCGCCGCCGAGGTGATCGCCACGATTCCGGCGGCGACCGAGACGGCGACGGTGAGGATGTAGTCGGTCGAGAAGCGCTGCGCGCCGCGACGAGGCTCGGCAGCGTGCCGAGGTTGTCCTTGGCGACGACGTACGCGCCGCCGCTCGTCTCGTATGCGCGAACCGTCTGCGTGTACGAGATGACGACGATCGCGAGCAGCAGCGCGATCGCGATCGAGACGGGGAAGACGAGATGCCCCGCAGTCGCCGACGCGCCGACGAGCACGACGAGTGCGGCCTCCGTCGCGTACGCGACCGACGACAGCGGGTCGGAAGCGAAGACCGGGAGCGCGAGGAACTTCGAGAGAAGCGTGTCCTCCATCTGGCCGCTCGCCATCGGCCGGCCGACGAGGACTCGCTTCACCGCTTCTGTCTGCACTGAGGCGACGGTACTCCGAGCAGCTGCGCGCGCCGCCGTCGTTTTCAGAGGTTCTTAAGAGCCGCCGTCGGCGTACCCTTGGTGGCGATGCGCGTCGTCCTCAGCCTGGGTGCAGTTGCGGCCGTCAGCCTGGGCGTCTACGTGCTCGAGCCGGTCGCGCCGGTGCTCAGCCTCGGCGTGCTCTACCTCTTCGCGGTGCTACCGGTCGCCGCGCTCTGGGGACTGCGCTACGCGGTGCCGGTGTCGATCGTCAGCATGCTCGCCTTCAACTGGTTCTTCCTGCCGCCGACGCACACGTTCCAGCTTCGCGACTCGGAGAACTGGGTCGCGCTCGCGGTCTACCTCGGGACGGCGGTGAGCGTGAGCGCGCTCGCGACACGCCAGCGTCGGCTCGCGCGGGAGGACGCGGCGAAGACCGCGGTGCTGCGCTCGGTCAGCCACGACCTGCGCTCGCCGATCACCGCGATCCTCACCGCGAGCGAAGTCGCGCGCGGCAACGTCTCGAGCGCGCAGCGCGACGAGCTGCTCGACGCGATCCGGCTTCAGGCGCAGAGGCTCGACCGTCTCGTCGCGAACCTGCTCGACCTCTCGCGGCTCGAGGCCGGCGCGGCGACGCCGGATCTCGAGGTCTGGCCCGTCGACGGGCTTGTCGCGCGGGCGCTGGACGTGATCGGCGACGGCGGCGATGCGATCGAGGTGCGGCTGCCGGCCGTTCCGCCGACGGTCGAAGTCGACGCGACGCAGATCGAGCACGTGCTGGTGAACCTGCTCGAGAACGCACTTCGTTTCTCGCCCGCGGTCGAGGTGTCCGTCGCGGAGGCAGACGGCGAGGTGGTCGTGCGCGTCTCCGACGACGGGCCCGGGCGTCGTGCCGGACGAACAGGAGGCGATCTTCGAGCCGTTCGCGCGCGGCACCAACGTCAACGGCGGGACGCGGCTCCGGCCTCGGTCTCGCAATCGCACGCGGCTTCCTCGCGGTGAACCACGGCCGCCTCTGGGTGGAGTCGGAGCCCGGCCAAGGCTCGACGTTCGCGTTTTCCCTTCCGGCCGTCGGCGGCCCGGCATGAGCGGGGCGCGCGTGCTCGTCGTCGACGACGAGCCGCAGATCCTGCGCGCGCTGCAGATCAAGCTCGGCAACGCCGGCTATCTCGTCGATGCGGCCGCGACGGCGAAGGACGCGCTTGCGCAGGCGGCGATGCGTCCGCCGGACGCGGTGATCCTCGATTTGCTGCTCCCCGACGGCAGCGGCACCGAGGTCTGTCGCGAGCTCCGGCGCTGGTCGTCGGCGCCGATCCTCGTCCTCTCCGCGGTCGGAGACGAGCGGGAGAAGATCGCGGCGCTCGACGCGGGCGCCGACGACTACGTCACGAAGCCGTTCAGCGGCGACGAGCTCCTCGCGCGCCTGCGCGCGGCGTTGCGGCGCACGGCGCCGTCGGGCGAGCCCGTGATCGAGGTCGGCGAGCTCCGGCTCGACCGCGACAAGCGCACCGTGACGATGGCGGGAGCTCCCGTCGCGCTGACTCCGACGGAGTGGGATCTGCTCCGCCTGCTGGCGGAGAACGAGGGCAAGCTGCTGACGCATCCTGCGATCCTGCGCGCGATCTGGGGACCGGCGTACCGCGAGGAGTCGAACTACCTTCACGTCTACGTCTCGCATCTCCGCCGAAAGATCGAGCCCGATCCAGCCCGACCCCGCTACCTGCTCAACCAACCGGGCGTCGGCTACCGGCTCGTAAGCCCTTCTTAAGAGTCGCGCTCACCTCCTTAAGCCGGCGGCAAGCCCGCCCGCTCTAGCGTCGAGGGCATGACGCGGAACATCGGCTATCGATCGATTCTGGTTCCCGTCGCCGACAACGTCGAGACGGACACCGCGCTCGACGTCGCGTGCCGGCTCGCCGCCGAGCACGGCTCGTCGATCACGGCGCTTGCGGTGGTCGAGGTGCCGCCGGTGCTGCCGTTGGGCGCGCACATGCTTGCGGAGGAGGCCGACGCGAAGCTCTTGCTGCGGCGCGCGGAGTCGGTCGCCGAGTCGTACGGGATCCGCCTGCACGGCTGTGTCGTTCGCGGACGCGACGTCGGATCGGTGATTGCCGCCGAGGCGTCGTCGCGCGCGGTCGAGCTCGTCGTGATCGGAGCCGCGCGCAGCCGGCGCGGGCCGGTCGGCAGCACCGTCGAGACGGTCCTGAAGCGCTCGCCGTGTCGCGTGCTCGTCATCGCGCAGCCGCAGCCCGCCGCGGTCGTTCGCACTGCCGCCTAGTGGCGACTGGCTAGACTGGCCTCCGTGGAGATCGGGACGCTCCGGGTCAAGACCGGCCTCGCCGAGATGCTCAAGGGCGGCGTCATCATGGACGTCACCACCGCCGAGCAGGCGCGCATCGCCGAGGACGCAGGCGCGTGCGCGGTCATGGCGCTCGAGCGCGTGCCGGCGGACATCCGCGCCCAGGGCGGCGTCGCGCGCATGGCCGATCCCGACAAGATCCGCGAGATCCAGGAGGCCGTGACGATCCCGGTGATGGCGAAGGCGCGCATCGGGCACTTCGTCGAGGCGCAGATCCTCCAGGCGCTCGAGGTGGACTACATCGACGAGTCCGAGGTGCTGACGCCGGCCGACACGGCGCACCACATCGACAAGTGGAAGTTCACCGTGCCGTTCGTCTGCGGCTGCACGAACCTGGGCGAGGCGCTGCGGCGCATCGCGGAAGGCGCGGCGATGATCCGCACGAAGGGCGAGGCCGGGACGGGCGACATCGTCAACGCGGTTACGCACATGCGCTCGGTGTTCGGACACATCCGGCGGCTCCAGACGTTGCGCGAGGAGGAGCTGTTCGCCGAGGCGAAGGAGCTGCGCGCGCCGTTCGAGCTCGTGCGCTGGGTCGCCGAGAACGGGAAGCTTCCCGTTGTGACGTTCACGGCCGGCGGCATCGCGACGCCGGCGGACGCGGCGCTCTGCATGCAGCTCGGCGCCGACGGCGTCTTCGTCGGGTCGGGGATCTTCAAGGCCGACGACCCCGAGCCGCGCGCGAAGGCGATCGTCGAGGCGACCACGCACTTCGAGGACGCCGCGATCCTCGCGCGCGTCTCGCAGGGCCTCGGCGACGCGATGAGCGGCCTCGCCGCCGCATCGCTCGCTCCAGAAGAACTGCTCGAGACCCGCGGCTGGTAAGCCGCCGTCCGGACTGCACGTCACGATCGTGACGTGCAGGCCGTAAGGGCGCCGTGGACCAGCGCGTCATTTCTTCTCTACGCGGGCGGCCTCGTCATCTTCGCGGCGACGCTGTCGCTGCTCGCGACGCTCGGTGGCGACTACGGCGCGGCGGCGTTCGTCGGCTGGTCGGCGCTCGTGTTCGTGGTTCTTCTGGATCTTGCGGTCGGCTTTCGCGTCGCGCGCAAGCCGCTCGCGGCGGGGCTCTTCGCGCTTTCGATGGTCGTCGCGCTGGCGGTGTTCGTCGGAGCGCTCGAGGAATGGGCCGGGTTGGCTCGCGCACACTGACTCGCCCTTTGCGGGCTTTCACCTCGACCACTTCGCGATCGAGCTGACGCTCCTCATCGGCGCCGTCGCTGCGCGGAACGTCTTCCGCTTTCCGCTGCTCGTCCTGCTCGCAGCAGCGTCGGGCTGGTTCTTCGTGACCGACCTGCTCTCGAACGGCGGCAACTGGTCGGCGGTTGTGACGCTCTTCTACGGGCTCGTCGCCATGCTGGTCGGGCTCGGGTCCGACCGCGTCTACGGTTTCTGGCTGCAGGTCGTTGCCGGAGTGACGATCGGCGGCGCATTCCTCACGTTCTGGCACTCGAGCACCTTCGACTGGATCCTGATCGCGATCGCGTCGCTTCTGTACGTACTGCTCGCGTCCGGGATCGGACGGTCGAGCTATGCCGTGCTCGGTGCGTTCGGACTCTTCCTCGTCACGTCGCACTTCGTCTTCAAGTGGTTCCTCTCGTTCGGGCTCTACTTCATCGTCGAGGAGTCCGAGTCGAACAACGAGCCGTGGGCCGCCGCTCTCTCGTACGCGGTGTACGGGCTCGTCCTGATGCTCCTCGGGATGTGGCTCGCGCGGCGGCGCGGTGCGGCCGGCGTGGTTTAGCGGCGACTACGCTTTCTCCATGAAGATCGGCGTCCTGGCCGTGCAGGGAAACTTCCGCGAGCACGCGGCGATGCTGCGCCGCCTCGGTGCGGACGTCGTCGAGGTGCGCAAGCCCGAGCAGCTCGACGGGCTGGACGGGCTGGTGATCCCCGGCGGCGAGTCGACGACGTTCATGCGGCTGATGCGGCTGTACGGCCTCGACGAGGCTTTGCGTGGGTTCGACGGGGCGATCTTCGGGACGTGCGCCGGGATGATCGTCCTCGACCGAAATCATCTCGGGCTCGTCGACCTCGAGGTCGGCGCGCAACGCGTGGGGCCGGCAGGTGCACAGCTTCGAGGCGGATCTCGACGTCGAGGGTGATGCGGCGCCGCTCCGCGGCGTCTTCATCCGCGCCCCGTGGATCTCGGAGGCGGGGCCGGAGGTGGAGATCCTGGCCGAGCACGACGGCCATCCCGTGCTCGCGCGGCAGGGGCGTGTGCTCGTCGCGGCGTTCCATCCGGAGCTGACCGAGGACACGCGCGTGCACGAACGGTTCCTGCAGTTGGTAGAAGAGGGGGCGAATGTCCGGGCATAGCAAGTGGTCGTCGATCAAGCACAAGAAGGGCGCGGCCGACAAGAAGCGCGGCGTGCTCTTCTCGAAGCTCTCGCGCGCGCTGATCGTGGCGGCGCGGGAGGGCGGGCCGGATCCGTCGGGGAATCTCGCGCTGCAGAACGCGATCGAGAAGGCGCGCAGCTATTCGATGCCGAAGGACAACATCGAGCGCGCGATCGCGCGCGGCTCGGGAGCGGACGCCGACGCGAACGCGTACGAGACCGTGGTCTACGAGGGCTACGGCGCCGGCGGCGTCGCGATCCTCGTCGAGGCGCTGACGGACAATCGCAATCGCACCGCCTCCGACGTGCGCGCTGCGTTCGGAAAGCACGACGGCAACCTCGGCGCTTCGGGTGCGGTGGCGTGGCAGTTCGAGCGGCGCGGGGTCGTGCTCGTGGACGCGGAGGGCGTCGACGAGGACGAACTGACGCTCGCGGCTGCCGAAGGCGGCGCCGACGACGTTGCGCTCGACGGGACGACGTTTCAGATCACGGCTGCGCCGGAGGCGCTCACCGGCGTGCGCGAGGCGGTCGAGGCTGCGGGGTTCACCGTGGAGAACGCCGAGCTGACGATGGTGCCGAAGACGACGCTCGAGATCGAGGACGAGGGAACGGCGAAGAAGATCCTGCGCCTGATCGACGCGCTCGAGGAGAACGACGACGTCCAGGACGTCTATTCGAACTTCGACATCCCGGAGCGCGTCCTCGAAGCGGTAGCCGTCTAATCCGGCCGGCTAGTCCGTGCGACGCCGTTACTGCCTTAACAGCGCCGCGACATGCGGTGTCAGACGTCGGGTTATCCCGAGGAGCCAGGGTCGAAGGGGCCGCGTGGGAAGGACCGTCCGACCAGGCGCCTAACGTGTCCGCGTGAAAGTCCTCGGCATCGACCCGGGAACGGCAGCGTGCGGATACGGCATCGTCCACGAAAGCGAAGGGCGCCTCAGGGCCACTGTCCACGGGTGCTGGACCACCCCCGCCGGGCAGCGCCAGGACCTTCGCCTCAAGACGATCTTCGACGGGGTGGCCGGGCTCATCGCCGAGCACGCTCCGGATGCGGTGGCGCTGGAGGAGTCGTTCGTCGGCGCCGACGCCCGCATCGCGCTCTCTGTCGGGCAAGCGCGCGGGGCCGTGCTCGTCGCCTGCGCAACCGCCGGCGTCGCGGCCGCTGAGTACGCGCCCGCCCACGTCAAGCGAGCCGTCTGCGGCTACGGCCGCGCGGAGAAGGCGCAGGTCCAGCGGATGGTGAAGCTCGTCCTCGGCATCGACGTCAAGAACATGCACGCGTCGGATGCGCTCGCCGTCGCGATCTGCCACGCGACGGCCCCGCGGAGGGTCGCGGCGTGATCGCGCGGCTGCGCGGCAAACGTGCCGGCCTCACAGCGGCTGGGCTCGTCCTCGACGTCAACGGCGTCGGCTACCTGATCCAGGCGACGCCTTCGCTGCTCGGTCGCGGCGGCGACGAGCTGACGGTCGAGACGTACCTCGTCGTCCGCCAGGACGCGCTCCAGCTCTACGGCTTCGCCTCCGCGGACGAACGCGACCTCTTCGTCCACCTGCTCAGCGTCAGCGGTGTCGGCCCCAAGGTCGCGCTCGCGATCGTCTCCGGTTCCCCGCCCGCCGAGCTGCGGCGTGCGATCGCGCTCGAGGACACGGCCCGCTTCGAGGCGATCCCCGGCATCGGCAAGAAGACGGCGCAGCGCGTCGTGCTCGAGCTGAAAGAGAAGCTCGCCGCCGGAGTCATCGCGCCGGCCGCAGGGCGCGACCTGACGGCGCGAGACGCGCTCGTCGAGCTCGGCTACACCGTCCCCGACGCCGAGCGCGCGCTCGCCGAGGTGGATACGAACCTGCCGCCGGAGGAGCAGATCCGCGAAGCGTTGAAGAAAGCGGCATGAGCGTCGTCGCGCGAGAGCTGCTGCCGGAGGACGCCGAGCTCGACCGCTCGCTCAGGCCGCGCACGCTCGACGACTTCGTCGGGCAGCAACGTGTCAAGGAGCAGCTGTCGATCGCCCTGGACGCGGCGAAGGCCCGAGGTGAGGCGCTCGATCACGTGCTGCTCGCCGGCCCGCCCGGGCTCGGCAAGACGTCGCTCGCGTTCATCGTCCGCAACGAGCTCGGCGTTGGGATCCGCACGGTCGCGGGTCCGGCTGTCGAGCGCAAGGGCGACCTCGCCGCGATCCTCACGAGCCTCGACGAGCACGACGTGCTCTTCATCGACGAGATCCACCGGCTGAACAGCGCCGTCGAGGAGATCCTCTATCCGGCGCTCGAGGACTTCCGGCTCGACATCGTCGTCGGCCAGGGCCCCGCCGCTCGCACGCTGACGCTCGACCTGCCGCCGTTCACGCTCGTCGGCGCGACGACGCGCACGGGCCTGCTGACAACGCCGCTGCGCGACCGCTTCGGGATGACGTTCCGGCTCGGCTACTACGAGGTCGACGAGCTCGCATCGATCGTGCGCCGTAGCGCGCGTATCCTCGGCGTCGAAACCGCGGACGAAGCCGCGGACGAGATCGCGCGCCGAGCGCGCGGCACGCCTCGTGTCGCCAACCGGATCCTGCGCCGCGTGCGCGACGTGGCCGAGGTGCGCCACCAGGGAGCGGTGACGATCGAGATCGCCCGGGAAGCGCTCGAGCTGCACGAGGTGGACGAGCTCGGCCTCGAGCGCGCCGACCGCGACCTGCTCCGCGCGATCACGGAACGTTTCGGCGGCGGTCCCGTCGGGCTCTCGACTCTGGCCGTCTCGCTCGGCGAGGAAGCGGACACGATCGAGGACGTCTACGAGCCGTACCTGCTGCAGCTCGGCTTCATCCAGCGCACGCCTCGCGGGCGAATCGTCACCGAGCTCGGCCGCGCGCACCTGGGCGCCGCGTCCACCGACTCGGCGCTTTTCTGAGTTCACAGCAGATTCTCAAGCAACGTTCACGCTGCACTTAGCCTCCGTCGGTTCCATGGAGACATGGAACCCTCGACATCGCGAATCGCAGCGGCGCGGGCACGCGCCGCGACGGCGAAGCACACGCTGCTGGCTGCAACGCTCGCGCTGTTTCTCGCGGCGATGGTGGCTGTCCGCCTGAGCCAGCCCGCGCGCGCGTCCCAGCCGAGCTCCTCCTCGACGTCGCAGTCGGACGACGCGATCCAGCAGGAAAGCGACTACTTCGACTCGGGCACGCTCGCGCCCTCGTACTCCGCGCCTCAGGCGTCGACGGGCAGCTCGTGACGACGCACGCGTTCACGTCGATGGGCTGCGAGATCGTCGTCGGGGGCGCATCGCCCGCCGAGGCGCAGGCGATCGAGCGCCTGTTCGCCGAGCGGGACGAGACCTTCAGCCGCTTCCGGCGCGACAGCGAACTGAGCCGCGTCAACGCCTCCACGAGCAATGTCGTCTCCGTTTCGCCGGCGTTCGCCGAGATGGTCGCGATTGCTCTGCGGGCCGCGGCGAGCACCGGCGGTCTCGTCGACCCGACGCTCGGAGAAGCGATCGAGGCGGCCGGCTACGACCGCGACTTCGGCCGGCTTGGTCCGTCGCCGAGCCCGCCGCGCCCGGCTGCCCCCGGCCGGTGGCGCGCGGTGCGCGCGTCGGAATGCGCCCTGAGCCGGCCGATCGGCGTGCGTCTCGACCTCAACGGCGTCGTGAAGAGCAAGACGGTCGACGACGCCTTGGAGTTGATCTCGGGCGACGGCTTCGTCTCGGCGGGCGGCGACATTGCCGCGCGCGGTGCGCTCGACGTCGCGCTCCCGGGCGGCGACGCCGTGCGCCTCGTCGCCGGCGGCCTTGCGACGAGCGGCAGCGCAAAGAGGCGCTGGCTTCGCGGCGGCGCGTGGCAGCACCACCTGATCGACCCTCGAAACGGGCGCGCCGGCACGATCGCCGTGGGTCGAGGTCACGACCTGCGCGGCGACGTGCCTTCAGTCCGACGTTGCGGCCAAGGCGGCTTTCCTGCTCGGCCACGCCGGTCCCGCGTTTCTCGACGAGCGCGGCCTCGCCGGTCGCTTTCTCGGGCACTTCGGCGAGATCGTCTGCACGCGGCGATGGCCGTCGTCCGTGCGAGTCGCGGCGTGAACGGCGTCGCGTGGGAGGCAGCGAGGGCCGGCGGCATCGTCGCGTACGTGCTTCTCAGCTCGGTCGTCGTGATCGGTCTCGCGCTCTCCGGCAGGGAGCGCCTCGCAGGTTGGCCGCGCTTCGCGGTCGAGGACGTGCACCGCTTCGTCGGCATGCTCGTCGGCGCCTTCGTCTCGCTGCACGTCGTGACGATCGCGATCGACTCCGAGGCGCACTTCTCTGTCCTGCAACTCGTCGTTCCGTTCGCGTCGAGCTACCGGCCGCTGTGGACGGGGCTCGGCATCGTCGCTGCGGAGCTGCTAGTTGCGCTCGCGGTCGCGAACCACTACCGCACGCGCATCTCGTACCGGCTCTGGCGGCGGCTCCACTACCTCAACTTCGCCGTATGGCTCGCGGCGACCTGGCACGGCATCGGCGCGGGCACCGACAGCGGTTCCACGTGGCTTCTCTGGATCTACGTCGGCGCGATCGGCGCGGTCGCGCTCTTCACAGCACGCCGCATCCTCCGCACGGCGCCGCCCGTCAGCGCCTGAACTGCAGCTCGTGCCACGACGGCACGGGCGCAAGCTCGAGCAGGGCGCGCCCGCCGCGCGGGTCGCGGTACCCGAACTCGCCGCTCTCGTCGTCGAACGCCACCTCGAGCAGACCTTCCTTCACGCGATGGTCGAGCCACGCCCCGCGGAAGACGAGCTTGCGCAGCCAGTAGACGAGCGACTCGCCTTCGACGAGCGAGACGCGCTCCCAGTGGCGCACGAGATAGCGCCCCAGGCCGCTGCGCGCGTCCTGGATCACACCGTCGGCCGCGAGCTCGACCAGGTCGGACGTCTCGTCCTCGTCGAGCTCGTTTCCGTCGAGCAGACCGAGCTTGACCGCGGACGCCGTCACGCGTTGCTCGAAGTCCTCGTTGTTGAAGCCGAAGCGGTAACCGAGGAACTCGACGACGTAGTCCTCGCCCGACCAGTAGTTGGCCTCCGCCATGCCGAGAGGTTACCCAGGCCGCTGCCGTCCCTCGAACGAGGGACTGAGCGGGGAGCGCGCCGCGCCGACGACAGCTTCGAACCGGCGGCATCGCCGGCTGCGCGCCCATGTCGACATTCCCGCTACGGCTTCGAAGCCTCTCCAGGACCTGCGTCGTCGTGGCGGTCCTGTTCGCGGCTTCCGCTCCGACCCCGCACACTGCGCGCGCGGTCGCCGCGCTGCCTCAGCCGTATCTCGCGACGATCGGCAGGCCGTCCGCGCTGCCCTCGCTGGCACCGGTGAGGGTCGCGATCGTCGACACCGGCGTCGATGGGGATCATCCGGATCTCGCCGGCCGGATCGTGGGCGCGCGGGGGTTCGGGAGCGGCAAGCCGCTATACCCCGAGAGCCCGCACGGCACCGCCGTCGCGGGCCTGATCGGCGCGATCGACGGCAACGGCCAGGGGATCGACGGGATCGCGCCGAACGCGAGGCTGCTCGTCGCCAGCGTCGGCGGCGCCGATTCGTCGAGCTCCTTCGAACCGAGCTCGATCACGCGCGCGATCCGCTGGGCCGCCGACCAGCATGCGCGTGTCATCAACCTCTCGCTTGCCGGCCTCGGTCCTGTCACTGGTTACCGAGAGGCCGTCGACTACGCGCTGGCGCATGGAGCGCTCGTCGTCGCAGCGGCGGGCAACTGTTTCGACGCTCACTTCGCGCGCTGCACTCCGGCGGGTTTCACGCAAGCTCCGGCGTGGCTCCCTCACGTGCTCACCGTCGGCGCGACGACCGCCGAGCGTTCGCCCGCGGGCTTTTCGATCCCCAGCGCGCGCTGGGTCGATCTCGCCGCACCGGGCGAGCTCGTCACGACGCTCTGGCCGACACGGAACAACCCGTACTTCGCGACACCCGACTGTCCCTTCGCCGGCACGACCGGCTGCTACTCGACGGGCGGTGCGAACAGTGAGGCGTGGGGCCCGACCGGAACGTCCTTCGCGACGGCGATGGTCTCGGCCGCCGCGGCGATCCTCTTCGGGGCCGATCCCACACTTCGGCCGGAGCAGGTCGCCGCGTTGCTCCAGGCAGACCGCGCGGCCCGTGACCGATCCACGCCATCAAGTCGGGGCAGGACTGCTGGACGTCGGCGCGGCGCTCAGGAGCGTGAGCGTTCGGTGGCGTCGGCGGACTTCGGTGAGCCGAACGATCTGACGCGCGAATGCGACTCCGGTCTCGCGTCGCGGGGACGATTCGAGCGACGCTCGACTGGAAGGACGATCCTTCGGACACCTACCGGCTGACGCTCCGTCGCGGCGACGTGCTGATCGCGCGCTCGGAAGGCACCGCGCGTGGCATCGTACGTCGCTCGGCGGCATGGGGCTCGTCTGCTTCGGCCCCGATCGGGCGCAACGCTCCGGGCCGTCGCGCCGAGGTCCGGGGCCGTATTTCCTGCGGCTCACGCCAAGAGCGAAGAGCCACGGGACGTACAGCCTCACGATCCGTCGCGTCTGATCAGGACTGGCGCACGCGGGGAACTGCCAGCTATGGTCATCAGTGGGGCACGGGTTGACGACCAGAGTCGTGTAGCCCTTTCGACGGGGGAAGGATCGAATGGCAGTGCGACCGGGGTTTTGGGGTTCGCAGGGGTTGCCACCGCGGTCAGGTCGCCGTGCGTTGGTTCTGGTCATCGTCGCCGCCGTCGTCGGGCTCGTTGCGTCGACCGGCGGTGCGCAGCCGACGCGTTCCGGCGCGAAAGCGCCCAAGTACCTCTATGTCTGCGCCCAGAAGAAGGGCTCGCCCGAGAGCGTGGGCGATCTCAACATCCGGCTCGGCTCCTGCGGCAAGGGTGCGAAGCGCTACAAGATACCGCTGACGTCTCCGCCGAAGCCCGGACCGGCGGGGCCTGCGGGGCCGGCCGGACCTGCGGGGCCCGTGGGAGCGGCAGGCGCAACGGGTGCCGCGGGTACCGCAGGTGCGGCGGGTGCGAAGGGCGATAAGGGCGAAACCGGCGCGACGGCCCGCAGGGCAACACGGGCAACACGGGTGATACCGGCCCGACCGGCCCGCAGGGCAACACGGGAATACGGGTAATACGGGTCGACCGGCCCGCAGGGCAACACCGGCGCAACACGGGCAACGACCGGGCAACACCGGCCCGCGAGCGGGAACACCGGCAACACCGGCGGCACCGGCCCGACCGGCCCGCAGGGCAACACCGGCAATACGGGCGAACACGGGCCGACCGGTCCGCAGGGCAACACCGGCGCGAGCGGGAACACGGGCAACACCGGCAACACCGGGGACCGCCGACCGGGCCGCAGGGCAACACCGGCAACACGGGCAACACGGGTCCGACCGGCCCGCAGGGCAACACCGGGAACACGGGGAACACAGGATCGACCGGTCCGCAGGGCAACACCGGCGCGAGCGGGAACACGGGCAATACCGGCAATACCGGTGGCACCGGCCCGACCGGACCGCAGGGCAACACGGGCGACACGGGCAACACGGGGAACACGGGCAACACGGGATCGACGGGTCCGCAGGGCAACACCGGCGCGACTGGGAACAGGGCAACACCGGGAACACGGGTGGCACCGGCCCGACGGGTCCGCAGGGCAACACCGGCGCGAGCGGGAACACGGGCAATACCGGCAATACCGGTGACACCGGCCGACCGGGCGATCGGCAACACCGGCAACACGGGCGACACGGGCCCGACCGGTCCGCAGGGCAACACCGGTGAGCACGGGTAACACGGGATCGACCGGAGTCCCGCAGGGCAACACCGGCGCGAGCGGGAACACGGGCAAGACCGGCAATACCGGTGGCACCGGCCCGACTGGACCACGGGCAATACGGGCCGACCGGCCCACAGGGCAACACCGGGAACACGGGATACGGGCGCCGACCGGTCCGCAGGGCAACACCGGCGCGACGGGGAACACGGGCAATACCGGCAATACCGGTGGCACCGGCCCGACCGGACCGCAGGGCAATACGGGTCGCGACCGGTCCGCAGGGCAACACTGGCGAGACGGCCTGCGGGCAACACCGGCAATACCGGGTCGACCGGTCCGCAGGGCGACACCGGCGCGACCGGGAACACTGGTAATACCGGGCAATACCGGTCGAACGGGACCGCAGGGGAACACGGGGAATACGGGCTCGACCGGTCCGCAGGGCAACACCGGCGCGAGTGGGAACACGGGCAATACCGGCAATACCGGTGACACCGGCCCGACTGGACCGCAGGGCAATACGGGTGCGACCGGCCCGCAGGGCAACACGGGCGAATCGGGTCCGACCGGCCCACAAGGGTTGACACCGGCGTGACTGGCGCGACCGGCCTCAACGGAGCAACACCGGCAGCACCGGCCCGACCGGCCCGCAGGGCGCAACCGGCGCGACCGGCCCGCAGGGCACGACCGGCCCGCCGGGCGCAGGCGAGACCGGCCTGACCGGCCCGCAGGGCGACACCGGCGCAACGGGCCCGCCGGGCGCGGGCAGCACCGGCCCGACAGGGATCACGGGCGCGCAGGGCAACACGGGGAACACCGGCAAGACCGGCCCGCAGGGCAACACGGGTGCTACCGGCCCGGCCGGCGCGACCGGGAGGCAACGGGGTACACGCGCAGGCGTCACCGTGTTCGATCGGCGCAAGTTTCATGACGCACTGCGGACGTCTACCTCATCCTGACCACCGTGCCTTGGTTACATGGTCGTGGCACCCTCGGGAACAGCGTGCTTGTCGATTCCGACGGCGCAGATAACCGGAGCACCGGGATCTGCCGGTGCGATGTCTTTCACCGTCGACGGCCAGCAACGCTCACTGACTCTGCGCTGCAAATCGACCTTCAAGTCGCACGCAACGACGTCCAGAGGCGACACGCGTCGTCGCCGCTCAGACCTGACCGCTGGATGCCACGCACAGCTTCACCGCCGCGTACAGGCTGGTCGGTCTCGTGCACGGTCGTTCTTCCGAGCAGCGAGACACCATACACCTGCCCTGATCGCCGTGGCTAGCCTGTCACTACCTGCGAGGGGGCGTAACGTCAGCGCACGAACGCTGCGGTGCAGCTCCTACCGCTCCCGTGTTCGGTCAGGCGCTTGGCCCGAGCGATCGGTAGCAGCGAGGGCTACGCTCGCCGGGTGAGGCGGCTGCTGCTCTGGATCGCCGGCCCGCTCTGCGTCCTCGCCGCGCTCGGCGTGGCCTGGCTGTTCGAGCTCTCGACCGAGCACGTCTCGCGCTCGCGCCCGTGATCGTCGTCGGGACGGCGGCCGTCGTCGGGCTCGTGCTGCTGTGGGTGAAGGCCGCGCGCGAGTCCCTGCGCCGCTCTAGGTGATGTAGACCGGCGTCCCGATCTGGACGTGCGTGAAGAGCCACTCCGCATCGGGAATCTGCATCCGGATGCACCCGTGTGACGCCGAGTAGCCGATCGACGCCGCGTCGGGAGTCCCGTGGATGCCGACGCCCGCGGCGTTCAGGCCCATCCAGCGCGTGCCGAGCGGATTGCCCGGGCCGGGCGGCACGGGCTTCGAGTCCCTTCGCCCACTCGGAGTCCGGCGGGCGCCACCACGGGTTGCGCTGCATGTCGACGACCTCCCAGAGGCCGGACGGCGTCGGGTAGCGGGCCTGTCCCGTCGCGACGCCGAACGACCTGACGAAGCGCACGCCGTCGTAGAGACGCAACGTGTTCGAGCCGCGGCTGATCCAGATCACCGGTCCGAACGTCGCGAGCGTGCGTTCGGGCTCGACGGTCCGTGTCGGCAGCGCGATCCGCTTGCGCAGTCCGTTCTCGAGTGCGCGCTCGAGCCTGCGCTCGAGCAGTCGGTGCCGGACGGCGACGCCCGTCGTCGCGTCCTTGATCACCGGGCCGGCGCTCGAGACGCTGACGAGCTGCGCGTCCTCGGCCGGTTGGTCGACGGTGCGCGAATGCGTGTCGACGAAGCGCTTCACCTTGTCGCCCGACGAGCGGACGTCGACCGGGATCTCCGCTGCCGGCCGGTGCGGCCAGTGCCTTCTCGACCGCTGTGTCGACGGCTGCGTCGGCGCCGAGCCGTCGCGGCGTCACGAACCAGTGCTGCTTGCCGTGGACGACGCGCACGGGCGCGTGCGAACTCCGCGGCGAGCTGCGCGCGCGCCGGCTCCGACGTCAGGTCGCCGACGTAGACGCCGCCGGCGATCACGCCGGGAGCGATCGTCGGCATGCGCGCCGCCCCGGGCGCGGCCGCGCAGGCCAGGGCGACGAAGGCGACGAGAATGACTGCGCGGTGAATCATTCGACGAAACAGTATTCCCAAATTCCGGACTTTCGATTGCCGTCCGACCGTGCTCGTACCGTGGACTGCCCATGCAGCACGGTGTCTGGACGATCAAACCTTGCCCGCCGGACGCCGTCCTGGCGCTCACGCGCGAGCTCGGGGTCAGCGAGCTCACGGCGAGCGTCCTCGTCCGGCGGGGCCACACCGAGCCGTCCAGCGCGCGCACGTTCCTCGCCGGCGCGCCTCCCGGGCACGATCCGTTCCTGCTCGGGGACATGGCCGCGGCGGTCGAGACGATCCACGCTGCGATTACGGCCGGGAAGCGCATCTGCGTCCACGGCGACTACGACGTCGACGGCATCTGCGCCACCGCGCTCGCGCTGACCTGCCTGCGCGCGCTCGGCGCGCAGGTGGACTGGCACCTGCCGAGCCGCTTCGACGAGGGCTACGGACTGTCGGGCCAGACGCTCGACCGCCTCGCCGACGAGGGCTGCGGCCTCGTGCTGACCGTCGACTGCGGGATCACGGCCGTCGAAGAGGTCGCGCGCGCGAAGGCGCGCGGGCTCGACGTCGTCGTCACCGACCACCATCGGCCCGGCGACCAGCTGCCGGACTGTCCCGATCGTCGCGACGCGGCCGTCCGAGTACCCGTTCCCCGAGCTCTGCGGCACCGGCGTCGTCGCCAAGCTCGCCGAGGCGCTCGGCGTCCCGCTGGCGGAGCACCAGGACCTCGTCGGGCTCGCGACGATCGCCGACGTCGTTCCGCTCGTCGACGAGAACCGCGCGTTCGCACTCGCCGGCCTGCGCGCGCTCGCGCGCACGCAGAAGCCCGGGTTGCGCGCGCTGATGCAGGTCGCGCACGTCGATCCGGCCGCGGTCGACGAGGGCGCGGTCGGCTTCCGCCTCGCGCCGCGCATCAACGCCGCCGGCCGGCTCGGCCATCCGCGCGAGGCGCTCGAGTTGCTGCTGACCGACGACGCCGACGAGGCGAGGCGGCTCGCGCAGCGGCTCGAGGAGGTGAACCGCGAGCGCCAGGCCGTCGAGGAGCGCATCCTCCGCTCCGCGGTCGCGCAGATCGAGGAGTGGCCCGAGAACAAGCGGCGCCGCCACGGCTACGCGCTCGCCGACGCGGACTGGCACGAGGGCGTGATCGGCATCGTCGCGTCGCGGCTCGTCGAGCGCTACCACCGCCCGGTCGTGCTGATCGCGGGCGGCGAGGAGCACTGGAAGGGCTCGGGCCGCTCGGTCGGCGCGTTCGACCTGCACGAGGCGCTCTCCGCTTGCTCCGACCATCTGCTGCGCTGGGGCGGCCATCGCGCCGCCGCCGGGCTCTCGATCGGCCCTGTCGGAGGTCGACGCGTTCGCGCGCGCCTTCGCGGAGCACGCGGACGGGATGCTCTCGCGACGAGGAGCTCGCGCCGGTCGACGCTCGTCGACGCGATCGTCCCGCGCGGCCTGCCGCTGACGCTCGAGCTGGCGCAGGAGCTCGCGCAGCTCGCGCCGTTCGGGCTCGGCAACCCCGGCGTGACGCTGCTCGCACCGTCGTGCGAGCTGCGCGATCTCGGCACGGTCGGCGACGGCAAGCACCTGAAGTTCCGCGTGCGCGGCGAGAACGGCGGCGACGCCGGCAGCGCGATCGCGTTCGGGCTCGGGTCGCACCTCGACCGGTTGCGCCGCGTCGGCCGCTTCGACGTCCTCTTCCGGCTCGAGGAGAACCGCTGGAACGGCACCGTCGCGCCGCAGCTCGTCGTGCGCCGCGTCTTCGACGCCGAGGACCGCTACGAAGAGCTCGCGGCGTGGTTGCGCGCTCAGTGGAAGCTCGACGACGCGAGACCCGGCCGCCCAGGAAATCTTCGACGAGCTGCAGCTCGAGACGGCGTCAAGCGCAGCCTGCTCGAGTCGGAGCGCTTCCGCGCGCTGCTCGCTGAGCCGGTGGCGCTGCCCGCAGCGCCTAGCGCGCGCGCGGCGTAGGCGTCCAGCTCGCGCGAGCAGCCGGGCGAGCTCCAGCAACCTTCTTCTTTTCACGCCAGCGTCTGAACATGGGCATGCCCACTTCCTCTTCAC